>JAQUIG010000008.1 GCA_028683435.1 Desulfuromonadaceae bacterium | reverse complement strand
GCAGGCACCGCAATGCCCGCCGGCGCTGTTTTGCCACTGCCCTGATCAGGCTTGGGAGCCGGTCTTTGCTGAAGATAGGTTATAACGACGACTGCGATGACAACCGGAGCGAGCCAAAGCAGAAATGTGCCCCTTTTTGAACGTGCCGGTTTACTCTCGACGGTATCGATCTCCTCGGCATCCCAGCCATGTGCCGGTGAAGGCGTCGCCTGCTCGAGAGTTTCCGGATCAGGTGTACTGCTGACCGCATTATCAAAGGAGCTGTTGAACTCGGAATAGACCGATAAACGCCTGCGGGGAGCATAGGTAATCCCCTGCTCCTCCAAAGAGAGTTCAGCTGAAGCAGGGGGGGCAACCGGAGGCTGCAGTTCGGCGTTAACCGGTCGCGGTGTAACCTCCTCTGAAGTGGGGGAACCGGTGAGCGCGGCAGATTCCGCCGCGCTCACCGGCAGTGGCTTGAACTCTATTGATGCGATCGGTTCCGGCGGGGCAGGTGCAGCGCTTTTTTTGGGTTTGCTCAGTAGTGCGGTAAGGGTACGTTGCAGCTCAGACAGCAGCTGACTATCCTCTGCCGAAGTATCGAGCCAACCCTGATATGGTTTCAAAATTGCGTCATTTACCTGCCCGGGGGAAGCCAGCAGGACAAAGCGTGAGCGCCTGCGCCCCAACTGCTTTTTCAGGTGCATGATCAGGATATCCGCCGAGAGTCCGGATAAATGGGTCTGGACAAAGACCACATCCGGTTTTTCGATGGTGATCTCTTCGCCCCCTTTTTCGAGGTTGTTCACGACACGTAAACGAATATTCCGGTCTTCGGTCAGACGACCAAAAATTTTTCGCAACCGCGCCACATCAGTAATTAACAGGAGATTGCTCACGAAGAACCCCTTCAGCGGAAATTGGGTTATTGTACGGTATGGAGGCACGTTAATCAACACGTATGATGCTTGTCTGCATCGGTTTTTTATCTGGAGATCAGGGGGACACAAAATTGAAATATGCTGAACAGGAGCATGCTGCGTGTGCTTTTAGTTTGACAAAGCAGTGCCCTGAAAATTATTATAACGAGATTATAGATTCTGATGTAAATTTTTGGAGGGTTTATGGGAAAAACGTTTAAAATAGCGGTTCTGGCGGGCGACGGCATCGGCCCGGAGGTTATGGCCGAAGCGCTTAATGTGCTTGATGCGGTAGAGAAAAAATTTGACGTCACCTTTACCCGGACCCCCGCCAATGTCGGTGGCGCCGGTATCGATAACGAAGGCAAGGCGCTGCCGCAGAGCACAATTGATATCTGCAAAGCCTCCGACGCCATTCTGTTCGGCTCGGTTGGCGGCCCGAAATGGGAAACACTGCCGCCCGACGAACAGCCCGAGCGCGGAGCTCTGCTGCCGCTCCGCAAAATATTCGGTCTGTATGCGAACCTGCGCCCCGCCATCATCTTTCCTTCCCTGGTTGGCGCATCATCGCTCAAGGAAGAGGTGATAGGGGGCGGTTTCAATATCATGGTCATCCGTGAACTGACCGGTGGGATCTACTTCTCCCAGCCGAAAGGTATCGAAGGTTCGGGGCGTGAGCGGATCGGCATCGACACTTTGAAATACTCTGTACCGGAGATTGAGCGGATCACTCACGTCGCTTTCCAGGCGGCACGCAAGCGGAGTAAAAAACTCTGCTCTATCGACAAGGCAAACGTGCTTTCCTCTTCGGTACTCTGGCGAGAGGTCGTAAACGACATTGCACGCGAGTATCCGGATGTTGAACTTTCCCATATGTACGTTGACAATGCCGCCATGCAGCTGGTCAAATGGCCCAAGCAGTTTGACGTCATCCTGGCCGAGAACATGTTCGGCGACATCCTCTCCGATGAGGCCGCCATGCTGACCGGTTCGCTCGGGATGCTCCCATCCGCTTCGCTGGCAGAGGGGAGTTTCGGCATGTATGAACCCTCCGGTGGTTCGGCTCCTGACATCGCCGGCCAAGGGATCGCCAACCCGATTGCCCAGATTCTCTCGGCCGCAATGTTGCTCAAGTTTTCCTGCGGGATGCTGGACGCCGCAGATGCAATTGACAGCGCCGTGGGCAAGGTACTGGAGCAGGGATTCCGCACCGCTGACATCTTCCAGGATAAGGATGGCGAGAAGCTGGTGAACACAAAGGAAATGGGTGCGGCAATCATTGCAAATCTGTAAAACTCACCTCAATTAGAAAAGGAATGCAGCTATGAAAGTTGGAATCGTCGGATGGCGCGGTATGGTTGGTTCGGTTCTTATGCAGCGGATGCAGGAAGAGAACGATTTTTCTCTGGACTTTGAACCGGTATTTTTCACGACGTCCCAGGCAGGACAACCTGCTCCGATGAATGCAGGCACACTGAAGGATGCCTCAGACATCGCCGAGCTCAAGAAACTGGACGTAATCATCACCTGCCAGGGTGGCGACTACACCAAGGCGGTTCACCCCGAACTGCGCAAGCAGGGGTGGAACGGCTACTGGATCGATGCCGCTTCCACGCTCCGCATGGAAGATAACGCCGTCATCATCCTCGACCCGGTCAACCGTAATGTGATTGATGCGGCGCTTGCCAAGGGGGGGAAGGATTTCATCGGCGGCAACTGCACCGTCAGCCTGATGCTGATGGCGCTGGGTGGCCTGTTCCGCGCCAACGCCGTAGAATGGATCAGCTCCATGACCTACCAAGCTGCAAGCGGTGCCGGCGCTCCCAACATGCGCGAACTGCTGGCGCAGATGGGAACGTTGAACGGTGTCGTGGCAGAAGAGCTGAAAAACCCCGGCTCCGCCATCCTGGAAATTGACAAAAAGGTAACCGAAACCCTGCGGGATGGCTCCATGCCGACCAAGGAGTTCGGTTACCCGCTTGCCGGCAGCGTGCTCCCCTGGATTGACCGGGAGGTTGAGGATGGCCAGAGCCGCGAAGAACTGAAAGGTTTTCAGGAAACAAACAAGATCCTCGGCACCACGACCCCGATCCCGGTCGATGGTATCTGTGTCCGCGTTGGCGCCATGCGCTGCCACAGCCAGGCCTTGACGATCAAGTTAAACAGAGATCTGCCGATCGCCGAGATCGAAAACCTCATCAAAAACGATAACCAGTGGGTCAAGCTTATCCCTAACAACAAGGCTGATTCTCTGGCGGGTCTTACTCCGGCAGCGGTTTCGGGAACCCTGACGGTCCCGATCGGTCGCCTCCGCAAGATGAAGATGGGACCGCAGTACCTATCGGCCTTCACCTGCGGCGATCAGCTCCTCTGGGGAGCGGCGGAACCGCTCCGCCGGATGCTGCGGATTCTGCTTGAAAAATAGCAGCCACTCTGAATCTGTTTGTATGGAGTTAGCGCCCCGTTTGGGGCGCTTTCTATTTGAGGTAACCAAATGAAAATCCCGCACGCCAAACCTGAGCTTCTCGCCCCGGCAGGCTCACTCGAATCGTTCTTCGCAGCAATCGAAAAAGGAGCCGACGCCGTGTATGCCGGTCTCCAGGAATTCTCCGCACGCGCCCGGGCCAAAAACTTCACGCTGACCCAGATGGAGCGGATGCTGGCCTACGCCCATGGCCAGAACCGGAAGATTTACATCACCCTCAATACCCTCGTGAAGGAGAAGGAGCTGCCGCAACTGGTGGAGACGCTCGCCGCCCTTGCCGGGATGCGGGTCGATGGCGTGATACTGCAGGACCTGGCTGTGGCGCGGCTGATTCGTAACCACTTCCCCACGATCCCGCTCCACGCATCAACCCAGATGACGATCCACAACACCCCGGGTGTCAAGATGCTGCAGGATCTCGGCTTCCAGCGGGGCGTGCTGGCACGGGAGCTGGCGGTTGATGAAATTGCCGCCATCGTCGCCGCCACTCCGGTCGAGATCGAATGTTTCGTCCATGGCGCACTCTGTTTCTCCATCTCCGGTCAATGTTTCTTCTCTTCGCTGCTGGGCGGCCACAGCGGCAATCGCGGCCGCTGCGCCCAACCCTGCCGCCGTCTCTACAGCCATCGCGGCAAGGAAGGACACTATTTTTCCACCAGCGACCTGTCGGCAATTGATCTCATCCCGGATCTGGTCAAGGCCGGGGTAACATCTCTCAAGATTGAGGGGCGGATGAAATCGGCCGAGTACGTCGCCACCGTGGTCGAAGCCTACCGCACCGTGCTTGATGCCCCGGAAAAATCGCACAAGGAGGCGCTGGCCGTTGCCAAGGGGATACTGAAATATTCTTTTGGGCGCACGCCGACCAAGGGCTTTCTGGCATCACAGCAGCCGGACGACATCGCCAATCCCTGGCAAAAGGGTGGGACCGGGCGCTTTATCGGCCAGATCAAAAGCATCAAGGGGAAAAACCTGATCTTTGAAACCAGAGATGCTCTGCATGTCGGGGATCGTCTCCGGGCACAGCCAAAAAGCGACATGGCCGGTCAGGCCTGGACGCTGCGCGAGATGGTTTACAACCGGAAAAAGGTTATGGAGGCCCCGGCGGGGAGCACAGTGGAGGTTGAAACGCCATTCAGTTTTTCCGTCGGTGATTCGATCTATAAGGTCTCATCCCGGGAGGCGTTCACTCTCAGTGACAACGCCTGTCTCCGCAGGCTTGAGGGGGGACAGGGGGACAAGCTCCCCTGCAGGCTGGTCATTTCCCTGAAGGATGAGCGGCTCTGCATCTCTGCGGAAGTGGCGGGATCTACGCATGAGATCACCCTTCCGGTCGGCCCGCTGGAACCGGCCCGAAGCGGTGATATGCAGGCGGTTCTGTTCAGCCAGTTTTCAAAATGCGGTGATACACAGTTCAGGCTCGGTTCGCTGGAGGCACCGGATTTCCCGGCGGTGTTGATCCCGTCGGCCCTGTTCAAGAATCTCCGCCGCCGCTTTTACGAACAGCTGCGTGACGTCTCGTCGGCGGTTTTCCGCGAGCAGATCGCAGCCGCCCGGAAGGGAGCGCTCCGGGAGTTGGAGAGGGTGCGGGACGGCAAATGCCGCTCTACACCACACGAGACGCTGACGGTGGTCATGGACGATCCGAAAGAGTGGCGTTTTCCGCTGCAAAACGGCGCGGATGCCACGCTGCTGCCGCTCTCGAAGGCGGCCATCCACCAGATTCATACCGCCGTTCCGCGCATGCGGGGTTTTGAAGAGCGCATTATCTGGCAGATCCCGTTCATACTCTTCGATCGTGATGTGCCGCTGTACCGCGACACCATCCGCACGCTGTACAGGGTCGGTTTCCGCCGTTTCGAGGCGGCAAATCTTTCCCATTTCGAGCTTCTGCGCGGCCTCGACGGTCTGCATGTCTCTACCTGGCACCGCTGCTTTTCGCTCAACAGTCAGGCACTTGCCGCCTGGCAGGAGCTCGGCGCCGAAGCGGCGACGTTATACCTGGAAGATGACAGCAGTAACATTGCCGAGCTGCTCAGCAGCGGAATCGATATCGAGCAACGGATGTTGGTGTATTCACCGCTGCCGGTTATGACCACCAAGATTCGCATCAAGGACGTGCATGCCAATACTCCGCTCCGTTCGGACCGTGGAGAGACGTACCGTGTCACAAGCCATGACGGTCTGCAGACGATCAGTTCTTCGCTGCCGTTCTCACTGACCGCACGTCACAGCGAACTGCGCCAGAAAGGGTGCAGCTCCTTTGTCATCGATCTTAGTGACGAACCGCGTGAACGGTGGGGTGACATCATCGCCGCGTTCAAATCAGGACGGGATCTCCCCGGCACAACCGAGTTCAATTACGCAGCGGAGCTGATATAAATGAGAACATTTATTGTAACCATTTTACAGATTCTGCTTCTCACAGGTAGTGCCTATGCCGGAAGAACAATAGATGGGATGGTGCGCGCAGTCTACGATGGAGATACCGTGTTGTTGACCACCCGCGGGGAAAGTCGGCTCAAGGTTAGGCTGTACGGGATTGATGCGCCTGAAACGAATAAACCGGATGCGCCTGGCCAGCCGTACGGCGGCATATCGAGGCGTACGCTTATGTTTAAAATCATGGGGCGGCGTGTTACTGCTGAAATTGCCGACATCGATCAGTACAAGCGGGCAGTGGCGGTCATCCGCTGTGAAGGAAGGGATATCAATCGCGAGATGGTTGCGGAGGGGATGGCGTGGGCGTACAGAAGCTTTCTGCAAGGGGCGTATGCATCGGAGTATATCGCAGCCGAAAACCTGGCCCGTTCACGTCGTGCCGGAATCTGGAGAGAATCTAATCCGCTCCCTCCCTGGGAGTTCAGGAACGGACATAAAGGGAGTGGAAAGCAGCCAGGTCGCTGGTGATGGAAGCTTGATCAGCGGCGGTATTTTTTTGTCATCTCAAGGATGTGTTTAACGCGGGAAATAACCCGCAACGGCTGGACCGGTTTGGAAATAAAATCGCTGAAGCCGAACTCCAGAGCCTTCTGCTCTTCTTCGGTCGATGCCTTGGAAGTCAGCATGATGACAGGAATTTCTGAGGTCATCGGATTCCCTTTGATGGCCCGCAGCAAACCGTAACCATCCATGCGCGGCATCACCGCATCGGTGATTATGAGTTTCGGGCGCTCCGTCAGGGCAATTTTCAACGCTTCCAGGCCATCAGATGCCACCAGTACATTATACCCCTCCTTCACAAGCGCCGCCTGAATAATCATTAAAACAGGCGTTGAGTCCTCCACCACCAGGATAGCATCTCCCCCCTCAGAACTGCTTTTAAGGTAATGTACTGAAATTGCCTCCAGAATCTCTCTGCGGGCCGCAAGAACGGGAACAACCTGCAGGCCGGTAATGCGGCTCATCATTTCCATCGTTTCCAGATCAAAGGGGTCGGTGATTGCAACCGCCAGCATCGTATCCTTTTGTTTAAGCGGGAAGACCAGCTTTTTCATCGCAAAATCGGACGGCAGTATATCGAGGAGCTCTTGAGGATAGTCTCGCCCGACAAAGTTTTTGATGGTCTTGAAGTTGAACTGCTTGGAAAGCGCATCTACCAGCTCTTCCTCGGTAATCACCCCCATCTCTTCAAGCACGGCGCCCAAACGTTTTTTTTCAGATTTCTGCCGTTCGAGCGCCCGTTCGAGCGTTTTGCTGCTGATGATATCAGCCTCAACCAGTATGTCGCCCAAATGCTTCATAAAACCCCGACCTCAATGCCCAATCGACACACAAAAACCGCTCGTATCACACAACTGACTCATATTTATAGCATATTTAAATGTCTGCAGGGGTAAAACTACAAAAGTCCCGAAAGAAAAACTTTCGGGACTTTGTTTGAACAATATAGCGACGCTCTTTAGTTCGGGTATACCGAAACCTTTTTGCGATCTTTACCAAGGCGTTCAAATGCCACCACACCTTCGATCAGGGCAAACAGGGTGTAATCCTTGCCGCAACCGACGTTGTTGCCAGGATGGATCTGAGTGCCGCGCTGGCGATAAATAATATTGCCTGCCTTGACGCTTTCGCCGCCGAATTTCTTGCAGCCAAGACGCTGTCCGCCCGAATCTCTGCCGTTTCTTGAACTACCACCAGCTTTCTTATGTGCCATTTCCGTATCTCCTGGGAAAAATTGTTATTGCAAATTATGCGGTAATCTTTTCGATTTTAAGTACGGTCTGGAATTGGCGATGGCCGCGCAGTTTGCGTGAGTCCTTACGCTTCTTCGATTTAAACACCAGTACCTTTTTGCCTTTACCCTGCACGGCGATTTTGGCAGTTACTGAAGCCCCGGCAACGAGCGGTGCGCCCACAACGGTCTTTTCTCCACCCACCATAAGGATCTCAGCAAATTCTATGCTATCCCCTATTTCCCCCTCAAGTTTTTCAACCTTGAGAAATTCACCTTCGGCAACCTTGTACTGCTTCCCACCTGTTTTAATAACTGCGTACATATGCCATCTCCATCCGCTTCTGATTTTTAAAGAGTTCTGGAATATAGATACATGGATCTTACAAGTCAAGCAGAAAATAACAGCAGCAGTCCATATGGGCTCTGATTGCCGGCATCCATTGCTGTAACAACTGGATGCTATTTCCCGGGCACGTCGCCAAAAAGCTCATCAAAGATGGCCTGTACGGTCGTGATCCGGTCAGCCTTCCAGGCGTTGGTTCCGCAAAAAACCAGGCCGGTCTCAACATCGCCTCGCTGGGCACGATCCAGGGCGGTTACGATGCAGAAGCGCTCGCCCGACTCTTTGTATGAGCACTTTTTCAGGCAGCCCATGCGGCAAGGTGTATGATGGTCAAGATCATATTGGCGAATATTCTTTATGTTTTTCAAAATGGCCCGTCCCGGCAGTCCGGCAGGGCTCATAATCAAGCCGATGTCCTCTTTTTTGCTCTCAATGTATAGCTGCTTGAACTCATCAGCGGCATCACACTCCTCGGTACAGACAAAACGGCTGGCCATCTGCACTCCGTCAGCCCCTTCAGCAAGAGCGTGCTCCAGATCCGCCCGATCCCAGACCCCTCCGGCGGCAATCACCGGTACCTCGGCACCACACTCGTCGCGGAAAAAAGCCTTTATTTCACGTACCGTTTTGTATTGGTCATACTCGCCGGTGCCGATGTTTTCCATCTTTTCACCGAGATGTCCGCCGGCGGTATCCGGATCTTCTACCACTACGGCATCCGGTAGCCGGCCATAGGCTTTCTGCCATTTGCGCACGATAAGCTGGGCAGCGCGAAGAGATGAGACTATCGGCACCAGTGCGACATCGGGATGGTCGGCCGTCAGCTCCGGCAGCCCCATAGGAAGGCCGGCTCCGCAGACGATGACTTTGGCGCCCCCTTCGATGGCCGCCCTGACGAGCGGCACGAAATCGGAAAGCGCGACCATGACATTGACGCCGATAACTCCGTCAGGAGCAATTTCGTACGCTTTGCGCAACTCCGCTTTAAAAGCCTCTGTTTCAGCCTGGAAAAAGTTTTTGCCGTCATAGAGACCGCTATTGAGGGCTATGCCGGCCGCAGCGACCAGCCCGACACCACCGCATTTTGCAACATGACCGGCCAGACGACCGGCAGATATCCGGGCCCCCATGCCGCCCTGGATAAGCGGAAAGCGAACGGTATGCTTTCCAATTTTTAGTGGTTGTGCCATTGTTCCCCCGATGACATGATATAAGAGGTGCATCATAGCAAGGCCGCACCCATAGTGAATGTAATAGTTTTGTAAAAGGATCCGGATCGCCTAGCTTTTTATGCACCATTTTTATCTGGACTTGTTGATCTGTTTTCACTAAAATTTGATAGTTTATTTTAAATCAGGAGTTGATTATGGATCAGGAAAAACTTGATTATTTTAAAAACGTATTGCTTGAAGAGATGAAAACGTTACAGGGCGAAGCCGGCAAGACCGTAACGGAGATGACTTCGGATGCTTCAAATTTTCCTGACCCTACCGACCGTGCCACGCAGGAATCAGACCGCAACTTCGAACTGCGCATCAGGGATCGGGAGCGAAAACTGATCAACAAGATCAAAGACGCCCTCAGCCGCATAGAGTCCAACGAGTTTGGTATTTGTGATGACTGCGGAGAAGAAATCGGCGAAGCCCGCCTGAGAGCGAGACCGGTAACTACCCAGTGCATCGACTGCAAGATGGCTGCTGAAGAAAAAGAACTCCGAAATTAATTTAGATTGTCCAGCATGGTGGCAAGCGGGATCAGACATGCAAATTCACGATTCTTTACAACATCCTGAAACCGACCCTCGTCTCTCTGAACTGACACTTCTGTACCAGTTCAGCAATACAATGCTTTCCACGATACGCCTCAATAAGCTGTTGCACCTCACCCTTACCGCTATTACCACGCCATCATCAAACCTCTTTGAACGCGCCATTCTGTTCCTGCGTAACGAAAAATCCAATGTACTGCAGGGGATGCTGGCGATAACCCGGCAACTATCCGAAGGACTGCAGATTGTCGGCGGCCAGGATGCACTCGGGAGCCGCTGGGATATAAGCGAAGAAGTAATATCGCGGCAGCGATCTGCAGAATTCTGTTTGCAGGTACGGCTGACACGCATCGAAATTGACACCGACTGCCCGCTTATACACCGCATTATTTCAGAACGTAATATCTATCACCACGATAACAACATCTGCCATAAATGTCCGACCTGCCACTTTATCAGGCCATTATGCGGCGGATCGTTTGCGGCAGCACCTCTCGTCGCCCGCGAAACGACTATCGGCATGATCGTGGTCGACAACCCGGATTCTGCGCGCGAAATTTCCAGTAACAATCTGCATTTTCTTCAGCTCTTTGCCAATCAGGCCGGCATGGCGATTGAAAATTCAATGTTGTATAGTCGTATCGAGGATGCCCACCTGAACCTGAAAGATGCCCGAGAACGTCTTTTGCATGGAGAGCGCCTGGCAGCCATAGGCGAGATGGCGGCAAACCTGGCCCACGAGCTGAAAAATCCGCTTATAACCATTGGGGGGTTTGCTGGACGGCTGCTCAAGTCACTTCCCGGCGACACACGAGAGCACGGCTATGCCGACACTATCGTCTCAGAGGTCAGTCGGCTGGAGAAAATGCTGGCTGAAATCCTGGCATTTTCACGTAAACCAACCATCTGCTTCCGCCGCTGCGATCTGGAGGATATTATCCAGAATTGCCTTGCAAGCTGTGTTGCCACTTTTGAAGACCATAACATCAGGGTATCGTTTTCCAGCGATGCCTACCCCTTGGCTGTTTCCGGTGATTCGCACCAGTTGAACCAGGTTTTCCTCAACCTGATACTGAATGCCTGCGACGCCATGCCGGAAGGGGGCGAGCTGTCTCTGACCCTTCAAAAAACATCCCCCGATAAAAAAACGGTTACCGTGACCGTTGAGGACACCGGTGGAGGCATTCCGCAAGATATGCTCCCGCAAATTTTCAACCCTTTTTTCACAACAAAACATCACGGCACCGGTCTCGGCCTTGCGATTGTAAACCGCATCATCCTCAACCACTTCGGCTCGATAGAGGCCGGCAACACCGGACAAGGTGCCGTCTTCACGATAACATTACCACTGGCAGAATAAGCCTGTTGTTTCATGGGATAACGCTTGTACACGGCAGCTTGTTCCGGCATATGCACTTGATATCAGCACACAAGGGGTAAGAAATGAACGAAAACAAGGCTCAGGAAATTAGAATTGAACATATCCTTGGAGAGTACAACCTCAAGGTATCCAATGAATCTCTGGAGTTATACCGTTCCTACATTCAAAAAAACATCGTATTTCCTTGCGAATTGACCGGTAGAGAAGATTTTGCTTGGGAAGAAATTTATATTTTCGGTCCAGGTGACAAAGAAGAGTATGCAGAACTAAAAAAGAGCAAGCCTTCATACACTGATATCTACACCTTCATGTCATTTGATGACCAGATTGAAGAGAGGGATGGGTTGATGGTCAAGGTAAAGAGGATTTCTGATTATAAGCAGTTTGTGCTGCCGCTGGCAGACCTGAAAGTGACTGATGTTAACTCACCCAATCACCAACTTGTTCACGACTATGCAGTATGGTTTGTAAATTATTAATATGCGGTGATGCTGAAGAGGTGACCACATGCGGACAAAACCAAACTGATGTGCAGCTTACAACAGCTGCTCCTGAAAATTTGCAGGAGAATGTTTTGAAAGAACCGCTAGACAAAAAAGGTTTAATTGAGAAGCTGTTACGTTCTCAACCTATCAACATCCCGGTTTTTCATAAAGTGGCATTACGGTTGCTGCAAATGATGAATGCCCACTCATATAAAATTGAGGAGGCCATAGTATTGGTGAATGAAGACGCCGCATTAGCCGCTGCAATGCTCAGTCACGCCAACAGCACCTATAATTCAGGGAAAGCACCGATTACTACCATCAAGAATGCCATTGTAAGGCTTGGCTCTCAGCAGGTTGTAAACCTCGCATTTGCAGCAAGCATGTCAACCAGCAAATCTAATAATCCACTTATAAACAGTTATTTAAAGACTCTTTGGTATCACAGTCATGCTGTGGCTGTCATAAGCAGCTGGCTGGCGGTACAGCTTGGTCATGATAATAAACGAGTTGATATAAATGCCGATGAGGTTTACTTGGCCGGGCTATTTCATGCTGTTGGGAAGCTGTACCTGTTAAAATCGATGGATAATTTAATCGAGGCCGGCATATTGCAAGATGATGACAGCATGATAGGCGCAATTATCGATGAACTTAATATACCGATGGGGATAAGAGTAATACAGCATTATAATATCCCGGATATATATCTGAATTCA
Organism: Desulfuromonadaceae bacterium; assembly: GCA_028683435.1. Taxonomy (GTDB): domain Bacteria; phylum Desulfobacterota; class Desulfuromonadia; order Geobacterales; family Pseudopelobacteraceae; genus JACRCG01. Next base: position 74,140 of record JAQUIG010000008.1, on the reverse strand, counting down.
GTGGAACGGCATATTACCGATGATTGGAAGTGCGGAATAAATGATCATTTTGTTGCCGCAGTCAGATTATCCTGTAAAACACATAACTATATTATGCAAGGAATTGCAATCAGCGAAGAGACCATAATGATCAAGGATGAGTTATCATTGCTAAATATAGACGATGCAGCTTCTATATATGATATTGCAAAGGCAATCACGGGTGAGGGCTCACTGCAGTTTAATTGAAATGGCCCACCATGTAAAAAGCCCACCATGCGTTCGGTGGGCTTCGCTTTTCTTCAAAGAACTGTTTACCTTTTAGGTTTTTATCCGACCATGCTTTCAGTCGGAGCTGTTTCAAAAACTATGTCTGATCCCACATGGTGGAGTCTCGTTGGTCAATAATTAATCCTCCTTTTAATGGATTTGTGCTTCTTTCCAGCGATTGACAGTATACCATCAGAAAAATGAAAAAACAGTCTGTGAATATTTTTTTACCCGAGTATACTTAGTCGTTGCGCTTATTACCGATAAATAGGCCAATTTATATTGCCGAAGATTGAATTAAATTGTATCCTGCTTTTTCTATAAGGTTTGGGGATGTAGCTCAGTTGGGAGAGCGGTACGTTCGCAACGTACAGGCCGTCGGTTCGATCCCGTCCATCTCCACCAATTTTTATCCGGAAATGTTTCCATATGTGGAACATTCTTTATTCTGCCCATTCCGCCGTGAGGCTTGCTGATGCGTCCCTGCCGTACCGCCCTGATTTATTCCCCGCTTTTCGATAATTTCAATTTTGGCGATGATCACCCATTCAAACTGCAGCGTAACCGTCTGGCGTATGATCTGATGGACGCCTATGGCCTGCTGGCACTTCCGGATATGCAGATCCGCGACTGCCTTCCGGCATCTGATGAGCTGCTGCTGTCATTTCATCATCCTGATTACATTGCGCGGCTCAAAGAGTTCAGCATTTCTGAAGCGCCGCGTGCCGATTTCAGGTTCGGCCTCGGTGATGCTGATTGCCCGGTTTTCAAGGGATTGTATGATTATGCCGCACTGGGTGCCGGAGCCACGTTTGAGGCTGTGAGGCTTGTGGAGGAGGAGGGTTTCGACGCCGCCTTCAATATGAACGGCGGCTGGCATCATGCCCACCGCGCGAGGGCCTCCGGCTTTTCATACCTGAATGATGCGGTGATCGCCATCAACTGGCTGGTAGCCCGTGGGAGGCGGGTGCTGTATCTTGATATGGACGCCCACCATGGTGATGGTGTTCAGGAAGCATATTATGACACCGATCAGGTGCTGACAATCTCCCTCCACGAGAGCGGCATTTATTTTTATCCCGGCACCGGCTTTGAGGACGAAATCGGCGAAGGGCGAGGGAGAGGGTATTCCGTTAATGTGCCGCTGCTGGCTCACACCGATGACGCTATGTTTATGAAAGCCTTTGATGAGGCCGCCTACCCGCTGATCGCCGCTTTCAATCCGGATATCATTATCACCCAGATCGGTGCAGACACCTTTCGCACCGACCCGCTCACCAATCTGGAGATTACCACCCACAGCTACTGCGAGATACTTTCAAAAATCAAGCGGCTCAAGATCCCCTGGGTAGCGCTGGGAGGAGGAGGGTACGATCTGATGAACACCGCCAGGGCCTGGACACTGGCATGGGCGATCATGAACAACGTCGAGCTCGACCCGCGGCTTCCTTCCGCGTTTATTGACAAGATTGAGCCGCAGAGGTTCGAGAACCGTGTCCTCCTGGACGCCATGCACTGGGCAGATGAAGGGGAGCGCACACTGGCGCTGGCGGCGGTGGAAAAATGCATCGCCAGCATCAAAGAAAACATTTTCCCTGCTATACTCGGAAGCCATGCCGCGACTTCCCTCTAACAGCCAGCTGCTGGATGCCGCCGGCAGGCCGCTTTGTTCGCTCCAGGCGATCAACCGCCTGGATGAAGCTGAAAAGGAGCGGATCTATTCCACTCTGCTGCCGCAGCGACTGCGAGACGTTCTGCGATTGACAGAAAACAGTCTCTGCAACTCGGCCGGGGAGCGACTGATAACGTTCATCGCCCCGAAAGGTTTGCCGCTGGTACGGATTGAGGCCCGCTCGAAGCCAAACGACGGCGTCGTAGTTTTTTTTCTGGAACTGTCCGATACCCAATATCATCAAATGGAGCTCAGCTTCTGTATCATCCGTGATCCTGACTCTCCAGGCTATGCCGTCGATGTGGATGAGAAGGGGGAGAATAACTGGTTCGCGTCCCAGGGTCGCAATATTCCGGAAGAGCTGCGCGCCATGCGGGCCGGGCTTTTCCCCAATCAGACCCACAACGGACTGCAGCTGTTTGCGGCCTTTTTCCCGCTGCTGGAGCGCTTCACCGATGCACTCGGAATAGAGATGATCGTGGCCGAACCGCTCTCCTACGACAACGCCATTCGCTACGAAAAATACGGCTTTGACTATCTGCGCGGCAGACGGCTGATGCTGGAAATAGATCGAGAGTTTCAGCCCGGAGGGCGATATTTTTCACGGCTGGACGGCTCTACCCCCTTCAGGATGCCAGGCATGGAACGTACCGTAAACGGGAGAAGCTGGGCAATTCATGACGGCATCATGGATGAGCCTTGGGACGGAGTGCAGATTTACCGTATGATCGGCGTTCATGCCGGTATCAACACATTCCCCGGAAGAGAGGATATCAAACGATGAATGAGCAGCAACCGGCTGAACCAACTCCATTGGACGGAATCAGATATTTCTCCCCGCCGGACGACTATCAGCTCTGCGGCAGGGACGATATGGTCGCAATTTTGTGGAGAGGAAAACCGCCGCTCCCGCTGCTGGAGGAGGATTTTACCGCCGTAGCGCCAAGCGGCTGCCCTGATTACGATATGGTGGGGCGGGGCATTTACCAGGCCCTGCGCATCGATCCGGAGTGTGTCGGCGCAGCCGCCTATGCCGGCGTGTTGAAAGACGCCTTTCCGCATATCATATCCGAGCTGGGTGCGGAGATCATCATGCTCGATGGAAAGGAGGTTGATGCCCCCTACCTGGATCGCAAGATCAATCTGCTGAAGATCATGGCACTGCTTGACAAGGAGAATGCCGGCCTGCCGCTTGAAATTGCCAGGACCTACGTTGACAAAGGTTCCCGTTTATCCAGTATGCAACACGCTGTGACCTGCTGGTATGCTGCCGAAAAGCAGCTGAAGATGTCGCTGGTTCTCCGTCCTGACGATATACATGCCGCGTACGAATACGGTGAAGCCCTGTACATGCTGGGGCGCTACGATCAGGCGGCTGAAGTCTGGAGCGGGCTGATCACGTCCCTCAACCCGGGTGAACGGGCGCGGGTCGAAGCACGGGTTGCCGATATACTGGCCGACAGGATCCCGATGGTGCCACCACTTGACTACCTTACGGCTCTTTCGGTTGCTGTCGAACTGCATGACAACGGCTTCAGCGACGATGCCGCCGCGATCATAAAAGATGTGCTGGCAGACTCTGTCTTTGCTGGGCAGTTTCCGCTGAATGAGGTATACTATCTGCTCGGAACCTGCTATCAGGAAACCGGCTTGATGGCAGAGGCGGCAGAAGCTTTCAAGAGGAGTTGACTATGTTCGGTTTCAGTACGGCAGACTGGATTTTTTGCGGATTTATCCTGCTGGTTATCTTTGCGTGCGTCGCCATCAGCGACATGCGTAAGTCAAATAATTCGTGATGCCAACCATTAGCGTAGAACGGGTGCGACGTGGAAGATAGCGACATTCATAACGAACAGGAATTGCAACGGCCACTGGGAATCACCCTCCTCGGCGGCCTCTATCTGTTCTTTTTTATGCTCACGGTCTCCAGCTATGGCCAACCGATCCCCTTTTTGGGCACGATCTATCACGGCAGAATAGCCGGATTGATTGTGTTCTTCGACAGCCTGCTCTGTCTTTACCTGTTTTTTGGCCTCATGAAACGCCAGAACCTGACCTGGTATCTGCTTCTCGGTTACAACGCCTTTGAAGTGGTAAATACGTTGATAAACCTACTGACCATAACCCCCGCTGAACTGGAAATAATTGTTGGTGAAAAAGTTGATCCTGCCGGGCTGCTATCCAGCAATCTCAGCGTCATACTGGCGCTCCTCCTCCTTTCCGGCTTTATTTTCAGCCAGCGGGACTATTTCATCAACCGCTCAAAATACCTGTTCTGATAGTAAGCAGCATGAAGAGCAATCTCTCCCCTGCAACTTCACCATCTCCAGTTCTAATTAAAATCGGCACCGCACCCCTGTATCGGCATCATTTTTATTTCGCCGTCACGCCGAATAAGCTATAGTAATCCGCTATGGGAAGAATACTGCTAATCGATGACGACTCGGCCTTCACCAACTTTCTGGCGGACTATATAGCCGGCAATTTCCCGTTGCTGCGGGTAGAGATCTGCAACAATCCGATGACGGCGCTTCATGCCATTAAAGCCGGAAGCTACGATCTGATGCTGATCGACCTTGAAATGCCGGCCATGGATGGCCTCAAGCTGCTCAAATTTGCGGTGAGTGTCGGCATGGACAAAAACCGGATCGTTATCCTCTCGGGAAGGGACGCTGACTTCCTTCATAAAATTTGTCCGATGGGCACCTGCCTGGCTGTGCTGAACAAATTCGAAGCGCGCCAGAAAAGTGTTCTTGACATGGTATTCAATTCACTCAACCGGAAAGCCGGAGCATCTTGACCTGCCATGTCTGACCTGCTGAAAACAGCCGCTGTACTGGTTCTGATCATTCTACTCCTGCGTCGCAAGGTTTCCATGTCGGCGGTTATGCCGATCGGCGCCGCCGCCCTGGGGTTAATCTATCTGACCCCGCCGCTCGAATTCCTCACGGCAACCGCGGTTGCCGTTTTTGCCCCGAAATCCCTTGAAATGACCCTGACTCTGATGCTGACAATGGTGATGGAGAATATCCTGCGCACCACCGGCATGCTCAAGCGCATGGTCAGCTCACTATCGACGGCTGTCCCCGACCGGCGTTTCGTCATGGCTGCCATGCCTGCCATGATCGGCATGCTCCCTTCGCCTGGGGGTGCTGTTTTCTCGGCTCCCATGGTTAACGAGGCGGCCGGAGACGCCGACATCGCCCCTGAACAGAAGGCGCTGATCAACTACTGGTACCGTCATATCTGGGAGTATATCTCCCCTCTCTACCCAGGCATAATTCTCGCTGCCGGCATTACCGGACTTTCAACGCAGACGCTGTTCATCGCCAACCTCCCTTTTGCCCTATCGGTTGTCATATGGGGAGCACTGTTCTGTTTCAGAGGTGTCCGCCGGCAGGAGGCCAGGCCACCTTTAGCCGGGCGCAAACGGGAATTCCTGACATTTCTCGCCATGATCTCCCCTATCATGCTGGCACTGCTGCTGGTGGTGCTCTTCCGGGTAAATACCGTCCTGGCCCTGGGCGGCGCGGTTATCGCGCTCTACACTTTCCACCGCTATACTCCCGCCATGATTGTAAAGAATCTGCGGGAGAGTGTTTCTGGTAAAGCACTCTTCCTGGTGATCGGCATCATGATCTTTCAGGAGGTGCTGCGGGTCACCGGCGCCTTGGACGGTATTTCATCCTATTTCACGGCGGCACACATGCCGGTATATCTGCTGCTGTTCCTGATACCATTTGTCGCCGGGGTCATGACAGGACTGACCGTTGGTTTTGTCGGCATAACCTTTCCGCTGCTGCTCCCGCTGATGGGTGCCCAGGCCCCATCCCCCGCACTCGTTGCACTGGCATTCGGCTCCGGCTTTGCCGGAGTGATGCTCTCGCCGGTTCATCTCTGCTATGTGCTGACCTGTGACTATTTTAAGGTGGATATCGCCAAGGTCTACCACCGCCTCTTTCTGCCATCTGCCTGTGTCCTGGCCGCAGTTTTGATCCCGCTGTATGTCTGGTGACAGTGCTGCTTTAAAATCGGGTTTACTGCTTGCCTTCTGCTGAAGATATGGCACAATTCATCTCTATTCCTATTTCAAGGGGGCAATAAATGAAGAAGATCGGCGTAGTATTATCAGGGTGTGGTGTATATGACGGCAGCGAAATTCATGAAGCGGTCCTGACCCTGCTGGCGATCGACCGTCAGGGGTGTGAAGCGATCTGCATGGCGCCGAATATCGATTTTACGGTCACCGATCACCTGACCAAGAAGGAAACAGCTGAAAAGCGGAGCGTGCTGGTGGAGTCCGCCCGGATCGCCCGGGGCGATATTCGTGACATCAAGGAGGTCACGGCGTCTGACCTGGACGCAATTATTTTCCCTGGTGGTTTTGGTGCGGCAAAAAATCTGTGCGATTTTGCCGTTAAGGGAGCAGCCGCCCATGTCAACCCCGATGTTGCCCGGTTGTTGAAGGAGATGGCAGTGGCCCGGAAGCCGATCGGAGCGGTCTGCATCGCGCCGGCCCTGATCGCTGCGGTACTGGGTAAGGAATATTCCCCCACCGTGACGATCGGCAGCGATGCCGGTACCGCCGCCGAGATAGTGAAAGCAGGGGCTATCCACCAGGAGTGCCCGGTAACCGGCTTTGTTGTGGATCGACAGAACAAACTGGTAACGTCACCTGCCTATATGCTGGCCACCCGGATCTCCGAGGTTTATGAAGGGATCGACACCTGTGTCAGGGAAGTAGTAAAACTGACGTAGCGGCACATCCCGGCAACCAATCTTCCCAGGGCGAACGCTTGTTCGCCCTTATTTTTTATACAAGGATACGCCTTTAATGAAGCTCACCCTGTTCTGCCTCTTCACCGCTATCACCGCCTTTACCTACTGGCTGCGCCATATTAACCTGCAGTACCTCAAACATCATGGCGACAAGGTGCCGGAAGGTTTTGAAGACGCTATTGACACGGAAAAGCTACGGAGAAGCTCCACATACACCTTCGACTCCAGCCGACTCGGGCTGTGGGATTCGCTACTCGACAATGTTCTGCTGATCGTTTTCCTCTTCGGCGAGGTGATCTTAACATATGACCATTTTATAACGTCGTTAAGCGCCTCACCGATCATTGCCGCCATCCTCTTTTTCCTGCTGCTGACCTGGGTGTCAACCCTGCTCGGAATTCCGTTCGATCTGTACGGCACCTTTCGTATCGAGGCGCGTTACGGCTTCAACACCACCACTCCGCGTCTCTGGGTTACGGATTTTTTCAAATCACAGGTGATCGGCGCTATCCTGCTGGCGTTCCTAGTGGCCGTCGTTTTCTCGCTGATCCAGTGGAGTCCGCAGAACTGGTGGCTCTGGGTGTGGGGATTCATGGCGCTCTTCACCCTGTTCATGATGTTCATCTCCCCCTACGTCATCGAACCGCTCTTTAACACATTTGAACCTGTAGTGGAGGATGGGCTGGAGGAGGAAATCCGCGTCATGATGGAGAAGGCGGGGTTGAAGGTGGGGCGGGTTATGCAGATGGACGCATCAAGGCGGAGCAAACATTCCAACGCATATTTCACCGGTATCGGCAAGGTCAAACGCATCGTGCTGTTCGATACTCTGATCAGACAGATGAGCCATGGCGAGATCGTGGCGGTGCTGGCCCACGAGATAGGGCACTGGAAGAAAGGTCATATCTGGAAACGTTTATTGTGGGCCGAGATCATGGCACTTGCCGGATCGTGGATCAGCTTCAAGCTGTTGTCCTGGCCGGGACTACCGGGCCTGTTGGGACTGCCGGCCGACCTCTCCCTCCCGGCTAAAATGGTGCTGCTTGGTTTTGTCGCCTCACTGGCCCTGTTTCCGCTCGGGCCGTTTTCTGCCTGGCGCTCGCGCTGCCATGAGCGGGAGGCCGACCGCTACGCCGCCGACCTGACCGGGAGACCCGAGGATCTCGCTTCGGCTCTGGTCAAGATGTCAGCCGAGAACCTCTCCAACCTCTTCCCACACCGACTCTATGCGGCATTTTACTATTCCCATCCGCCGGCTGTCGAGCGGGTGCGCACCCTGAGGGAGTTCCAAAGGCAACTTTCCTGATTTTGCCCTTCTCAGACGATTATTAAGAGCCTGACGGGGTATGCCGAATAATATGGTGGCAGTACCCTGGTTGCTTTTTGCCAGTTAAAGCGCCTTTTTGATAAGGATGGTCTCGGCACGTGAGCGTTAGGGTTCATGTGTAACTTTTGTTGCACATGTTAATCTGCGTTACGGCGGCTCCAGCTCAATTATTACCGGTTCCAGAGTCAAAACATCCCTCATCCCCTGTAATGTTTTTTACCCCACTCTTAAGCGACCAGCCGGATGTCTCCGGCACAACATCCTGATTTATTTATACATATATTTTTATTTAAAATGGCATAGACACTGCTTATCCATTGTTTCAGCGGAAGCCAGGATCCACACTCATAGTGGATTAGCTTACGTTTCCCGCCAGACAACAGGTCGGTCTTTCCCGGATAGAGGGGGTACTATGCCTAAAAACCTTACCACCAAGATTCTTGAAGCCCATCTCGTCGGTGGTACGCTGGTTTCAGGAACAGAGATATCCATCCGTATTGACCATACCCTTCTTCAGGATGCCACCGGTACGATGGCGATGCTCGAATTTATCGCCATGGGGCTCCCTCGTGTCAAAGTGGATCTTGCGGCGCAGTACATTGATCACAATCTGCTGCAGACCGATTACAAGAATGCCGACGACCATGCATTTCTGACATCGGCTGCAATGAAATTCGGTATTTATCTGTCCAGGCCGGGCAACGGTGTTTCCCATCAGGTGCATCTGGAACGTTTCGGGGTTCCCGGTATCACACTCCTGGGTGCCGACTCCCATTCTCCGACAGCTGCAGGAATTTCCGTGCTGGCAATTGGTGCCGGTGGCCTGGATGTTGCGTTGGCCATGGCGGGGCATCCCTTCAATCTTCCCTGTCCGGAGGTTATGGGAGTCAAGCTTACCGGGAAGCTCCCCGACTGGGTTTCAGGAAAAGATGTCATTCTTGAAATGCTGCGTCGTCATACCGTCAGAGGCGGTGTGGGGAAGGTCATTGAGTATTATGGACCGGGCGTTGCGTCCCTGTCTGCAACGGATCGAGCTACGATTGGCAACATGGGGGCCGAATTGGGATCCACCTCATCCATTTTCCCTTCCGATGAACAGACGCGCCGGTTTCTGGAATCACAGGGGCGCGGCGGTGACTGGCAACCGTTGTCGGCAGACGAAGGGGCTACATACGATGAATATGATGAAATTGATCTCTCGACATTGGAACCATTGATTGCCTGTCCCTCGTCGCCCGACAACGTGGTGCCGGTCCGGGAAGTGGCAGGGACCAAAGTTGATCAGGTTATCGTTGGCAGTTCGGTGAACTCGTCATACCGCGACCTGATGACCGTCTGCCGGATTATGGAAGGAAAGCGTGTGGCACCCGGCGTACATTTTCATGTCAATCCGGGAAGCCGTCAAGTGTTGGAAAATATTGCTCAGGATGGCGGCATTATGATGCTGCTGATGGCTGGAATCAGCATTCACCAGTCAGGTTGCCTCGGGTGCATCGGCATGGGGCAGGCACCGGGAACAGACCAGATCAGTCTCCGCACCTTTCCGCGCAATTTTCCTGGCCGAAGCGGCACCAAGGGCGACAAGGTATACCTCTGTTCCCCGGAGACAGCAGCAGCGTCAGGCCTGTACGGTGTCATCACCGACCCGCGCGAACTGGCAAAGACCAGATCGTATCCGGCGGTGCAGAATCCCGTGAAATATCTTCTGGATGATTCCGGCATCATCCCTCCGCTGGAAGACCGCTCAACGGTCGAAATCAAGACCGGACCGAACATCCTGCCGTTTCCCGATTTCGAGGCTCTTCCCGACACTCTGCGTGCTGGCGTAGTCATTGTGCTTGGTGACAATATCACGACCGATCATATCATGCCTGCCGGAAATAAAGTGCTGCCGCTGCGCAGTAATATTCCGGCGATCAGCGAGCATGTGCTCGAACAGGTGGATGCAGAATTTCCTGCTCGCGCATTGGCCACCGGAAACGGCATTGTTGTCGCCGGCGAGAACTACGGCCAGGGCTCTTCCCGTGAGCATGCCGCCATTGCGCCACGTTATCTTGGGATTCGCGCCAAGATAGTCAAAAGTTTTGCCCGCATTCACAAGGCCAACCTGATTAATTTCGGCATCGTAGCGCTGGTCTTCAAAAATCCGGCCGATTTTGATCTTTTTAAGCAGGGCGATCAGGTTGTGATTCCTGACATCCGGCGCCTTGTTGAAAGCAGAGCCGGTGACATTCCTGTGTTTGTCAATGGCCGGGAGGTCGCCACACTGCTGGAGATATCAGACCGCCAGCGTCAGGAACTTTTAGCCGGCGGTACGCTGAATCTAGTTAAACAGAACCATCATTGAAAAGGAGGAACACCATGGCAAAAGTTGCTTTTGTTGACCAGGACATGTGTATCGGATGCGGAATTTGCGTTGATAATCTTCCGGACGTATTCCATTTGACCACAAGCGGCAAGGCGGAGTGCTTCGATCCGAACGGGGCCACTGAAGAGGAAATTCAGCTTCAGGCCATTGATTTATGTCCGGTAACCTGCATTGGATGGAAATAGAATGATCAAACCAAAACTCACGACCAAAGGGGAAAAATCATGAAAGGAAACGAGCAGATTATCAAACACCTGAATATGCGACTGGCAGAGGAACTTACCGCTACCAACCAGTACATGGTACATGCCGAAATGTGCGAGAACTGGGGTTATAAACGGCTCCACGAGATGATTTTCAAGCGTGCCATTCAGGAGATGAAGCATGCCGAGAAGCTGATTGCCCGCATTCTGTTCCTTGAGGGGATTCCGATTGTCAGTGAGCTTAACAAGATTCATATCGGTAGCGAAGTTGCGAAGATGCACACGAACGATCATGCCGCTGAGATTTCAGCAATCCGTGGTTACAACGAGAGCATCCGAGCGGCCGTGGAAATCGAGGACAACGGCAGTCGTGAACTGCTTGAATCGATTTTGAAGGAGGAAGAGGAACATATCGACCTGATCGAGGCTCAGATGGATCAAATTTCCCAGATGGGCGTACAGAATTATCTGGTTGAGCAGATCGATTGAGAGATCGCGTGTTGAAACGACAGTAAAAATCCACCGGAAAATGGAGATCGATATGATAAGGCTTATGCTGATTGCTATCGTCGTTATGATCGCTCCAACATTGACTCCGGCCGAAAAAACTCCGGTCGCACCAAACGGCATTGCACTGTATCCGGAATACATGACCTCGCAGGTCATCGCCTCCTCATACCGGGGGGACAAGACAGATTGGTAATATACTGTAATTACATCGCTTTTCAATAAAATATCAAAGACAATTTGACATAACGCTATCAAGACCTAGGAGACATCCAATGAAAAAAATCTTCCCGTATCTGATGGTCCCTTTATTCCTCTTAGTAATTGCAGCGACGGCGCTAGCAGGCGGCATCCGCTCCGATTCCTTTAACCTTTCCGCTATAGCAGGAGGTTATAGTTTCGACGGCAATCAACACCTGGAAACGAGGCCCGTCATCGGCATCCGAGGCGGCTACAATTTCACCAAGCATTTCGGCGCCGAGGCGCTATTCGACTTCGTCTCGACGGAGAGCACCCAGGCTGGCCTTGGAGATGCCGATGTTTACCGCTATGGTGGTGATCTCCTGTATCACTTCTTTCCTGACAACAATCTGGTCCCATACCTGGCGGCCGGTTACGGAGGCATCACGGTCGACCGGGATAATGGACAAACCCTTACGAAAGGTGTCTTCGATTACGGACCGGGGATCAAGTACTTTCTGACTGATGATCTGGCCCTGCGTGGCGATTTCCGACACCTTGTCTTCCATGACAATGAGACCCTCTTCAACTATGAATACACCGTCGGGATTACCTACCAGTTCGGAATGAAAACGGCGCCGAGCGCCGCTCCTGTTGCGCCGCCGGAGACCGAAGCCACCCCGGCAACGGTACCGGAAGTTCCGCTCGAACCTATACCGGCTGCTGAACCGACCCCTGAGAGAATGAAATATTGCATATCCTTGAACATCGAGTTTGACATCGACAAGGCCGAAATCCGCATCCAGTATCACGATGAGGTGGCCAAGGTCGGCGACTTCATGAAAAAATACCCGACGACCACTGCCGTCATAGAAGGATATACCGACGAGGTCGGCAGTGATGATTACAATATGCGGCTCTCACAGCAGCGTGCTGAAAGTGTCGTGAAATATTTGGTCGAAAACTTCGGCATTGACGCCTCCCGCCTCTCCGCTACAGGGTATGGCAAAACAAGGCCGATCGCCGACAACTCAACTGATGCCGGGAAACAGAAAAACCGGCGTATCAACGCCGTCATCGATTGCGCTCTCGATGTCAAGGAGCTCGCTTCGCCCCCCGACAGGCTCTGCATGACACTGAATGTGGAATTTGCTACGGATAGTGCCGAAATCAAGCCCCGTTATTATCACGAAGTCAACAAGGTCGGCGACTATATGCAGAAGTACCCTACGACCACCGCCGTTATCGAGGGGCACACCGACAACGTCGGTGGTCATGAGCACAACATGAAGCTCTCCCGGCAGCGCGCCGAAAGCGTAGTGAACTATCTAGTGGAAAAATTCGGAATCGAGGTTTCCCGTCTTTCTGCCAAGGGGTACGGTTCCACCCGGCGTATCGCCTATAACAATACACCCGAGGGGAGACAGAAAAACCGGAGAATTAATGCTGTCATCGACTGTGTAATCAAGAAGTAACGACAAGAATCAGATGAAAAAGGGTGTAACCAGCTACGCCCCTTTTTCATCTGTAGCTTCATTAGATTATGGAAAGGGAGTTGAAAGGAGGTTCAAGCATGTGCAAGATTTTGATCGCTTATTACAGTATGTATGGACACATCTACAAGATGGCAGAGGCAGTAGCTGAAGGGGTCAATGAAGTGGCAGGGTGCGAGGCGGTTATCAAGCGCGTACCCGAAACACTCTCCGATGAAATTCTGGGGATGATGGGGGCACTGGAAGCTCAAAAGAAAATGGCCAATGTCCCGATTGCTTCGGTAGATGATCTGACGAATGCCGACGCTGTTATTTTTGGCACTCCGACCCGCTTTGGCAACATGTGCGGCCAGATGCGCCAATTTTTGGATGCCACCGGTCAGCTTTGGATGAAGGGGACTCTGGTTGGCAAGCCGGCCGGCGTATTCACCAGTTCAGCTACCCAGCATGGCGGACAGGAATCCACCATTCTCAGTTTTCACTACACCCTGCTCCATCAGGGAATGGTGGTGGTTGGCCTGCCGTATTCCTTTGCAGGACAGATGGGTATCACCGAGATAACCGGCTGTTCACCCTATGGCGCCTCAACCATTACAGGTGGCCAGGGTGAGCGAATGCCAAGCGATAACGAATTGTCGGGAGCCCGTTACCAGGGTGCTCATCTAGCACGTATTGCCTTGAAGCTTAAGGGATAGAACTTCTCTGAAATAAGGAGCGTACCCATGAGCATTGTCAATTACGATAAGGTCTGTTACCGGACAGAACAGCAGGATGAGAATGTTGCCCTGCGAAATCTCAAGACCGGTCAGATCGGATACACTTTTGGTTGCACCATGGCAGGGGAAACCATTCAGGTCAGGCTTGCCAACGGTGAGCTGGACTCCTGGAGCCGGGATGAATGCACGGAAGTTATTCCCGAGCCGAAGCCCTAGATTCGTACCCAGGTTGAAATCAACCGCCACTGCTCAGGCTCCGTTGAGATTGAAGAGAGTGCAACATGTCATCATATGTTGTCACATGCGATTTCTGCGGCACCGCCAACAGGGTCCCGGCTGAAAAGGAAGGAAAAACCGGGCGCTGCGGCATCTGCCACAAAGAGTTGCCGCCATTGTACTGCCGGCCGCAGCAACTTAACGAGCGCACCTTCGATCCCTTCATCAAAGGTTACAGAGGCCCGGTGCTGGCTGAGTTCTGGGCGCCCTGGTGCACGCACTGCAGATCATTCGAACCTGCGGTGCGAAGAGTGGCCGAGATGCTGGCGGGTACAGCGGCCGTGATACAGGTAAACACCCAGGAAAATCCGGGGCTGGCGGGACGTTTCGGAGTACGCGGTATTCCGGCGCTATTGTTGTTCAGGGATGGGAGGGTTGTCGACCAACTGTCCGGCGTTCAAAGCAGCGAGGCGATCGCCGCCTGGTTTCACCGTCACCGGTAAAGATCACCTTAGGTAATGTGAGGTTTTATGGAAGCCAAGCTGCGAACAGTATTGCCGGATCAGGAGTTGCTCAGGTTATACGAACAGATGTTCGTATCAAGGGAATTCGAGGAACGGTGTGCCGAGCAGTACACCAAGGGGCACATCACTGGGTTCCTGCACCTTTACAGCGGACAGGAGGCGGTGGCTGTCGGGGCAACGGCGGGACTGCACCGGGATGACTACATCCTCTCCGCTTACCGTGAACATGCTCAGGCTATCGTGCGCGGCGCAGCCCCCCGGAGGGTCATGGCCGAACTTTTCGGCAAGGCCACCGGTATCTGCAAAGGGAAAGGGGGCTCCATGCACCTTTTCGATCCGACTCTGAACTTCATGGGAGGTTATGCCATCGTCGGCGGGCAGTTCCCGATCTCGGTCGGCCTGGCCTTTGCCGCGCGTTACCGGGGTGAAGACCGCATCGCCGCCTGTTTTTTCGGCGACGGGGCGGTCAATCAGGGCACCTTCCACGAATCACTTAACTGGGCTCAGCTCTGGCAGTTGCCTGTGCTGTTTATCTGTGAGAATAATTACTACGGCATCGGCACCGAAGTTCATCGATCCTCTGCACTGGCATCCATCCACAGGCGGACCTGCGGCTACGATATCCCTTCCGAAAAGGTGGACGGCATGGACGTGATCGCCGTCTATCGGGCGGTAAAGTATGCTGCCGAAAAGGTTCGCGAGACCGGACGCCCTTACTTCATCGAGGCGACCACCTACCGCTTCCGGGGGCACTCCATGGCCGACCCGGCAAAATACCGCTCGGCAGCCGAGCATGATATCTGGAAGGCCCGCGACCCACTCCCCAATTATGCCAAACGTCTGATCGAGGAGGGCATCACCACCCGAGAGGCGCTGGAGGTCATTGAGACCCGCTGCCGGGGAACCGTGGACGAAGCGGTGAAATTTGCCGAGGAGTCTCCCTGGCCGGAAGACAGTGCCGTATGGGAGGATATCTATGTCTGAAATGACCTATCGTGATGCACTCAACCAGGCTCTCAAGGAGGAAATGCGCCGCGACGCGTCGGTTTTCGTTCTGGGGGAGGACGTGGCACTGTACGAGGGTTCGTTCAAGGTGACCCGCGGCCTGCTGGCCGAATTCGGCGAGGAGCGGGTCAAGGACACCCCCATCTCGGAGAACACAATCATCGGGGTCTCGATCGGGGCGGCCATGGGGGGGCTACGGCCGGTGGCCGAGCTGATGACCGTCAATTTCGCCCTGCTGGCCATGGACCAGATCGTCAACCATATGGCCAAGATCCGTTACATGTTCGGCGGGCAGACCTTCCTGCCGATGACGATCCGCATGCCGGGTGGAGGTGGCAGCCAACTGGGCGCCCAGCATTCCCAGAGTCTTGAAACCTATTTCATGCACTGCCCCGGCATGTACGTCCTCTATCCTGCCACACCAGGCGATGCCAAGGGGCTGCTCAAGAGTGCCATTCGCAACAACAACCCGGTCATTTTCCTGGAACACGAGCTGCTCTACAACAGCAAGGGAGAAGTATCAGATGATCCTGAATACCTTGTCCCGATCGGTAAGGCCGAGGTGAAACGCCCCGGGGAGCATGTGACCATCGTGGCCTACGCCCGCATGACCGTGCTGGCCCTGCAGGTGGCCGAGGAGTTGGCCGAGGAAGGGGTCTCCTGCGAGGTGGTAGATCTGCGCAGCCTTGCCCCCCTGGACGAGGAAACCATCCTGGACTCGGTCCGGAAGACCGGCCGGGCGGTGGTGGTGGAGGAATGCTGGCGCACCTGCGGCCTAGGGGGCGAGATCACTTCCCGAATCTACGAGCACTGTTTCGATATCCTCAAGGCACCGGTAATAAGGGTATCCGGTCTCGACGTGCCGATGCCGTATTCACGCAAGATCGAAATGCTCTGCATACCACAGCCCGCAACCATCCGGCAGGCTGTAACGGACGTCATGTCCGGTGCATATTAGCAAGTTAAAACGTATCTCTGTGTTTTTTGCAGAAATAATTCTGTTGATGCACGTATCCTGATTTATCGGATTAAGGAGAACCAATGGCTACAGAAATCACGATGCCCAAACTATCCGACACGATGACCGAGGGGCTGTTTGCCCGCTGGATAAAGAATGTGGGAGAGCGCATCGAGCGGGGGGACATCCTTGCCGAAGTGGAAACCGACAAGGCGGTCATGGAACTGGAGGCGTTCGCCTCGGGCATTCTGATCAAGACTATGGTCTCTGGCGGTGAAAAGGTTCAGGTCGGAACGGTGCTCGGCCTGATCGGTGAAGCTGGAGAAATGGCCGATTCGGCAGCTGCCGGCCAGCCGAGAACCCCGTCGGCGCAAACAGGGGCTATCGCTGCATCCCCGGAACCTGAAGTCCCGCATGCAGCACCCGAGGCGACTCCATCTCAAATTGAGATGGAGCATGAGAAGGCGTCTCCTCTGGTACGCCGCCTGGCGCGCGAACAGGGTATTGACCTTGAGAGGATCAAGGGGAGCGGCCCGGAAGGGAGGATCACCCAGAGTGACCTGGTCGACTTCGTCGGACAGCAGGGGAAACCGGAAGCTGCAGCGCCATCAGCAGCTCCTCCGGAAGTGACGCCGATAACATCTACCGAGAGTGCTGTGTTACCCCTCATGCGGCAGGCCATCGCCAGCGCCGTAACGCTCTCCTGGCAGACCATCCCGCATTTCTCAGTTACCGTCGAAATAGACATGGATGCCTGCCGTGAGATCGTCCGCGAGCTGAAGGAACGTCCCAATCCGGTCGGTTACAACGCCTTGGTGATCAAGGCATGTGCCGGGGCATTGCTGAATTTCCCGCTGCTCCGTGCGGGTGGTCCCGCTTCCTCCAGCGATATCCATATAAGCTTTGCCGTGTCGAAGCCCGATGGAGTGATGATGCCGGTCATCAGACAATGCCAGCGTCTTACCGTTGCCGAGATCGAGATAGAGTCCTCCCGCCTGGCTGATAAAAGCCGGGCCGGCCGATTAACTTCCGAAGAGATGACAGGGGGATCTTTCTCTGTGTCGAACCTGGGAATGTACGGTGTTGATGAGTTCACCGCCCTTATAACGCCGGGGCAGACGGCTATTCTGGCAGTCGGCGCCGTGAGCCGGCGCCCGGTGGTACGCAACGGCGAGCTTGCAGTGGCATCAACCATGCGGGTCACCCTCTCCAGCGACCACCGCATGGTCGATGGCGCATACGCAGCTTCTTTCCTCGCGGAATTGCGCCATAGCCTGGAGAAACCGGTCTCGCTTCTGCTGTAGCTCGATGCCTGCAGACAACAATCAAGGGCAAGAACGAGCCGTAAATTCGATTTTAGCCGGAAAGGTAGGTGTAGGTCACCCTCCTCGATCGCGGTGTTCGCCGCCATGAGGAGGGGGGCCCATATCGGTGCATAGAGCAGCGCGAAACCTGAGCAGGGCGACGATAATGGACATGGATAAAAGGGAATGCAACTGCAGCGAAAAGAAAACTGAGACGGAGTGTCGGGCATGCGGCAACGAAGCACCTCTGCTCTACTGGTGCGACACCTGTCAGCAATTGGTACCGGACAAACGTTGCCCAAATTGCGGACTGAAGAGTCGTAAGGTTCGCAAATCCGGCCAAAAGTGATGTATAGATCAGGACAGGGCTAACCTGAATAAAGAGGTACATACGTGCATAATCAAACCCTATTCCGTTTTCTTGCCACGATAATGCTCAGTCTATCAATGAGCTCCGGTTGCAGCAGCGTACAGTTGCGGCCATCCGATATCAAACTCCCCCCAGGCTTCAGTATCTCCGTCTACGCCGTAAATGTGCCAGGAGCCCGTTCTATGGCCCTCGGCTCCAATGGCACCCTGTTTGTCGGCAGCCGCAGTGAAGGAAAGGTCTATGCCATTGTCGACCGCAACGGCGACCATAAGGGCGACGAAACGATTACCATCGCCAGCGGTCTGAAATCGCCCAACGGCGTAGCCTTCCGAGACGGTGCCCTCTATATTGCGGAGATCAGTCGCGTGCTGCGCCTCGATAACATCGAGGCGCAGCTGAAAAGCCCGCCCCGTCCGGTTCCGGTCAATACGTCCTTTCCGGATAAGAGCCACCACGGTTGGAAGTTCATCCGCTTCGGGCCAGACGGCAGGCTTTACGTACCGGTTGGAGCTCCTTGCAACGTCTGCGAAGAGAAGGACCCGCGCTTCGCCTCGATCATGCGTATGAATCCGAACGGCAGCAACCTGGAGATATTTGCCAGCGGGGTGCGTAACACGGTCGGATTTGATTGGCATCCCCGGACCGGCGATCTTTGGTTCACCGATAACGGCCGTGACTGGTTGGGTGACAACCAGCCGCCGGATGAACTCAATCGTGCTCCCGGGACCGGGCTGCACTTCGGCTTCCCCTACCGTCATGGACGTAAAATCGCCGATCCCGAGTACGGCAAGAATCGGCGCAAGAAAGAGTACGTCTCTCCGGAAATGGAACTTGGCCCCCATGTGGCTGCGCTCGGTATGAGATTCTATACCGGCACCATGTTCCCCGAGACGTATCGTGATCAGATATTCATCGCCGAGCACGGTTCCTGGAACCGTACCGCCCCTGTCGGCTATCGGATCACCTTGGTACGTCTTGAAGGTAACCGGGCCGTATCGTATGAAGACTTTGCCCATGGGTGGCTGCAGAACGGCAGCGCCTGGGGGCGCCCGGTTGATCTGCAGGTTCTGCCTGACGGCAGCCTGCTTGTATCGGACGACAAGGGCGGTGCCATCTACCGGATCGCCTACCGAAAATGACCGACAAGATGCATGCCTTGGGAACAGCCAGATCCGACAGACACCTGTGACCCCATGGTTGCTATAGCATATATGTTTGTTTTGTCAGGGATGATGCACCACGCAAAAAGGGGAAGAATACATCTCCCCCTCATGAAACCGGCATCTGCTCCGGAACTATTCCTTCGTGTACATGACCGCCACCGCCCTGGCATTGCCATCGCCGACAGCCACCCAGCCGTGCGGCTGACTGGAATCGTAATAGATGCTATCGCCGCTCCGCATGCGAAGCACCTCATTGTTGTAGTGAAAATCGAGTTCCCCTGACGTGACATAGATAAATTCTTCGTCACCCTCATGCTTGAAGTAGAGCGCGTCATCCCACTCCCTATTCTCGAATTCAACCAGAAACGGCTCCATGTGTTTGTGCCTGAGCCCATGGGCCAGGGAGTGATAAGCGTACGGCCTGGCGACTTCATTGACCGCCGGGCGAAATACCTTTTCATCCTCACGAACATCCTCGCGTCTGGTCAGCACGTACTGTTGACGATTACCGAGATCCTCAAAGAAAAAATGGATATCGACCTTGAGACCCTTGGCAATCTTGAGCAGAGTGGCGATGGGGGGGATGACCTGCTGGTTCTCGATCTGTGACAGCAGCGGCTTGGAAAGCGTCGTCAGCTCAGACAATTCCTGAAGGGTCAGCCGTTTCTGCTGGCGGAGTCCCCTGATCTTCTCGCCGATTCGGAATTCTCTGATCTGTGCTTTGATGTCCGTCATCATATCCCCCCACCGCCTGTTTGATTGAGAGGATACTTTTACACAAATGGCCGGGCGTTTCAATAACATAATTATGCTGGATAAAACGCAGTTAGTGCCGGACCGCAGTACGTTTGAATCTCTTGACACAGCGTAAGAATTTAACTACAGTTTCGGCAGGTTAACCGCCTACATCCAAAACTTACGCTATCAAAGGTGGCACTCAAAATGAATCATCTGTCACGCATTTCCCTCCTGCTTGTAACCTCCTGGCTGAGCGTCGCTGCCCTGGGTGGCTGCAGCAAAAAAGACGAAGCCCCGCTGTTTCTAGAGTCGAATCGCAAGGGGGGCGAAGCTGAAGCCCCGGTGAAGGATGTACCGGGCGATATCCTTTCCACCCAGAGGGCATTCAGCAACGTGTCAAAAAAGGTGACCCCTTCCGTCGTCAATATCTCGACCATCAGCCGAAAAAAAATCATTCCGCCTTTCTTTGAAGCCAACCCGCTTTTCGAAGATTTTTTCGGCGCCCCGCAGACCCGACGGGATAAAAGCCTCGGTTCCGGTTTTCTGATCAGCAGGGATGGCTACATCGTAACCAATGACCATGTCGTGCGCGATGCCGAAAGTATCCAGGTCAAGCTCTCCAACGACAAGGTCTATGATGCCAAAGTGATTGGCGGCGATCATAAAACCGATATCGCCGTCATCAAGATCAATGCAGCGGATCTCCCGGCTGCCGTATTGGGTGATTCGGACACGCTTGAGGTCGGACAGTGGGCGATTGCCATCGGTAACCCTTTCGGCCTCGATCGCACCATGACCGTCGGCGTCATATCCGCCACCGGCCGCACCAATATGGGCATTGAAACCTACGAGAACTTTATTCAGACCGATGCCTCCATCAACCCCGGCAATTCGGGAGGCCCGCTCCTGAACGTCTACGGAGAGGTGATCGGCATCAACACCGCCATTGTGGCTGCCGGGCAGGGAATCGGCTTCGCCATTCCGATCAGCATGGCCAAGCCGATTCTTGCCCAGCTGGTCAAGAAAGGAAGCGTCAGCCGCGGCTACATGGGCGTAACAATCCAGCCGGTGACCGAAGATTTGGCACAATCATTCGGGCTGAAACAGGCCAAAGGCGCCCTCGTCAATGATGTGATAAAGGGGGGACCGGCCGACAAGGCGGGAATCCGGCAGGGGGACATCATCATCGCCCTGAACGGCAGCGAAATCATGGACCCCTCCCATCTCCAGCGGCTGGTTGCCGAGGCGGGCATCGGCAAGATTGCAAAAATTACCATCTTCCGCGGCGGCAGGGCACTTGAGGTGGGCATCACCCTGGCAAGTGCCGACAACGCCCCCAAACAGCAACAGCGTGATGAGCGGAGCGGACGGCAGGGAGAGGGCGAAGCTGACCTGCTCGGCCTGACTGTCGAAAATGCCGAGGGGGGGGACGGTGTTGCTGTCGTTGATGCTGAGCGTGGCGGAGTCGCCGCTGAAGCGGGCATTAAACGTGGTGACGTGATTGTGTCGATAAACAATAAAAGGACCGCCACCACCGCTGAATATGCCCATGCCATCCGGCAGGCCGGCAGGAGTGGTCGTCTGACAATTCTGCTGCGGCGCGGTGATGCGAGCATCTACTTTGCATTACGCTTAAAATAGTGCTATGCTGTCACCCCATATAAACAGGATAGTTCGTTAGCCAACTTATTTTCTGCCAGATCGCAGAAGAGTTTTGTAACTCACTAAACGTTACGGCATGAGGAAGATCATCCATGAACTTGATTGATAATCCGGATCAGGCAAAGCGGCTGGCCAGAGCCATCCTCTCCGATGTGGCCATGTACAACAAGGAAAAGGTCGAAAGCGGCATCAAAAATGACAATATTTTTGACGTTCTCAATGAGGAGCTTGAAGAGGGGCGCCAGCATTTTCTCTCCCGGGTATCCAACGATGTCAACCCGGATCTGATCTACGGAACTGCCGTTGTCGATGTGCTGATCAAACGCGCCGGTAAAATCGAATCATCCATCTGGTAACTATCCGCCATACCGGTTATTTCTGCAAGGCGTGCCTTATTCGGTGCGCCTTTGCTATTTTTCAAGGAACGCTATGAATCATTTTTCATTCACATTCTCCCCCGAAGACCAACCGATCAGAATTGATCTTTTTTTGAGCCACGCAATGGAAGGAGAGTCCCGGGCTACGGTCCAGAGACTGATCGAAACCGGCTTTGTACTGGTAGACGGCACACAGGTGCGCACTTCGCTGAAGCTTAAGGGGGGAGAACAGATTGAGGTCGATATACCGCCGCCGGCGCCGGCCCAGCCGCTGGCCGAGGCGATCCCGCTGGAGGTTCTGTACGAGGACCGCGATCTGATTGTGATCAATAAAGCGGCCGGAATGGTAGTACACCCCGGGGCCGGCAATACGAGTGGCACCCTGGTCAACGCCCTGCTGGCGCACTGCAGTGATCTGGCCGGCATTGGCGGCGAGCTCCGCCCCGGCATCGTTCACCGCCTCGACAAGGGAACCTCCGGTGTGCTGGTGGCAGCCAAGCATGACCGGGCTCATCAAGCTCTTTCGGAACAGTTCAGCGACCATACCGTCAAACGTATCTATCAGGCGCTGATCTATGGCTCTCCGCCAGAGGACACCGGCAAGATCGAGGGGGTCATCGGACGCCACCCGACCGAACGACTGCGCTTGTCCGGGCTGGCCAAAAACGGGAAGCACGCGGTCACCCGCTGGAAGGTGAAGGAGCGCTACGGCAGGATTTCACTGGTGGAGTTGCGGCTGGAGACCGGACGCACCCACCAGATCCGGGTACACATGACCGAAACCGGTTTTCCGCTGCTGGGAGATCCGCTCTATCCGGACGGGGGGCGCTGCAACAACCTTCCCGACACCAAGCTGCGCGGCATGATCAACCGACTTGGGCGTCAGGCCCTGCATGCACGCTGCCTCGGTTTTATCCACCCTTCGACTGGCCAGTATGTGGAGTTTACGACTGAACCGCCGGAGGATCTGCAGGAGCTGCTGACGTATCTGCGAGGCAAGACGGAATAAGCAACCCTCCCAGCCGTAACAGCTGCTCCAGATTTTGGCTCAGATACACGGGGCAGCCGAGCTGTTCCGGCACGCGCAGATCGACGTCATAGCGGTCTCCGACAAACAGGGTCTCGTTCGGAGCAAGCCCGATCTCCTTCATGACTCTGCTCACCATTCCCTCATCAGGTTTGCCCCGCCAGGTGTCCTCAATGGTGAAGATGCCGCATACTAAACCCTCCAGCCCCAGATAATTGATGATACGGGTCGTCAGAGCGCGATTGTTGTTCGTGTAAATGTAGAGCGAAAACCGTTCTGCAAGGCGCTCCAGCAGACGGATTACCCGCTCGTCCCTCACAAGATATGCTTCCGGTCGCAGAGTCCCCTCAAAGAATCGATGCAGCTCCTGTATACTCCCCCCCAGCGCCACGCAGACCGCAGAAAGGGTCTGAACAGTACCGCTCTCCTCCGCAAGCCTCAGCCTGGTGGCGGCCATCACCATTCCCGCTTCCGCGTGACTGATCCCCTTGAGTCCGGCGATGTATGCGGCAGCGGCATCCTGGATCTCCGCGGCAAAGCGGTCGCACACATAAAGGGTGCCGTCCAGATCGAAAACTATGCCGCGGATTTCAGTATACGTGAGTGCAGACATTCACCCTCCGATCCTGCGCTGGCAGAGCAGCCGGGGATTGTCAACACCCTTTGACTGCAGCAGCACCCGGAAGGTGTCACCCATACCCCCCTGGGGAACGATCAATTTTTTGAAAGTCAGCCGCAGCCGCAGCTTTTCCTCATCGGAAACATCGGAACGCTCAAGATCTTCCAGCTCTTCAATAATACCGGCCGACATCAGAAAACGGTATTGCTCCCCAAACCAGACATTCTGCAGTCCCAGATCTTCCCCGCAGTTCATCAGAGTTGTGAAATCGACGTGAGCGGTGATGTCCTGTAACCCGAGGCGGAGGTAAGGATTCTCCTCGGTCTGGTGGCGGTAATAACAGAGCAGCGTTCCCAGTTTGCGGAGCGGCGTGTACAGCTCGGGGGCAGGATAGCCGTAATCGATCGTCAGGATAAAGCCGCGCTGTAGCACCCTGGCAGCGGATGCCAACCACTGCGAAGCGTTCAGATTGACTTCGGCCTGCTGGCCGGGATGGAGCTCCACGGCAACGCGTTTCAGATATGCTTCAAGCTCTGGCGTGGAGGGTTCCCCGGCCTCTTCGGCAAACTCGCCATCTTTGCAGATTACATATATCTCCTTCAGGCCATCGGATGTCATTACTACCCGATGGGTCGGCAGGGCATCGATCAGTTCATTGGAGTAGAGGCAGCCACTGAAGGTGAAATCCCCTGCAGCAAATTCCTCCGGGGAAACCCAGGCGAGGCGGTTGATATGAGCGGCCAGCATCTCGCACTGCGCCGCCTCGAGGGTCGGCTCCTGCTCTACCAGCACGAGGCGCAGAGTACGGTACATCTCCGGCTCTCGCGCGGCCAGGAAATCCATGATGTCACACGCCAGCCGGCCATTGGCGGCACCGCACTCCACCAGCGTAAAACCGGTCGGGCTCCCCATGCTGCGCCACATCTGGGCGACCTCGCGAGCGATCACGCGCCCGAAGGCGGCATGCACGGTGATACTGGTATAAAAATCCCCCTCGGCGCCGACTTTGCGCCCCGGTGACGTATAGTAGCCGAGCCCCGGTTCGTAGAGGCAGGTCGCCATGAAGTCGGCAAAGGTGATGCGCCCCTGCCGGGCGATACGGGCGGTGATGATGTCGTTGAGCGGTGTGGTTTCGGTTGTCATGTGATTCAGTGCTCCCTATGTATAGGAAAACTAGGGATACTCCCCAGTTTTCTACTAGATTTTCCAGTAATTCGACTTAATACGGGGAGTGTTCCTAGTTATTCGGCTATTCGTAATGCGTCCACATTCGGATAATCTTTATAGTCTTTATGTTGACCAAAACTTCATAAACCAGTCGATGTTGAATATTGATCCTACGGGAATATGCACCTGACAAATCGCCTACAAGTTTCTCGTATGGCGGGGGATTTTTGAAGGGATTTTCTTTGATAATTTCCAGTAGTCGTTCGACTTGCGGCTTTAACCCGGAGTGTGCGATCTTTTTTGCATCTTTTTGCACTTGCTTGGTAAAAACAAGTTGCCAACTTACCATGCAAGTTCCTCACTGCACTCGGATACTGGGGTTTTGAGACCTTTCTTAATGGATTCTCGCATGCCAGGAATTGATGTGAGATACAATGTTTCCTGAATAGCACGCCAATCGTCTTCTGAGATGAGAACCGCTGAATGCCGTTTGCCAACAATCTGAATCGGGTCATGCGATAAAGCGACATCATCGACAAGGTTATAAAGGGATTTTCTTGCTTCTGTTGCTGATAAAATTGTCATCTTGAGTTACCTCCGTTTCGTACGTTAAATCGTACGCCAACGACTGTTTCAAGTCAAATCATTTTTCATCCAACGTATGTGAGATCCGCTTGCCTTTCTTCTCAGCTTTCTCGCTCTCCTTCTCCTTGCCCCGATACATCTCCCGCATTCCCTTGACCTGCCGCTTGACCTCCCCGCGTAGCTCCTTAGGCTCCAGCACCTCGGCATGCGTGCCGTAGGAAAGAATCCATGACACCAGCTCCATCTGACCTGCCGCCTCGAATTCGACGGTCACCCGCCCTTCGGCGTCGTTGCTGATCTTCTGCCCCGGCATCCAGATCCGCTCCTTCACCGTGTGGGCGATCTCGGGTGAAAAACGGACCTGCACCTTCATCGGAGTGTCGCTCACGAGACCGAAGGCGCTGCTGAAATGAGCTTCCGGCTGATAGCTGTCCGGTATCTCGAAACGCTGCCGGGTAACCTCTATCCCACGAATCCGCTCCAGGGCAAAAAGGCGCATGCCGGCCCGGTTATGGGCAATCCCGAGCAGATAAATCCCCCCCTTGTGGAAAACGAGCGTATAGGGATCGACCTCGTAGTCACCGGCCTCGTCTTTCCCCTTCTTGGCATATTTCAGCCGGATACGGTACTGCTGCAGCAGCGCTTTTTGCAGGTCGGCGACAAAAGTGGCCGCAGGTGAGTAGTCACGTGCTCCGTGCAGCAGCGGCAGGGAGACACGGGCTATCCGCTCCAGGTGCGCGGCGTGACGGGGCGGAAGCACCGAATGGATGCTTTTGAACAGCTCGTCGATTTCGGCCTGAAACGGGGTGCCGGCCAGATGGGCGCCAAGCGAGCGCAACAGGTAGAGCGACATCAACTGGGGGAGGGTAAAGGTAATCGGCGGGAGGTTGCGTGACCGGGCCAGAAAGCTGTAGACCTTTTTGCCGCCGCTCCACTCCGTTGTCAAACCGTAACCGGCCTGTTCCACCGCGTTCAGGTCACGGTGGATGGTGCGCCGGTCGACGTCGCACTCCTCCGCCAGTTCGTCCAGAGTCAGCCCGCGTCTTGTTTCCAGCAGGCGGATGATCGAGTGCAGCCGTCCCGCCTGGGAGTATTTTTTAGCCGGTTTTCCTTTGAGCATAGTTCCTCCTTGCCGAAACTGAATTAATCGTTACAATACGCCAGCATAACGTCACATCAGTATCCGGGGGCATTGTAGCGGTTTGAACAATTTTGACAACCAATCTCTGACATATACTGTCATGCTTCATGACTGGCTCAACCAGCCCGGCTATGCTTCGCTGTTCTTCATGAGCTTTCTCGCTTCGACGCTGTTGCCGCTCGGGTCGGAGTGGCTGCTGGTCATGATGCTGACGGCCGGGTATGATCCTCTGTCCGTTGTTGCCGTCGCTACCGTCGGCAA
The DNA here is from genome assembly GCA_028683435.1 of Desulfuromonadaceae bacterium. Lineage (GTDB taxonomy): Bacteria > Desulfobacterota > Desulfuromonadia > Geobacterales > Pseudopelobacteraceae > JACRCG01. The sequence continues at coordinate 47,529 of JAQUIG010000008.1, read as the reverse complement.
TTATCTCGGGGGTGTGGTAACCTATCTGCTCGGTATAGCCGGCGGGAGCTGGCTGATTGAGAAGGTGCTGCGGGTCTCTGTCCACCAGCAGGAGCGGGCCCGTCAGCATTACACACGCTTCGGGGTCTACTCGCTGTTATTCTCCTGGCTGCCGGTGGTGGGGGATCCGCTCTGCCTGGTGGCGGGGATGCTGCGGGTTAATTTCGGACTGTTTTCGCTGCTGGTTGCATCAGGGAAGTTCGTCCGGTATGTGATAACGGCCCTGGTCGCCCATGCGGCCGCCAGCTAGACGCCATGTACGACACATCATTTGTAAGAGATGAAGGCACCTGCCGATGACTGAAACCATCAAACTTTCGACTCTCGACGTTCACTTTGCCGACTTTATCGTCCGCATCGACCGGCACCCATCAAGTGAACTCTGGTGGGGTGCGGCACTGGCGAGCCATGCTGCCGGGCGTGGGCATACCTGCTTCAATCTTTTTGCCGGGTTGGACCATACTGCCCTGCCGCTTTCAGCAACCCCGCGGAAATCGCCACCATCAGACATCGGTCTTTGGCTCGCGTCTCTGAAAACGTGTGACACTGTTGGCGCTCCCGGGGCTTATACCCCGCTGGTGCTGGACCAGGGAGGCCGGCTGTATCTGCACCGCTGCTGGGGATACGAACAACAGATTGCGACCGGTATCCTGTCGCGGAGCCGCCCGCTGGAATGCGATGAAAACCGCCTTGATGAAGCCCTGGATCGCTATTTCCCTCCCCAGGGTGACACGATTGATCTGCAGCGTGAGGCGGCCCGGATGGCGCTGATGCACCGTTTCTCGGTCATATCAGGTGGCCCCGGCACCGGCAAGACGGCAACGGTGGCCCGTATCCTGGCGCTGCTGCTCGACATGTCCGGGGATTCCATCCCGGAGATCGCCCTGGCCGCACCAACCGGGAAGGCCGCACTGCGCCTCCATCAGTCGATCCTGCAAGCAACCGGGCGCCTCGACCTGCCTGATACCATCAGGAACGGCATGCCGGTCGGCGTAAGTACGATCCATCGTCTGCTTGGTGCGCAGGGGCGTAGTGGGGGATTCCGCTACAATCGTGACAAGCGCCTCTCCTGCGATATACTTGTCGTTGACGAAGCATCGATGGTGGATCTGCAGCTGATGGCCAGCCTGATGGCAGCACTCCGTGATGATGCCCGGGTCATCCTGCTGGGAGACCGGAATCAGCTTGCTTCGGTCGAAGCCGGTGCGGTGCTGGCGGATATCTGCGACAGCGCCGGCCAGGCGAACGTTCCGGTGACACAATTGACGAGGAGTTATCGCTTCGGTGCAGACAGCGGCATCGCCGCGCTGAGCCAGCTGATTAACGGCGGCGACAGCGGAGCGGCAGCGGAACTGCTGCAATCGGGGAGCTATCCGGACGTGGTATGGCGGCAGCTGCCTGTCGGCAGGGCGTTTGATGCCGCGTTCAGCGCCGCCGTTCGCAACGGCTATGCAGGGTATGCCCGGGCGGAATCCCCCGGAGAGGCACTTGCAGAACTCGGCTCATTCAGGGTGTTATCGCCGCTTCGCTCCGGCCCGTTCGGGGTGGAAAACCTGAACAGGCTCTGCCTCAATGTTCTCGCTCCGGAGCGGAAAATTGATGCCCGGAGCTTCCGGCTGATGCCGGTCATGATCACCGGGAACAACTATGAACTGGAGTTGTTTAACGGCGATACCGGCGTTGTCATGGATCATGACGGCTCGCCGGCGGTCTGGTTTGAAAATCCGGATGGGGGGCTGCGCCACATTTCAGCCCTGCGGTTGCCACCCGGCGAGGCGGCATGTGCCCTGACGGTCCACAAAAGCCAGGGGTCCGAGTTTGATCGGGTATTGCTGGTCCTGCCGGACCACCTCTCGGGTGCCCTCAGTCGTGAACTGCTTTATACCGCGGTCACACGTGCCCGGCAACACATTGAAATATGGGGGACCGAAGAGGTCTTGTGCCAGGCAGTAGAACGCCGCACGGTCAGGAATTCCGGCCTTGGCGAGCGACTTGCGGCAGGTGGCCAGAGATGTTAGCACTTTTACAGAGGGGATAAGCACCATGAGTTTTAATATCGCAACCCCGCGCATTATGAGACCGGCAAGCCTGTTCCTGCGCATGTTGCTGGTCATTTTTGCCGTTGAAACCGTGGTGATGTATCTACTGGAGACCTTTCTGCAAGGTGTTCCGGTCCATGTCCGGAACATAATCGATTCCCTGAGCTTATCTGTGCTGAGTGCCCCGCTCCTCTGGTGGCTCATCGTCAAACCGTTTCAAAATTTTGCCGTGGCGGAAAAAGACAGAACAGAACAGATACAGGCCGCCACAGCTCTGGCAGAACAGAAGGAGTTCGCCGAGAGTCTGATCCGTAACAGCGCGGTTCCGTCATTTGTTATCAATACCGATCGTAGGGTGGTAATCTGGAATCGGGCGTGCGAAGAGCTTACCGGCATCAAGTCAGAGGAGATGCTTGGCAGTGATCAGGCCTGGAGAGCGTTCTACAAGACAACAAACCCCCTTCTGGCTGAAATCGTCATTGACGGAATACCGGACAATATGCCCGATTATTATCAGGAGCTTGGTAACTCAACTTTTATCCCCGAAGGGCTGCAGGCCGAAGGGTGGTTCGACAATATGAACGGCCTGGATCGTTATCTTGCCTTCAATGCCGCGCCGATACGCAACAGCAGGGGGGAGTTGCTGGCCGTAATTGAAACGTTTGAAGATGTTACCGAACGGAAATGTTATGAAAAACAGCTGGAATACCAAGCAAGCCATGATGCCTTGACCCGTCTCCCCAACCGTAACGTCCTCGTTGATCGTATCCACCAGGCTCTGCTCATGTCGCAGCGCAACGGCCACCAGGTAGCGGTCATCTTCGTAGATTTGGACAATTTCAAATTCATCAATGACAGCTTGGGCCATAATATCGGCGATGAACTGCTTAAGATCGCTGCCGAAAGACTCGTTGCCTGTGTCAGGGCGGGTGATACCGTCGCACGTCAGGGGGGGGACGAATTTGTCATCACCGTATCCGATGCCGATGTCGGCACTGTCGCTGTTCGTATTGCCGGGGCCATTCAGACAGCTATTTCGCAGCCGTTCAGAATCAATGAGCAGGAACTTGTCATTACATGCAGCATCGGCATCAGCACCTCGCCACGAGACGGCGAGGAAGTACAAACCTTGATAAAGAACGCTGATTTGGCCATGTACCAGGCCAAAGATCAAGGGCGCAACTGTTTTCGTTTCTATACCAGTGAGATGAATGCCCGCTTGCTGTCGCGCGTGACCATGGAAATGCATCTGCGACGGGCACTGGAGCGGAACGAGCTGTTTTTATGTTATCAGCCCAAGGTCAGTTTGCGCAGCGGGAAGATAACCAGCATGGAAGCGCTGGTGCGGTGGCAGAGCCCGGAGTTGGGACTTGTTTCACCCGTCAGCTTTATACCGCTTGCCGAAGAAACCGGGATGATTGAATCGATCGGCGAGTGGGTTCTGGAAACCACGTGCAGACAGAACAAGAGTTGGCAGGATGCCGACCTTCCGGCGATACCGGTTGCGGTGAACCTCTCTCCCTGTCAGTTCCGCCAGAAAAATCTGGTCTCGGTTGTGGAGCGCATCTTGCGGGACAGCAAGCTGGAGCCCTGCTACCTGGAATTGGAAGTCACCGAGAGTCTGGTCATGCAGAATATGGACAGAGTTACTACTATACTGAACGAGTTGAAAGCATTGGGTACAACCCTTTCCATGGACGACTTCGGCACCGGCTACTCCAGCCTCAGCTACCTGAAGCGCTTTCCCTTCGACAAGTTAAAGATCGACCAGGCGTTTGTCCGTGACATGACCAGCGATCCGGACAGCGCTGCCATTGTAAAGGCTATCATTGCCATGGCCCACAATCTCCGTCTGAAGGTGATTGCCGAGGGGGTTGAAACAGCTGGGCAGCTTAACTATCTCCGCTTGCACAATTGTGATGAGATTCAGGGATATCTCTTCAGCAGACCGATCATCGCGGAGGATTTCTGTGAGATTCTCCGTGAGAACAGATCCTTAACTTTTGGTGACCACCAGCCGGAAAGCACACGACACACCATCCTTGTCGTTGATGATGAGGAAAAGGTGGTGGAGGCCCTTAAAAGAGTGCTTGTTCTGGAAGGGTATCAAGTGCTGACCGCATCGTGTGCTGCGGAAGGTTTTGATCTGTTGGCGACGAGACGCATTGCAGTTGTTATCTCGGATCTGCAAATGCCGATCATGAATGGCAGCGAATTTCTCGAACGGGTTAAGATAATCTACCCGGATGTCGTACGGATCATCCTGACAGGCGACCTGGATCTTCATGCTGCCACTAACGCCATTAATCGTGGCACTATCTTCAAATATCTGATCAAGCCATGGGACACTAAGATGCTTCTGTCTTGCGTCGAGGAGGCCGGCGCGTTACATGACAAGCTCAAAAGTACGGCAGGCGCCTTCCTGGGATGAGTCGTACCCCCCATTTTTATTTTATTAGATGATGCTTCGACGCTGAATGAACAACATATAGTCTGCTGAGTCCAAATATGAAAGGAGCTGCCATGAAAATATTTATTGCTGGCGGGACAGGTTTTGTAGGCGAGCACCTGATCAAGGAGCTGCTGAGTAGCGGCCATTCCGTCCGCACCCTGGTGCATAGCCGCAGCACGAAGCGCGGAGAGGTAGAACAGGTGAGCGGAGACATCACGCGACTGGAAACCTTTGAGCAGAGCCTCAGCGGCTGCGATGCCGTCATCAACCTGGTTGGTATCATTCGCGAGTTTCCGGCGCGGGGCGTGACCTTTGAAAAGCTGCATGTCCAGGCGACATCAAACCTTCTGGCGGCAGCTGCCGGGAACGGCATCAAGCGCTATCTGCAGATGTCGGCGCTGGGAGCACGTCCGGCAGCGGTTTCGGCCTATCACCAGACCAAATGGCGGGCCGAGGGACTGGTTCGGGGGAGCGGCCTGGAGTGGACAATTTTCCGCCCCTCACTGATCTTCGGACCGCATGATGCGTTTATAAATATGCTGGCGGCACAGCTCCGGCTCGCTCCGGTCATGCCGGTTATCGGCAGCGGCAGCTACCGGTTGCAGCCGATTCATGCCGATGATGTGGCGCGCTGTTTTGCACTTGCACTGGAGATGCCGGGGTCGATCGGTCAGGCGTATGAATTGTGCGGGGTCGACCGGGTGAGCTATGAAGCGCTGCTCGACATGATCGCCGCCGCCCTTGGTCGTTCGCGACCGTTCAAGCCGCATCTGCCGCTCGGAATGATGAAGCTGATTATTCCGCTCATGCAGAAGATCCCGCAATTTCCGATCACAATGGATCAACTGCAGATGCTGCTGGAGGAGAACATCTGCGGCGGTGAATGGCAGAAAACCTTCGGATTTGAGCCGCGCGGTTTGCAGGCTGGAATAGGTGAATATCTGCACAAGACTTGACCGGAGTGCAGATGTATTGTATATAGGTTCGCATGAATAGAATGTATTTCAATATGATAGCGCTTTTTTCCATACTGCTGTTGTCGTCAGCAGCTCATGCCGATGGCGCGCAGGGAAGCGACGTACCCCTGTTACATGGTGACTCCAAGTCAGCACCGACGAACCTGGAAGAACTGGTCCTGAAAAGCAGCCGGTTTGAATCGGTCAAAGGTTTTGCATCATACTATGCGCACCGCTTTGTGGGGCGCCGCACGGCTTCAGGACACCGCTACAACCCCGACAAGCTGACCGCCGCACATCAGAGCCTGCCGCTCGGCACGGTAGTACGGGTTGTCAATCCTGCCAGCAAACAGGAAGTCCATGTCACCATCACTGACCGCTGTGCCCCAAAATCATTCCATTTTATTGATCTTTCGCGCGCTGCCGCCAAAAAAATCGGTTTATGGGGTAAGGGTAAGATCAAGGTTGTAATAACGCCACTCCTCGAAGAGAGGCTGGAGGAACCGGCATAACTCCGCTTCGCTAATCAGGGTACGCAGTCCGCCTGACCAGAAAATCCCAAACCTGTCCCACCTCAGACAAATGCAGCTACTTCTTCTTGGCACCCTTTGCATCACCTTTAACATCAATGGTCACAGCCTTCATGGTGTACGAGACAGTTACCTTGCTCCCGACCTTGAGATCTCCGGTTACTTTTGCATCTTTGTCCTTGGCGATCTCCCACTTGTCTTTCCCCTTCTGGACAACGACGATGTCATCCTTTACTTCCAGAACCGGTCCGGTAACCTGATAGCTCCTCGGGGCAGCGGCAAAGACTGTGGATGCAGTAAACAGAGCGATTCCTGCCAACGTTGCGGTTAATCTCATGGTAAACCTCCTTGATTAGTTTTTGCACCGGTCTTCATGCTACCACGCCCTCCAACAATGTCAAATTCAGCGACGACATCTCCGTAGCGCGTGCACAATTTTTGTGCGGTTGATTATTTGCTGGCCAAGCGCTATATAGTATGAGATATAACGATGGGCAGCATATTGTGGCAATATCCTGATATGTATAACCTTATTCCGTTTGGATTAATTGGCACGGGACTTGATATTGGTACTATAGAGGAGCAGAGATGAAACATATGCCAACACGATCGGCCACCGCTCTTTCCGGCAATCTCTGGCTCAACCGGGCGGAGCACAAATTCCTGGGCGGTGACCGCATCAACCTGCTGGAAAAGATCGATGAACTCGGCTCCATCACCAAAGCCGCCAAAGCCGTCGGTATACCCATGAAGGCCGGGCACCATAACGTAGAGGGAACAATAATTGATTACGTTCAAGATGTGCTCAGAATCTCACCTGCTGCTTGGATTCGTAAGGCACATTACGCTGATAATTTTTTATAGGAGGGTATTCCATGAAAAAACTGATTTTCGCCATTGTCTTGATCCTGTTGCCGTACTGCGCTCAGGCACACGACATTGTCATCGGAGCCGGAGTCGGCTTGAAGGATGTTCTGAATGAGCTGTCCACCCGTTATTCAGTAAAATCCCCCGGTGTCGACATTACCAAAAGCTATCTTGCTTCCGGGGCGCTTGCCAAGCAGATGGACAACGGTTTGAAGGTTGATGTCGTCTTTGTGGCTAATCTTGAATGGATTGAGTACATGAAGAGCAAGAAGCATGTCGATGCCTCCACTGTTGCCCCTTTTGCCTATAACACGCTTGTCTTTGCCGGGCTGCCACGCCATGCCGACAAAGGCAGTGTCCAGGGGATGCAGGATCTTGTCAGACTTGACAGGATAGCCGTGGGGAGCCCGAAGATCGTGCCGGCCGGTGACTATGCAATGCATGCGATCAGAAAGGCTGGAATCGAGAAGACCCTGGAGAAAAAACTGGTCATGGCGCGTGATGTGCGTGACTGCATGATGTATGCGGATAGAGGAGAAGTTGATGGTGCGTTTGTGTACAGGACTGACGCCATGATGGCAAAAAATGCAAAAATCCTTTTTAGCGTGCCGACGGATTTATATCCACGGGTGGTCTACATGATGGCCGTGACAACTGCGGGCGCAAAAAAAGATGAAACTATGGCATTTTACCGTTTTCTGAAATCGACTGAAGCAAAGAAGGTCCTGAAAAAGCATGGATTTGAAGTTCAATAAATTTTTACTCCGTATCGTTATATAGCGCTGTTTATATCGGTCGGCTTGAATAGCCGGAATTCAAATTCTACAAAAGGAGGGTGTAATGAAAACGTTAGGCATTGCAGTCGGGTTATGTTTGGTCATGTCCCAGGCAGGAGCGGTTTCCGCCAAGAGTCTTGAGGATGTACTAAAGGAAAAAGGGGTGATTTCTGAAGAAGATTACCAAGAGGTTATGAAGAGCGCTGCCGTCACGTATAAGCCGGGAACAGGGATCAATCTCACATCGGCTGACGGTAAGTTCAGCACCAGTATCGGCGGCTTCATGCAGGCGAGGTATACCTTGCTGAATTATGATGATGCCAATGGAGCACCGGCACAACAAAGATCCAGAACGTTTGAAGTAAAGCGCGCCAAACTGATTGTAAGCGGGCATGCCTTTTCCAAGGATGTCACCTATAACCTGACAACGAATTTTTCCAATATTTCCGGTGGTACAACTAAAAATGGCGGGCTTTTGGAAAATGCCTGGATAAACTATAAGTTGATCGATGAACTTCAGGTCCGCGCCGGCCAGGACAAGGTGCAATTTGGCAGACAATGGCTGACTCCGGCGACGGCCCTGCAGTTTATCGATCAGTCTCATGTGACGGTGGCCTTTGCACCGACCTATGATACCGGGGTGAATCTTAACGGTAAAATAGCCAAGGGGCTCTTCACCTACAGTGTTGGCGCAAGCGGCGGATTGGGGCAAAATTACGTGCGTTCCACCGAGAATAATGCCTTTGCAGCGCGCATCACTGTCAACCCGTTCGGGGTGATGAAGAACTCGGAATCAGATGTTGAGAACAGTGATAAACCGCTCCTGTCAATCGGCTCAAGTTTCTACCGCAATACGGTTACTGAAAGTGAGGCGAGCACCGCCAACACAAACAACAGCCTCGGGTTTCTCAAAAAGAAGTCCGGCTGGTTTGCACTCAATAATAAAGGTTCAGTCAGCGCAACGAGTAAGGAAGAGATTGATTTTAACCTGTTCAGCGTGGACACCGCGTTCAAATGGCGTGGGCTCTCTCTGACCGGCGAATTTATGACCGGCGAGGGTGAGATGCAGCGGAACAACTACAAGCTGCACGCTCTGGGTGCTTACGCTCAGGCGGGCTACATGATAATCCCCAAGACGGTTGAGCTTGCCTACCGGTATGCCTATCTGGATCCGAACAGAGATGCCGGCAATGACCATTGGGTCGAGAACAGCATGGCGGTTTCATGGTATATCAAGGAACACAACCTGAAGCTACAGGCCGATTATACGGCGATTCACAAACAGTCAGCAATTGCCTCGACAAGCGGCAGTCAGCCGACGGATGACAAACAGGTCCGGCTCCAGCTCCAGTTGGTGTTCTGATCAATCACGTCGAATCTACGGGGAAGAGGGAGAAACAGGGCTCCCTCTTCCTCGTAAAATGGTGATTCCATCACAAGAGCGACAGCCAGGACATCCCCCTCATCCTGACGGAACTGAACTTTTTACCGCAAAGGCATATACCGTGTTCACCCTCACACCTTCCGATTACAATGCCATTTTGCTCTCGATTAAAGTCGCGGTCACTGCCACCGTGCTGGCGCTTCCCTTCGGATTCGCCGTCGCGTGGCTGATCACCTATGGCCGCTTCCGTGGCAAACTGGTTCTTGAGGTAATGACCAACCTCCCTTTGACTCTCCCGCCGGTTGTTATCGGCTATCTCCTGCTGTTGCTGCTTGGCAGTAACGGATTGTTAGGACAACTTCTGGACAGCATCGGTATCAGGCTGATCTTTACCTGGCGGGCCGCTGTCATAGCCACGGCCGTGGTAGGTTTTCCCCTGATGGTACGCTCAATCCGTCTTGCTATGGAATCGATTGATCCGGATCTGGTTCATGCGGCGCGAACGCTCGGCGCATCCCGGCTCAATGCGATTCTGACGGTCATTCTCCCGCTCTCCCTGCGTGGGATCATTGCCGGGTCATCGCTCATGTTTGCCCGCGGACTGGGCGAATTCGGCGCAACAATCATTGTCGCAGGCAATATCCCCGGAGTGACCCAGACGATCCCCATGGCAATCTTTGAATACGCCTCTTCTCCGAGTGGTGACACGATGGCCCTCATGCTCTGTGTGGTATCGATAGCGATTTCAATTGTCGTCCTGCTGCTGCATGAATACCTGTGCAAACGTATCATGCGGGCAGATTGATATGGAACTACACATCGCTCTGCAGAAGAATTTTGGATCGTTCACGCTTGATGTAGACAGCACACTGCATGGCAACAGAATCGGTCTGTTCGGCCCTTCGGGCAGCGGAAAATCAACTCTGGTCAGCCTTATTGCCGGTTTGCAGCAGGCGGAGAGCGGACGGATCCTGCTGGATGGTGATCTGCTTTATGACACAAACAGGAGAATTAATGTTTCTCCGGACAAACGGCGCATAGGGATCATCTTTCAGCGCCCCCACCTGTTTCCGCATCTGAATGTAAAAAACAATCTTCTTTACGGTTTCAAACGATCCACGGCAGGCAATCGCACCATCGATTTTGATACCCTGGCAGACGTCCTCCGGATCAGCCATCTCCTTGACCGTGGGGTCAATAACCTTTCCGGCGGAGAGAAACAGAGAGTAGCCATCGGCAGGGCGGTGCTTTCCAATCCGCGCCTGCTTTTGATGGATGAACCGCTGTCAGGTTTGGACGATACGCTCAGGTTCCAGATCATCAGCTATCTGAAATCCGCCTGCGAGATCTTTGCTATCCCCTATTTTTTTATCTCACACTCAATCCTCGAAATGCGCCTTATGACAGATCAGGTACTCAGCATTGAACAGGGACGGATTATTGAAGAGACTACTCCTGAACATCTTTCCAGAATTCACATGGGGTTGAATCCGGCCGGCTATGTCAATCTCCTGAAATTAGCATCTTCATATCAGCTTGAGGATATGCGCGTGTATCTTTGGGGTAATGCCGAACTGTTTATATCCGGAAAAAATGATCAGCCTGACTCGCTTTTCGAGCTTTCATCTAAAGACATCATTCTTTTCAAACGCCATCCTGAAGCGATCAGTGCTAGAAACCTTCTGCAGTGTGTGGTGACCGGAATTTTCGAATCAGGTGGTAAGGTTGGTATAGAGCTTGGCTGTGGCGACGAACGTTTGGTGGCGGAAGTTGTCCATCAAGTGGTTGGAGAGCTGGATATTGTCGTTGGCAGCACCGTATTTGCGGCCATAAAGGCATCGGCCTTCAGGCGATTGGGCTAACGGCGGTCTTCCATCGATAAAAAGCTGCAGTGACACGATCTCGCGGATAAAGGGGTTTGGCGGCTTCAATTAACGTGGACTGCAAATGTTTGTTGCGCTGTTTGGAAATCGGTCCGCGCAGTTCCTTGCCTGCGGATTCATGCTGCGCACTGCATAGTCCACAGTAGCTGATTGCGTGCCGGGATGAGCTGAAGCGGCTTGAATCGCCTGTTTCCAGGACCCAGTGTTTATCCTCCCGATTAATGTGACCACAGTGAAGCATTCGTTTTTTTTGTTTATCTCGGTTCGGGGAATAACTCGTTGTTGACCAGGCCCGCGCGCGCACGCGCGTGAACCGGTGATATTCCCAAATGGAATACTTAATCCTGTGAAAACAGAAATGCTGCAATCTAATAGCACATTAAATGTCATTTAAAAAGACCAACTTTGGCCAGTCAAAACTTTCAGTAATCACCAGCGTTGTCCGTTAGCTTTTTGCTTACGTCGCATAGCGACAGGTTGCTGGTAGCCGGGGAATTCATTCCCCGGAAATGAGAGACATTTTTCTTATCGTCACGTACGTGACGAATGAATATGTGATGTTTCACCCGTGGGATGAATCCCGCGACCCCTATGGGGCTTGAAATCAATACTGCACTGCAAAGACCTTGATCTGCACTCTGACTACTTCCCGGGCACCGCATCAATTGCTGCTAAAAGTTACGGCAGTATGAACGCTGATGCTGCAATCCAAATTTTAAACACCCTGTTTTGACTACATAATTTTTATGCTGGACATTGGCACACGTTGTGTACTATTGGATATAGCGACCATGAGCAATCTTTGTCTTACGGAGCATTCATACATGAACAACACAAAAAACAGTATCGGTCTCACCGGCAATCTCTGGCTCAACCGGGCGGAGCACAAATTCCTGGGCGGTGACCGCATCAACCTGCTGGAAAAGATCGATGAACTCGGCTCCATCACCAAAGCCGCCAAAGCCGTCGGCATCAGCTACAAAACCGCCTGGGAAACGGTCAACCTGATAAACAACCTGGCTGAAAAACCGCTGGTCGATCGCCTGACCGGTGGCAAAGGGGGTGGCGGCACCAGCCTCACCGCCGAAGGTAAAAGGATCGTCACGCAGTACCAAACCATCCAGGAAGAGCACCGCAAGTTTCTGGGCAACCTGGAGGACAGACTCGGCGATACCGAGAGCCTGTACCAGTTTTTACGGAGGATTTCCATGAAAGTCAGCGCACGTAATACATTCTCAGGGGTCGTAACCAACATTACCAAGGGCGCTGTCAATGCTGAGGTCACCCTCTCCCTAAAAGGTGGCATCCCGTTGATAGCCGTCGTTACCAACGGTGCCATCGACAACCTGGGGCTCAGCATCGGCACTGAGGCCTATGCCATCGTCAAGGCCAGTTCGGTCATCATCGGCACCGATCTGCACAACGCAAAACTCAGTGCCCGCAACATCTTCTGCGGTACCGTTACCAGGATTATCGAAGGGCCGGTCAATACCGAGGTAAACATTGAAATTGGCGGTAACTCTGTTAGTGCTGTCATTACCCATGACAGCGCTGTCCTCCTCGAACTGAAGGTCGGCGGCCATGCCTGCACCCTTTTTAAAGCGTCCAGCGTCATCATTGGCGTCAACTGATCGAACCAAGGGATATCAACGGCATTATCCCTCTTTGTTGTTTTCTGTTGTAGTACCTATAATCCATAACAAGAAAAGCGAGGGACATAATGATCATTACTATTCCAGACAGCGATATCGAGCGTTTCATTGAAGAAGACATTCCATACGGTGATCTGACGACTCATCTGCTTGGCATTGAAAACCGCCCGGGGCGAATCGTCTTCACCACCCGCGAGGACACGACCCTCTGCTGTACAGAAGAAGCTTCCAGGGTTCTCCAGAAGTGTGGGGCAACACTCACCTCCTGCATGCCCAGTGGCACAAAACTGTCAGCCGGTATCGAGTTCCTTGTCGCTAAAGGCCAGGCTCAGGCGTTGCACGCGGGGTGGAAGGTAGCATTGAACCTGTTGGAGTACGCATCTGGTATCGCTTCGAGGACGCAACGCATCGTCGAAAAAAGCAGGGCCGTTAATCCCGCACTGTCAGTCGTAACTACCCGTAAATCCTTTCCCGGAACCAAAAAAATTGTGATTAAAGCGATTACCGCCGGAGGTGCGCTGCCACACCGAATGGGACTATCGGAGACTATTCTGGTGTTCAAACAGCACACCGCGTTCTTCGGAGATCTGGATGCTTTCCTTGGTTCCGTTTCGGATCTGAAAATGAGGGCACGCGAGACAAAGATCATCATCGAAGCCGACACCTGTGAGGAAGCACTTCAGATCGCGCGCTGCGGCGCAGATATCGTGCAGCTCGATAAAATTGCACCTGCCGAACTGGCAGACATAGTTGTTAAGATTCGATCGGCCAACCCGAACATCCAGATTTCAGCTGCCGGCGGCATCAACGAAGCCAATGCAGCCGAGTACGCCGCTACCGGCATCGACATCATTGTCCTGTCGTCGGTCTATTTCGGCAAACCGTCCGATATCAAGGCGGCGATTGTCCCTGAGATATAAGTGATGAAAGGAAAATCAACTATGAAGGCAATCGTGAAATGCATACTGTTTTCAGCTTTGCTCCTCTTGCTACCCCTCCCTGCGCTGGCTGCCGAGGTACATGTCGCCGTTGCCGGTCACTTTTCCGTTCCCATGGAGAAGATTGCTCCGTTGTTCGAGAAGTCGACGGGACACAAGCTGATCATCGCCTACGGCACCGTCGGAAAGTTCTACGCCCAGATCAAAAACGGAGCGCCGTTTGAACTGCTGCTCTCCGCCGATGATGCAACCCCGATTCTTTTGGAGAAGGATGGTCTGGCTATTCCTGAAAGCCGCTTTACCTATTCCTTTGGCAAACTTGTGCTCTGGAGCGCAAGACCCGGATTTGTAGATGACAAGGGAGAGGTATTGAAGCGGGGTAATTTCAAACATCTGGCCATTACCAATCCAAAGTTGGGGGTCTATGGAGCAGCTGCAATGGAAGTCCTGAAAAAGCTGGGGGTGGCAGAACAGCTACAGGCCAAATTTGTCATTGGAGAGAACATCCTTCAGACCTATCAGTTTACAGCCACCGGCAACGCAGAGCTTGGCTTTGTGGCCCTGTCGCAGATTTACAAGGACGGCAGCTATGCAGCCGGCTCCCACTGGCTTGTACCAGCGCTGCTGTCACCCATGATCAAACAGGATGCCGTGCTTTTGACGCGTGGCAAAGACAACCCGGCGGCCACGGCTTTTTTAACCTTCCTGAAAGGGCCTGAGGCACGCAAGGTCATCCGTGCCTACGGCTATGAACTCTAAACAGCAAAAGGAAACCGAATCATGAAACTGTTAAAAATGATGTTTATCACCTGTTCCCTGCTGTGCATCACCTCGGTAGCCCAGTCCGCCGAGGTACATGTCGCCGTAGCGGCCAATTTCACCGCACCTATGAAGCAAATTGCCGCTGAATTTGAGAAAGAGACCGGCCACAAGGTCGTGCTGTCCTTTGGCGCATCCGGAAAGTTCTACGCCCAGATAAAAAATGGCGCCCCATTTCATCTGTTTCTCTCCGCCGACGATGAAAAACCGATACAGCTTATCAAGGATGGCCTGGCTGTTGACGGTAGTCGTTTCACCTACGCCAACGGAACATTGGTGCTTTGGTCGGCGAAACCGGGGTATGTGGACACCAAAGGAGAGGTGCTGGGCAGGGGACACTTTAACAAAATTGCCATTGCCAATCCGAAGTTGGCGCCATACGGTGCTGCCGCCATAGAACTGCTGACAAAGAAGGGGTTGCTGGCTGCAATGACGCCAAAGTTGGTACAGGGGGAAAATATTTCCCAAACTTTTCAGTTTGTCAGCACCGGAAATGCCGAGCTCGGTTTTGTCGCGCTGTCACAGGTCATGAAAGATGGCAAGGTAACCAGTGGTTCAGCCTGGGTCGTGCCGGGGGCGCTGCATAGCCCCATTCGCCAGGATGCCGTACTGCTCTCCGTCGGCAAGGACAACGTCGCCGCCAAAGATTTGATGAATTTCCTGAAAACCGAAAAGGTCAAGATAACCATCCGTTCTTACGGATATGAAAACTGACTGGTACTGAAATGTTTCTAGACTCCAGCGACCTCCAAGCCATATTTTTAACCGTGAAACTTGCAGCCATTGTCACGGCAATCCTGCTGGTAGTCGGCACGCCGATAGCCTGGTGGCTGGCCCGAAGCCGCTCCCGTTGGAAAGGACCGATCGGCGCGATCGTGGCGCTGCCGCTGGTATTGCCGCCGTCAGTACTCGGTTTCTACCTGCTGCTGGCCATGGGACCACATGGCCCGGTCGGGCACCTGACCAGCGCTCTGGGGATCGGCGCATTGCCGTTCACTTTCTGGGGGCTGGTGCTGGCGTCGGTCTTTTACTCGCTGCCGTTCATGGTGCAGCCGCTGCAGAACGCCTTTGAAGCGATCGGCGACCGCCCGCTGGAAGTTGCGGCAACCCTGCGGGCCTCGCCGCTCGATACGTTTTTCACCGTTGCCCTTCCGATGGCCCTCCCCGGTTACCTGACCGCCTCCATTCTGACTTTTGCCCATACCGTCGGCGAGTTTGGCGTGGTGCTGATGATCGGCGGCAACATCCCCGGCATCACCCGCGTCGTCTCGGTGCAGATCTACGATCATGTGGAGGCGATGGAATACTCACAGGCGCACCGTCTGGCCGCTGTCATGCTGGTCTTCTCGTTTCTGGTGCTGCTGACACTCTACGCCTGGCGCCCCAACACCCGGAAAGGATAAGTCATGGACCGGATTACGGCACGCTTTCATGTTAATTGGCCCGGATTCACCCTTGATCTGGATCTGAATCTCCCCGGCCTTGGTGTGACCGCGATCTTCGGCCAGTCCGGCTCCGGCAAGACCACGCTGCTCCGCTGTATCGCCGGACTGGAGCGGGCAGAGGGTGGGTTTTTGTCGTTCAACGGGGAGGTATGGCAGGACGAACGAACCTTTCTGCCGACCCATAAACGCCCCTTGGGGTACGTGTTTCAGGAGGCGAGTCTGTTCCCGCACTTATCCGTGATTGGGAACCTGCGCTACGGACTTACGAGATCCGGAGTGGAGCAGAGGGTTAGCCTGGATCATGCTATTGAACTCCTCGGGATTGGTGCTCTGCTGGAGCGGAAGCCGGAGCGTCTCTCCGGTGGTGAGCGGCAGCGGGTCGGCATTGCCCGGGCGCTGGCTGTGTCTCCCCGTATTCTGCTCATGGATGAGCCGCTCGCCGCCCTTGATCTGGCGCGCAAGCAGGAGATTCTTCCCTATCTGGAACGGCTGCGTGATGAACTGGAAATTCCGATACTCTATGTGACCCACTCCCCCGATGAGGTCGGTCGTCTGGCAAATTATCTGGTGGCTCTGGAAGGCGGCACTGTTATCGCCCAGGGTCCACTGGCCGAAACACTGGCTCGCATTGACCTCCCGATCCGTCTTGGTGAAGAGCGGGGTGTGGTGCTGGAAGGGGTCGTTGCGGAACGGGATGAAGGGTGGCATCTGGAGCGGGTGGAGTTTCCCGGAGGCTCCCTCTGGATGCGGGATCGTGGCGCCCCGCTTGGGCACGCTGTCCGGGTGCGTATCCCCTCGGGAGGGATAAGTCTGAGCCGCGTGCCGCAACAGGACAGTAGTATCCTCAATACACTGTCCGGCGTGGTGGAAGAGATTGGCGATGACGACCACCCGGCGCACTCCCTTGTACGGGTCAAGATCGGCGAGTCGGTGCTGCTTGCCCGCATAACGAAACGCTCGGTGGCAGCGCTGGATCTCTACCCGGGACTGCCGGTCTGGGCACAGATAAAGTCTGTGGCGGTAGCGCAGTGATGCACGTCAATTACAACGTAGCCTGCCCCTAATACAGATACTTCTGAAACCCAGCAAACGCCTGTCCAATCTCTGACATTTTCCCTAAATCTGCCTCCGCATCATAGAGAGAGTCATTATACTTCAGCTTCAGAAGTGGTGTCACTTTTGCCTGATCCAGTTCTTCCACACCTATAACCTCGTAATGTGACAGTACGAACCCGAGGAACACCTGCAGGTTGCTGGTGAAATGCTGTGTGATAATAACTCTGGCCTTTGCCGCCCGCTCTTCTCTAGTCAGCGTCGGCAGGGCATACGCTACATAAGCCAGCACATCAAACAGATCACTCTTCTCCGCGTCGATGATCTTCTGCATCTCTGTTAACTGGTCATGGCCAAATCCTTTTTCAGCAAGTCCGTCCAGCAGTTTCATGCGCGTATCCGGTCGGCCCCATAGCGTACGGAGTTCTTCCTCATTCTTGAAGAACTCCGGCAGGTTGCCGAACAGCATCTCCATGAACTGCTGCGCCGACATAGGTTTGCCATCATGCCAGAAACTGGTGACTGTCATGTGTTGGATGTTTCTCTCTTTACCGTCAGCCAGCTTGATCTTTGCCTTCTTCTTGCAGATGCAGGGACGCTGGCCACATTTCTCGCATGGCTCCGGACCCGGCTTATCACAGACGCAGGGCATCTCTCCACAGACCTTACAAGGCTGCGGATCAGGCTTCACACACTCACACGGATAACAGCCGCACTTGATACAGGCATCAGGCTCTACTGGCTCACCGTCCCATTCAGGATCACTGAAATGGTGATACGCTTTCACAAAGTCATAGATGGTGAAATAATCCTTGCCGTCGTACAACCGCGTACCACGTCCAATGATCTGCTTGAACTCGATCATCTTGTTGATCGGCCGCAAAAGCACGATGTTGCGGATGTTACGAGCATCGACTCCAGTGGAGAGTTTCTGTGATGTAGTAAGGATCGTAGGGATACTCTTCTCATTGTCTTGGAAGTCGCGCAGGTGCTGTTCGCCTATGCCGCCGTCATCAGCCGTGACGCGGTGACAGTAGTTCGGGTCGGTGCCGTTCTTTATCTGGTTGATTAAATCCCGTATTACCAAGGCGTGAGCCTGATTCGCACAGAACACCAAGGTCTTCTCCCGCTGGTCGATCAGTGACATGAAGATTTCAACCCGCTTCCTCTCCCGCTCCTTGATCTCGATGATCCTGTTGAAGTCGGATTCCTCATAGACCTTGCCCGCTTCTATTTCACCTTCTACAACCTGATCATCAGGAACATAGATATATTCATCCAGCGTGGTGGAAATCTGCTTCACCCGAAACGGCGTGAGGAAACCGTCGTTGATACCATCCTTGAGCGAGTAGATATACACCGGCTCGCCGAAATAGGCGTAGGTGTCCACATTATCCTTGCGCTTGGGGGTGGCGGTCAGGCCGAGTTGCACGGCGGGGGAGAAATAGTCCAGGATACTGCGCCAGTTACTTTCGTCGTTGGCGCCCCCACGATGACATTCATCAATAACGATGAAGTCAAAGAAGTCAGGTGGATATTCGCCAAAATACGGGGTGTCCCCATACCCGCTCATGAAGGTTTGGAAGATGGTGAAGAAGATGCTGCCGTTCTTGGGGACTTTACCCTTCTTCTTGATCTCGTCAGGTGCAATCCGTACCAGAGAACCTGGATTTGAGTTATCAAAAGCTGAGAAGGAATTGTATGCCTGGTCTGCCAGAATATTACGGTCCGCAAGGAAAAGGATACGTGGTCTGCGGTTCGGTTCACTCTCCTTCTGCCAGTCGGTCAGGTTCCAGCGGCTGTGAAACAACTTCCATGCTATCTGGAAGGCGATGAAGGTTTTGCCTGTACCTGTTGCCAGCGTCAACAGAATACGATCTTGGCCGCTGGAGAGTGCTGCCAGTACCCGCTCAATGGCGATGTCCTGATAATACCGCCCCTGGAAGTAACCACCCCGATCTTCAAACGGTACAGCGGCGAAGCGGTCACGCCAGACGTTCTGGGTGGCAAAAGTTCGCTTCCACAATTCATCCGGCGTCGGGTAGTGAACAAGCTCCCCCTCGCTGCCGTTTTCCATGTCGATGCCATAGATCCCTTGCCCGTTGGTGGCGTATGTAAAGCGCACTGCGAGCTTGCCTGCATATTCTTTGGCCTGTCCTACTCCCTCGGTCAGCGGCTTGTCCCACGCCTTCGCCTCGACCACCGCCAGCTTGGTGTTGTGATACTCCAGCACGTAGTCAGCAGTCAGAGCCTTGCCGCGCTTGCCGTGCCCTTCGATGCGACCAAGGGTAATTGGATATTCACGGCGGATACGGCTCCCTTCAACATCACCCCAGCCAGCAGCTTTCAAGGCAGGGTCGATATGTTCGGCTCGGGTTTCGGCTTCGTTCATTAATGCCTCACGGTTTGCAGTACGGATTTGCTAATAGGGGTGCGGCGGTTTGCGACTAAATAAGAATCACAAATAAATACAGCTATTTATGATTTTACCCGATCTTTCTTCAGGTTTGCGTCAAAACAAAAGTCAGGCCCAAAAAGGAATATAACTCCGGTATCGTAAGGAAGTTGCATCAGGGTCAGACAATTTGATCTTGCCTGCCTCAATCGAATCACGAATGGCTCGCGATACCGACTCTGCTTTTTTCTCCGACAGTTTGAATCGCTCCCGCAAGCTCTGGTTAGTCATCTTTTCATTCATCACATAGCGCAGACAACAATGCTGATAGGTAGCGCGGATACGATCCGGCTTGTCCATCTGCTCAAAATCCTTATGGGCATACAGTATGGCTGATGTGCGTACCTCTCCCACGCGGAAATCCGGGGCAGGCAGCTGATAGACTTCCGCCGCCTGAATAACCTTGTCCACGCCACTTCCCTTTTCTTCACATACACCAAGCCGCCGCATAAGGTCGGCCAGTCTTTCATTGCGCGAACGGTACTCGTCAATAAAGCGATCCGGCGAGATAAACGGTTTGCCAGGATTAGAAATTTCCACCCGGTCGTCATACAGCTCGACCATTACGGATGCCCCGCTTTCCGTCAGATCCTGGTGAATCAGAGCATTAGCGACCAGCTCGCGGATGGCAATCTCTGGAAACATTTTCACCTCGCGGCGCAATGCCTGCTCGATGATCTCGTTTGAGGGGACCAGACCGTTGATATATTCCACCAGCCCCTGGAAACCGACAGCATATCCCTTGGTACCAGGCTTGTCAGTCTTGGTCTTCAGCTTGTTAGTGCCTTCATAGGCGATGACACGCGGTGCCTTCCGCGCAAGTTTGTCAAACTGTTCCAACTTTTTTGCAAAGAGAAGCGCGCCAAGGTTGGAAATGATCCAACCTTCACCTGTCATCTCGATCAGACGCTCTCCGGCAAAACGCTCCAGCACCGCTTCACGCGTTGCCGGATACGGATGTCTGCTCTGCGTAATCCAATTCACTGGCACAACCAGCTTCTTTCCGGAGTGCATCATCAATATTTTTAAATGCTTGTTCAAACATGGGATTCCAATCTATATGTAAACTTTTTGAGTTGGCTGTGGATACAGCATTTAGTGTGTATTCATAGCAGATTACAGCCGCACAATCTATTGGAAATACTCTGAATTGAGGGAATTGGGTTTGTGTGGAGATTCCTTTGACCTTAATTATTGCGACTAGTAGCACCCTCCACAGATTAACTCTGTAACATTTGCAGAGTGTATTAATTGTGGCATTTTCGGTCCAACCAACTGCTGTATTGACTGTCCACCAGGCCAACATCCTCATGTATGGTGTTCTTATACCGGTATCTGGACTCGGTCGCGGCGAAAAAGCAGCCGATCCGGCAACACTCATAGCCGTTAATCTACAATCAAAATAGTGACTGATTTTAGCCGATATTGAAAAATAACAAGGGCGATAATTGCGGTTTGTTATAAATTGCTGCACTAAATCCGTTTCTAGGGGAGAAAAAGACAAGAAAAAAGGCCTTACGGAAAATCCGTAAAGCCTTATTCTTACTGTTGGTGCCCGGGACTAGACTCGAACTAGCACACCCTTGCGAGCACAAGAACCTGAATCTTGCGTGTCTACCAATTCCACCACCCGGGCAAGTGAACTGACTTCTTATCATCTCCATTTTCATATTGCAAGCAGAAAAAGACAATCCCCCGCAGAAAAGCCCTAAAAACTTGACAAACAGACGTGCGGGGTGATATCAGAAGTGTTCACATTTTCAGATATCTATCGGAGGAAACATCATGGAACGTACTTTCGCAATCATCAAGCCGGACGCCGTTGAGCGTAAATTGGCTGGCAAAATTCTGGCCCGCATCGAAGAAAAGGGCTTCAGCATAGTCGGCATGAAAAAGATCCAGTTGACGAGGCAGCAGGCTGAAGGCTTTTACTATGTTCACAATGAACGCCCTTTTTTCAATGACCTGTGTGCTTTCATGTCCCGCAGCCCGGTGATCGTACTCTGCCTGGAAAAAGAAAATGCCATCGCCGACTGGCGCACCCTGATGGGGGCGACAAATCCAGCCAATGCAGAGCCGGGAACGATCCGCAAGGATTTTGCTGTCAATATCGAGGAAAACTCATCCCACGGTTCTGACGCCCCGGAAACAGCCGCTTTTGAAATCCCTTATTTCTTCAGTGCACTGGAACTGGTATAACGGCACGCAACAGCTCATAAGTATGCATAAAGGCCCTGCAATCGCGGGGCCTTTATGGTTTCAGAGGCACGGATGCCTAATCAGGTAAAATGTCTTTCAAGCGCTTCAGCCAGAGCGTCAATGGTGTATGATTCCGGTTCAATGTCTACCTTGAGCCCCAGATCTCGACAGCTTTTTGAAGTGATCGGTCCGATTGACGCGACAGCCACCCCCCTCAGCATATCCAGCATCAACTCTTCTCCCAGCATAGCGGCAAGATTTTGGACCGTCGATGATGACGTGAATGTGATACAGTCCACCGAACGTTTTTCCAGAGCAAAGAGCGTCTCGGGCGGAAGCCGTTCCGGAAGGACGTTGCGATACGCCACGGGACTGTCCACCTGAGCTCCCATCCGCTTCAGTTCGCGGGGGATGACATCTCGTGCCTTGTCGGCACGGGGGAAAAGCACCCGACTTCCCTGCATATCCAGACGAGAAAATTCGTCGACAACGCCTTCGGCTTTATAGTCGCTTGCTACCAGATCCGGCTTTATGCCGTACGAGCGGATCCGGTCAGCTGTCCTTGGCCCGACGGTACACACCCTGCACCCTCCCAAAGCCCTGGCATCAAATCCCAGCGTATCCAGCCGCTGAAAAAAGAATCGTACCGCATTCACTGATGTCAGCACCACCCAGTCATAGCCGGGCAATTCACGAATAGCCAGATCGAGCAACTGCCAGTTCTCCGGCTCCACCAGGCGGATAGTGGGGCATTCCAGCACCGTGGCGCCCCGCGCCGCAAGCCTGGCGGAAAACTCACCGGCCTGCTCTGCGGCTCTGGTAACAATAATCTTTTTCCCACAGAGCGGGAGAGTGTCAAACCATTGCAGCTTCTCGCGCAATGCAACCACCCCGCCGACAATCGTTACCGCCGGCGGCTTGAGGCCGCACTCTTCTGCCCGGTCGGCAATATCAGCCAACGTTCCGACCAGCACCTGCTGACAGCCGGTCGTAGCCGAACGCACCAGGGCTACCGGCGTATCGGGTGACCTGCCATGCTCCAGCATGCACTGCATATTGCGCCGCAGATTAGTAACCCCCATATAAAACACCACCGTACCGTCACCTTGTGAAAGACGCTCCCAGTCGATGTCTGATTCACGCTTGTCATTCCTCTTTTGGCCGGTAACGAACTCTACCGAAGCGGTAATATCCCGATGGGTAAGCGGTATGCCGGCGTATGCAGAGGCCCCGGCAGCCGCGGTGACTCCGGGAACGATCACAAAAGGGATGCTGGCGTTACGCAGCGCCTCGCATTCTTCCCCGCCGTGATCAAACATGAAAGGATCACCCCCTATCAGACGCACGACGACCTTTCCAGCCCCCCCCTTTGCAACCAGCAGTTTATGTATCTCATCCTGATCCTGATTGTGGCCCCCCCCGACCCTGCCGGCATAAATGCGCTCGGCGGCCTCGGCGGCATAGCCCAGCAGCTGTTCGTTCGCCAGATAGTCATAAACCACCACCTCGGCTTTTTTCAAACATTCCATGCCGCGCAGCGTGATCAAGGCGGGGTCGCCGGGGCCGGCCCCCACCAGATAAACGATGCCGCTACTCACCTATCGACCTCTGATAAACCTCTTCAAGGATCGCCTTACCCCCCTCGGCCAGCAATTGATCAGCGAGGCGGATACCCAGTTGCTCGCATTCAGTGACCTTGCCGCTAATTTCGCCGCGCACAGAGCGTTGACCGTCGACCGCAGCGATGAAACCGACAAGACGCAACTGACCATCGCGGACCGTGCCATGTGCCGCAATCGGCACCTGACAGCCACCCTCGCACCGTTTGAGCAGGGCACGTTCAGCGCGGACCGCATAGCTGGTATCGGGGTGATTAAAAAAGTCGATTGTCTCGGTTATGACCGGATCGGTCAGACGGCATTCAATCCCCAAAGCGCCCTGACCGATGGCCGGAATGGAGAGGTCGACATCGAGATATTCGCCGACGCTGTCGGTGAAACCGAGGCGCTTGAGACCGGCGGCAGCCAGAATAACCGCGTCCAGGTTGTCTTCGGTAAGTTTTCTGATGCGGGTCTCGACGTTGCCGCGAATCATGACCATCTGCAGATCGGGACGCACTTTCAGGAGCTGGGCCTGCCGGCGGAGAGCGCTGGTGCCGATGCGGGCCCCCTGCGGCAGATCGGCGAAGAGTACATTGCGGGAGATCACGGCATCACGCGGGTCTTCGCGCTCGGTAATGCAATGGAGCCCCAGCCCTTCCGGAAACTCGGTCGGCACATCCTTCATGCTGTGCACGGCGATGTCGATCTCGCCCCGCAGCATCGCCTCTTCGATCTCCTTGACGAACAGCCCCTTGCCGCCAACCTGCGCCAGTGGGACATCAAGGATCTTGTCGCCGATCGTCTTGATCTTGGTCAGTGTGACTTCCATGTCCGGATACCGCTTCTCAAGTTCAGATTTTACCCAGTTGGCCTGCCAGAGAGCCAGCTGACTGGCACGTGTTCCGATACGTAACTGTTTGGGGGGCATACTGTTCTCCATTTCTCTCATGATTATTCGGCAAGTCGGCGCAGCTATTCTTCCAGTTCCAGCTCTTCATTGTCATGTGGCAGGGCCTCCAGCTGAAACAGCTGCCGCAGTGCATCAACGTACAAATCAACCCGCCCCCCCTGACCAGCCTGTTTCAGTGCCGATGTAGGGGCATGGAGCAATTTGTTCATCATGGCGATCGTAAGTGATTCCAGCCGCTTTTCCGCATCGGGAGGCAACTCTTTCCATCCGGTTATGGTTTTATCCAGCTCAACCCTCCGGATTTCGTCAAACCGGTTTCGCAGGGCAACTATGGTTGGTGTCACTTCCAGGGTCGAAAGCCATTTATGAAACTGACCTATCTCCTGATTTATTATCTCCTCGGCTTTTTCAGCCTCGAGACTACGCTGGGCAAGATTGGCCTGAATTATCTCCTGAAGATGATCAACGGTGAAGAGGTATGCGTTTTCAATCTCGTCAACCTTGGGGTCTATATCGCGAGGCACAGCGATGTCGATGAAGAAGATCGGCTTGAATCTGCGTCGTTTGAGAACTTCTTTGACGTCTTGCGGGCCGATGATGCAATGCGGGGCTCCGGTAGATGAAAGGACAATATCTGCGCGATGAAGGTGCTCAAAGAGCGACTCGAAGCGCACCGCCTCGCCACCGAATTCGTCAGCCAGCTTCTCCGCGCGCTCAAAGGTGCGGTTGGTAACCATGACCCCTTTGGCACCGCTGTTGAGGAAGTGCTTGGCGGCCAGTTCGCACATCTCTCCGGCGCCGATCAGCATGACGGTCTTGTCGGAGAGGCAACCCAGAATTTTTTTGGCCAGCTCCACAGCCGCAAACGCTACCGAAACGGCAGAAGAAGCAATTCTGGTTTCAGTCCGCACCCGCTTGGCGACCGAAAAGGCTTTGTGAAGAAAGCGATTGAGTATAATCCCTGACGATTTGAATTCAGCGGCGTAGCCGTAGGAGGTTTTGATCTGCCCCAGAATCTGCGGCTCACCAATGATCATCGAATCCAGACTGGAAGCCACCCGGAATACGTGGCGAATGGCTGACTCAGCGTGGTAGCTGTACAGGTGCGGCTCAAGGAGTTCAAATGGAAGATGGTGATACTCGGCCATAAACCGTTTTATCCGTGCTATGCCGCCGGCAATATCACGGGTTGTGGCATAAATCTCGACCCTGTTGCAGGTAGAGACAATCACACCCTCAATAATTCCCTCGAGCCTGATCAATTCACCGAGCGGTTTTTCAATCTGGTTGGGAGAAAAAGCCACCTTTTCGCGAATCTCAACTGCAGCAGTTTTGTGAGAGAGGCCGACAACAATGATATTCATGATTGGGAACTGTCCATAGTCTTTAAATAATTACTGGGAGCAAGGCTACCAGGTGATGCTGTGCTTCATGGTAAAAAACGTAAATAATATCACAACGAAGCCGATGATTGAAAGTATTGCGGCGCGCTTTCCGCGCCAGCCGATGGTAAGGCGACCATGCAGAAGCGCTGCGTAGATCAGCCAGATAATCAACGACCAGGTCTGTTTATGGTCCCATACCCAGTAGCTTCCCATAGCCTTTTCTGACCAGATGGATCCGGATATGATGGCAAATGTTAATAACGGGAAACCTACGGTCAGACAGCGGTAACTGATCTCATCCATTGTTTCGAGTGACGGAAGCTTCTGGAAGAGTGCACCTAACCGCTTGGTTTTCAGGAAATGATTCTGGATCAGGTACACAACGGCAACCCCGGCGGCAATGGTGAAACAGGCGTAACTGACAAAAGCCAGCAATGCGTGGAACCAGAACCAGTTGCTCTGCAGTACAGGGTGGAGCTGGCGCACCTCACCATGCAGAGAGCTTGAGGCGATCAGCATCATGAGGGCAATAGGGACAATAAAAGAGCCGAGCGTCGTCACCTTGTATTTGCGTTCAAAAAAGATAAAAGCCCCAACTATGGCAAGGCCAAAAAAAGACAATGATTCCTGCATATTGGTAATCGGCAAATACTTCATCTTGCTGGCCAGATGGATTGTAGAGAGCATATGTGCAGTGAAGCCGGCTGTCAGTATGCGGGCGGCCCAGAGTGTAATCCATGGTGACGTACGAATCAGGCAGGCAAGATATGCAATAGTAGCACAGCCATATAAAGTCACAGTCAGATAGAAGAACAGGTGTGTCATGGCAATGATTCCTTACGTTCGGTGATCTAGGCGAACAGGCATCTGGGAAGCGAGCGTAAAAGCTGTCTATTGTAGGTACTGAAGCCCCGGTTCGTCAACAGCTTTTCTTGTTCTATGGCAAACTGATCAAGAATAACTCCATGCCTGACGGCTTAGCTGGAGCAACAGTGTCGTCACGATGAGAAAAGCCAGTTCGTCCTGCATCCGTATTGTCAGCGATACCGGCGTGGTTATATCGGCTCATCCGTGAACCGCTGACATACGGCCCTGCCGCCTCTTTCAACAGAATGAACACACGCCATGAGTCGGCCGGGCTGACGTGTTTGCTCTTGATTTTTCCGGCGTCTAGTATATCATTCAAAAAACAACCCTGAATTCAAAGGAGAACAACAGATGGCCAGTGAAAATGTAATCGCATTTACCGACGCAAATTTTGACCGTGAGGTGTTGCAGTCCGAAATTCCGGTACTCGTTGATTTTTGGGCTACGTGGTGCGCACCCTGTAAGGCGATTGCACCTCTTATCGATACTATTGCCGATGAATACGCCGGAAAAGTTAAAGTCGGCAAGGTCAATGTTGATGAGAACCAGGCCACTCCAGGCAAATACGGCGTCAGGGGCATCCCTACCATAATTTTGTTCAAGAATGGCGCTGTGCTTGACCAGGTTGTCGGAGCGGTACCGAAATCACAACTCGACGCACTGATCGCCAAAGCTCTTTAGACGCAGTGAAAATCAGATCAACTATGCTGAAAATTCTGCTGATCATCATAGCCGCATCATTCCTGGCTGTACCCGGCCCGGTTGATGCGGCTCCCCGGCAAGGGCAGACCGTACCGGACTTCACCGTGACCTCAACCTCGGGGCAGACAATATCGCAGGAAAACTATCGAGGGTATGTGCTGGTTCTTGATTTTTTTGCAACCTGGTGTCCGCCATGCCGCCTGTCTATCCCCCATCTGGTAGAGTTGAACCGCAAGTATGGCAAGCAAGGCCTGCAGATACTTGGACTGAGCGTTGACGAAGATGGAGAGTGGTTAGTCAAGCGGTTTGCTGATCAGTTTCGGATTAATTATCCACTTGCATTGGCGGGAGAATCCACTGCGGCTGATTTTGGCGTCAGATCAGTGCCGGTCATGTACCTGATCAATAAAAAAGGGAAAATAATCGAGGTGTATCGTGGTTATAGCGATGATATGGGGCGATCGATGGAGCAGACGATCAAGCGCCTTCTGGCAGAGAAGTGACTTCCTCAGGGTAAACTACCTGGATCAAGCATAATCCGCAGGCAGGAGCGGTGCTCCCGGCCTCTTTTCTATCCCCCCCCTGCAGCAACCTGTCAATATCTGATGGCGTAAAACGCCCCTTTCCGATATCAACGAGTGTGCCGACCATTACGCGCACCATGTTTTTGAGAAATCCACCACCGGTAACATCAATGGTAATACGTGCGCCCTGCCGGGTGACCCGGACAGAATCTATCCGTCTTACCGTGGTTCTGGCAACACAATTGGAGGCGCGAAACGCGGCAAAATCATGACTACCGACGAAACGTGATGCCCCCTCCTCCATTGCTGCAAGATCAAGCGGTTCACGAACCTGCCAGCTGTACAGGCGTTCAAGTGGCGCGCGAACCGATGTATTGATAATTGTATAACGGTAATGCTTGGCATGCGCCATGGTAATAGGCTTGAATCCTTCCGGTACAATACGGGCGCTCTGAATGGCAACATCAGCGGGAAGAAAGCGGTTTGCACCCTCCACAAAAGCCCGTAACGGCAGGGTCCGGCTCGTGCTGAAGGAGGCCGCCATGGCACGGGCATGCACACCGGCATCGGTCCGCCCCGAAGAACGCACCTGCACACGCTCCCCCAGCAGCTTCTCAAACGCTTCCTCAACGACCTGCTGCACTGCCAGACCGTTCGGCTGCACCTGCCAGCCCGAATAGTTGGTGCCTTCGTAGGAGATTGTCAATAATATTGTCGGCACGCTATTGACCCGACTTTTCTTGAGTCTGGGCGATCAAGTTGTCCAGTTCCGCTGAATCCAGATGATATGTTTTACGGCAGAATTCGCAGGTCACTTCGGCACCGCTCTCCTTTGATCGCATATCCTGTAATTCCAGGCTTCCCAGGGTGAGAAGAGCCCGCTCGACCTTTTCCTGGCCACATCCGCAGCGGAAAAATATGTCATGAGATTCAAGGATTGTATAAGGTATCTCGCCAAAAAGCTCCCGGATAACCCCCTCGGCCCCTCCATCTTCAAGCAGTCCTGTTAATGGCGGCAACCCAGCTATGTGTGCCATAATTTTGTCAATCTCAACGTCATCTGCCTTTGGCAGCGCCTGTACGAGGAACCCGCCGCAGACCGCGACCTGACCGTCATCGGCAAGGGTTGCACCCAACCCGACTGCAGAAGGTGTCTGCTCGGAGTCAGCCAGATAATAGGCCAGATCTTCGCCGATCTCACTGCTGACCAACTGCACAACACCCTGATAAGGCTGCCCACCGGTACCGAGATCCTTTGAAACGGTGAGGAAACCTGCCCTGCCAATCAGACCCGCTACATCCCATTTTCCCCCCACCGTTTCAACATCGGCGGCCGGATTTCCGGCACAGCCGCGGACCGCCCCGTCACTGTCTGCTTCAATAATCATCTTGCAAAGCGGGCCATTCCCCTCAAACTTGAGGGCTATCCGCTGTCCGTCCTTGAGAAGAGCCCCCATCAAAGCGCCACCAGCGAGTCCCCGGGAAAGAGCGATACTTGCCGTCGCTGATGCCTGTTGAAGAGTACAGATTTCACGAGCCAGCACACTGGCATTACACACAAGCACCCTGATGCCGCCTGACAGGCATAGTGCCCTAACGATCTGATCAGCCATATTTTTACGAGACCCCTTTTAGTAGATTGGAAATATTCCGATAGGTGCTAACATCACGGCACACTATACTACTGCTGCGAACACAAAAAAAGCCGCATCTTTCGATGCGGCTTTTTTTGTGTTCGCAAAAAGCGAATTACTTTGCAGGAGCAGCAGGAGCAGCAGGAGCAACAGGAGCAACAGGAGCAACAGGAGCAACAACTTTCTTGGCAGCTTTCTTTGCTTTTTTTGCTTTTTTAGCAGGTTTTTTTACTTCTTTCTTTGCATCAGCAGCAGGAGCGGCAACTTCTGCAGCGACAGCAGGAGCAGCAGGCTTAACAGGAGCTGCAGCGAAAGCAACGGCGGAGAAAGAAACAGCTACGAGGACGGCTACGATTGTGGACAGAACTTTTTTCATTTGTACTACCTCCAAAGGATATGTGATTGATTTGGTAAATGCAGACGGCGTGCCAAAAAAATATTTATCTGTAACTATCCGTTTTTGAAGGCTTTACAATAAACAGTCTCCTGCGTTTCCGGCCAGAAGCACCTCATACACAACATACGGTACCTCATATGCGGCAGATCACTAACTTTGCACTGCACATGCAGCCAATTTATTCACGGTACTAACCAGCAAAGTGAGCGAGAACTGCTGAGCTAATGGAAATAGGTCCCGACTCCGATGCCGAAATGAAACGAAGGGGGCGCACGGAGTTCCTCCGGCTTCCAGATATGGATTTCGCTGATGGTGAGAATCGGATAGGTATAGTTTCCCTCATCAAGGATCATGGTCCTCTTGCCGCTCACTTCTCCTACAAGGCTGACGAGGAGTCCGGGGCGATAAATAGCAGGATCGAGAAGGGATGGGCTGAAGGCGATAAATCGGCCCGCAGAGGAGGCCGTATCGATGATCTCCCCGCTCTCGTCCGTCTTCAACTGCACCAACTCAAGCTCACTGCCATTGCTCCTGTTCCGCACATCGACGATTGTCCCGCCGAGCAGAAGATGGCGCCCATTATACCTTTCCGGCTCCCTGCGGAGTTCCGCGAAGGAAAGGTCCCGGTCAACGAGGCGAAGGGACTCGTCGCTGATTATCTGCGTGCACCCGGCCAAGAGCAGGGTTGTTACAGCATAAATGAAGTAACGCATGGCACGTCTCCCCGGTTTTATTTAGTGATCTGCGTCAATAGTTTACCACCATCAGTTCGAATTCAGCCGGAAGCAGAGGCTTACTTATCACATATCCCTGCATTTGATCACAGCCGCTCTGCTGGATGACCGACAACTGCTCTTCCGTTTCAACCCCACTTGCGACCACTTTCATTTTCAGATTGTGTGACATGGCGATCACGGCATTCACCACCGCCAGATCATCCGGCTCGGACAACATATTAGTTATAAAACTCTTATCTATCTTCACCCTGTGAGTTTGCATTCTTTTTATCCAGTGTAATGAGGATGAACCGCTGCCGAAATTATCTATGGCGAGGGTAACTCCAATATTTTTCAGCGCCTGCACGCTGTGGAGAGAAAAATCAATATCCGTCATGATGGTCTTCTCCGTGACATCAAACTCCAGCTGGTACGGCATCAGGCCGGTTTCCGCAAGTATCCGGGCGGTTTTTTCGATGAGATTAGACTGGTGGAACTGGCGATTTGTGAGATTTACAGAGACGCTTAACGGGTAACCTTTCTCATTCCAGATCCTGGCCTTATCACAGGCATTACGGATTACCCACTCACCGATAGGAACAATGGCTCCACAATCTTCGGCAACCGAAAGGAATTGGTCTGGAGCGAGCAGTCCCTGTTCTGGATGCCGCCATCTCAGGAGCGCTTCTGCTCCGATTATACCACGCGTATCGCTGCATACCAGTGGTTGGAACAGAAGTTCCAGTTCCCCCCTGATCACGGCCTGGCGCAGGAAGCCCTCCATCTTCTGGCGCTTCATTGTGCGTGCGTTGATCTCGGCGTTATAGAACTGATACGAGTTCCTCCCTGTCCCTTTCGCATCGTACATGGCGATATCCGCTTTTTTCATCAGTTCTTCACTGCAGTCGCCATCATCCGGAAACATGCAGATCCCGATACTGGTGGTGGTGTCTACCGCCACATCGTCCAGCATAAACGGTGTTTCGAATACACCCAGGATCTTTTTCAGCACGATGCCCACATCATCCGTCTGTCCTAGATCCGGCATCAGCACCGTAAATTCATCCCCACCGAGGCGGGCCACGGTATCGGACTCACGGATGCAGGCTCTTAGCCTCTGGGCTACTTCCTGCAGGAGGCGATCCCCGCAGCTGTGTCCCAAAGTGTCATTGACCTGCTTGAAGCCGTTGAGATCCAGAAACAGCAGGGCCAGCTTTTTATCGTTGCGACGCGCCTGGGCCAGCTCCAGGGAAAGGAAATCCATGAAAAGCTGCCGGTTTGGCAAATCTGTCAGGGTGTCGTGATGTGCCTGGTGTTTGATAATCTCTTCCATCTTTCTGCGCTCCGTTACGTCGCGCGCAATTACCGAATTGCCAATTATTTTTCCATCTGTATCCAGTAACGGCGAAGTTGTAATCGATACATAAATCTGGCGGCCATCTTTTCTGATGCGGGTTGTTTCAAAATGCTGGAGCTGTTCGCCGCTCAGGACCGTCTGCAAGATCTGGGCTCTTTCGCCGTAACGTTCAGCCGGTATTATCGTAAAGATCTGACTGCCGATGATTTCCCTGGCAGGATAACCGAAAACCTTCTCCGCCCCCCTGTTCCAGCTCGTAATGATGCCATCCAGAGATATGCTGAAAATCGCGTCATTTGAGGATTCCACTATCATTGCCAGCCTGTCCCGTTCTTCTTCTACCTGCCTCCGTTCTGTCACATCTTGAGAGGTACCGATCACCGACACGAGTTTGCCGGCGTCATCAAGAATCACCTCTCCCAATCCGTGGATTGTGCGGATTGAGCCATCCGGACGTACGATGCGGCAGTAATGGCTGATAAAGGATTGGCGTTTCTTCAGCGCATTCTGCACGACCCTTTTCACCGCTTGACGATCTTCCGGGTGAACCCTCTCCAGAAACCCTTTGTAGGATGTCGGGGATGATGCCGGCTCAATGCCGAAAATTCGATACAGCTCATCCGACCAGCTTGTTTTGCCGCTGACGATATCCCATTCCCAGCTGCCGAGATGGGCAATCTTCTGCGCCATCGCGAGTTGCTGTCCGCGCTTGCGGATTTGCCCCTCCTGCTCGCTGACCAGCCGCTTCAGGTTGATTTCTCCAATTGTTTTATTGATCACGGTAAAGAGATCCTCACTGATGACCGGTTTCTTTACATAATGACGGATGCCGATCTCAATGGCATTCTGAAGATAATAAGGATCATTGTGCGCTGTCACGGCGATGATGACTGCTCCCGCATCGAGCTCCTTGATCTCCCTGGCCATCTGGATACCGTCCATGACCGGCATATACATGTCGGCCAGCACGATATCCGGCCGCTGCTCCCTGAACAGTTCCAACCCTGCGGCGCCGTTTTCAGCGACAAAAAGTTTAAGTTCGGGGTATTTTTTGGCGACAATTCTGCTCAGCAAGTCACGGGCATCCGCTTCATCCTCAACATAGAGCAGCCTATACCCGCGAACATCACCCTGCAATGGTTCCATCTCACACCTCGGCGCGGCATTTCGTGCCGACCACCGCCTTCGCTGATTTTCAGGGTCATGCGTGGTCACTCTCCGAATACTATCGTTATTTTTTATTGCAACAAGACAGATAAGCATATTGCATGCCTACAGATAACTAGATGATATTGCAGTACAATTATTGAGCTTCGGTTATTAGCTAGGGAAGTGCGATGAATTTGTAAAAGTTTTCGACAGTTGTGGGGGGGAAAATTACACTCGGCGATCAGGCCGATATTGCTTTTCGAGGCCGTACTTTATGAAGCAACCGATCCATATAGTAATAAACCACCGGCGTAATATAGAGGGTCAACAACTGCGACGTCAGCAGTCCTCCAACAACAGCTAACCCCAGCGGTTGCCGCGACTCCCCGCCGGAGCCCATTCCCAGTGCGATCGGGAGGGTTCCCATCAGGGCCGCCATGGTTGTCATCATGATCGGCCTGAAACGTACGATCGCCCCTTCATAAATGGCATCCAGCGGTAGTTTCCCTTCAGCCCTCTCGGCTTCCAGAGCAAAATCGATCATCATGATGGCGTTCTTTTTCACGATCCCGAGCAGCATGATGATCCCGACGAAGGCGTAGATGTTGAGATCGCTGCCGAAGATCATCAGGGTGATCAGCGCCCCGAAACCGGCGGCAGGGAGCCCGGACAGGATGGTGATCGGGTGGATGTAGCTTTCATAGAGCACGCCGAGCACGACGTAGATGACGAAAATGGCCATGATCAGCAGCAGCCATAGCCCGCTGAAGGATGATTTGAACGCCTGGGCGGTGCCCTGGAAACTGGTGCTGACGGACGCGGGAAGCGCCGTTCGTGCCAGCTCGTCAATGAGCTTCATGCCGTCTCCCAGAGCAACATCCGGGCGCAGGTTGAACGAGATGGTCACCGCGGGAAGCTGTCCCATATGGTTTACCGCCAGCGGCCCGATAGTCTTGGAAATGGTCGCTATCGTTTCCAGCGGTACCAACCCGTCGGCTGTGCCGCGGATGTAGAGCATGCCGAGCGCCGTCGGGTCCCCTTGGTAGAGCGGATCAAGCTCGAGGATGACCTGGTACTGGTTGGTAGGGGCGAAGATGGAGCTCACCTGGCGCGAACCGTAGGCATAGGCCAGGGCGTCCTCCACCTGCATGACGCTCAACCCCAGAGCCGCCACCTTGTCCCGGTTGATCTCGACGCGCACCTGCGGGTTGCTGATCTGCAGGTCGCTGGTCACGTCCATAAGCTCCGGAATCGCCTTGAGCTTCGTCTCGAACTGGCTGGCCGACCGGTACAGTTCAGCCGTGTCCTGGCCCTGCAGGGTGTACTGGTACAGGCTTTTGGAACTGGTACCGCCGACCTGGATCGGGGGAATGTTTCTCAGGAAAACGCTGATCCCCGCGACCTGGGCCAGTTTGGGCCGCAACTCCGCGATGATCTGGTCCGCCGAGAGCTTGCGCTCGTTGCGCGGCTTGAGGCGCATGAAGAAACGGCCGGTATTGCTGCCGCCGCCTCCCCCAATGGACGACATGAAGCCGTCGATATTGGGATCCTTGGCGATGATAGCCGCCACCGCTTCCTGATGCAGCTTCATCTCCTCGAAGGACGTCCCCTCCGCCGTCTCGGTGCTGGCGTTCAGCCGTCCGGTGTCTTCAGAGGGGAGGAATCCCAATGGAATTACCGTAAAGAGCCAGACGGTAACGAGCGAGAGCAGCAGCGTTACGACCAGGGTTGCGCGCCGGAAGTGCAGGACCTGTTTCAGCGAGCGCTGGTAAATATTGAGCATACCGTCGAAGAAGCGCTCCAGGGCAAGGTACATCCGCCCGTGATTTTCGGTCACCGGAGGTTTCAGAAAGCGGCTGCAAAGCATGGGGGTAAGGGTCAGGGAAACGAAACAGGAGACCAGAATCGCCACGCTGATCGTGATGGCGAATTCGTTCAGCAGCCGCCCTAGGATGCCACCCATGAACAGCACCGGGATAAAGACCGCCACGAGCGAAATGGTCATCGAGATGATGGTGAATCCTATCTCCCTGGAGCCCTTGAAAGCGGCCTCCATGGCGCTTTCCCCCTTTTCCATGTGGCGCACGATATTTTCCAGCATGACGATGGCATCGTCCACCACGAAGCCGACCGCCAGGGTCAGGGCCATCATAGTAAGGTTGTTCATGGAGAAGCCGAGCAGATGCATGGCGGAGAAGGTGCCGACGATGGACATCGGCAGCGCCAGGGCGGGAATGATCGTAGCGGAGAGATTGCGCAGGAATAGAAAGATCACCATGATGACAAGGCCGATGGTCAGGCAGAGGGTGAACTTGAGGTCGTGCATCGATTCCCGGATCAGGTTGGAGCGGTCAAAGAGCACATTCAGTTCGACTGAGGCCGGCATCTGACCCCGGAAGGTCGGCAGCAGCTTCTTGACGTTGTCCACCACCTGGATGGTATTGGTGCCGGGTTGGCGCTGGACCGCCAGGACGATGGCGCGGGTGCTGTTGTACCAGCCGGCCTGTTTGGTATTCTCGACGCTGTCCAGCACCCGCCCGAGTTCCTCCAGGCGGATCGGCGAGCCGTCCCGATAGGCCACCACGGTCTGCCGGAAGGAGGCCGCCTTGAACATCTGCCCGTTGGCCTCGATGGTATAGGTCTGTTTTGCCCCATCAAGGGTCCCGGTCGGCAGGTTGACGTTCGCGTCCCCAATCGCCGCCGCCACTTCGTCGATGCCGATCTGGCGCGATGCCAGCGCCTTTGGATCAAGCTGGGCCCGGACGGCGAATTTTTGCGAGCCGTACACGTTAACCTGGGCCACGCCGCTTATGGTGGAGAGCCGTTGCGCGATCATGGTCTGGGCGTACTCGTCAACCGCGGAAAGCGGTAGCGTGGGGGAACTGAGCGTCAGGTAGAGGACCGGCTGATCGGCCGGGTTCACCTTGCGAAACGACGGCGGCGTCGGCATGTTCTTTGGAAGCGACCGGGTGGCAGCCGATATGGCCGCCTGGACATCCTGGGCAGCGGCATCGATATCGCGGTCCAGATTGAACTGGAGCGTGATCCTGGTTGTGCCGACGCCGTTGGCCGAGGTCATGGAATCGACACCGGGAATGGTTGAAAGCTGGTTTTCAAGCGGGGTTGCCACCGCCGCCGCCATAGTGTCCGGATTGGCGCCGGGCAGGTTGGCGCTGACCTGAATAGTCGGGAAATCCACGTTGGGCAGGTCGTTCACCGGCAGCAAGCGATAGGAAACCACCCCGAATATGAAGATGGCGATCATGATCAATGACGTCATAATCGGCCGGCGGATGAAAATATCCGCGACATTCATTAGTTTTTACCCCCGGCAGGCTGTTTCACCGCAGGTTGCTTATCTTTACTTTCAACAACCGCCCCGGGAGTCAACCGTAACTGGCCATCGGTCACCACAGTTTCACCAGCTGCCAACCCTTTGTCGACAACCGTATCCTCACCCACCACCATGGCAGCTGTAACCTGACGCATCTCCACTGAATTATCCTGTTTCACCACATAAATAAACTGCCCCTGCTGGCTGGTCTGAATAGCATTGGTCGGCACAACTACGGCATTTTTCCGGATACCCAGCGTCATGACCACATCGGTGAACTGACCCGGCCAGAGTTTACGCGACGTGTTGGCAAATACCCCCTTGAGCTTGATCGTACCGGTTGCCGGATTCACGGCATTATCCAAAAAGCTGATCGTCCCTGCCTCCGTACTCCCCGGTTCATTCGGGATCACGGCCTCAATTTTTAATTCTTTGCCGGCCAGGGCCAATTTTACCGCAGACAGCATTTTTTCAGGAATAGAGAAGGTGGCGTAGATCGGCGTAAGTTGATTGACCGTCACTATCGGCAGATCGTTCGCCTTCACCAGATTGCCCGGTTGCAGCGCAATCGTGCCGGTTCGGCCGGAGATCGGCGAGCGGATGGAACAATAGTCGAGCTGTATTTTGGCGTTTTTTATGGCGGCACGATCGGCAACCAGGGTTGCAGCCAGGGATTCGGCATTCGATCGCAACAGGTCATATTGATCGTGGGTAACGATTCCCTCCTTGAGTAACCCTGCGTAGCGCTCCGCCTGTTCGCGAGCGAATTTAGCCTGGGCCTGATCCTTTGCCAGGGCGGCCTCAAACTGGTGTAACGTCGCCTGGAACGGTTCCGGGTCGATGCTGATCAGCAAGGCGCCCTTCTCTACATTGCTCCCTTCCGCAAAATGAAGCCGGGCTATCTGGCCCCCCACCTGAGATTTTATGGCGACACTGGTGTATGCTTCGATGGTGCCGATCGCCTTGACCTGGACCGGGACGTCTTTCTGAACCGCCTGAACCACCTTTACCGGTACCGGCAGCTTTGCTTTGGGCTCTTTTTTGGGCGTACAGGAGGTGCAGAGGAGGAATACAACAAAAAAAGTCACGATTATTGAGGTTTGCTTCATGCTGTTCTTCTTCTTTCCTGGTACAAGACTGAAGTGTACTACTACGGTAGATGACATGACGGATTGCAGTATACTACAAGAGAGTAAACGAGAGCATGCTGTTATTCCAGATATATATGACAATTTTTTTCACCTGTTTCCATAATCAGCCACATTATGCTTGTGGCAGCTCGTCATAAACGCTCAAATAACGATGGCGATACAATAGTTAGTATGCTATCTATCGCAAATGAATATATCCGACTCAAAAATTAACCGCAACAATCTCCTCTATCAGCTCGGTCTCCTGACACGGCACTGGCGTCAGCTACTGGACGGTAAATTCCAGGCTGACGGGCTGACGGATGCCACCTGGCGCCCTCTCCTGCATCTCCAGCTCCTTGGCGACGGCGTTCGCCAGAAGCATCTGGCGGCATCCGTCGGCATTGAAGGGGCGTCCCTGGTGCGTCTCATCGACACCCTTGTAACCAAGGGGCTTATCGAACGTTCGGAAGATGGTTCCGATCGCCGCGCGAAACTGCTCTGTTTGACAGCGGAAGGACAGTTGGTCGTTGCCCGAATACAGGAGATCGTGACAACCCTTGAAAACGAGCTTCTCAGCCCCTTCAGCGATGCTGAAATCGACCGGTTTGAGCAGTTTATCCTGACCCTCGAGTCAACGGTGAATGATGTGCGACAGCGGATGAAACGATGAAACTGCATGAGGGCTCTTTCTGACTGACACTCACAAGTTTAATAAAGGCAGGATTTATGAAAATTCTTACCATCACGTGCTGGAGTCATAGAATAAATTATTACCTCCTTTCCTCGGATGGGCGGGCTATGCTTGCTTCGGGAACAATTGAACGGGTGGGTCTCGGCGGTTCATTTCTCCGCCAGAGTGTCCCGGGGCGGGAACCATTCTGTTTAGGTCCGAATAATAGCGATCATCAGAGCGCCGTAGCCCTTATCATCACTACCCTGATTGACCCTGAGCATGGGGTCATTGCCAGCGCCTCAGAAATTTCAGCCGTTGGTCACCGGGTAGCGCATGGCGGCAAGAAATTCCGGCATTCGGCGCAGATTGACGACCACGTCCTCGACGCCATTCGGGAGCTTCAAGGACTGGCGCCACAACACCTGGCTCCCAATATCGCAGGCATCGAAGCGGCAATGATACAGTTGCCGGCCATTCCCCATGTGGCGATTTTTGATACCGCCTTCCACGGTTCCATGCCCGACTCTGCCTGCATTTATCCTCTTCCCTATGAATGGTACGAAAATTACGGGGTTCGCCGCTACGGTTTCCACGGCCCATCGCACCTCTACCTTTCACGGCGGGCCGCCGTACTTCTCGGCAAGCCGGTCGATACCTGCAACCTGATTACCATTCATCTCGACCGGGGGGTGTCGCTCTGTGCCATCAAAAACGGCCTATCAGTAGATACCAGCATGGGGATGACGCCACTTGAGGGAGCGGTCATGATGACACGCTGCGGTGACATTGATCCCGGCATTCTTGCCTATATGATGATGGTGTTGAACATTTCATCCAAGGAACTGGAGCAGGTCCTCAATAACAGAAGCGGAATCTCCGGTATTAGCGGGCGGCACCTCGATCGGCAGCAGTTTGTGCAGGCGGCTCTGGACGGCGATTCCCGGTGCAAACTGGCCCTTGAGATCGAGACCTACCGTCTCAAGAAATACATCGGAGCATACCTGGCTATTACCGGGCCTCTGGATGCGATCGTTTTTACCACCGGGAGAGGTGCGGCGGAAGCAACGGTAAGGGAGATGGTACTGGATGGGCTTGACTGCTTCGGGATACGGGTTGACCGTGACAGCAACCGCGCTATCCGGTCGGAACATGAATAGGTGGAGATAAGCGGTGAAGGTTCCCGGATTAAGGTCTTCATTATTCCGACAAATGAAGAGCTCGTCATTGCCGAGGATGTGGCGGCCGTTCTCTCAGGAGCCTGCAGCGACCATATGCATTACGACTATTCCTTTGCACACAATGACTTCATCCCTTCCGTTTCTACCGGATAAAGAGATTCCAGGAATACCTGAACAGCTGTAACTGGTCACATTCTTTATACAAAAATAGAGAGTTTAAACACTACGCCGTTTTCCGGTCCAGGCTCCGGTACTGAATCGCCTCGGCAATATGCTGTTCATGAATGGTATTGCTGCCGTCAAGGTCGGCAATGGTGCGAGCCACCTTGAGAATGCGGGTATACGTTCGGGCGGAGAAACCGAGGCGGTCGGTGACCAGCTCCAGCATCCGGTTGCCGGAGGCGTCGAGCTCGCAGTATTTCTTGATGAAGCGGGGCGTCATCTGGGCGTTGCAGTGAATCTTGGTCCCACGGTAGCGCTCGAGCTGCAGTTCCCGGGAATGTTCCACCCGTTTGGCAATCGCTGCGGAACTTTCCGCTTCACCCCGGTCGGCCAGATCGCGGTATTTGACCGCCGGCACTTCGATGTGGATGTCGATACGGTCGAGGAGCGGGCCGGAAATGCGCGACCGATAGCGGCGTTTCCGGGATATGGGTGACATATCGCCAATAATGATTGCAATTATAAACGTCTCCTCCCATAAAATGTACTCTGCAGGGTGTAAGTTTCACGGACAGTTGCACCGGCTTGATTTATCCAACTCGAACCTGCCCCCTGCCGGAACACCCGTTAACCAAAACATAATAGCACTCACCAGGCTGCAGCGTTGACGGCGGTCGCACTCTAATGATCTGCTCGATAGAACGAGTGAGCTACCGGCACCTAAGCTGTTACGATGAAAGGCACATAAAAACGCCGTGAAGCCTTGGAATAAAGGGCTTCATGGCGTTTTAATTTTGTTGGTTTTGTGAAATATGTAGACGTGACACCCTACGTGTTTTCGTTATCGACATTGATAAAAAACCTTCCGTGCAGAGCATCGCTTGCCAGGACACCAATGTTACTTCTGCGACGTTGGTAAAAATAATAGCGGTGGTGTGATCCATGTATCAGACAGTATAATCCCACATCCCTGATCAACCAAACCGTATACAAAACCAGTGGCTCCAATTGATAATGCGAGAATCGATGGCACTGGTGGTGGAAATGCTGCATGTAAAGAAAGAAAGAATGCCTCCAATGCCATAGAGCCTGCTGCAGACGAGGTATCCAGTACTTCTACGACACTATGTTCAAGATATATTTGGTTACCAAACCAACGTGGCTTATATTCTGTTACGTTATCTTGGCAGACTTTCTCACTTGATACGGTCTTTGCTACCGGTGACACCGGCTTCAATTTTTGCAGTTCAGTGTATTCAGGAGTTGTTCTGAAATAAATAAAACCGGGCAATTGTTCAACCATGCCCCACCATAAACCTTCGTCTAAACCTGAATAAGAGTCATTTAAAGATAATTTCAAATATCGCAGTATTTCCGAAGGGTTGCCATTTTCTTTGGAAATTAATAAGGCTCTAACTTGCTCATCTTCAGTC
Source organism: Desulfuromonadaceae bacterium (assembly GCA_028683435.1). Lineage (GTDB taxonomy): Bacteria > Desulfobacterota > Desulfuromonadia > Geobacterales > Pseudopelobacteraceae > JACRCG01. The sequence goes on along the minus strand of JAQUIG010000008.1, from coordinate 6,887 downwards.
TTGTTTGGATATTGGGCATCAATTGTGTCCAACGTTGCATGCGCATCAGAGGTCTTGTTTAGACCAATTTCGATATATGCCTTTGTGAGTAGGGCTTCCTGATTAGCAAAAATTTCATTTGAGCTGATACATTTAGCTAAAGCTTTATTGAAATTATCCAAGTTACTTTGCACAGTAGCATTTTGATCTTTTGTTGCTCGAAGATAATCAAACGCTTCTTTCATTGCATTTTGTGACTGTACTTCCGGTGTTGGTGTTGGTGTGCTGTCACTACCACAGCCGGCTACTGTGAAAGTCATACTTACCAGCAGAAATGCAAACCCTATGGTTTTATTTAAATAACTAATATTCTTCAACATATGTAATCTCCGCACTATTTGTATAAGTATGTATCAACGTATAAATTTGATTGCTTTTCTAAAATATTTACCCTCCACGCCAAAAATAATTCTGTTTAAATATGACTCTATTTTGCTTGAGCAGAGTTTTTCTAAATTCATATTTCCACAAATTCCCGAATCTCCTTAGTTGTCCTATGGTTTTTATACGTTCCTCTTTCTTCATCAATGAAGAGGTGTTCCATGGTTCCGGATAATATTCTGCATTTCCGGGCTTAACTGTTTTACCAGCTCAACATTGTACGCGCCGCTGGGTTGGTGCTGCAGCACAGCCTGACCGTCAGATATCTGATACGCCGCAACCGCGAGCGAGCGCGAAGTTGCGGCAGGGGAACCTGAACTTACCGCTGGATCAACATTTTTCGCAAAAATAGAGATCGTGTTATCGCTGTTGCGGACGATGTCAAAAAGACGGAACTGCTGAGGGAAATCCCGCAAGGAAGCGGTTTCCACCTCCCAGAAACCGAGCTCGGGATGGTCGGGGTCTAGTGACGGCATGGGCGTAACCGTATTCATGTGACGATGTCCTGCAACCCACAGGATAAGGTTCGAGTATTTTTTGAGTTCCTCAACCAAGGTGGTTTCCGTGGGAGTTGAAGCTGGGTCCCACAATTTGCTGTCTACCCCTATCGGAATGTGTGCAGCAATAATCATCAGTTTACCGTTCTGTTGTCCTTCCAGCAGTTCACTCTTCAGCCAGTCAAAACGACTCTGATTAATATAGCCATTGGCGCCCAGAGGGCCTGTTATGGTTTCAACTTCGGTATTATCAAGGACAATTACCTTGAGCGGCAGCTCACTCCCTTTAGGCTCAAACGAATAACAGGCCTTTAGTGTAGGGTCGCCGACAGACGGATAAAAACCATGGCCGTTTGGTAAGGACGATGATGTAAAAAACTCGGCCACCCAGTCGCTACTGGGAACAAATTTACGGTCCGGGTTGGCATTCACCTTCGGCGGGGTTGCATATCCCGTATCAGGGCCGGACAGGATTACTTTTCCAAGCGCCGACGAGCCATCGACAACACCCATGTAGTAGCCAGTACTGTCAAGAGGTGAGCCGGTTAAAATATTTCCGAGATTAAGGACCTGTTCTCCGATGAGTGCCTGCGCTATCTTATCGGTCGGAGTATTCATTCCGGACCAGAAATGATCGTGATTGCCGATCACCTGATACCATTTGATGGCGGCATCGAGTCCGGCTGCCTTGAATGTGCGCATGTAATCGGTTGTTGACGTAGATTTGGGGTCCGAATTGGGGTTGATGATCTTGCCGTCAAGAATGTCAATAAACCAACGCAGTTCATTATGCTGCGCGTTATTGATCACGTCGCCTAAAAACAGGCCGAAATCGACGGCCTGCTTTCTGTGCAGTGTATTTACAGTCTGTACCGCGGCATCCAGCACTTGTGTAGTATAAGGGATTACCGGAGAATAAGCCGAATTAACAGCCGGCGGGTAAGGCAACTGCCCTAGCCCGAAAAAAATCGTCTCAGCCGGTGATTGTACGTCGGTTAGATGGATATCGGTCATCGTAAAAAAACGTAACAGCAATGCGCTACCGGTAACTGTTTGTGATGTTGCAGCATAAACTGACGGCATGAGATCCAGCCTCTTCGTAAAACCGATCCCGGCTTGCGGACTCCAGACGCCGTAACCATAGCGGGTAAAATCGGCCACATCATTTGGCATTGCGGTATGCCCGACCGAAGGACGATCAACAGGGACAACGGTTCTCTCAAGTGTTGTAGAAACCGTGGAATCAATTGCGTATCCGTTAACCTGAGTCGTGCTGCTACCGCAGCCAAAACCCAGTGTCCCAAAAGAAATGCAAGCGACTGTTCCGGCTGTGCATTTTATAAAATCGCGCCGTGATATCTGTCCGACTTGCAGTGCATTACTGATCTGTTTCGGGGCTTCATTACTCATGGTTGTCTCCTCTATTTTTTGAATTCTCGGATCTTCGGTGGGGCCCCTATGACTCCCCCTCCCCCGGCATCAGGTGGAGCGGCAAATGCCAACAGGGTACTGGCGCACAACATGGCACCGAATAGAAACGTTTTCTTTCATATCATCTCCTTTTGTACGTTTTCTTCAGCATTCTGCCCGGCATAGACTGGGATTGAGCCGGTGAGCAAGTTCAGAAAAGCCCTGCAGCTCCAGTCCGGACAACAGCAGCAGCTCTGCCTGCGACAGCCGATACCCTTTCTGCAGACTCGCTTTCTCCAGGGAGGCAGTCGCCTGAGTGCGAAACCTTTCATCGGTGATCAGTCTTCCCAATAGCCGTTCAACCGCTTCTTGTGACATAGTAATCTCCTGCTACACGAGAACTGTACCGTTATAGGACAATTCGTGATCCATATTTGTATAGCTATAGATAGTAAGACAGGATGCGTGCCAAAAATATTATTTGAGATATTATGGGGAGTTACAGAAAACACCAGAAAGATGTTTGTCCGAAGAGAGGACAGCGTGTCCCGGAACTGGACAACACTGTGAAGTGCAGGGGGTATTGATGGACAGTATCAGTAAAAGCGTTTGCGTGAGACCTTCAGTAAATTGGCGGCTGCGGATTTGTTATTGTTACATTGCGCTAAAGCCCAATCCATCCCTTGTCTGTTAATTGAATCCAGTGAAAACTCTTCGAGTGAGAAGCTGAGGTTAAGAGTAATTCTATCTTCCGCCATTGCTTCACTGGAAGAGCCTGCCTGTTGCAGGCGAAGATGTTCAGGCCTTATCAGGTCGCCACCGGTTATGATGGTGGCATATTCAAGCAGGTTGCGCAGTTCGCGGACATTACCGGGCCAGTCGTAGGCCAGCAGCTGGTTAAGAGCCGCCTGCGAGAGACCGGGCAACGGCTTGCCCTGATGCTTCCTCATGATATTAAGGAACTGCTCGACAAGCTGCGGGATATCCTCGCGCCGGTCGCGCAAGGGGGGGATGGCAATGGGGAAAATATTCAGCCGATGGTACAAGTCCCGGCGGAATGTTCCCTGCTCGCAGCATGTATTCAGATCCCGATGGGTGGCGACGATGATTCGGCAATCCAAGGGAATCGGCCGATCTGCGCCGACCTTTTCATAGACACGCTCTTCAAGCAGGCGCAGTAGTTTGGGTTGTAACGACAGCGGCATGTCACCGATTTCGTCCAGAAACAGGGTACCGCCCTCTGCCCGGCTGCATTTACCGGCACGTTCGTGGTCGGCGCCGGTGAAAGCACCCTTTACATGGCCAAAAAGTTCGCTTTCCAGCAGGGTTTCAGGTATGGCGGCACAGTTGACGGCCACAAAACTGGTCATGTTTTGCCCGGAGGCGATATGGATGGCCCTTGCCAGCACCTCTTTCCCCACTCCGCTTTCGCCATAGATTGAGACCGTCGTGCGAGGAGATTCAGCCACCTGCCTCGCCGCAACCAGAGTTCCCCCCATAAGCGCCGAACTGCTTTTCATATTCTGGAAGCTGAACTTCCTCCGTTCGGTATCCTGCATCCGATCGAAGCTGACCCGTAGTCGAGCGATTTCCAGCAACCGTGCAACTACCAGGAGCAGTTCTTCCCGGTTGAGCGGCTTCAACAGGTAGTCATCAGCCCCCTCTTTCATGGCTGCCACTGCGCTGTCAACACTGCCATGGGCAGTTGTTATCACGAAGGGAAGCTGTGGATGACGGCTGCGCACATGACGCAATAACTCCACCCCATCCATTTCCGGCATGACCATGTCGGACAGGATCAGATCAAAACGCCCCTCCTCCAGTTCAACCAGGGCTTCAGCTCCGTTTGCGGCACAGACGACCAGATACCCGGCATCCTCAAGATAACCTTTGATTATGAAGCAGAAGCTCTGTGTATCATCAACCACCAGTATCCGTGTGTCACTGCTCATGGGATATTCTCCTGCGGCGGCAATCGTTGGCAAGCCGTTCGCAGTTGCTCTGCCACCAACAACAACTCATCAGCACCGGCGACTGAGGCGTGCTGCAGCAGCCAGGCTGCCAGTTCGAAAGGCTCCGGGTTCGCCAGATGTCCACACAGACCTTTCAGGGTATGGGCGGCCCGGCCGAGCTTGTTGCGGTCATCATCCGCAAGGGCTGTCTGCAGGTACTGCAGTGCTTTGGCAATATCCTGCAGCAGCAGCTCCCGATACTGCCGGGCGCGATCGGGGTCGCTTCCCAGGTCGCTGCTGGCCTGCGGATTCAGCAGTGGCTCGCTCCCCAATGAGGTGACTATGGCGCCCCCGCAGTGGGCGGCAATTTCCTTGGCCAGCAGTTCGGGAAGAATCGGCTTAGCCAGTACCGCGTTAATGCCGACGCTTAGGCAGACTTCGCGGGTAGCGGTGTCGGCATCGGCGGTGATGGCGATGATCGGTACAGGTTTTCCCGATCGCTCCCGCTCCTGCTCTCTGATCCGGGTAGCAACTTCGATTCCGTCAATCCCCGGCATGCGGATATCCAGCAGGATAAGGTCAAAGTGCTGCTGCTCCAGCAATTGCAACGCCTGCCAACCATCTTCCGCCAGCAGCACCTCTTGTCCCCAGGAAGTCAGGGTATCTTTCAATAATCGACGGTTGAATTCATTGTCCTCAACCACGAGAACCAGCCCCTGCACCAGGATTACCGGTACTGCAGTGAGTTCTGCCGGCATCTGCCCGGTTGGCATGAGCGGCAGTTCGACGACGAAACAGCTCCCCTCTCCCACGCGGCTGTCAACAGCGATAGTTCCCTGCATCACCGTTACCAGGCTGTGCACAATAGCCAGGCCGAGACCGGAGCCGCCAAACTTGCGAGTGATGGTCGGATCAAGCTGCCTGAATGGTTGGAACAGCAGATCAAAACTTGATTCGGGAATGCCGACACCACTGTCCTTCACCTCAAAGCGAAGCGTTGGTTCACCTTTGCCCGGGCCTCCATCACCCGTACTTATGCTTAAGGAAACTCCGTCACTATCAGTAAATTTGATGGCATTGGCCAGCAGGTTGGTCAGAATCTGGCGCAGGCGGACCGGATCGCCCAGTATCCAGGCAGGTACATTCTCTTGGACAGTAACATGAAGCCATAATCCCTTGCGTGTGGCCAGGTGATGATACTGCTCTTCCAGGCTGCCGATCAGTTGTCGCAGATTAAACGGCACGGTTTCACATTCCATCTGCCCCGCCTCGATCTTGCTCATATCAAGGATATCATCAACCAATTCCATCAGAGAACGTGACGATTGTTCAAGAATGGCGTGGTACTGACCAAGCTTGACCGGATCGGTTGCCGTGCGTGCCAGCGAGCTGAAACCAATCAGGACGTTGATCGGGGTACGGATTTCATGGCTCATGACCGCCAGGAATTGGCTTTTGGCAATATTGGCGACCTCCGCGGCTTTTTTTGCTGCGGAAAGCTCCATGGTTCGTTCTGCGACCAGCTCTTCCAGGAGCTTGTTACGCTCCTCCAACTCCTGCAGAGGGTAGACTTCCCCCTCCTGAACCGTGGCGAACGGAAGGGAAACGCTGCAGTGACAGATTTTCCACCCCGCAGATTCTTTGCGAAAAACCAGCGCCAGGCGGGTTATCTTGCGTGAAATGATATGATCCTTGATCGGCAGATGGATAATGAAGGAACTGGTAGCAACGGCAATTGTATCGGATAATGACTGAGTGAAAAGATCCTTGAATTCTAAGCGGAGCGGATCCCTGAACTGCTCGAAATCCTGGAGGTTAATGGCGACCCATCCGGCCCGCTCCTTGATCAGTTCGTCGCCGCTGCCGGTAATACCGGAAAAATCCTCACTGAAAAGTTCCGTGAACCGGTCATCGCGGGCGGCATACATGCGCAGACAATCATCATGCAATTGCCGGATTATGTGGTGGTCGATTGTATCCATTGGGCGGGGCCTTTTTGTAGGGTGTCAGGTTGTCTTCCGATCCAGGCTCCGGTACTGAATCGCCTCGGCAATATGCTGTTCATGAATGGTATTGCTGCCGTCAAGGTCGGCAATGGTGCGAGCCACCTTGAGAATGCGGGTATACGTTCGGGCGGAGAAACCGAGGCGGTCGGTGACCAGCTCCAGCATCCGGTTGCCGGAGGCGTCGAGCTCGCAGTATTTCTTGATGAAGCGGGGCGTCATCTGGGCGTTGCAGTGAATCTTGGTCCCACGGTAGCGCTCGAGCTGCAGTTCCCGGGAATGTTCCACCCGTTTGGCAATCGCTGCGGAACTTTCCGCTTCACCCCGGTCGGCCAGATCGCGGTATTTGACCGCCGGCACTTCGATGTGGATGTCGATACGGTCGAGGAGCGGGCCGGAAATGCGCGACCGATAGCGATGGATGGCAACCGGGGTACAGGTGCAGGGATGGGTCGGATCAGACAGGTAGCCGCAGGGACAGGGGTGTGTTAACCTTTCTCTACTATACTCACTTGAAACGGCACTCGTTCTCAATTCAAATTCCCCTCGAAAAACAGCAGCTTCCCGGTTATCCCGAATTCCCCATCACAGTCGGTGAACACATC
>JAQUIG010000044.1 GCA_028683435.1 Desulfuromonadaceae bacterium | reverse complement strand
AGGCCGGATCATATCAAACGCTTGGCGCGACTACGACATGGAACATATCAACTTCCAGCCGCGGGGGATGACGGTTCAACAGCTTCAGGAAGGGTACGACTGGCTTAACCGCTCCTTTTATTCATTCCCTTCGATGTATCGCCGCCTCTTTAAACTGCACCGTTCGGTGCAGGTGTTCGGACCGATGAACATCGGTTTCCGTGCAGCGATCAAACGCAAGAGGAGCGGGGTATGATCTGCTGGATGTTCCCTGGCCAGCCGATAGCCTTTGTTGAGACTTCCTCCAATGACGCGGAATTTAATAAAATCGCCCTGCTATGCCAGGATACTACCGGCTTCAATCCCCTTGAAACAGGTACGTCAGCTTCACCTCTCAGCCAGAGTGTACGCCTCCAGCTGCTCGGCACGTGCGTCAGCCTGCATCGTGCCAGCCAGCTGACGAGTCAGGGGAATGCTCCGGACCTGATAGCCGAGCACAGCATGGGGATCTATCCCGCGTTGGCGGTATCCGGCTCGATTGACAATGAGACGGCCCTTGCTTTGACGTGCCGGATCGGCGTGACCATGGCTGAGATGAGCCTGCACAGGGAATATGCGTTAGGATGTGTCATCGGCCTTACCTCTGCGGCGCTGGAGACCATAGCTGCCAACAACGGCATTCATATTGCCAACCACAACACCTCACGCCATTTTCTGCTGGCTGGTGAACGCGAAAAAGTCGCCACGGCACTGATTGAGGCCACGGCCTCCGGTGCTTTTTCGGTCAGCTCTTTCCCCTGCGATGCCCCGCTCCATACCCCGCTGATTAATGAGATTGCCGGATCTCTGCAGCGTATCGTGGCGGAGTACAGCTACAGCGAACCGGGAATACCGCTCGTTGAGCATATAGAACAAACGGCCCTGACATCTGCCGCAATCCCCCGGTTTCTGGTTGATGAGCTCAGCCGTCCGGTTTATTGGGGAACAACGTATCGCGTTCTCCGCTCCCGGGGAGTGACCTGTTTTCAAGAGGTAGGGGTCGGCTCGGCGCTGTCTAAATTCAACCGTTGGATCGATAGTGAATCATGAAATATCACGAAACCAAAATAACCGTCCGATTCAACGAAATAGATGCTTACCGGGTGGCCTGGCACGGTCATTACGTGTCCTGGATGGAGATCGGACGCAACGCCCTGGCGGGGGAGTTCGAGCTGGATGCCTTTCAGCTGGTGGCAGCCGGGTATCTGGGGCCGGTGGTCGCCCTTGAACTGAAATTTATGCGTCCAGCAATTTTTAACGATGAAGTGACGATTCGCACTGCCCTGCGGCGTACAGAGACCGCCACCCTTGAATTCATTACCTCCATCTTCGGCCCTGACGGTAAAAAACTGGCCGTCGGAACGACGACTCACGCATTGACCGATCTGGATGGCGTCCTGCAGTTTCAGCTCCCACCGCTGATCGCCGAGCGGATCAACCGCTTGCTGGCATGGCTGGAGCTGCCATGAAACTGCTGCTGATTTCTGCCAATCGTGAACGCGATCCTTATCCGGTCTTTCCGATCGGGCTCGCCTGTCTGGCCGGACCGCTGGCGGCTGCAGGCCATCTGCTGACCGTGCTCGACCTCTGTTTCGAACTCGACCCCGCGCTGGCAATTTCTGCGGCACTCAGCCAGGACCAACCAGATGCCGTTGTCATCTCCCTGCGCAACCTGGATAACGTTACCTGGCCGGGGAGTCGCAGCTACTTAGGCGGGTTACGGGATATCGTTGCTCTCTGCCGCTCCCGGGCCGTTACCATCGTCGGCGGCTCCGGTTTTTCACTGATGCCGGTGGAGATTCTCGCCGCGGTCGGCGCTCATTACGGTGTGGCAGCGGAGGGGGAAGAGGTGCTGCCCCACCTGCTGGCGTGTCTGGAGGCGGGGGGGGATCCCTCCCTGCTGCCGGGTGTCGTGCTCCCTGGGAGATCGACTTTTATACCGCCGCTGCCGCTCGCTACCGTCGGCACACCCGATCGCTCCCTCTTTGATGTGGCCCGCTACTGCCGTGAAGGGGGGATGGCCAATCTGCAAACCAAGCGCGGCTGCCCGTTCGGTTGCATCTACTGCACCTATCCGCTGCTGGAGGGAAGGTGCATGCGCATCCGTCCGATCCCGGAGATCATCGCCGAGATCCGCACCCTGGTGGAGGGTTATGGCGTCGGCTACCTCTATTTTGTCGATGACATCTTCAACTACCCTCCAGCTTTTGCCGAAGAGTTCTGTCTGGCGATAATAGCTGAGAGGTTGTCGTTCAACTGGTCGGCCTTCATTAACCCCGATTTCATCACCCCGCGGTTGTTGCAGACCATGCAGGAGGCCGGCTGCGACGCGGTCGAGTATGGCAGTGACTCAGGCTCTGCCCTGATGCTTAAAGCCATGGGCAAGTCCTTTACCGTTGGCTCCATTCGCGAATCATCGCGTCTCTGTCGTGAGATGGGGATGGATTTTGCTCACTACATCCTGTTTGGCGGGCCGGAAGAAACCAGGGAAACCGTGCTGGAAACATTTGACCTGATGGATGAGGTCGATCCGACGGCAGTCATTGCTATGACCGGTATCAGGATCTATCCCGGCACCGCTCTCGAGCAGGTAGCCCTGAGAGACGGCATGATCTCTCTGGGAGATTCGCTGCTGGAGCCGGTGTTCTATATTTCACCTGCAATCAGGGAGGTGCTCTGCGATCTGGTCACACAAGAGGCTCTCAAACGGCGCATCTGGATTGTACCTGGGTTGGAGGTTAATGTAAATTCAGCCATGCTGGATGCACTGCGAATGTTTCCGGTAAAGGGACCGCTCTGGAAGTTGATGAAACGGCTGGGGCGCAGTCGAGTCAGTCCGATGTGACCTGCCCACTCTGGACATTCACCATGAGTTTCATTACTATTACGCGTACGCTATGCCATGTTTGCCTGGAGTCCAGATGAAATTTTCCGCTTCAATAGTTGTTGTTACCGGCGGTACCAGGGGTATCGGGCGGGCGATGTCTCTCGCCTTTGCCAGCCATGGTGCGCAGGTGTTTGCCGCTTATTTAAGTAATGATGCTGCCGCCACACACCTTGTCGCTGAAGCTGCCGATCTCCCCGGAACAATTGTTGCCATCAAGGGCGATGTCAGTACGACCGAGGGTGCCCAAAAACTCATCAGCGCCGCCTCGCAGGAGTCGGGATATATCGATGTGCTGGTCAACAACGCCGGAATCGTCAAGGACGGCTTTCTGGCCATGATGGCTGACGATGACTGGGACGCCGTGATACGTACCAACCTGTATCCGCTGTTTCACTGCTGCAAGTGGGGTGTGCGTAAAATGCTGGCACGCCGCCGTGGCTCGATCATTACTATCTCCTCCATCTCCGGCATCAGCGGGGCTGCCGGCCAGACCAACTACGCCGCCTCCAAAGGGGCGGCCATCAGTTTTACCAAATCGCTTGCCCGTGAGCTGGGACCGATGGGGATCCGGGTCAATGCCGTGGCGGCTGGCCTGATCAATACCGAAATGACTGAAGGGCTCAAACAGGATATCGTCGACAGAATCGTGAAAAACTCGGCCCTCGGCCGCATCGGAACCCCACAAGAGGTGGCCGATGCGGTGCTGTTTCTGGCTTCGGAACGGGCTTCCTATATAACCGGTCAATCGTTGATCGTCGATGGGGGTGTCGTATGATGAGCAGACAGCGTGTCGTTATAACCGGTCTGGGTGTCTTCTGCGGTTCCGGCACCAATGTGCCGGCATTCACTGACGCGTTGCTTAACGGAACCAGCGGCATCGCCCCGCTTGACCTGTTTGATGTATCCCCGTTTGCTGCCCGGATCGGTTGCCAGGTCAAGGGGTATGACCCACATGACTATTTTGACCGTGCTGCTGCGCGCAAGCTTACGAGAGCCGACCAGTTCGGGGTCATTGCCGCCGGTGAGGCGCTCAGGGACAGCGGCGTGACCGACTGTTATTCTCCCTATGAGATGGGTGTCTCCATGGGGGCCGGGGCCGCCGGCATGTTCGAGGGGGAACAGTGGCTGAAATACCGGCTTGCCGGGCAGAAGTGTTCACCCGACCTGCTGCGGGGCCTCCTGCCGGATACCACAACCAATGTACTGGCTCGGACCTATGGTCTGGCCGGTTACCAGGGAACCGTTACCACGGCCTGCTCCTCGTCGGCCACTGCCATCGGCTGGGGCGCCGACCTAGTGGCCACCGGTCGGCAGAAGGCGGTGCTGGCCGGTGGCGCCGATGCCCTTTCCCTACTGACCTTTGCCGGATTCAATGCCCTGCGGGTGGTAGATCCAGACCCCTGTTCCCCTTTCAGTCTCGGTCGTCAGGGAATTTCGCTCGGCGAAGGGGCTGCCTGTCTGCTGCTGGAGGGTGAGGAAGATGCCCGTGCACGGGGAGCAAAAATCTACGGGGCGGTTCTCGGATATGCTCTGGCAGGCGAGGCCTGGCATATGACCGCACCTGAACCGTCCGGCGCTACGGCGGCACGGGTGATGCGGACCGCGCAGTTGTCTGCCGGTGTTGAGGCTGGAGAGGTAGGGTGGGTCAATGCCCATGGTACCGGTACACCGCTTAATGACGTGGTGGAATCAAACGCCATGAAACTGGTGTTTGGCGATCACGTTGCCGATGTACCGCTGGTTTCCACCAAGGGAATGACCGGCCATTGTCTCGGGGCGGCCGCTGCTGTCGAGGCCTTGGCAACGGTGATCGCCCTCAGTCGGCGTATCATCCCGCAAACCCTCAACTTCAGGGGGCGCGATCCGGAATGCGACCTGGATTACTGTCATGACGGTCCGCGTCCAAACGATTGCCGCGTGGCCATGTCCAACTCCTTCGCCTTCGGCGGAAATATTACCTCTCTGGTGCTATCACGATGAACTTTCCTTTACACGATATTGTTGTTACCGGCTTTTCGGCCATAACTCCTGCCGGGAACGGCCTGGGGCCGATTCTCGAGTTGATCAGTTCCGGTCGTGATGCCCTGACGCCGATCCCGGCCGAATATGGGGGGATCGGTGGCCGCTGGGGGAAGGCGACAACTTTTAAAGCCACCGAATTTATCCCCCCCTTAAAGGCACGCAAGCTTGATCGCTGCAGCCAGTTTGCCGTGGCTGCCGCCGCCATGGCCCTCCAGGATGCCGGCATCGACAGGAATACCCTCAATCCTGAACGGATCGGCATTACGCTTGGGTGCGGATTCGGTGGTGTTGCCAATTCGGCCGAATTCCTTACGGGGTATTTTACCGCTGGTGCGGAGGGGATGTCTCCGATGCTGTTTCCCAACACGGTCTCCAATGCGCCCGCCAGTAATGTTTCCATCGAATACGGCCTGAAAGGTCCCAATGTGACCCAGGTACAGCGTTTCTGCTCGGCGGAACTGGCCTTTATGATGGCCTGCCGTTTCATCATGGAAGGTCGGGCCGACATCATGCTGACCGGTGGGGTCGATGACATGACCCCCTTGATGCTCTCCGGTTTTGCCGCTACCGGCCAGTTGCGCAGTTATGCCAGTTCCTTTGGCGAGGGGTGCGGTATGCTCGTGTTGGAGAGCGCCGGGCACGCCGAAGGTCGGGGTGTCCGGGTCAAGGGTCGGACTGGGTCAATCAGCACGGTCGGGCTGTTGCCCCCGGATCACGAACAGGAAGGGATTGATCTGCTCATGGCCGCTTTCGCTCCCCCTGCATTGGTCTCCCTTTCGGGTACGGCACGCGTTATTCCGGCGCTCATGGAGCGCATCAGCGGAATCCCTGCGCTGGATACGGCGCGCGTCATCGGTAGTTCACTGGCCATGGGGGGGACTGCCATGGCTGCCCTGCTGGCCTCGCTCCAACCCGGTCAACCCGGTCTGCACCTGGCAGCCTCACCCGAGGGGCCGTACTACGCCATCCGGTTCAGCGGAGGTGACTCTGTTTAATCCCGATCCGGCCGCATATCTTCCCCATCGGTACCCCTTTTTGCTCCTCGACCGCATTATTGAACTGGAGCAGGGCACACGTGCGGTGGCCCAGTCCGGTGTCGCAGCTACCCGTGGGTTCCCGCAGATACTCATGGTCGAATCCGTTGCCCAGCTAGCCGGTATTGTTGTTGCGCAGACGGAGGATGAGGGCGGTTTTATTGCGTCCATAGATCATGCCGTCTTTGCCGGCGCTACGTCTGTCGGGGATATCCTGACTGTTTCAGCCCGCGTGATAAAAGCGTTCGGGCGTTTGTTCATGATTGAAGGGAATGTTGCCAACGGTACGGAGCAACTCCTCTCCGTGCAACTGACCCTGGGAGTCGGAAAAATATGATATCGATTAAGCAAGCTCGTATGTTTTTTTTATTGCTGTTGGCGCTCCTGCTGACTTCCTCAACCTGCTACGCCCGTACTATCTCCCCTGTTGAAGGGCTGGAAGCCCTGCGTCGCGGCTTTACCGGCATTTCTGATTTTACCGCTGATATCACCCAGGAAAAAAAGCTCTCCCTGATGAAACGGACCATGGTGATGAGCGGTTCGCTCCGCTTTAAAAAACCGGATCTCTTTTTTATGGAAATAAAACCTCCCTTTAACAGTCGCATGCTGTTGCGGGACAACATCATTGAGCAGGCCGCCGGCAATGACAAAGCGCCGGTCAGGATCGCACTGCCGCCGGAGCAGGGACTGAAACAGTGGTTTTTAAAGCTGGCTTCCCCGATTACGTCGCTGCCGGAGGGTGTCGCGGTCCAGGCCGACCTGACCAATACCGTTTACACCGTGACGATTGCCCCCGCCGGTAAAGGGCAGGTCAAGGATATTGCCATCGTTTTTCTGGGGGATGGTACGATCAGGCGTCTCGTCATCAACGAGCGGAACGGCGACAGGGCCACCATGACCCTGAAAAAGGTACGGCGTAATGTCGGCCTGACAGAGAAGAATTTTCGGCTGGAATAATATTTTGAGTATGGAAAGATCACATTATGTCATTGTATAGATTATTAAAAAATCTGCTCCCACTGCTGCTCCTCACCGCCTGCGCGACCGTTCCGGCTCCTCCCCTCGACTACCGTCCGGGTGCTGTCCTGGATACGCTCTCGTCCGCAGTTTCACTCTCTATCCGTGCCGCAGACAGCAGTATGAGCGGGAGCGGCTATCTGCTCTTTCGTCGTCCCGATCAGATCCATCTGGTAGTGCTTTCCCCCTTCGGTACGACAATGATGGAGGCGTTTGCCCTGGGTGATCGCATCACGCTGGTGTATCCAGCACGGTCAACGGCCTATGTCGGTAATTTCGACGAACTCCCCGAAAGGGGTGGCTTGCAGGGGTGGCGTTTGATGCGCTGGGTGATGGATGCTGACGCTTCCGGGGAAAATCCGCTGAACGGGCCGGTGCAACGGATGAGCAAGCTGGGCTTTTCTGAAAAGGTGACCTTTGAAAATGGACTTGTCATAGCCAAGGAGTCTTCCGCCGGTGATCAGGTATATTACCGCAACTATTCTGTTGTCAACGGCGTCCCGGTTGCAGCTGAGCTCGACCTGCGCAATGACCGCGGCGACCGGATCCGCATTCTGCTGGATGAACCGGAGGTCAATACCCCCCTTGAAGATGCTGTCTTTACTCCGAATCTCGACGGGTTGACGGTTGTGCCGCTTTCCGCCATTCAGGGACTTTAGGATCACATGCCGCTGACAATTTTCTCCACACTGACATCCTGGTTCAACTCCCTTACCCGCCGGCACCTCGAATGGATTTTCCGTGTCACCACCACAAGACCCCGTGCCGTACTGATCTCCTTTCTCCTGGCGCTGCTCCTCTCGGTTTCCGTCATCTTTACTACCCCTTTCGACGCCGATATCTTCCAGCTCTTCCCTGCGCGCCAGCCGGCGTTACGGCTGCTGCTTGATTCATTGCAGTGGAGCGGCAGCGCCAATGAGGCCTATTTTCTGCTGGAGGGCGAGAGGGAGGATCTGCCACGCGAGGCAGAGCGCTTTGCAGAACGGCTCCGCACCGCGCAGGTGGACGGCCAGCCGGCTTTCCGGCGCATCACCTGGAGAGTATTCGACGAAAATGAGGCTGCAGCTTTTAACGACTTCATCGCCTACGCAGTAACTCGGCCGCAACTGTTTATCGCCCCGGAGGACGTTCCGCTTCTTGTGCAGCGATTTGCACCCGGTTCAGTGGATGAATCCCTGCGTCGTCTCCAGGCCGACCTTGCCGGGCAGTTTGGCGGCGCCATGACCGGAATGGCCTCTGCTGACCCGCTATATATAAGGGATTTAATCCTGCCACGACTAAAAGCCGGCAGCCAGGCGCTCGACCTGGACCCGGACTCACCCTATTTCCTGTCGCGGGACGGCAAGGTGCTGATCATGATCGCCGAGCCTGCACGCCCGGTACAGGACATGGTATTTGCCCGCAATCTGGTGACTACCATCAATCAGGCCCGACTCGGGTCAACGGTAGCCATCTCCTGCGCCGGCGCCCATATCAGCGCGGTGCTCGATGAAGCGGCGATGAAGTCCAATATCCTCGCCTGCATCCTCTCATCGCTGGCGGTGGTGCTGGCAATCTTTTATGCGGTTTATCGCCGCATCCTTCCGACGCTGCTCCTGCCGCTGATCATCGTTGTCGGTGTTGCCTTGGCGCTGGGTGTAGCCGGGCTGTTGCTTCCCTCGATTCATATCATCTCCTTCGCCTTCATGGCGCTGATTGTCGGCCTCGGGACCGACTATTCGATTCATCTTTACGACCGCTTTCACACTGAACGGGTCGCCGGTAAAAACAGTGATGATGCACTGCATCTGGCCGTTGTCGATACCGGCCACAGTCTTTTTACCGCAGCGACCACGACCTCCATGCCCTTCTTTGCCCTGATGATCTCTGATGTTCGGGCTCTGTCCGAACTTGGCCTGCTGGTCGGACTGGGGGTGGTCTTCTCGCTCTACACGACTTTCTTCTTTCTGCCGCCGCTGCTCGTTTACATGGAACGCCGTTTTCCCGCCGATTACCGGCCGATACCGGGCCTCGGCATGCACTTTGTCTGGCGTTTTGCCGGAAGGTTCCCCCGTGCAGTGGTGGCGGTATCGATTCTGGCTATCATCATTTTGGCTGCAGCCTCCAGCCGAACCTTCTTCGATGGCGATCTTAAAAATCTTCAGCCACGCCACTCCGAGGCTTTTATGGCCCAGGAAAAGATCGAGCGCCACCTGAGTCTTGCGCCAAAACAGTTAATGGTGGCGATTGAGGGGAAGGAACTGGCAGATGTCCTCCAGCGTGCGGCACGTCTGGACGGCGTGGCCCGGAGCCTTCAGGGCCACGGCAGCATCAGCAGTTGGTCCTCGCTGGGGCAGGTGATAAACAGCCGGTCCCGGCAGATGGAAGTCAGCAGGGCCATTTACGACGGGGCGGGAGGTCATTTGTCTGTGGGGGGGCTTAACGCCGCGCTGGACAGGCAGGGGTTCGAGCCGGAACCTTTCCGGCCATTCATCGATGCGGTACAGACAAATGCCATGATGACACCGGTGCCCGATGAGGAGGCAATTACCCGGTTAAAGGCATCTCCGCTGCGGGGATTGGTGGATCGCCACCTGGTCAAGGATGAGCGCGGCTATCACGCGCTGCTGTATCTGTACTACAAGGATACCGGATTCGATCAGGCAGCGTTCCTGCGCGAGCTGAAGGGGATCGATCCCACGGCTCGGGTTACCGGTGTTGACATGATCAGCTCGGAACTTGCCGCTTCAGTCCGGAAGGGCTTCCTCTGGAGCTTCACGATCGGCGGCCTGCTTGTGCTGTTTCTGCTTTTGGCCCATTTCAAATCACCGGGGGGGATCTTTTATACCATGTCTCCGGTCATCGCCGGCTCACTGGCCATGTTGGGGATCATGGCGCTGTTCGGGATGGGGCTCAATTTCATGAATGCCATGGTGCTGGTGACGATTGTCGGGATGGGGAGCGACTATGGCCTGCACATAAGCCACCGGATTTCATCGGGAGACCCGCAGGGGAGAGAATCCCGATTTGTTCAGGCTGGCCGGGCAGTCATCATGTCGGCGCTGACGACAATTGCCGGTTTCGGCTCACTCGCCTTTGCCGATTTTCCTGCACTTGCCTCAATCGGTTGGGCTACCAATTTCGGGGTCGGTTTTACCGCTCTTTTTGCGCTGGTGACGTTGCCGGCAGCCATGATTCTGCTTATGAGGCGTAGCGGTTAAAAGTTCGTTCAGTCGGAATAAAGTCTCACATTCATTGAAAGCCTCCTTAATATTTGGAGGCTTTTTTACAAGGTGGGTCTGTCATATATTTTTACTCAAGCGGCTTAAAGATGCTGTATTTTTTTACCAGATCATAAAGGGTCGGCCTGCTGATCCCCAATGCTTCGGCACTTCTGGCCATGTTGTTGTTCTGGTTTTCTATGGCGGTGATTACCATTTCACGCTCGACCATTTCGCGGGCGTCCTTCAGGGTCAGGTTGGAAAATGAACGGAATTTATCCCGGACTGTCTTGATTGAAAAATTGAGCGCCTCCGGTTCAATGATCTGACTGTCGGACATGATGACCGCCCGTTGTACCTTGTTTTCCAGTTCCCGCACATTGCCGGGCCATTCGTACGATTCAAGCAGTCTTACTGAATCGGGGCTGAAACGTCGTGCCTTCTTCCCGGATTCTTTGCTGCAGCGGCGGAGAAAAAAATTTGCCAGGAGCATGATGTCTTCTCCGCGATCGCGCAGTGGCGGTAGCTTGATGTGGATGACCGAGATCCGGTAGTACAGATCTTCGCGAAATGCGCCGGCTTCTGTTTCCTTGTTGATATCCCTGTTGGTGGCCGCAATGATTCTTGCATCAACGGCGATGTCCTCTCTTCCTCCAACACGCTGGATGCTTTTTTCCTGCAGAAAACGGAGTAGTTTGACCTGCAGATTCAGGGGGAGTTCGCCGATTTCGTCGAAAAAGAGAGTCCCTTTGTGGGCATATTCCACTTTCCCCTGTACACGCGCATTGGCGCCGCTGAACGCTCCCTTTTCGTAGCCGAACAATTCTGACTCAAGCAGGTTTTCAGGAATTGCCCCGCAATTTATGGCAATGAACTCTTTTGATCTTCTTGGGCTGAGTTCATGAATCGCCTTGGCTACCAGTTCCTTCCCGGTGCCGCTTTCACCGGTAATGAGCACCGCCACCTCTGAAGAAGCGACCTTGCGAATAGAAGAGAAAACCCCCAGCATGCGCGGTGATGTACCGATGATTCCTCCGGGGGTGAGAGTGTGTTGGTCGATACTCTTCTGCAGAAGCAAATTTTCTTTTTCAATGGCCGCCAGATGAAAGGCTCGCTTGAGAATAACCTTCAATTCGGCCAGATCAAAAGGTTTACAATAGTAATCGTACGCTCCGCATTGCACCGCCCGCAAAGCATTTTCCCGCTCATCATTACCGGTTATCATGATAACTTTTGCGGCAGGGATTATTAAAAGAATTTCCCCAAGGCAGCGGAAACCTTCTTCGCATCCAGTTTCATCCGGAGGCAGGCCGAGGTCGAGCGTAATCACGTCAGGGACATGCTTCTTTATGAGCGTGAGTGTTTCCCGGCGGTCACATGCTGTGAGGACCTCGTACTCCTTTGCCAGCCCCCATCTGAGCTGGCTGCGTATCTCCAGGTCGTCCTCAACTATAAGTAGTTTTTCCATAAACACCCATGTGCTAGGCTGTAACTGCCTGGATCTTTGGCAGCCAGACAGTGAATTCGGAACCATGGTCTATGCTGCTCACAACCTCGATCCGGCCTCCGTGAGCCTCAATAATCTGCCTGCTTTGGTACAGGCCTATTCCCATGCCCTGTTTCTTGGTACTCACGAAGGGCTTGAACAGCACATGCTGCATGAACGAAGCAGGAATACCGTGCCCCTCGTCTTTTACACGAATGAAGGGACTCTCTTGTTCTCCCACCTCGACTCTCACCGTGGTGCTCCCGTTTGTAGCCTCGACCGCATTCAGCATAAGGTTGAGCGCAACTTTCTGCAGCTCTTCCCTATCTGCCTCAGCTATGACATGCTCTCCGGTTACATTCAGTGTTTTGCAATTTACCAGAGCCGCAGTTTCACGTGCCATCTGCAGCAGATCAACAGGGACCAATTGCAATGAATTTTTTTCCGGCAGCTCCTTTAAGCGCAGGATCATACCATTCATCTTGGTGACGGTATTCCCAAGGGATACGAGCAGATCGCTCTGGAAATCTGGCTGGCCGATGTTCTCCTGAGCATTTTCGAGCATAAGCGAGAGAGCAGAGATGAGATTTTTCAGGTCGTGCATCACAAAGGCAGACACCTTGCCGATGGCTGCCAACTCACGTGAACATGATAACTGATCCGAGAGCCTCAGATTCAGAAGTGCCGATGCGGCCTGTTTCGCAAGGGTTCTCATCAAGTCGAAATCTTCATGAATATAGATTTCTCTAGTGCTGTGAGGCCTTCCAAGTATTATAAAACCTTCCACCACTTCATTCATGAAAAGCGGAATGATGAAACAGGCGTCTGCTCCGCTGAAAAACGCACTCTGGTGTTCGTTTTCAGGGGCGGTGACGTTATCTCGCAAATCAACAATCCATCTGCTGCTGGCAAGTGATTCGATAACCGGGTCGTTGATGCTGAATGTTATCTCGCCGCACTCCATTGAAATGCCGGCCGCCTGTTGATAGGTATCCCGCTCCCGGTTCATGATGAACAACGCCCCCGTTCCCATTCCGAAGGTGTCACAGAATTCTGAAACGATTGCATGCAACAGGTTCTCACTGGTTTGTGACGAAGAAAGCCGATCTGTGAACTGCAGCCATTGGTTACGGTAGTCGTACTTGTTATGGTAGAAATTTTTGTGAATAAATACTCTGACCTTGCGCTTGACCATTTCCGAAAGGAGAATAATGCAGAGGCCGAGGCCGGCAAAAAAGAGAAGGGAGAAGATCATTGCGCGCTGGAATCCGTCGCCGAAGTATTTCATCCCCTCTCCGACAAGCCCGAGGCAGATTACATACAGGCCAACGGCAAAAAGCACGGCTGACTTGCACGCAAACTGTTGTGAGAGGTGGACGCTAACGTCGCTTCCGCGCTTCAGGCGGGAATAGAACATCATCGCTATGGAGACGATCAGGACGATGCTGCGCATCGGAACCAGGTGCATATTGATCGTGCGAAAGAGCAGTCCCTGACTGTAATAAATGATCAGTATGGCAAGAAAAGTCCCCGCTCCCAATAACTCGAACTTGATCTTCCAGCGCGCAGTCCAGTTTGTGTGTGCCAGTGTCTGTTCCAGTTGAATCAGGGCAATGACAAGGTAGACAAGCATCAGGATATAAAAGATGAAGCCGTTATTACCGAGGAAGAGGACTTTTTCCGTGGCAAAATCGGGTGAGTATACAAATGAACGAACGGGAAGCATTAACGCAAAGACCGCAAAAAATGGTGAAGCCGCCAGCATGAGTCGGAGGGGCATCGAGATCGTACGATACCCGTTTTGGCGTGCATAGGTCACGCTGAACCAGAGCCAGGCCGGGACGAGGGCAGCTTCTGCAGTAAGGGCGCATTTTTTCCAGAGGTAGAGCTGTTCGGGATTATACAGTGCCAGCAAGTCGAAAAGCTCAATAACTGCAGCAATCACTACTGCAATAGAGAGCGGAGCCGGTGTAGAGGGAGTGTCCTTTCGAAGTGTAAAATAGAACGGAAACATAACCGCAGCAAAGATTGCAGTGACGGAAAGTGTTGTTAACATTGTATGCCGGTCCGTTTCGCCCGTGGCAGTTTATTCAGATGCCATTCCATTGCGGTCTCCAATCCATTTTAACTGACTGATATCATATACCATGCCAGTCGGCAGCCATGGAAATGTGCTTTAACAACAAGCTGTTAACGAGTCTGGTCTGGAAGCGTTACCGGACAGAAATGTTATCTTAGAATTCAGGCATACAGACACAGAATGCGGATGGGCAGTGAAAATGCCGTTGGTGACGGATGTTAAAAAAAACTGCTGCTGTTACTATTGGAGCAATAGTAACAGCAGGCAATAAAGATAAAAGCAGCCATGCTTGACAATCAAAACTTCTGCGATATAAGGAGACCGTCATAAGAAATTTCAAGGAATCACTTATTTGAAATTCAGTTTGTTCGTGCTGTTTTGACGAGCCTGTCGGAGTAATAACAGGTGAGGGTCGTGAAGGATGGATTATGACGGAAGTATCGCCTGAAGGGTTATGTACAGTTTTGCTGGTCGGAGACAATCTTCAAACGTTGGAGCAGAACCGGGTGCTGTTTATGGATGCAGGCATCAATCCTGTTCTTCTCCTTGCAGACAGTCGCGCTGCCCTGCCGTTTCTCGATCAGCATAACGTTTCCCTAGTTGTTCTCGATATGACTCCTGCTATGAACGAAACCGGGCTTCTGTCACGGATCTGCAGGAATTATCCGAATATCCAGGTTATCGTGGAAACAGCTTCCTCTGATGTGGAAATTGCTGTCAACTGCATGAAGTCGGGAGCTGTAGATTATATGGTCAGACCGTTCAAGCCGGGGCGTCTGGTCATGGCGGTTGAAAACGCCCTCTATTCCATTTCCTCGAAGCAGGAAACCTCCACACTGAAGGAATATCTGCTCAGCGACCGACTGGAGCATGCTGAAGCATTTACCGAGATAAAGACCAACTGCAGGAAGATGCGTTCGATCTTTCAGTATACCGAGGTCGTAGCCTGCTCGCCGCAGCCGGTACTCATTACGGGGGAAACCGGCGTCGGCAAGGAGCTGTTTGCGGGCGCGATCCACAAGATAAGCAAAGTAAGAGGCCAGTTCGTCAGCATCAATGTCGCCGGCCTTGACGACGCCATGTTCTCTGATACGCTCTTCGGGCATAAGAAGGGCGCCTTCACCGGCGCCGATCAATATCGTGACGGATTGGTCAGCAAGGCCGCAATGGGCACTTTGTTTCTGGATGAGATTGGAGATTTGAACGAGTTGTCACAGGTCAAGCTTCTGCGTTTACTGCAGGAGCGGGAGTATTACCCGGTTGGGGCAGATCAGGTCAAGAGCTGTTCTGCGCGGATTGTTATGGCGACAAATGTAAATCTGCAGGATCGTATCAAGGAGGGGCGCTTCCGCCGCGACCTTTATTACCGGCTCTGCACCCACCAGATCCACATTCCTGCGCTCCGCGAGCGACGGGAGGATATCGCACTGCTGCTGGACAGCTTTGTCGCGGAGTCTGCACTGCGCTTTGGCAGGGACATTCCTGCCACCTCACCTGAACTCATTCAAGCCCTCGCGGAATATGATTTCCCCGGCAACGTCAGGGAACTGCAGGCCAGGATCAGCGACGCCGTAGCCCGCCATGAAGGAGGAATACTGTCCCTTGATGATTTCCCCGGCGTTTCCGCCGCGGTACCACAGCACTCTCCCACTCCCTCTGCAGCGCCCACTGGTGCAACAGCTGGAATATACAGTCTTTTTGGCCGTCTGCCGACTTTTCGCGAGATTGAAGATTATTTGATAGTGGAAGCATTGAAGGTTTCTGAAGGTAATTATGCAGTCGCCGCTTCAATACTGGGTGTCACGCGCCAAACAATAAGCAAGCGTTTAAAATCTATTTGATCTGTTTCTTGACGATTGCAGCACGTAAATGTGTAAAAGGTGGGAGCGTCTCATGATTTCAAAACTCAATTCGCAATTGCCGCTTTTATTGATAGACGATGATCCTGTGGTGCTTGAAATACATGTCACCGCCCTGGAGAGCGAAGGGGTAAAAAATATCCTGACACTCACCGACAGCAGGAAAACAGTGCAGTTTCTTGAAGAACATCCTGTCTCGGTGATTGTTCTTGACTTGATGATGCCGCATGTATCCGGGTTGGATCTTCTCCCCGTTCTGATTCGTGATTTCCCTCACGTACCCGTTATCGTAATGACTTCATCTGATGACATCGAGACAGCCGTAAGCTGCATAAAAGCAGGTGCTGTAGATTATCTCACAAAACCGGTGGAAATTGAGCGACTGCTGCTTAGTGTCGAAAATGCCCTCCATATCAACGAATTGTCGATGGAAAACCGCAACTTGCGGGAATATCTGCTCAGCGACCGTTTGGAGCATCCTGCGGCATTCGATGCTCTTATCACGACCAGCAAAAAAATGCGCTCCATCTTTCAGTATATCGAGGTTATTGCCAAATCAAACCAGCCGATACTGGTTACCGGTGAAACCGGTGTCGGCAAGGAGCTGATTGCCCGGGCAATAGGAACGTTAAGCGGCAGAAAAGGTGCTTTTGTCACGGTCAACGCCGCCGGACTTGATGACAATATGTTTTCCGACACCCTGTTCGGACATAAAAAAGGGGCTTTTACCGGTGCAGACCAGGCGCGTGACGGCCTTATCTGCACCGCTTCCGGCGGCACCTTGTTTCTTGATGAAATCGGAGATTTAAACGAAACATCTCAAATCAAGCTGCTGCGACTTATTCAGGAGCAGGAATTCTACCCCGTCGGTTCAGATGTCATAAAAAAAACTGATGCCCGTCTCATCGTAGCCACCAATCGGGATCTTCCCAGCCTTATCGCCTCCAACAAGTTTCGCAAGGATCTTTATTATCGACTTTGTGCCCATCAAATTCAGATCCCCCCATTGAGAGAACGTCGCGAAGATATTCCGGCCCTGCTGGACCATTTTCTCGAAATAGCATCAAAATCACTCGGTAAACCCAAACCGGTCCCTTCACGGGAAGTCTCGGCTCTTCTCTCGACCTATCATTTCGAAGGGAATGTCCGTGAACTCCATGCCATGATTTCCGATGCCGTTGCGCGGCATAACTCAGGTTTGCTGACACTCGACTGCTTTGCCGGGTTGTCCGAAAATGCCTGCAGCCAGGCAAATTCAGCACTGCTGGTGCCGAGTAAAGAGGTGGACGAGGCTTTATACGGGTTTTTCGGACGCTTCCCAACCATAAAGGAGATGGAAGATTACCTGACTTCGTCGGCCATGAACCTGACCAGCGGCAATCAAAGGTCTGCGGCATTGCTGCTTGGTATTGCCAGGCAAACGCTTAGTAAGCGTTTAGGAATTCCTGCGTAACTTTTTACAATTTCATTATCCTTGCCACAAATACAACAGTGGTAAAAATAATAACAATATGCGGATTCAACGTAACTGCCGCTGCTTCCACTGTCTGCTGTAATGCTCGCCAATCTTTCCTGCCGATCTTGCTCACTGCCAGGCTCCCGTCTTGGTGCACATAACACAATGATATTGAAATGTTTTTGCATAACGTGTTGCTGGCATAGTATGTGTAAATGCCTCCTTTGCGTACTGCAGGCGGTCTCAGCTGCACTCACCTTTTTTAAGGAGAGTATTACCGGAGGAAGGGAGGAAATATATGTGCGGCATTGTAGGATATATGGGAAGCCAGGACGCTGCCCCGGTGATAATGCACGGGCTGAGAATGTTGGAATATCGAGGCTATGACTCTGCCGGAATCTGTACCATGGATGACGGTATAGCTGAGATCCGTCGCAGTTCCGGTAAACTTGCCAATCTTGAACGACTCATCAAGGATAAGCCGTTGTCCGGTACTATCGGTATCGGACATACGCGCTGGGCCACCCACGGCAAAGCAACGGTTGCAAATGCTCACCCACACAAAAGCGGATCTGTAGTGGTTGTTCATAACGGCATAATCGAAAATTATCTTGCCCTGAAGGTTCGGCTGTCCGATCTCGGACATACATTCATTTCTGAAACTGATTCAGAGGTCATATCCCACCTCATAGATGAAAAATATGAAACTGCAGGATGCTTCGAAGAGGCTGTCCGGATGGCGCTTAAAGACCTTCAAGGTGCATATGCTTTATGCATTATGAGTCAGAAGGATGGCAAAACACTTATCGCCGCCAAATACGGCTCCCCGATGGTCATCGGCATAAAGGGGAATGAATTCTTCATCGCCTCCGATATGCCTGCCATTATCTCCAATACGAGGGAGATGATTATCATGGAAGATGGAGAAATGGCTGTCTTTCGGGATGGCGGGGTTGAATTCAGCACTATTGACGGAGAAGAGATAACAAAAAAGCCACGTTTTATTGAGTGGTCACCGCTGAAGGCTGAAAAAAACGGCTACCCGAATTTCATGCTTAAAGAAATCCATGATCAACCGCAGGCCATCAGAAATGTTATTGCAGGTCGTTTACGAGAGGATGAAGGTGATGTTTTTTTCGAAGGGCTTAACCTGAATGACACTGAATTGAACTCGTTTGAAAGGATATGCATGGTGGCGTGCGGCACTTCATGGCACGCAGCGTTGGCCGGAAAATATCTGATTGAGGAGCATTGCCGTAT
Source organism: Desulfuromonadaceae bacterium (assembly GCA_028683435.1). Taxonomy (GTDB): domain Bacteria; phylum Desulfobacterota; class Desulfuromonadia; order Geobacterales; family Pseudopelobacteraceae; genus JACRCG01. Next base: position 9,005 of record JAQUIG010000044.1, on the reverse strand, counting down.
ACCTGTCGATGTGGAGATAGCCTCGGAATTTCGCTATCGGGATCCTCTCGTCTCGGAAAAAACGCTGGTGATTCCGATTTCCCAGTCGGGAGAAACGGCCGACACGCTGGCAGCACTGCGCGAGGCGAAGTGCAAGTACGCACACATCGTGTCAATCTGCAATGTCGTCGACTCGTCCATTCCCCGTGAATCAGACGGGGTGATCTATACGCATGCAGGGCTGGAGATCGGTGTCGCTTCGACCAAGGCTTTTACTACCCAGCTTGTAGCCCTCTATCTGTTGACGATCCGTCTCGGTCGTGCCAATGGCAGCATTGATCTGGAAAAGGGACAGGGCATGATCGCCGCACTGAGCGAACTTCCGGCTCTGATTAAAAAGACGCTGGAACTTGACCCCCAGATAGAAGAGATCGCCTGTGAGTATCTGACCTCATGGGATGCCATCTACCTTGGACGCGGGATCAGCTACCCCATCGCCCTCGAAGGTGCTCTCAAGCTGAAGGAAATATCGTATATCCATGCCGACGGATACCCGGCTGGCGAGATGAAGCATGGGCCGATCGCCTTGGTTGACAGAGAAATGCCGGTTTTCATTCTGGCACCGAATGACCGGCATCTCGTAAAGGTCAGGTCCAACATGGAGGAGATCATCTCCCGTGGCGGCAAGGCCATTGCTTTTTGCTCCGAGGGTGATCTGGAAACCGGCAGGAGAGCTGAATGCTCCCTGATGATCCCTTGGGCTGGAGAGGCCTTGTCCTCCGTCCTTTATGCCGTAGCGCTGCAGCTTCTTGCCTATAATTTTGCAATTCTTAAAGGCAAGGATGTCGATCAACCAAGAAATTTGGCCAAGAGTGTCACTGTAGAGTAAAAACAGCTCGTTGGAGATTGGAGGGAGCCATGCAGAGGACTTCAGTGGAACTGAAAAAGCGCGAAAGTATTTTTGCTGCAGAGTACCGAGGCCTGCAGCAGGTGGTAAGTCAGCTCAGTAGTGACCCGCAGCCGCCCTGCTCCTTTTGTACGGATAAACAGATATGGCGATGTTCCAGAACAGGAAAAGAATGCGCCTCCTTTACGCAATATTATTCAAGCTTTGATCAGTAAATTGTTGCATTTGCAGGAATTATAGTTAAAATCACCTGCAGAGTGATCTATACGCAATCCTTGTTATTCACCATTGTAATTAAGACGGCATCTATCCAAATGGCGGTTTGAGCCAAGAGGGACCGTGACTTGATGCATAAAAACAGGATAATGATTGTAGAGGATGAAGCGGCAACCGCCCGAACGCTCGGTAAGTCACTGCTCCGTCTTGAGTACGATGTCGTTGCAATCGTTGACAACGGTGATGAAGCCATTGAAACCGCATCAACCCTGCTCCCCGATCTGATCCTCATGGATGTTACCCTGAAGGGAAACATGGACGGGATTACGGCTGCCAACCGTATATGCGAAGGCTTGGATGTACCGGTTATTTTTCTTACCGCGCATGGTGATGACGCAACCTTCTCCCGTACCAAGATATCAAACTCGTTTGCGTTCATCGAAAAACCGATCAATCTGAACCACCTCAAGCATTGCATCGAAATGGCCATCTACAAGCAGAGCCAGGAACGTATCCAGAAGCGGATGGAAAAGGAGCTTCTGCAGAGCGAACTGAAAACTCTTGTCCTGTTGAAAGCAATTCCCGATCTTATCCTTCGCTGTCGGAACGATGGCACCATTCTTTACTGCCAGAAGCCGAACTCCGCTGACTTTTCATTTATCCCCGATGACCTGATTGGAAAAAAGATAACCGACCTGTTGTCTCACGGAGCAGAAACGGCCGGTTACCACGACATCAGTCAAGGTCTCCAATCTGATGATCTTCAGCTCTGCCTGAACTTTTCGGTACAAAACGTACCTCGCTACCTTGAATTGCGTTCAGTCCGGAGCGATACAGACGAAGTCCTGGTTATCGTACGCGATATTACCGAGAGGCATCTGGCGGATGAAAAGATTCTGCGATACATGAATGAACTTAAAACTTCGCAAGACCTGATAGTGCAGCAATCTCACGATCTCATTGCCGCTCACAATCGAGCCGAAACTGCCAGTCAGGCAAAAAGTGATTTTCTGGCTACCATGAGTCATGAGATACGCACCCCCATGAACAGCGTTATCGGCATGTCTGAACTCCTGCTCAAAACCGGTTTATCCGAGCAGCAGCATCTTTTTGCCAATGGCATACTTAACTCTGCAAATACCCTGCTCGATATTATCAACGATATTCTTGATTTTTCGAAGGTAGAATCAGGAAAGGTTGAAATAAAACCGGCTCCCTTTGATTTACGAACTTTATGCGAAAACGTAGGTGAACTTCTCGCGCCGAAAACCGCTGACAAACAGGTAGAGCTGATTCTCGACTGTCCCCCTGAGATACCGTCGCATCTGATCGGTGATGCGGGGCGCATCAGACAGGTGCTGGTAAATCTTGCCGGCAATGCGATCAAATTTACCAACCAGGGCCATGTAATTATAAACGTGGAACGTCTCGGCAGCAGCGACCGGGAAGCTTCTCTCAGGATCAAAGTATCAGATACCGGCATCGGTATCGAGGAGGAGGAAATTACCCAGTTGTTTCAGAAGTTCTATCAGGTGGATTCCCTTTCGCACTCCCCTCTTGGCGGCACAGGTCTTGGACTTGCAATCAGTAAGAGCCTGGTGGAAATGATGGGGGGTACAATCGGTGTAAAAAGCCGTGCCGGCAAAGGTTCCACCTTCTGGTTTACCCTGGATCTGCCGCTCGATACATCCTGTCTGGAGGAACCTGTATCACACTCCGATCTGGCCGGTATACGCGTTCTGGTTGTGGACGACATCCGGCAGAATCGTCTGCTCCTTGCCAAGCACTTAACGTTCCGGGGGGTACGCTGCAGTCTGGCGCGTTCAGGGGAAAAGGCTCTGGAAATGTTGAAAAATGCACATGTTAGCAATGATCCCTTCCAGATCGCACTGATAGACCAGTATATGCCGGGGATGGATGGTGTGTCTCTCGGCACGAGCATAAAGGCGGATGAATGTATCTGCGAGACCCAGCTTATACTTATCTCACCACTCCCTCAGGAATCTAAAAAGGCTCCGAACGTTCCGGACACTATCTTTTCTGCATTTTTAGCCAAACCGTTTAATTTACATCGGGTTTTAGATGCTGTTACGGTGGTTTCCCTTTGTACCCAGCAGAGAAACCGCGGCAAATATGCCGTGAACGATCTAATTGCGCCTGCTGATCCGGGAGGAAACTACTCACCGGAAACATTCAGTAAAATGCGTGTGCTTGTGGCAGAAGACAATATTTCCAGCCAGATTGTAGCGGCTACCATGCTGCAGTTTATCGGTTGCAAGGTTGATGTTGTCTCAAGCGGAAGGGCCGCTGTTGCCATGGTGAGTCAGCATGACTACAATATCGTGCTGATGGACTGCAATATGCCGGATATGAATGGTTTTGAGGCGACCAGCGAGATCCGGCGGCTGGAGGGCAACAAAAAACACACCATTATTGTCGCTCTCACGGCAAATGCCATCAAAGGGTTTCGGGAAAAATGCCTCGCATCCGGAATGGATGATTATCTGAGCAAACCGGTACGCTCCAGCAAAATACAAGAAATAGTAACGCGCTGGGCAGCTCCACTGCGGGATCTTCCTAATCAGTCGCTGCTCCCTCCTGTGGAGGAGAACTGCAGTGAAGCCTCCTCCAATGCTGTATTTGATGCGGTGCGATTGCAAAAACTGCTGAGGATGTTCAAAAAAACCGGGAAGGATTTCGTGCCGGCGGTGGTCGAACCGTATTTGGAAAATGTCGAGAAAAATATACCGGAACTGTACTCGGCAGTTGCAGAAAAAAACTTCTCAGGAGTATACAAGACGGCGCATTATCTTCTGGGCGGGAGCAGAAACCTTGGTCTGCAGAAACTTTCCAAAATCTGTACCGGTCTTCAGGATAACGCAACCAGGGACGATCATGACAACGTCAGGGAACTCGTGGTCGCCCTGGAACGCGAACTGCCGCTGGTGAAGGCATATGTGGACGACATGAAGGTAAACAGCCTGATTGATAACTGATAAAATATAAAACAAAAGCGGATACCTTTGCGCCTGCCGGTTTCAAGGGAGTTTTGATGGACTTCACAAAAATGCTGCATACATTCACCGTAGTGCCGTCGTTAACCGAAGAGCTGGCAGCGCTCCAGCGTATTGCCTATAATCTCTGGTGGTGCTGGGAGGTCGATGCGATCGACCTCTTCCGCCGGTTGGATGCCGACCTCTGGAAGTCCACCCGCCACAATCCTGTTGAAATTCTGGGTATCCTTCAGCAGACCACGCTTGATGCGCTCAAAAACGACGAGGGATTCATGGTTCACCTTAAAAAAGTGGACGAGAAGCTGACCGAGTATCTTGGGGCAAAGACCTGGTTTCAAAACAGCTGCAGCAGCAGTTCAAAGATGAAGGTGGCCTATTTTTCAATGGAGTTCGGTCTGCACGAGTCGCTGCCGATCTATTCGGGGGGGCTCGGCATTCTGGCTGGAGACCATCTTAAATCGGCCTCCGATCTCGGGCTGCCGCTAGTCGGTGTCGGCCTGCTCTACCGTCAGGGGTATTTCCGCCAGTATCTCAATAACGAAGGGTGGCAGCAGGAGTATTATCCCGAGAACGATTTCTACAATCTGCCGCTGACACTGGAACGGGATGAAAGCGGAGTGCCGTTATCGTTCCAGCTGGAGTTCGGCCCTCGAAAATTCAATGTCCACATCTGGCGGGTGCAGGTCGGTCGTGTTCCACTGTACCTGCTTGATACCAACCTGGAGGAAAACAGTCCCGAAGATCGTCTGATCACTGCCCAGCTCTATTTTGGTGACAAGGAGATGCGCATGATTCAGGAGATCCTGCTCGGGATCGGCGGCATCCGCGCCCTGCGAATCATGGGGGTCATCCCGAATATTTGCCATATGAACGAAGGGCATGCCGCCTTTATGGCGCTGGAACGCATCCGGCTTCTGATGGAAAAACGCGGCATCAGTTTTGATGAGGCTCGCGAGATCGTTAAATCCGGTAATGTTTTTACCACCCACACTCCGGTCGAGGCAGGAATCGACCATTTCCCGCCGGAGCTGATCGACAAGTTTTTCGGCCGTTATTTTAAAATGCTCGGGCTCCCCCACGACGAATTTATCGCCTTGGGGCGCCAGAACCCGAAAAATCAGCAGGAGTCATTCTGTATGGCGGTGCTGGCACTCAAACTCGCCGGCCATGTCAATGGTGTCAGCCAGTTGCACGGTGAGGTCTCACGCCGGATGTGGCGGAATGCCTGGCCGGAACTTCCACTGGAGCAGGTGCCGCTGACTTCGATCACCAACGGTATTCACACCCGTACCTGGATGTCCAATCATATGGCCAGTCTGCTGGTACGTTATCTCGGAACGCGTTGGCTGGAAGATCCGACCGACCATAATGCATGGCGCCGGATCTCAAAAATACCGGACACCGAACTTTGGCGTGCACAGCAGAACTGCCGTGAGAAGCTGGTGGACTTTGCCCGGAAACGGCTCAAGGAACAGTTGATCAAGGTCGGCGCCACATTCAAAGAGATTGCTGTGGCCGAGGAGGTCCTCGATCCGGAAGTGCTGACGATCGGCTTTGCCCGGCGGTTTGCAACATATAAACGGGGAACTCTGCTGCTGCGGGACCTTGACCGATTGGCCTCTATTCTCAACCATCCGGATAAGCCGGTGCAGTTCATCTTTGCCGGCAAGGCCCATCCACAGGACCATGAGGGGAAGGAACTGATCCGCCAGATTGTGCAGACATCGCATCAGGAACGCTTCCGTCACCGGATCGTCTTTATCGAAGATTATGATATGGAGGTGGCGCGCCATCTGGTGCAAGGGGTTGACGTCTGGCTGAACACGCCGCTCAGGCCGATGGAGGCGAGCGGCACCAGCGGTATGAAGGTGGCTTTCAATGGCGGCCTCAATCTGAGCGTTCTTGACGGCTGGTGGTGTGAAGGATATCAGGGGAACAACGGCTGGGCGATCGGCAAAGGGGAAGTCTACGAGGATATTGAATACCAGAATCAGGTCGAAGGGCGCGCCGTTTATGATTTGCTGGAAAAAGAGGTTGTGCCGGGCTTCTACGATAAGGGGAACGATGGCGTTCCGCGTTCATGGGTCGCCACCATGAAGGCATCAATGCAGAGCCTCTGTCCGATGTTTTCAACGGACCGGATGGTGCAGGAATACACCCTGCATTCCTATGTTCCGGCGTTTACTCAATGGAAACAGCTGGTAGCTGACGATCTGGCGCTGGCTCTGGACTTTGGAAACTGGAAAGAGCGGGTTTTTAAAGCCTGGCCGCAGGTACGTATTATACAAGCCGATGCGAATGTGACAGATGCTGTCGCGGTCGGGAGTATGGTCCCCGTTTCAGCCGGTATTGACCTCGGGAAGCTGGCCGTGGATGACGTCTCAGTCGAAGGATATTTCGGGGTGCTCGATTCTACCGGAACTATTGTGGGAGGAGAAACGGTGCCGCTTGAGATGACGCGCGAACTCGGCAATGGTCTCTATGAATTTGACGGAGCTCTGGAGTGCCGTTTCTGCGGGCGGCACGGTTTCATGCTGCGGGTTGCGCCGCATCACAAAATATTGGGCAACATCTACGAACCGGGCTACCTGCTCTGGGGGTAGCACAGGAATAATCGGGGGTGATATTCGCGCACTTTCTGAAATATCAACACTTTCAAGGCCCCATGAAATATTTATTACTAAAAAATCACAAAAGTGATCTATAGTCTTGCCGGCAGATATCAACGTTAACGCACTTATCCTGTTTATCAGGGCTAGGAGCCATGCATTGTTGACCCTCCCCACCGCCGTAACCAGCAAATATCGTATCATTTATTTTATTGCCCTGATCGCCGCCGGATTGGCGGGCAATTATTTCCACTACCCTGTTTTTACTAATATTGACTTTATTTTCGGCAGCATTTTCGCGATGCTGGCCTTGCAATTCTTCGGCCTCGGACGGGGCATTCTGGCGGCAGCCATCATTGCCGCCTATACCTATATCCTCTGGAATCATCCCTACTCCATCATCATCATGACGGCCGAGGTGGCAGTCGTCGGCTGGCTGATGGAGCGCCGCAAAATGGGGATGGTGCTGGCCGATACGCTCTACTGGCTGCTGCTCGGCATGCCGCTCGCGTACATCTTCTTTCAAATTGTCATGCATGTCTCTCCAAATGGTTCCTACATTGTCATGGTCAAAGAGGCGGTGAACGGCATCTTCAACGCTCTGGTTGCCCGACTGATCTTTACCTGTTTTGTCCTCCGGTCACGCACACGGTTGATCTCTTACCGAGAGATTATGTACAACCTGTTGGCCTTTTTCGTGTTGTGCCCGGCGCTGGTCATGCTGGCGGTCGGCAGCCGGAGAGATTTTGCCGATACGGATCGTCATGTGCGTACAACGCTTATTCAGGTCAGTCAGAGTGCGGAACAACGTCTGAAAACGTGGGTGGATAACAGGAAAACAACCATTCTTAATCTGGCAGAGATGGCCGCTTCGTACTCGCCGCAGCAGATGCAAACGTATCTGGAACAGGCAAAAAGGTCGGATCTCAATTTTGTGCGGATCAGGCTGCAGGACAGAGAGGCGACCGCTGTCGCTTTCTACCCGCTGGTAGACGAGCTGGGGCAGAACAACATCGGCAAAAACTTTGCTGACCGCCCCTCTCTTCCGCAACTCATACAGGTACTCAAGCCGATGCTCTCTGAGGTGGAAATAGAAAGTTTTGGCGCTCCCAAACCGGTGGTCTCGGTACTTGCACCGGTGGTCATTCGTGGAGAATACAGCGGGTATGTTGCCGGAGTTCTGAGTCTGGAGGAGATCCGGAAGTACCTCGATACGAACTTGAACGTGCATGGCGCTTTCTATGTACTGATCGATAAAAACGGCAATGTCATTATGACTAACCGGACCGACCAGAAGGTTATGACCCCTTTTGTGCCCGGTAAAGGGACACTCCATCGTCTTGATGAAGGGATCAGTCAGTGGATACCGATCGTACCCCCCAATACCCCTCGCTTCGAACGCTGGCATAAATCTTTCTATATTACAGAACACGCCGTCGGCAGCCTCTCTGAATGGAGGTTGATTCTGGCACAGCCGGTGGAACCCTTCAAGATGTTGCTCTATAAAAACTATACCGGCAAGATGACTCTGCTGTTTCTGATTCTGCTCCTGGCGCTCGCGCTGGCTGAATTTCTGAGCCGCAAGATGGTCGTCACCCTGGGAGAACTCCGCTCGCTCACCTACCAGCTTCCGGTCAAGCTGGCGACGGAAAGGAATGGTATTATTTGGCCTGAAAGCGGCATTAAAGAAGCGCAACACCTGATCAATAATTTCCGGGAGATGGCGGAATCGCTGGCGAAACAGTTCCATGAGATTCGGCAGATCAATGAATCGCTGGAACAACGGGTCGATGAGCGAACTCGGGAGTTGCGGGAGAGTGAAGAAGCCTACCGCGCCGTGGCTGATTTTACCTACGATTGGGAATACTGGGTCTCCCCGGACGGCACTCTGCGCTACCTCTCTCCATCTTGCGAGCGTCATACCGGATATCGCAGAGAAGAATTCCTGCGGGACGCCGCTCTTCTGAAACGGATCACACATCCTGATGATTGGGGCCAGCTCGACAGCCACCTGCCGGTTAATCAGGACCCTGTAATGAAAGAACTGCAGCACCAGCACCACGTTGACTTCCGCATTACTACCAGAAGCGGCGAAGAACGCTGGTTCTCGCACTTTTGTGAGCCGGTATATGACGGTGACGGGAAATATCTGGGGCAACGTGCATCCAACAGGAATATTACCCAGCGCAAGTAGGTGGAAGATTCCCTTAGAAAGTCCGAGACACTCTATCACTCACTGGTGGAGACATCGCAGGATCTGATCTGGCAATGTGATGCCGA
>JAQUIG010000007.1 GCA_028683435.1 Desulfuromonadaceae bacterium | reverse complement strand
ATCGTGAAAGCGGCATTATTGTTCAGGCGCTTAAAACCCTTGGTAAAGAACAAATTACTTCCGAATTGTTGGATAAATTTCGTAAGGCGATTGATGCGGGCATGTTTCCGAAAATCCTGAAAGACACCAAAACGGTCACCGGCTGGGTTTACGACTGCATCAAGGAAATCTGTCGGGAGGGCACGAATGGATAAGGTCGCCGGATTAGCTCCGGTACTTGTGTACTTCTTCTCGGATTTTGTATTCAGCGGATAAATGTTCCATTTGGGTAGATCAGCAGTTCACGCGCGTGTGTGTGGGCTGCTCAACAACGAGTTATGCAAATCCAAATAAATGGAGACGGAAAATGACAGAGGAAAAAATCAGAGTGACTTTCGGGCATAGCACCGATGAAAACGGAGAACCGTTTGAGTTCGTAGAGTTCATATGCCCCTCATGCAATTCTGCCACTATCACAGTCCCCACCACAAAAAAAGAATCTGAGTTGTTAACTTTCAAATGCCCAAACTGTGAAGAGTTCCAGTATTTCGGAAAGCCATCTAGACCTTCAAACTAGAACGAATAAGTAAGGCATTAATTTCAGTCTAAACCGAGTTCCATAAACTGTGATTGCTTTCATTGACGGTGAATTTACCATCGATAGTGATTTGATTTTCGGAAATTACACCGAATTCTGATCTAGGCACATCAAACGTAAAACACAAAGGGCGGGCATCAATGAGACTATTACTATTTATTATCGGCGTTCCAGTATTGGCTTTCATCGGGTATCTCCTTTATAGAATGAGAGTTGGTCACATTGTAGCTATCCACATGCATCGTTTTGAAATCATGTACAAAAAAGTCCTTGAAGAGACAAAATCGAAAGAGCTGGCATTAAGATGTTCGTTGATTACATTCAAAGCGTGTCCTGTTTTCAATAAACTAAGTTATGACGATTACGAACAGGTTGTCACCATCTTGAAAGAATCACCATTCCCTGAGAAGATTATTGACAAGATCGTTATCGGCATGGACGCAAAGACGAGTTTGAAAGCTCTGCAAAGTCGCGAACTCTTAACCAAAATGGCGAGTGTTGGAAGAGATTTGTAAAAATGGCAGAACAAACCGCATTAAATCTAGTCTCCGCCTGTTTCGGTTTTGTAGCCGCAATATACTTTTGCATTGGTTCCGCTCTTACGAGTCATGAGAAGCTAGTCGCGCTTTCCAAGACTTATTGGGGGTGCAATCTGGAATTTGCGAAAGCAACGGTCGCTCAATCAACACAGTACGCAACTGGTGGGCTACTGCTTCTCGTTTCTTTTATTCTGCAAATTGTGGCAACTCAAGCATCTCCAACCAATCAGTTAACGAATCATCCAATTTACGGACATTATTTATTTGTAGTTGCCGGAACGCTTCTGATTGTCGGAGGTCTATCAAAGTTTCTATATTCAAAAACCAATAAAGTCCGAATGCACAAAGTAGAAATGGAATTAAAACAAGAAAAATCTGCATAAATCCCTCATAATCCAACAACGCGGGGCGAGGAAAGACAAAAAACATGCCTAACCAACGCGTTAGACCTGTTTAAAAACCAACAGGTCAACGCTCACCCCGTTTTGCTGCTCTCTTCCGCCCATCAAGCAACACTGTTCAAAATTCCATGAATCCCGATTGAACGTCACCGTGAAAGGGCAAGCCATGAAAACCGGTAGAAACGATGCCTGCCCTTGCGGCAGCGGTCTCAAATACAAGAAGTGCTGCGCCGACAAAGAGAACACCGGTGGCCAACAGCCAGGAACCGGATCACCACTGGATGCCTTGCGGGAGCTGCTCAAGGGGCAGAATTTTGGTTCGCTGGATGAGGCCAACGCTTTTATCAGCCGACAGATGCGACAGCAAAGTCAAGCGGTCATTGATGACTTTCATGGCCTGTCCTCGGAGCAGATGCATCGCTTGCTCTATTTCCAGTTTGAAACGCCCGGACTGGTTTCCTTCCCGGCTTGCCTCGATATTACCCCTGAAGCTCCCATCCTTACGCTGTTCAAGCTGCTTGTCGATGGCATCGGCGATGACGGCTTGAAAACCACCGCCACCGGGAATCTGCCCCGAAATTTCTGCCGGGAGGCGGCCAGGGTCTATTGGGGTGAAGAGGAGTACGCACGCTGGTCACGCCACGGAGAGCTTCGCTCGGAGGATGAGTTTGCCGAACTGAATGTGACGCGAATTGTGGCCGGATTGGCCGGACTGATCAGGAAGTACAAGGGGAAGTTCATCATTGGCAAGGAATGCCGTAAACTGATGGCGGAACAGGGGATGGCTGGCATCTATCCTCGCCTGTTTCGAGCCTTTGCCAAGGACTACAACTGGGGTTACGCCGACCGCTGGGAGGAAATTCCCATGGTTCAACACTCCTTCCTGTTTACGCTCCATCTGTTGAACAAATATGGTGCAGAGTGGTGGTCGAGCCGATTCTATGAGGATAGCTTTCTGCAAGCATTCCCGATGGTACTGCGAGAGGTGCCGCCTATGGGGGAATACTACTCGCCGGAGAAATCCTTGCGAAGCTGCTATTCGTGGCGCTGCCTGGAGAGGTTTGCCGGTTTCATGGGATTGGTGGAAATTGAGCGTGATCCGGCTGATCGGTACTCCGAGGGTTTTCGTCTGAGAAAGTTGCCGCTGCTGGATCATGTCGTGCAGTTTCATTTGTAAGGCGCAAAGCGCCAGCTGTGCGGTCGTCAGGATAATCAAAAAAGCAGTTAACCGCCGATTTACGCCGATACACGCCGAGAAATCAAAGTCTCAAGGAAAATACTGGTCTAACCCAAAAGGTGATTCGTTTCTTTTTTAAGTAAGTCCTAGTTTTATCGGCATGTATCCGTTTTTATCGGCGGTTAACTACCGTTTCTGATAATGTTGCCAGCCATTTGAATGTACAGGAAACCATCAATGGACTACATAGCCGATTTACATATCCACTCCCCCTATTCACGCGCCACCAGCCCGCAGAGCACCTTGGTCGGTCTGGCGGGGTGGGCGCGGGTCAAGGGGATTCAGGTGATCGGCACCGGTGACTTTACCCATCCCGGTTGGTTGAGTTGTCTGAAGGAGGAGCTGGAGTCGGCCGAGCCGGGGTTGTTCAAGCTGAAGAACGAGGCCGCTATTGTCTCGCCGCTGGCGGAGGTGACGCCGTCTGCGGCTCCGGTGCGTTTTTTGCTCTCGGCCGAGATCAGTAGCATCTATAAACGCCACGGCGTGCTGCGCAAGGTACACAACCTGCTCTATGTGCCCGATTTTGCCTCGGCCGAGCGGCTGAACGCCCGGCTGGGGAGCATCGGCAATATCAAATCAGACGGTCGCCCGATCCTCGGGCTGGATAGTCATGACCTGCTGGAGATTATGCTGGAGTTGGCGCCCGAAGGCTTTCTGGTGCCGGCCCACATCTGGACCCCCTGGTTCTCCCTGTTCGGTTCCCGGTCGGGATTCGACCGCATCGAGGATTGTTTCGGCGACCTGACGCCGCATGTCTTTGCCCTGGAAACCGGGCTTTCCTCCGACCCGGACATGAACCGGCTGATTTCCGGGCTGGACCGCTTCAGCCTGATCTCCAACTCCGACTGCCACTCGCCGTCCAAGCTGGGGCGCGAGGCCAACCTCTTTTCCACCGGGCTGGATTTTTTCTCCCTGCGGGATGCTATTCGCGACGGTCGGCGTGACACCTTCCGGGGTACGGTTGAGTTCTTTCCCGAAGAGGGGAAATACCATGCCGACGGGCACCGTGCGTGCCGGGTCTGTCTTGAACCGACGGAGACGCGCCGTCTGGGATCGCTTTGTCCGGTGTGCGGCAAGCCGCTCACTGTCGGGGTCTTACACCGGGTCATGGCGTTGGCTGACCGGGATCAGCCGTTGTATCTCGACGATTCGCCCCGGGTATTCAGCCTGATTCCGCTCCCCGAGCTGCTGGGAGAAATCATCGGCGTCGGACCGGCCTCCAAGAAGGTGATGGTGCAGTATCGCCGCTGCATTGCCCGTTTCGGCTCGGAATTCAACCTGCTCCTGCATACCCCGCTTGAAGAGATTAGGCATGAAAACCCGCTCCTGGGGGAGGCGCTGGCACGGATGCGGGGCGGACGGGTGATCCGTAAACCAGGTTTTGACGGCGAGTATGGGGTGATCCGGGTCTTTGAGGAGGGAGATATTCTCTTGGTCTGATATGTCCTCTGACGCATAGTGTTGCATATCGTCGTGCTGAACAAGGGCAATCAGGAATTCATGTGTGAGCCGGTGCCGTTTCATCGGAAATCCAATAGCCCCGCCCTTTTTTTATAAGAAATCCCTCCCGCTGCATGGCCTCGATATTTGCACGTATCATCTCCTGTTCCGCCGGTATCGCTGAAAGAAGCTGTTTCACTGTTATCCCCGGCTGAGCGATTATCTGCCGCAGTATCCGGCTGCGCAACTGCCGGTTTGACCCTTCAAAGCTGCTCTGGCGCGTGTGGTGGCTGCTGCGCTTCCCCGGATTGGGATGGCGCTGCTTGAGCATCGTGCCGTAATCCATTACGGCATAATACCATTCGCGCGGGTTGGTCTGGTCAAGGGTCGCCGCAACCAACGGCATGATGTCACGGTCGCTCACCTTGTCATGACCATGAAAAAAGAAGTGGATGTACACCGCGCGGACGTTGGTTTCTATGAGTGGTTCTGCCACATCGAAGGCAAAGGCGGCAACTGCGCGCGCGGTGTAGGGACCGATGCCGGGCAACGTTTGTAGTTCCTGCACCGTCGCGGGGAAAATACCGTCGTACCGCGTAACAATATCTTCGGCGCAACGCTTGAGATAGATTGCCCGTCGGTTGTACCCCAGGCCCTGCCAGACCTTTAAAACATCTGACAGCGGTGCGGAAGAAAGCGTGGCAAGAGTCGGAAAGTGCGCAAGAAACTCGCCGTATTTTAACCGGACACGCTCAACCTGGGTTTGTTGGAGCATGATCTCGGATACCAGTACGGCGTATGGATCGCGGGTTTCCCGCCACGGCATGGAACGTGCGATTTCGTGATAATAAGCGAGAATCATTGACCGGAATGCTCCGATTATCGGTTGGTTGAGGTTTCCGGTCTCATGATGGCGGGTAAGTTCTGCAGGGGTCAACATGGTGGCGTCTCCGTAAGCGAATACCGTAGCAATGTGGCGCCGAACAGACAGCACTATTTCACCGTGACATATATGCCGGTATTTTTTCACATTGCTGTTAGCTCTTGGTGCTACAAAAAACTTTATGGATGGCTTTATGATTCCTGTGAATGGAATACGACAGGATTGCTTTAGCGGATTATTTTTGTTATTCTTTCGCTGCTTTCAAAACGTTGTCTTATGAATGATCTGTCATCTATTGTGGTACCATACGCTTCGATATGGCAAAGGCCCCGCCTTTCGGCTTTATCGGCACAAACGCTGGATTAAGTGAAACGTATATTCAGGTAAACCTACTTCATAGCAAGTTTGTCAAGGGAGCGTAGCAATGTCTATTGCAACTCGGTGTAAATTTTTTGGACACATCATTACCGTTGAAAAGGCGTTGGCAGTCAAAAAATCTGCATCGCCTGAAGAGAAAAGAACGCTTGTCTTTGAGTGCATAAAATGCGGAAAAGCCGTTCGTCCTCATGTGGCCGGAGACAGGTGTAAGGCTCATTTCGTACACTTAAGTCGTAATCCGGAATGTCATTTTGTTGATCCACCAAAGGATTTTTGACATGATCCCGAATCTGACAAAAAGTCATAGCCCATCTATGGTTCTCATTTACTTTCCATGCAGACCATTCCCCACGAACAGTGCCTGGTAATCCTTGCTGAGAGATCCAGGTGCGATGTTGCCCGCTCCTCTAGCGGCAGCAACCCCCCGCTGGAGGCTGTGCGGAATGACGACCCTTATGTGGCTGGGCTTTTCGGCGGTGACGCTCGCGAGGTGGTGACGGTGCGGGAAACGGCGTTGTCCTTTCGGAAACGCTTTGTCGTGGCTGTGTCGCAGGAGGCGTTTGCCACGGCTCGCTATGCTTTTATAGCGAGAAAACGGGGATTGAACTGCTCGTGTGGCGTTATCTTGCGTTGGGGCTTCAGGTGGGTGGGCGCCTCTGCGGGATGCTGGCGAATGAGCCGGTATATTCGGTCAACCGGATTGCGCGGCGCGTTTCACACGAGGCCCACAAATACAAGGGGTACCTGATCAACGCTGCCAAAAAACAGGTCGAATTTCTCCCCCGCTGCAATCTTTTTCAGCCGTGAGCTGCCGGTGTATTAACGCAATTAATTCATCTCTCCCGCGGTTGTATGCGGAAGAGATGAATCAGTTTAACAGGTTATCTTCGACCTTTTGCAGGCGTCCGAGAACTGTCTCCCTGTCTTTTGCCGCCGGTTGGACGTCCGGTGCGCTTTGCCGGTGAAGGCCGCTCACTTCTGGCTCCATCTTTGGCTGCAGCAGGTCGCCATTTTTTGACCGCTTCTTTTGCCGCAGAAGATCGCCCGGTTTTTGTCCCCTCTTTAATCACCGGGCGCGAGCTTTTGGCCCGTTTTGCCTCTGTCGGCCGCTCGTTCAGTCCGGCATCTTTACTCGCTGCCGTCCGGGCACCAGTCGCGGGGCGGACAGGACGGACAGTCGTCGCCGGACGTGCCGACACGGCAGGGCGGGAAGTCGCCAGCGGTTTTCTCCTGACGTATGGTGTCTTTGCCGGACGATCTTTCTGCTCTTTGGCTATGCTGACGACGATGCAGCGGTCAACCAGATACGTGCCATCCAGAGTTTCCACCACCTCATCCAGATTGACTTCGGACAGCATGCGGACGTAGCCGCAACGTTTGAATTCGCCGGTTGCCTCGTCAACTATCAGGTGCACCGAAGTGACGACCCCCATGATTTCAAAAAGTTTGCGCAGATCTTCTTCGGTCGCCTGCTCCGAGATATGTCCGACATATAGTTCTTTTGCCATGTTTTAATCCTTGTAATAAATTATTTCTGTTCTCTGTGGATGGCAAACGGACCCCACGCCTGGTCTATAGACATCAACTCCAGGGTGTTGACATTGACATGCGGCGGTTGATTTGTGATCCAGTGCACCGTTTCGGCGATATCCTCCGCGGTCAGCGGTTCCGTACCCCGATATACACCGGCGGCCTGCTCGTCGTTCCCTTTGAAGCGTACCTTGGAAAATTCAGTTTCAGCCATGCCGGGCTGGATACAGGAAACCCGCACCCGTGTGCCGAGCAGATCGCAGCGCAGGTTGCGTGAAAACTGGGTTACAAAGGCCTTGGTGCCGCCGTAGACGTTGCCGCCCGGATAGGGCCAGGCACCGGCTGTTGAACTGATATTGACGATGTGCCCATGATTACGGTCCACCATGCCGGGCAATACAAAGCGGGTGCAGTACATCACTCCCTTGATGTTGGTGTCCACCATGGTATCCCAGTCATCCAGATCCACCTGATGAGCCGGTTCCAGCCCTAAAGCCAGGCCGGCATTATTCAGCAGTATATCGATACAGCGGAAACGCTCCGGCAATGACTCGATTGCTCCCTGCACAGCCTCGCGGTCACTTACATCCAGCGGAATTATGTGTACTTCGGCGTTTGCTGCCAGTTCCTCCTGCAACTTCAGGAGCGGTTCAGTCCGCCGTGCGGTCAGAATCAGCCGGTTGCCTTTTTCTTTGGCAAACATGCGTGCAGAGGCCGCGCCGAAGCCTGCTGATGCACCGGTAATAAAAATTGTCTTTCCGCTCATGACTCCTCCTCTGTTGCCATTTGATAAACAGTTTCCTGCAGAGTGTCTCGACCGATCCCTCTCCGTTCACAGAGATCCAGCATTTCTCCGGATACAGGAGCGCAGACGGTCAGTTTCCCTATTTCTACCCGATCAATAATAGTCCGGAAGGAATGCAGGGCAAATCCGGATAATTCCGGTAGATCTCCACCACCATAACGTTTATCACCAATGATGGGATGCCCGATTGAAGCCAGGTGGCGACGGATCTGGTGCATCCTTCCGCTGATCGGAGTTACGGCCAGGAGGGAACAGTTTTCACCGGCGAGAGCTGTCTTATAGCGGGTCTCGCACTCCTTGCCGTCGAGAGTTTCGTTGATGACGCCGCAGTTTTCAGAAAGACCCCACACCAGTGCCAGATAGAGTTTGTCCAGACCGGTCTCTTTTACCTGGCGGCCGTATATTGCGGCAGAACTGGAACTTTTGGCCATAATGACCGCTCCGGATGTCCCGCGATCCAGGCGGTTGACCGGATATAATTTACAGGGGGTGGAGCGCTGGGTCATGTACACCTGGCTAACGTCCACCAGGTTGTCCTCGAATTCGGCAGTGCGGTGCATCGGCAGTCCGGGCGGCTTGTTGGCAACAAGGATCAGGCTGTCTTCATAGAGTATGTCCAGGTCTGGTCTGACTGCTGAAATATACCCGGTTGTAGCCCCGCTTTCTTTGAGGATAACCTTGTCATGCAGTGCCAGCAGGGTGTCGGGAGTTGCAGTGATTCCATTCAGGCGGGCGGCACCGCTTTTGATCTGTTTACGCGAATAGCCGGAAGGAGATGTCGGCATCAAGACCCTCAGAAAACTTTCCAGCCGGCGGCAGTGATCTTTGTACGTAATTTCAAAGTATAGCATAGGTCTTCTTGTCCGGGATGTCCCCGGTTAAACCACCAACCGGTCGTCCTTGTATCCTGCATTTACTTCCAGCGCCACATTCATTGAGCGAATGGCGACCTCAAGCTGACTGTCATCCGGTTCGCGTGTCGTCAGGCGCTGCAGTGCCAGACCGGGGGTGATGATCATTCTCACAAGCGGATGGCTGTCGTGAGTAGCGCTCCATTTGAGAAATTCGTAAGAGATACCGGCGATCATCGGCAGCAGGAAGACCCGTGAACCTGCCTTGAGATAGAACGGCCAGAGTTTCGGGATCAGAGAGAATACGGCGATGCTGACGAGCATGACGATCAGCAGGAAGCTGGTGCCGCAGCGGGGGTGCAGGCGGCTGTGACGGCGTACGTTTTCAACGGTCAGTTCCTCACCCGCTTCAAAGGCAAAGATCGACTTGTGTTCGGCTCCGTGGTACTGGAAGACCCGCTGGATGTCACTCATGCGCGAGATGGCCCAGATATAGAGCAGAAACACGGCCACCCGGATGACGCCATCCACCAGGTTGAAGACGACGTTGTTGTCGCCGATGATCGGTGTCAGCAGTTTGGTCAGATAGAGCGGGAAAAGAAAGAACAGGCAGATGCCGAAGCCGAAGGCCACTGTCATGGTTCCGGCCATGGCCCATGAGGAAAGCTCACCTCCGTTTCCCTTGCTTTTTTCTCCATCTTTGGACTTTTCTTTTTCCTTTTCTTCCTCTTTCTCCTCCTCGGTCATCGCTTCAGCGGCCGAGAAGTTAAGTGCCTTGATGCCGATGATCAGGGAGGTGAAGAGCGCCACTGCGCCGCGTACGATCGGCAGCTTTACAATAGGGAAACGCTCTGAGAGCGGAATTAAAAGTTCGCTTTTGACAACTATCCCGCCATCGGGACGACGGACTGCAATGGCAACAGAGCGGGGGGCGCGCATCATTACCCCTTCAATGACTGCCTGTCCGCCAACAGATATTTTATCCATATAACCTCACTGAACTATTCCAGATTTTTGTAGAACTCTCTGACTTCGGCCGCTTGCCCGCAGCAGAACTTCCCTTCCGGGCAGGGACCGCTGACGCAGCCAGGGCCGGCCTGGCGGAATATGACCGGCGCTATTTTTTTTACCAGGCGCAGCATTTCGACGCTCATCTCGCGTATTTCCCACTGGGCCCGCTGGCAGCAGCGGAGGGCAAAAAAGTGAAGCAGTTCGCGGGCGTTCATGGTCATGATAATTTTTGTTTCGGTCGCATTCGGCAGGATATAGCGTGCGTCTTCGGCCGGAATCCCCATCTCGATCAGCTGGGCATAGGCCTTGTGGACTGTTTCGGACATGAAGGCAAATATCTGCCGCGCCTCGGCATTATCTGCAATTGTGTCCGGCATGATGGAGGTGAACTCCTCCTTGTGCGACACATAGCGCTGGGACTGCTGGGAAAAAGAGGCGATGCGGTGACGCACCAGCTGGTGCGTCGTGACCCGTGAAACCCCCTCAATGCCGAAGGTGAAGGAGGCGTGTTCAAGTACCGAGTGATGCCCCAGTGACATGATCTTGTCCAGAAACGATTCTATATCGGAGGCCGCCAGTTTTTCCTGTAAATCATCAATTGAAGCAGGCGAGTAACAGAGACGGGCCGCTAACGCGACGGTACGTTCAGGATTGGGGGTGTGTTCGATCAGGGTGACGTTCATGGTGTCCCGTTCGAGCCATGCTCAGGGTTAAGCGATGGTTATTTCAAAAACCGGCATGCTCATATTGGTATGATGGTGCTGAAATAGCGCCCTGTTGAAAACAGGTGTGTCAGGAGAAAAAAAAGGGGATTTGCCTCGCGACAAAGCCCCTCTCATGACTTTACAAAACGATCGATCAAGCCTGGTTGTAACGTCTTTTGTAGCGTTCGACACGACCAGCTGTGTCAATTAATTTCTGCTTGCCGGTGTAGAACGGATGGCATGCAGAACAGATCTCGGTGCTGATCTCGCTTTTTGTGGAACGTGTCTGGAATGTATTACCGCACAGGCACTTAACGGTAATCTCGGAATATTCTGGGTGGATACCTTCTCTCATCTCTTCCTCCTTCAGTAGTGCTTTGCTGCGAACGTAATCATTTGCGAACACAAAGAGCAATTCTAGCCATTATGAATATTTATTGCAACATTTATTTGCTTATTTCGACATTGAATCCAGGAAAGCCTGATTGGTCTTGGTCTCTGAAAGTTTGTCCAGCAGAAATTCCATGCTGTCTACCACGTTCATCGGGTGGATAATCTTGCGCAGAATCCAGATCCGATTCAGAAATGTTTTTTCTATCAGCAGTTCTTCCTTGCGGGTCCCTGATTTGTTGATGTCGATGGCCGGGAAGGTGCGTTTTTCCACCAGCTTGCGGTCAAGGTGCAGCTCCATGTTGCCGGTCCCCTTGAATTCCTCAAAGATGACCTCGTCCATCTTGCTGCCGGTATCGACCAGTGCGGTGGCGATGATCGTCAGTGAGCCTCCCTCTTCGATATTACGCGCCGCACCGAAGAAGCGTTTTGGCCTTTGCAGGGCGTTGGCATCCACGCCGCCGGTCAGGATCTTGCCGGATGGCGGGAGTACCGTGTTGTAGGCTCGTGCCAGGCGGGTGATAGAGTCGAGCAGGATGACAACATCCTTCTTATGCTCCACCAGTCGTTTGGCCTTTTCGATGACCATCTCGGCAACCTGTACGTGGCGGGTGGCCGGTTCGTCAAAGGTGGACGAGACGACTTCACCATTAACCGAACGCTGCATGTCGGTTACCTCTTCAGGGCGCTCGTCGATCAGCAGGACGATCAGGTAAACTTCAGGGTGATTGGCGGCTATCGAATTGGCAATATTTTGGATCAGTACGGTCTTGCCGGTACGGGGTGGGGCAACGATCAGGCCGCGCTGCCCTTTGCCTATCGGCGCTACCAGCTCGATCACGCGCATCGGCAGATTGTCCGGAGTCGTCTCGAGAGTGAGCTTTTCCTCCGGGTAAAGCGGCGTCAGGTTGTCGAAGAGGATCTTGTCGCGGGCGACTTCCGGCGATTCGTGGTTGATCGATTCTACCTTGAGGAGTGCGAAATAGCGTTCACCCTCTTTGGGGGGGCGGATCTGGCCGGAAACGGTATCACCGGTGCGCAGGTTGAAGCGTCTGATCTGGCTGGGAGAAACATAGATATCATCAGGGCCGGGCAGATAGTTGTAATCGGTAGCCCGCAGAAAGCCGAAACCGTCCTGAAGTGTTTCGAGAACACCTTCGCCGAAGATCAAACCGTTCTGCTCGGTCTGGGCGTTCAGGATTGCGAAGATCAGATCCTGCTTGCGGAGGCTCGATGCTCCTTCAATGTTGAGTTCACGTGCAATAGCGTTGAGATCACTGATCTTCTTGCCTTTAAGCTCTTGTAAATTCATCTGTTCTCCTGCGTAACGATCTTCATGATATGGGGATTCAGCATAGGTGTACTCAATTTTCCGCGGAAGCTATGAAGCGGCTGTGTTAATTGGAATCTGCGATAGTCGGGAGCTTTTGGCCCAAAGGGCAGAATATGGTCTTTTCAGAGGTTCGAAAGTATTTAACGTGTGAATAATTCTAGGGATCTGTTTGGATGCCACGATGTTTAATCTGAGGTGTTGTGACGTTACCCTTTATTTTCAGGGCTTGTCAATAAAAATCAGCATGGTTTACCGGTAAAAGTTCAAACTTATGCTGCCGGGGGTGGATTCATATTCAAAAGCTCGTTGAGCACCACTCCTGACATCGTCAGCCCGAAGATGGAAGGGATATACGAAATGCTGCCGAGGATGGCCCGGCGATATTCCTCCTTGACCATTTGTTCCGGGTGATCGGGACAGATGCTGTCGCTGCCGTATGCATCGGATGTCGCAGGATCAAGAGGCCGGTGCAGCTCGGTCGAATAGACGACCTGCACTCCTGAGGCGATGCCGGAATTCTTCAATATTTTTCGCATGCTGCGGGCCATACGGCAGTTTCTGGTGGCCGAGATGTCCGATACTTCTATCTGTGTTGGGTCCAGTTTATTAGCGGCTCCCATACTGGAGATGACCGGAATCCCCTGTCGGCGGCAGACTGTTATCAAGCATGCCTTTGCGGTAAAGTGATCAATCGCATCCAGAACATAATCCGGTCGCGGCGTGAGCAACCGTTCAGCGTTCTCAGCTGAGAAAAACTCCTTGACCGGCATGATCTCAGCGGCTGGATTGATGTCGCGCAAGCGCGCCGCCATCGCATCCACTTTTGACTGTCCTACCGTACTGGAAAGTGCATGGATTTGTCGATTTACATTGGTAAGGCAGATGTCATCGAAATCCACCAGCGTGATCTTTCCGACGCCGGCCCGCCCCAGGGCTTCTACGGCATAACTGCCGACCCCGCCTATGCCGCAGATCATGACGTGTTTATCGGCCAGGGTTGATAAACCACTGGTCCCGATCAGGAGTTCGGTTCGGGAAAAACGATGAAGTGTCATGATGGGTTGTTACCCCTTCTTCTTTTTTTGGATATGGTTTATCTTTCTTTTTCGCTACACGATAATTCTCGCGAAGTCGTCAAGACCAGATATGCGTGCAGGGCTGTAGCCTATAAAATCACCATCAATCTGGATCGGCCGTTTTTCCCGGACCTCAAAGGACGAAGCGTGTATCCGGATCAGATCCCTGTTTGTTCCCGCCTTGTCCCGAAATAGATTCAGCGCGCCGCTCAGATAGGTGCGCCGCGTGGTCCCGGTAATACAGACGGCAGAAAGTCCCGATGAAAAAGGGCTGCTGTCTGGTGACAGGATAAAATTACCGCCGTAGCGGGAGGCGTTGCAGATGATTGCACTGTGGCATTCCGCATCACCTTCCGGGGTGCTGATTTCGAAAACGGTGCTATCCCAGACAATTGCGCTCTTCAGCGCAGACAGCAGATAGGCTCCCTGGCGCAACATGCGTTTCCCCCACGGCCATACATCTCTGACGACAGCCCCGTCAAGGCCGATCCCGGCCATGAGAAGAAAGCGATGAGAACGCTCCTCCAGTTCAATAACGCCGACAGATAGAGAGCTGGTTTTGCCGGCGGCTATCCGCTCAAGGGCGTCATCAATCGACGTTATCCCAATTTCAGCAGCCAGCACGTTGGAGGTGCCGAACGGCAGCACCGCCAGAGTTGCCGTTCCCGGATTCAATCCGTTGGCTACCGCATTGATGGTTCCATCACCGCCGGCAACGATTACCAGGTGCGGACCGCCATCCTCGTTGATCGTGTCACAACAAGCGTAAACCTCTGCCGGATTGCGTACCTGGAAAATCTTCGGATTTATCCCGTGGAAGCGCAGTCGCTCCAGGGAAAATTGCAGGCGTTGGGCCGAATGATGACCGGATGCGGGGTTTACAAATAGATATCTGTTCATGTCCTCAGGCGGTTGCGCAATTATCAGGTTTATGGTCATAAGGTTGAGGCGCCAGCATCACGGACTCTGTTGGTACCGGAGCAGTCAGCGCTTAAACACCGTAAAATTTCCTGTACCACGCGACGAACGTGCCGATTCCCTCCTCAATGGAGGTAGACGGTCTAAAACCGACGTCCCGCATCAGATCATCGACATCAGCGTAGGTAGAGCAGACATCCCCCGGCTGGAGGGGGAGGAGTCTCTTTTCCGCTTTCATCCCGAGCGCATTTTCCAGCACTTCGATAAATCTGATCAATTCAACGGGGTTGTTGTTGCCGATGTTGTAAATTCGATACGGGGCGCTGCTCGTGCCAGGATCGGGTGCATTGCCGTTCCAGTCATGATTCGCTTCGGGAATCTTTCCCATTACCCTGACAACCCCCTCCACGATGTCATCGATATAGGTGAAGTCCCGTTGCATCAGTCCATGGTTGTAGACATCGATCGGCCTCCCCTCGATGATCGCTTTGGTAAAAAGGAACAGCGCCATGTCCGGTCTGCCCCAGGGACCATACACGGTGAAGAAGCGCAGCCCGGTGGTCGGCAGGTTGTAGAGGTGGGAATACGTGTGGGCCATCAGCTCGTTGGACTTCTTTGTTGCGGCATAGAGCGAAACAGGGTGATCCACATTGTCGTGCACGGAGAAGGGCATTTTGGTGTTGGCCCCGTACACGGAGCTGGAAGATGCGTATACGAGGTGCTTGACACCATTGTGCCGGCACCCCTCAAGAATATTGATGAAACCGGAGATATTGCTGTCTATGTAGGCGTAGGGGTTCTCGATGGAATAGCGGACCCCGGCCTGGGCCGCCAGATTGACGACGATATCGAACTGTTCATCCTTAAAGAAGCGACTGACGGCATCACGTTCTTCAAGCCCCATCTTGTGAAAGCGGAAATTATGCCGTTCCTCTAACTGCGCAAGCCGCGCTGTTTTCAGATTTACGTCGTAATAGTCGTTGAGATTGTCCAGGCCGACAACCTTGCACTTACCCTCCAGCAGTCTTTTCGCCAGGTGAAAGCCGATAAAACCGGCAGCGCCGGTGACGAGAATCTTTTGCATGTGTCCTCCGCGTTACGTCTGATAATAACAGCGATTGTGCCTTCAGTTGGGGTGGTATAGCGGACGTTTGTCAGGGCTCAACAGAGTATCTTCCTGATTGCCTGCATGAGAAGCTCCGGAGTAATGCTATCGCGGCACTCTTCATCCTTTTCGCACCGGGTGCGGAAGCAGCGCGCGCACGGCATCGGTGTCTGGACAACGGCATGTTGCGCTCCTCGGGGGCCGCTGCGCAGGCCGTCACTGGCACGATAGTACGAGACAGTGGGAGTTCCGACGGCCGCGGCCAGATGAATGATGCCGGTGTCACCACCCATCACCAGGTTGACTCTTTTTACCAGTGCTGCCAGGCTCATGATGGATAGTTTCTCCAGTTGCACAGCCTGGCTCCCCAGTGCCGCCGTAATCCGTTCAGTCGCGCTGCGTTCGTCCTCATTTCCCCAGGAGAACAGCAGGACGGCACCGGGAAAGGAAGTGATGATCCTGCGGCCAAGCTCAATCCAACCCGGTTCATGCCAGAACTTTGTCTGCCAGGTGGTGCCGGTATGGATCAGGAAGAGTGGGCCGCTTGCGCGGTAGTGTTTGACCAGTTCGTCAGCCTCCAGGTCATCCTCCGGCGGGGTGTAGACATCGGTCTGCAGCTGCATTCCGCTGAACTTCAGGTCGAAGGATGCTTCGGCAATCCGCAGGTACTGGTCGGTTATATGGCTGTCCTCTGGGTTAGACGCAATTCTTTGGTTGGTGAACAGCGCATTCAGGCTTTCCTGAGCAGCTGCCCGGCTGAAGCCGACCCGCCGGCGACAGCCGCTCAACCAGGCAACCATCCCGCTTTTGATGTTGCCCTGAATGTCGATTACCAGGTCATAGTTACGCTTTGCGAGTTCGGTACGTACGGCCAGAATCTCTTTAATTGTAGTCAGGGAAAAGGGATTCTTTTTCCATTTTTTGAATCTTACGATATGAATTCTTGAAATCAGCGGGTTGCCGCTCAACAGATCGGCAAAAGCCGCTTCGACAACCCAGTCTATTTCGCAACCGGGTGAAGCCTGTTTCAGGTAATCCAGTACCGGCAGGGCATGCAGCACATCGCCCATGGCGGATATTTTAACGATCAGGATGCGCATGGTTTCCTTTGGGCAAACATTTCTTTCACGGCCTCAAAAACGTCGTCAACCGTGATGCGTTCCATGCATTCCATATTGTGGCTGTTGCTGCACTTCCTGCTTCGGCAGGGTACGCAGGCCAGATATTTGGCTTGAATTACCCTATTCCCCTCACCAACCGGACCGGTACGTTCCGGATCGGCTGCACCGAACAGTGCGATGACAGGCGTTTGAACTGCGGTTGCCATGTGCATCGGGCCGGTATCACCGCTGACAAGCAGGGCGGATTTTTCCAGGATGGCTCCCAGTTGCAGCAGGGTCGTTGTGCCGGTGAGGATAAGCGGCTGCGAGCTGGACAGCCGTTCAATATCGTGCGCCAGGGGAGTGTCTCCACTACCGCCGACAATAATCACCGCAGCACTTAATTCGATACTGACCCTGTCCGCAAGTGTGGCAAACTGTGCGGTGCTCCAGCGGTTAACCGGGTGGCTGGCGCCGGGGTTGATTGCCACTACGGGGAGTTTGTCCAGGCCATGTGATTCGAACAGCCCTGTCGCGTACTGACGATCATCAGGGGAAAGGTAGAGATCCAGTTTTTCATTGTCCGGATAAACTCCGAGCGGCTTAACCGTTTTAAGGTGGTCCAAGACCGCGTGGATTACCCTTGTACGTGTTTTGTGATAAATCAGAATCCGGCATGGTAATGCTGCGGACGTCAGGAACCAGGTTTTCAGGTTACTGCGTTGGAAGTTTATGACCAGATCGTAGGAGCGGCCCCTGATCTTCTTCCAGAGAGAAAGCAGGGCGCTGAACGACCGGTGTTCACCACGGCGGTCATATACCAGAATATCCGCTATATCAGGGTGATGGCGAAACAGGTTGGTGGAGGCGCTGTTTCCTACCAGTATGTCGATGCGCGCCAAGGGAAAGCGGTTACGCAGCCCCCTGATCGTTGGAGTCAGGTGGAGCAGGTCGCCCATGGCGCCGGGTTTGATGATAAGTATGTTTTGTGGTTTCTGATTCAAGGTGCCCTTATTTATTGCATCACTATTTTCCTGATGCCGGATTCTAAAGACATATCACGAGACTATTCAGGAAGCTTCTTATAGCATCCCATGGCTTCATCGCCACTTTCGCCGGTACGGTATGTCATCCCAGTTGTTGGCAAATTGCTTGCCAATTATATGCCATACGATTCTACAAGTTCTTTAAGTGCTAATGGTGATCCTGAAGATACACCGTATATTTCGTGCTCGCGCAAGTTCCCTTCCAATAATCGCTTTGCCGCTACTACAAAAGCCTGCACAACATCATCGATATACGCGGACTTTACACGGCTTCAATGTGATCACCTCTCGATGATGCTTTTAGCAACCAAATATTTTCCTGTATTGTTTGTAAAGCGGCTTAAATGATTTATATAATGGATACCAAGCAAGAAAGGAAAAACTACAATTTATGCTAATTAGTTCTAGTGCCACTTCACGAGTAATTATGCTTTTTTTATAGAGTTTCCAAAAACCATAAAGAGCATCGTATTGTATATATTTTTTAATGAAATAGGGCTGTTTAATATAATCCTTATGCAGATAATCGCTAACAAGGTAAACGAAGTCATTTAAGTGAGAATGTGACTCGTTGTTTTTCGCTGTTTGTTGTTGATCGTGGATTCTGAATGAGCATAGTGGCTCGTTGATATATGCAAATGAACCCTGCTCAAGGAGATAAAACCACATTTCTAAGTCTACAATTTGCTGATAGTTGGTTTGAAACCCACGGCCAGCATGACTTTTCCTGAACATGACAACTGAAGGCTCGCCTATCAGGTTCTGCTGGCACGCAAGGCAGTTGTTAATGACATCGGTCCCTGCCATTATACCGGACTTAAAATGGGATTCTATTTTTAACGTCTGTGAGGATTCATCTATCAAATTTCTGGCTGAACAAACCAAGGATATAGAACTGCTGTCGTCTAACAGTGAAACCATACGACCAATTGCATCTGGAGAAGTCAGAAGATCGTCTCCAAATACAAATTTAATATATTCCCCCTTCGCTAGCAAAAGACATAAGTTCCAATTCTCTACCATTCCAAGGTTAACTTCATTGGTAATAAACCTTATGCGAGGGTCTCGCCTGGCATAGGACTCAACGATGGCCTTAGTCTGGTCATTGGAACAATCGTCAACAATCAGAAGCTCAAAGTCTGAAAAACTCTGGTTAAGAACGGATTCAACCGTTTCCGCAATATAATTTCCATAATTATATGTAGGGATACAAACACTGACTTTACAAGTACTCAAGAAGTATCTCCGTACTCAGGCATTTAATACCAGGGTGCATTAAAATGAGGTGAAATGTGTTTTATTGCCACAGTCCAATTTTGCCGATTTAAGCACCAAATTCGGCAGTAGACTATAAATTTTATTTGTTCTCTATTGCGTACGAGCCAGTATTTGAGAGTCTTTCAAGACCGCATGACCTTTTTCCTGATCTCTCAGTGCCATTACCTTGTCAAGACGTTGCAAAGCACCAAAAAATGAGAAATAATAATTGAAGTCACCCCATAAAAAACTGACACAAAGTCTCATCAAAACATGTGCCGCATGGGCAGCCATAATGCTGCGATCAGTCAGGTTAGCCCAATGAAACAGGAACCGGTTTCTAAAGTAAATACGCCGTTTACGGCCTTTACCCAGTTTGCCGATTGTGGCACTTGACTGGTGATGCACTGTTGAGCGCGGATCATAGATGCTTCTCCATCCGCGCTTCCAGGCACGGTAGGAAAGGTCTACATCCTCGAACAGGTAGGGCGAATAGAGCTCCGAATAGCCGCCCAGTGCCCGAAATTTCTCCAGATCGTACACTACGCATGCACCGATCGCATACAGGTTTTCTCTTAGCGGCTGTTGTTCTTGCAGTTTTGCAAAGCCACCTTTAAGAAATCCCTTGTCGTATAGCCCATGAACGATGCCTTGGTTTTTCCCTTCGCTGATAGCAATCACGTTAGGTGTAACCGCAAACAGGCTGGCATCACTGAAGTGTTCTAATAGTGGTGCGATAAATCCCTGCTCCACCAGTACATCGGTATTGATACAGAGTACGAGTGGATACTTGGCAGCCTGCATACCCCGGTTACATGTGCCAGAAAATCCTAGATTTGTCTCATTGCACAGCAGTTGAATCTCTGGGAATCCATGCAAGATGAGTTCCCGGCTGCAGTCCCGACTGCAGTCGTCCACCACAATCAGATCCCACTCGCCACCCCATGCTTCCATGGCGGAGATCAGCGGTGGGAGGTTCTCCGCCAGCAACGTCTCACCATTGTAGTTAGGCATTATAATAGAAAGTCCTGTTGCTGTTGCTCTTTGCATCATGCAGATCTACTCCTGTCATGTTCTGGCCTATTCAATGTATTCAGCACGATGGCCATTGTGTCTTCCGGAGATATTTCATAAAAATTCATTATATCTTGCTGCCATCGTCACGGCACTGAACATTTTTCTGACCAGCTCAACCCCCCACGCCCCCATATTAAACCGTCTTTGGTGATCCTTCAGCAGCGTTATTACCCCTAGAGCGAGCTTGATCAAAGCGTGATTAAAACAAAAATCGAGACACATCTATGTAACAGAAAGAAATTTTAAGTTATCGGGATTGGCCAGATGATCAATTTGAAGGGTTGCATGCATTTGATCGAAATTTCAAAGCCAACATACCCCTATGGGTTATCGCTGTTTATTGGCCGCTTGATACTGCACTCTTTCAAGCTCGAACAGCCTGAAATATTTGTAGAATGTGCCAAATCCTCCCATGGCGGCAATTGCTGCCCCTTGAACCCCGTCAAGGAATCCAAGTCGAATGACATAGCGCAGAAAAATCATATGGACGGGCCGCAGAAAACAATACCAGTGGCTACGGCGGCCACGGTCGTATAAATCTTCTGCTGACAGTTCTGCATACCGCATGGTGCGCTGGGTATAGGTTTTTAAATCGAGATCTTGACAGTGCAGAATATCGTACGGGATTCGAAGCACAGGGCCACGTGTCTTGAAATGTTCATGCACTCTGACATTGTTCCACTCACCACGACCCTTGTGGTAGAGGCGCACCTTGTAATCAGGATAAAGGGAAGAGTGACGGATCCATTTTCCCCAGAAACGGGTAAGACGCCGGAAGGCAAAGCCGTCGAACTTTTCAAAATCGGCTGATCCCAAGGCACTGATGGCTTGCATTAATGTCGGCGAGATTCGCTCATCTGCGTCAATCTCCAACACCCAATTATTGTGGGTTGCCTGCATTGCAAACTTCTTTTGGTTACTAAAGCTGGTAAACTGATTGCTGATAACCCGGCAGCCCAACTCTGCACACCGTTCGGGGGTACCATCGTCACTGAAGTCATCGACAACAACAATTTCATCAACAAAGCTCAATGAGGCAATGCACTCATCGATTTTATGGCGTTCATTTTTGGCGATCACAAACGCTGAGATGGGAACCTTCTGAACAGATGTATTCATAAGTTTCCGCCTTGACTAGCCAAGAACGACCGACATGCAGTTACAACCTGATCCACGGTTATTGCTTCGATACATGCAGGTCTTTGCCGTACTGACGGCTTGCATTCGGTAAAGAATTTCTGTCGACATGGCGAACAGGGGAACTGAGAATAGATGACAGTTGCCCGTTTGCTCCAAGGGCCGAATTTGACCGGAGACTGGGGACCAAAAATGGCAATAAGCGGAATGCCTGCCGCCGCCGCCAGGTGCATGATGCCGCTGTCGTTTCCGACGAACAGCGCACAGCGCTTCAGCAGAGCCATGGTGATTCGCAGGCTGCTTTTACCCACCAGATCCACAGAGTTCTGCCCGAACCGGTCTGCAGCGGTGTCAAAATGAACCCGGTCGTTCGGCGCCCCTAGCACCAGTGGGCGATAGCCCAGCTCAGTCAGGCGGGCTGCAAGCACGGAAAAATTATCCAGGTGCCAGCCCCGCTCGGTGATGGACGAAAAAGGGTGCAGTACAACCAGTTTCTCGTCCCGTTTCACACCTTTCTTGGCCAGCAGTTCATCGGCTGCAGTTTCTTCAGCCCTGCTGGTCCAGTATTCGAGATAGTCATCGGTCACCGGAATCCCGTCCGCCCGCAGCACGTCAAGAAAGTTCTGCACCTCATGCTGGTCGTGGCGATACGGTATAGTCGTGGTCAGCAGAAAACTTCGCCCCTCGGTGGCAAAACCGATCCGTTTCCTGGCCCCTGACAGATATCCTATCAGGGCACTGCCAAAGGAACGTTTCAGCACATATACCTTGTCGAACCGGCGGGCACGGAGGTCACGGATAAACTTTACCTTGTCACCAAAAGTCTTGTGAGTACCCGTGCTGTCGGCATGAATCGTCACCGGATCCCAGTAGATGAGTTCATCCACATAAGGAATGCCGTCCACTACCGCTGCAGTGCCAGGTGCTACCACCCAGGCAATGTATGCGTCCGGTTCAGCCCGCCGCAAATTACGCATAAACGGCACAGTCAGAATT
This sequence comes from Desulfuromonadaceae bacterium, assembly GCA_028683435.1. Taxonomy (GTDB): domain Bacteria; phylum Desulfobacterota; class Desulfuromonadia; order Geobacterales; family Pseudopelobacteraceae; genus JACRCG01. The sequence continues at coordinate 66,286 of JAQUIG010000007.1, read as the reverse complement.
GTGTCACCGATAAAACGGTAACGCAGGACCAGAATTCTCTTTTGGGCATTGTCATGCGACATTCAGTGAGTCCGTTCCGCTTCATTTATCAGCATAATGGGTATGCCTTCTCGTACGGGAAACTTCAGGCCGCAGTGCTGGCAGAGCAGGGAGGATGGTTCTCCAAGTGGAGTTAGTGTCCCTTTGCAGGCCGGGCAGGCGAGTATGTCGAGAAGCTCCGACGTAAACATGATTATCTGTCCTCAAAATTAAAAATAATGCCATAAAAACGAGTTTTAAGGAAGTGAATTGCGTATTAACGCCACTAAATCAGCCGGTTTCTCGATCTCGATATCCAGTCTGGCAAGATAGGTAACAGCGGCAATATCAGCTGGAAGCAGTTTCAGCTTGACCCCGTCCTTTTCGGTTGTAATCGCATACTCAGCGGCACTGTTCTGCAGTGCCGCCCTGATCGCTTCGAGAGATTCATGACCGTAGCCGGCATGGTCCGGAAAGGGTAGGGTGCGCACCACGTTAATTCCCCTGTCCCGTAAAGCGGAAAAGAAGAATTTCGGCTGCGCGATGCCTGCAAAGGCCAGAAATGAAGGGCCCTGCAGTGCAGCTAACGGTACCGGATCTCCTCCGAGGAGTGGGAGCGCATCAACCAGCCGATGCGATGCTGCAAAAGCAGGTTTTTCTGAAATCAGGGGGGTGACTGCAGTACCTTCAGGGCAGCGAGTCAGGATAATCAGGTCGGCGCGCTTGGCAGCAGCGGCCGGTTCGCGCAGCAGTCCGGCCGGCAGGGTCCAGCCGTTGCCGAGTGGTTTGGAACAGTCCAGCAGCAGGATATTCAGGTCGCGCCACAGTCGCAGATGCTGAAAGCCGTCATCCAGCAGGAATATATCCGGTGAAAGCTGCTGCATGGCCAGCTGGCCGGCGGCATAGCGGTCCGCGCCGATCACGACCATAAGCCCCGGCACGGTCGATGCCAGCAGGTACGGTTCGTCGCCGCATTCCCGTGGTCCCAGCATGACCGTAACGCCATCACTGGCAACGACGGTCTGTCCCTCCAGACTACCGCCGTACCCCCTGGATAACACAGCCACCTTGTACCTCTGCTCCAGCAGCAGGCGGGCGATGTAGGCAGTCACCGGAGTTTTGCCGGTGCCGCCGACCGTTATATTGCCGATCGAGATCACCGGACGCGGCAGGCGGTGACTCTTCAGCATGCCGATCCGGTACAGGGTGGCCCGCAGCTGCTGAATACGTGAATAAATCCAGCCGAGAGGGGCGAGAAGCAGGATCAACATCTGGTCAGCGGTTGTCGTACGTGTGCCGTTGGCGAGCTCACGCCAGTATGTGGCAAAGGACGTTTTCATAAATATCTGGCAATGACCTCCATGTGCCGCTCGGTTGCTCCGCCGTTGTCACGCATCATCTTCAGGCCGTTTTGCCCAAGCACCCGGCGCAGCTCAACGCTTGTAATCAATGTGCGCATGGAGGAGGAGAGTTCCTCTGGCGTATCAACCTGAATGCCAGCCCCGTATTGCAACACCAGCTCGGTAATCTCACGGAAATTGGTCATGTGGGGGCCGAATACGCTTGCAACCCCTGCCGAGGCCGGTTCGAGCAGGTTGTGGCCGCCGGTCGGCACCAGGCTTCCGCCGACAAAAGCGATGTCTGAGAGTGCATAGAGGCACATCATCTCGCCGATCGTGTCTACCAGCAATACCTCACCTTGTTGAAACATTACATCGGAAGGTAGCGAGGTTCTCCGCCGGAAGGTGAGGCCGGAGTTTTCCAGAAGGGAAGCAACCTCAGTACTTCGTTCCGGGTGCCGTGGAACGAGTATCAGGAACAGGTTGCCGGCCGTCGCTGACAACTCCTTGTACATGGTGATGACATGCTGCTCTTCACCGGCATGGGTGCTTCCCGCCGTCAGAATAATCAGGTTTTCCGGAATGGTGTAGCTATTCCTCAGGCGTTTTTTCTCGTCGACGGTCGCAACGCAAAGGGGAATATCGTATTTTAGATTGCCGGTCGCCAAGGTACGTTCATCCGGGGCACCGATGGCGATGATCCGTTCACGGTCGGTTTCCGTCTGCATGCAGAGTCGTGAGAAGAGCTGCAGGGCGTGGCGGAAGAACCAGCCCAATTTCAGGTAGCGGCTGAATGAGCGGTCCGAAATCCTCCCGTTGGCCAGGACCACCGGGATGCCACGGCGAGTCGCCTCGCGCGTGAAGTTGGGCCAGATCTCGGTTTCCATGATGATGATCAGCACCGGTCTGATGCTTTTCAATACACTGCAGACCGCCGGCAGAAAATCGAACGGAAAATAGATGCAAAGGTCTTTTTCAGGGAAGGTGGAGCTGATCCCCCTCCCGGTCTCGGTGGTGTTGGAAACAACGATAGCGTGGGCGGGATACTGTTTGCGGAGCGCCTTGAGCAGCGGTCGTGCGGCGATCGATTCGCCCACCGAGACGGCGTGGAGCCAGATCACCGGTCGCGTGCGGAGAACCGCCAGATCTGCTGGTGGAATGGAGCCGAAGCGTTCACGAAACGCGGGCGGCCTGCCTCGGCTGACGGAACGGTAGAGGTGGTAGATGACCACCGGGAGTAGCAGGAAGAGGGAGAGTATGTTATAGGCCAGATAAAACATGGCTATGCTGATGGTATGAACGCCGCAGTCTGCTCCCCGGCCCGCTTCCAGCGTCGATGCACCCAGTACCACTCTGCCGGATGGGCGCAGATAAATTCTTCCAGATATCCTGCCAGCGCCTGAATATCCTTCCTGACTCCCTCTTCGGAACGGTCGCTGCCAAGAGTGAACTCTGGGTGGAACGTCAGAATATGACGGCCATTTTTACGGTAGCCAAAAACAGGGATAACCGGCACTCCGGTTTTCTGCGCAATGACAACGGGGGCCTTGTTTGCCCAGGCTTTTCTGCCGAGAAATTCTATCAGGGCGCCGTTATCTTCAAATACGGCCTGATCGACCAGCATGCCGATCACTCCTTTGTTTTTTATGACGCTAAGTATCGGTCGCAAGGCGGCTTTGCTGTAAATCACCTTATTGCCGTAACCCATCCTCATCTTCTCAATAATTGAATTTAGGTATGGATTGTTTTGTTTTCGGGCAATTGCCCATACATTCTCATCAAGATGCTTTTTGAAAGATAGTGATATAAGCTCCCAGTTGCCGCAATGGCCGCTTACGCAGAGCACGCCATTGCCCGTTTCTTTGGCGCGTTGAAAATTCTCAAGACCATTTACTTCCATCGAATCGATCAGTTCATCGCCTTTGCCATGATACAATCGGCACACCTCAACGATAGAGATACCCAGGTTCTTGAATGTTGCCAGGGCGACCTCTTCTGCCGTTTCAAATTCGCCGCTCCATGATGGGTGGCGTTTCATGAAGGGGAGCGCCTGACGGATATTGTCGATCGCAATTGACCTGCGCCGGTGGAGAATATTAAACAGAAAAATTCCGGTCTTTTTGCCGATACGGATCGTTTGAGAACGGGGGAGAGCCGCTACAAGCAGGGTGAAGAGATAGAAGAGAGTCGCCTGGATGGCCCAGATAATCCGTTTCATGGCGCGCTGGTGACTACGATAGGATCACGGTCGCTGAACTGCAGAGAGTACAATCGTTTGTAGAGCCCGCCGTTACTCAGCAGCTCGTCATGTGATCCGCTTTCAACGATCCGGCCGTCTTCGAGGACAAGAATCTTGTCGGCATGCAGCACGGTGGAGAGGCGGTGGGCGATCACAAATGTGGTCCGGTTGGCCATCAGATTATCGAGCGCCTTTTGCACCATCTGCTCGCTTTCGGTATCCAGAGCGCTGGTGGCTTCGTCCATGATCAGAATCGGCGCATCCTTGACCAGGGCACGGGCAATGCAGATCCGCTGGCGTTGGCCACCCGACAGACGCGCGCCGCGATCGCCGATGTTGGTGGAGTATCCGTCAGGCATCTCCATGATGAAATCATGGGCAAAGGCGGCACGGGCAGCAGCTTCAACCTCGACATCAGATGCTGAAAAATTGCCGTAGCGGATATTATTGGCAATAGTATCGTTAAAAAGCATGGTTTCCTGATCCACCAGTGCTACTTGCCGCATCAGGTCTGCCATGCGGATTGAGCGGATATCGATGCCGTCAACCATGACAGAGCCGCTCGTAACATCATAAAAGCGCGGGATCAACGAAACCAGGGTTGACTTTCCTCCACCCGACGGGCCGACGAGGGCGATGATTTCACCATGACGGGCGTAGAGGTTGATATGATTCAGCACCATCTCCCCGTCATAGGCAAAGGAGACATCCAGAAATTCAACTTCACCTGTGGCTCGTTCAACTGAAACAACATTCTCCGTGTCGGCAATCTCCGGCTTCTCGTCGATGATTTCAAAAACACGGGCGGCGGCACCGATAGAAGTCTGGATAATGTTATACGAGTTGTTCAGGCTTTTGACCGGCTTATAGACAAGCACCATGGCGGTCAGAAACGAGAAAAACTCCGCTGAAGTGATCTCGCCGCGCATGACCATGCTGCCGCCGACCCAAATAACCCCGGCAATGCCGATAGAGGTTATCATCTCGCTGATTGGCGCCGAAATGCTGTTGTATTTTATGGCCTTGCGGATGAAACTGTAATAGGTTGTGGTTGCGGCACGAAAGCGCTGGACCACCCACTCCTCAAGCCCGAAGGCCTTGACTACCTTGATGCCGGTATAGGTCTCTTGCAGGATCGCTGCAACGTCGCCAATCTTTTCCTGGCTCTTCCCGGAAAGGCGCTTGATATGCTTGCCGATCTTCTGCGCCGAAAACACCGTCAGCGGAATGACGACAAAGGTGATCAGTGCCAGCTCCCAACTGCGGTAGAAAATCACCACCAGCAGCGAGATAGCGGAAAAGCCGTCCCGGCAGATGCTGGTGACCACGTTGGCAATCCCGTTCTGCATCACTGCAACGTCAGAGAGAACGCGCGACATGAGTGATCCGGTTGGGTGCTTGTGGTAGAAGCGAAGGCCCAGGTGCATGCTGTTCCGGTAAAGATCATTGCGGATATCCTGCACCGCCAGTTCACCGGCGGTCCGGATGAAATAATCATTAAGAAAACGGCTGAGTGCCCTGACGGCAAAGATAAGCACAACGCCGAACGGCAGGAGGGTGAATATGGTCTTGTCGTTGGTGGCGAAGGTTTTTCTCAGCAGCGGTTCCACCAGGTAGGCAAAACCGCCATCCATGGTGCCAACGGCAATGGAAGCCAGTGTGGATATGGCAATTCTGCCCCAGTATGGTTTGCTGTAGTGAACGATACGCCCAAAGATACTCTTACTCATTAAATGATCCTGTCCTCGTTCTGCTCCTGTTGATGATATCAAGCGCCAGGTAGGCCGTCCTGGCCGCGGCACCGCCGCCGCCGAGTTTTTCCCGGATGGTTGCCAGCTCTGCAGTCATTGTCGTACAGTAGGCTGAATCCGTAACAATCGTCGTGATCTCGGCGGCGATCGCTTCAGGATTGGCCTGCTCCTGTATCAGCTCTTTGACTATGCTCCTGCCAGCGACGATGTTGCATAGTCCGATATGTTTGATCTTTACCACCCGTCTGGCAACCTGGTAGGTAAGCGGGGCTAGTTTGTAGATGATCACCATCGGTGTGCCTATCAGGGCTATCTCCAGCGTGACTGTGCCGGATACCGATATTATGGCGTCACATGCCCTGATCAGGTCATGTGTCCTTTGTCGGGTTATAATTGCTGTTATGCCGCTTCGTTTCAGAACGGGAAGAATATCGTCTACGTTCAGCGTTGACGCCAACGGAAGAACAAACTGAATATCCGGAAAACGTTTCTGCAGCAATTCTGCGGCAGCAATGATGGCGGGCAGGATGCGCTCAATCTCGCTTCTGCGGCTGCCTGGAAAGAGCCCGATGATCTTTCTGGATGGATCCAGGCCAAAACTTGCGGCTGCTTCGTCCCGGCTCATGGTCACATTCACCAGATCGAGCATGGGATGGCCGACAAAGGTCACCGGTACCCCTTCCTTTTCATACAGGGGGAGTTCAAATGGAAAGATGACCGCCATCCGGCTGACTGCGGCGGCGATACTCTTGATTCGGCCGGCTTTCCAGGCCCACACCTTGGGGCTGATATAGTACAGAACTTTTACTCCGGCTTTTTTTGCCGTTTTTGCCAAACGGATGTTAAAGCCGGGGTAGTCGATCAGAATTAACAACTCAGGAGGGTTTTGCCGCAGGATGTTTCTGAGTTTTAAAAATGCGGAAGATATGACGCCAAAATGTTTGAACACTTCGACCAGACCCATCACAGCCATGTCGGCCGAATCCACCAGGGTCTCAACGCCTGCCTCGCGCATCCGGGAACCGCCGATGCCGAAGAAATGGAGCTCGGGGTTGATCAGAAGTGCCTTCTGCACTAGATCTGCTCCATAGAGGTCGCCGGAGGCTTCCCCGGCGACGATCATGACACGCCTGCTGAAAGGAGTAACTGTTGAGTCAGACCCAGCGGAAGTTGGCATCATCCTCGGCTGATACCCCTTTGCGAACGTTCAATAAAGGCCAGCAGGTAATCGACTTCGGGGCAATCCTGAATTTCAGATCTGACTCGAGCAATAGCATCGGGCAGCTTCAAGTCAGCCATGAAAAGGGTTTTGTAGCTTGTTTTCAGTTTTTTGATTGTCTCATCGGAAAATCCGTGCCGCTTGAGACCTATCAGGTTAAGGCCACGCAACTTAGTATCGCGAATTCGTCCGGAGGTCGCAATCATATAGGGAGGTATATCCAGGGAAACCATCGTACCGCCGCCAATCATGGCATTTCTGCCGATGGCGACAAACTGGTGAACAGCAACGAGACCACCGATGATGACATCGTCTTCAATGGTGACGTGTCCAGCCAGGGTGGCCGCATTTGCCATGACTATTCCATTTCCGATGACACAATCGTGGGCAACATGCGAATAGGCCATAAAAAGGTTGCCATTGCCGATAACAGTTTCACCGATACCGGTCACGGTACCACGGTGGATTGTAGCAAATTCGCGAATCATATTATTGTTGCCGATACGTGTCCAACATTCTTCGCCCTGATATTTCAAATCCTGTGAGGCGGGGCCGACCGAGGCGAGATGATAAATCTGGTTATTCTCTCCTATTTCAGTCCAGTCGCCGATGACAGTGTGAGCGCCAATCGACGTGCCGGTACCGATTGTGACATGTTTCCCGATGATGGCGTATGGCCCTATTTCCACTTCTGCAGCCAGGTTGGCTGTCGAATCGATTATCGCAGTCGGGTGAATCATGATATTTCTCCGGTAAGTCCCCCTTGTGAACATGGGGGATCGTGGTTTTTAGGGCTTAGGTGAGTCTGCAAACGTTGCCTTAAGATCGGCCTCGGTTACCAGAACATCGCCGACAAATGCCTTGCCGGATATCCCCCAGATTCCTCGACGGTTCATCGTCGTCGTGACCTCAATGCGCAGCTGATCTCCGGGAGATACCGGCTTACGGAAGCGGGCATTGTCGATGGCCATAAAGTAGGTGACCTTGTTTCGCACTGCTTCGTCTGAAGCCAGATAGGCCATGATGCCAGCCACCTGGGCCATGGCTTCGATGATCAGTACCCCCGGCATTACCGGGTGCCCGGGGAAATGCCCTTGGAAAAATGGTTCGTTGACCGTAACATTTTTTATCCCAACGCAGCGTTTCCCATGCTCCCCTTCAATAATCCGGTCAACCATCAGAAATGGGTAACGATGCGGCAGGATTCTCATGATTTCGTTGATATCCAGATGCATATTAACTCTCCTGACTATTCTGATTAAATTTTGTTTCAAGCTCTGCAATCCGCTTCTCAAGTGCCTTAACAGTTTTCTTTAATTCCGGCAAACGGGGTACGACCATGGCAGATTTCAGCCATTCCCGGTGCGGCATGACCGGGGAACCGCTGTAGGCGCCGTTGGCCGGCAGCGAACTCGGTACGCCGGACTGGGCGCCGACCAGCACATTATCACCGATAGAGAGATGGCCGGCAACGCCGACCTGACCGGCCAGCGTGACGTGGTTTCCGATTTTGGCGCTCCCTGAAATGCCGACCTGAGACACGATCATGCAGTCTTCACCGATCTGGCAGTTGTGGGCAATCTGTACCAGATTGTCCAGCTTGGTGCCGCGGGCGATCTTCGTTATCTCGATAGCGGCCCGGTCTATACAGCTGTTAGCCCCGATTTCAACATCGTCCTCCAAAACGACAATGCCGATCTGCGGAATGCGGTAGTAGCGGTTCCCGTCGGGTGCGTAGCCGAATCCGTCAGAACCGATCACGGCCCCCGGTTGAATGATGCAGCGGCTCCCGATCCGGCAGCGTTCACGGACAACGGCGTTGGCGTGGATGGTACAGTCGTCGCCGATGACAACGTTGTCATAGAGCACCGCACCGGAATGTACGGTTGTGCGGCAGCCGACGACAACATTTCTGCCGATGCAGGCTCCCGGATAAACACTGGCTCCCTCACCAATAGTTGCCGTATCGCTGACGATCGCCTCCGGAAGCACACCTGCCGGCTGGTAGGGCGCCGTGTAGAACAGCGTCAACAGCTTGGCAAACGCGAGGTACGGGTTGGCGACTTCAATGGCGGTACGGCCATAACGCTCACCGCCTGGTGCCATAAGAACAGCGCCAGCGGATGTTTCTGCGACTTTGGAAGCGTATTTCGGATTTGCGAGAAAGGTTATCGCTTCAGGACCGGCGGTCTCGAGGGCCCCCAGTCCGGAAATCAGTACAGCCCCGTTGCCTCGTACAATGCCGCCAAGGTAATCAGCAAGCTCTGCCACTGTTTGTGTCTGTGTCATAGTGCTACTTCTTTCTGCTGGAATTGAACAGTTTCAGCACTTCTTCGGTCAGATCGGCCTTTTCGTCGGCGAATAACATACTCTCGTTTTTCACAAAGATGAAGGTGTACCCTTTCTTCTTCCCGAAATCCTGAATAACCTTTTCCATCCCTTCCAGAATCTTGCGGGTCAGCTCTTCATCTTTCCCCTGCAGTTCATCCTGAGCATCCTTGGTGAAGCGTTGAAAATCCTTCAGCTTGTTCTGATACTCCTTCTCTTTGGCCGCGCGAGTTGCATCGGAGAGCAGCATTCCCTGTTTTTCAAGTTCGTCTTTCAGTTTTTTAAGGTCGTCCTGTTTTTTGTTGATCTCGTCCTGATACTTCTTGACCCTGGTGGCCAGCTGCTCCTTGGCTTCTTTCCCCGCGTCCGAACCGTTCAGTGCACGCTGCATGTCGATATAGCCAAGTTTAAGGTCAGCGGCAAAAACAGACGTTGACGCAATGCACGCTGCTACGATACCTGCCAGAATAATGCGTTTCATGAATATCTCCTTTAAATGGTGTGGGCGGTCGCGCCCTTAAAAATGGATTAAAATCTAACCCCACTCAATCCCCCCTTGTCAAGGGAGAAGCTTTTAAGCTTCCCTTGATAAGGGGAGGTTTGGAGGGGTTGCTTAAAACATGGTCCCGATAGAAAACTCGAGTCGGCCGCTTGTGCTGTCGAGTTCTTTTCGCGGGTTGATCGGTATGCCGTATTCCAGGCGGAGCGGACCGATGGGGGAAGCCCAGCGAATCCCACCACCATAGCTCATCAGCATGGTATCGAATACTGCCGAATTGTCATTAAAAGAGTTGCCGTAGTCGAAAAACACGACTCCTTTGAGGCCGGCTTCGGGGAGCAGCGGGAAGGTGAGTTCCACATTACCGAAGACTTCCTTGCTGCCGCCAAGGTATAGTTCCTGGTTTGTCTGGTTGCCATAATTGTCTTTTACAAGCAGGGTATTTGTAGGGGAGACCGAACGGGATTTATAGCCACGCAGGGAATAAATCCCGCCCAGATAAAATTTTTCGTCGATCGGGACTGTTTGTCCGACTTCTCCGATATAACCCAGCGTCAATTTGGTTGAAGCGATCAATTTTTTATAAAGCGGGTGAAAGTATGTGTGATCCGTGATAGCCCGGGCAAATTTATTATCCCCGCCCAGGCCGGCGTACTCAATCGAAAACGAGTTGATCAGGCCGGTCGAGGGGTCAAGCCGGTAGTCGGTGTTGTTGTGGGTGATGCTGCTGTATATGGAACTGGTGGTGGTCGTCCCGAGCGGATAGGTGTCGTTGCCTACCGTGTCGTGGAGCGTCAGATATGCGGCACTCGGGGTAAAAATATCCTTGATTTCGTACTTATACATCAAAAAAGTGCCGACAGTGTCGCTGATCGGATATCCGGCTTTGATGTCTCCGCCACTGAGGCGCCGGACATAGTCGGTGTAATCGCGCTCGGAACGGTAAAGGTCACCCCCAAGCGTCCATTTGCTGTCCATAAAGTAGGGGTCGGTCAGCCCCAGAGCGTACGTCTGTGATGATCCGCCGATAGATGCGGAAAGGTTGGCCTTCAGCCCCAAACCGAGGAAGTTGGCCTGCTGAACTGAACCCTGACCGATAATGCCGTCCAGAGAGCTGTAGCCCCCGCCGATACTGAAGGTGCCGGTCGGTTTCTCTTTGACGTCGACATTTATATTCAGTTTATTGATGGCACTCCCTTTAGCGGTAGCGATGTTTGCTTCCTCGAAGAAGCCAAGGTTCATCAGGTTCTGCTTACTTCTCTTCAGCCCGGTGGCACTGTACAGACCCATTTCAGTAACGCGCATTTCACGGCGGACAACCTTGTCTCGGGTTTTTGGATTGCCGGTTATATTGATTCGTTCGATTGACACCAGTTCACCCTTTTCGATGTCAAAGGTCATGTCTACGGTCTTCTTTTCATTATCCAGGCTCGTCTGTGGGTTGATCGTTGCAAAGGCATACCCCTTGTCGCCGTAAAGATCAGTTAGAATGCCGATATCACCACGCAGGATGGAACGGTTAAAGATCTCGCCAGGTGCGCTCTTCAGCTTTTTCTGCAGATCAGAGGCCGGATCAAGCAGATCCCCCTTGAAGCCGATTGCTCCGATCCGGTATTGTTCGCCTTCGGTGATGCCGATGGAAACATCCAGAGCGGTTTTGGTTTCATTCAGTTTTACGTCCGGCTCGCCGACCTTGATATTGATGTAGCCGTTGTTGAGGTAATGGTCGGAAATCAGTAGGGCATCATTTTTGAGGACCTCTTCCTTGTAGGTACCGGCGCCGGTCAGCCAGGAGAGGAACCATTTCTCTTTGGTTTCTATGACCCCCTTGAGTTTACGGTCGCTGAATGCTTTGTTACCGTCAAGTCGAATCTCTTTTATCAGGATTTTCTCTCCTTCAGCAATCTTGACAGTCACCGTCAGATCGCTTGGCGAGTTCTTCTTTATCTGAGTCTGCACATCTGCCAGATAATATCCTTCGTCTCCGTACATCTTCTTGATCTTGGCCACGCTCTTGTCCAGATTTTTTGCTGAAAAAACAGAATTCTGCCGCAATTCGAGAGCTTCTTTCAGTTTCTCCGTCGTAATCTCCTTGTTACCCTCGAACTTGATCTCGCGAACAATCGCCTTCTCCTGTACGGAGTAGACCAGCACGACCCCTTTGTCAGACTCTTCTTTCAAGACCTGGACATCCTGAAAATGACCCAGCTTGTAGATCGCCTTTATATCCGCATCGGTTTTGTCGCTGTCGAGGGTGTCCCCGGTGTGGGTCTTGATGACGTTCAGAATTACCGCCGACTCAATGCGTCGGTTCCCCTGAACCCGGATTTCTACCAGTTTCTCGCCTTCAGCGTAGGCGAACGTCGAACCGCTTAACAAAGCTAACAGTATGGCTGAAACAATTCTGTTGTAACTGGGCACGCTTCCCCCGGATATCATGTAGTTTTTTCCACTCTGCCGTCAAGCAGGTGAATGGTGGTTCCCATGGCGGCTGCCAAGCGCTCGTTGTGCGTAACGATTACCAGCGTCAACCTTTTTTTGGTCTGCAGCTCAGTCAACATGGCATGTATGCCGTCGCTGGTTTTCATATCAAGATTGCCGGTCGGCTCATCAGCCAGCAAAAGTTCAGGTTCGAGTGCGAGCGCCCTGGCGATGGCAACCCGTTGCTGCTCACCGCCGGATAGCTCTCCCGGACGGTGTGTCATGCGCTGTCCGAGCCCGACATCCTCCAGCAGAGACTCTGCAGCTTCACGCGCTTCAGGGCGTGGGATTCTACTGATCAAAGCCGGCATCATGACGTTTTCAAGCGCCGTGAATTCCGGAAGAAGGTGGTGGAATTGAAATACAAAGCCGATGCTGCGATTTCTGAACGCCGCGAGTTGGCGATCATTCTTGGTAAAGATGTTTTCGCCGCGAAAGCAGACAGTCCCGGAAGTCGGGCGGTCAAGCGCCCCCAGCAGGTGCAGCAGGGTGCTTTTGCCTGCGCCGGATGCTCCGATCAGCGCAGTTGTCGTGCCGGCCTGCAGGTCAAGGTCAATGCCCCTGAGGACTTCGATCTGGCTCGAACTGCTGCCGTAGGTTTTAAAGAGTCCGCGCACCTCAAGCAGGTTATTCATAACGCAGCGCCTCTGCCGGAAGCATCCTTGAAGCCTGCCATGCCGGATAGAGCGTGGCCAAAAAGGAGATCAGTACCGCCGTGACTGAAATAAGCATCACATCGGATGGGACTACCAGCGAAGGGAAGTGATCAAGGTAGTAAATCTCCTTGCTGAAGAAGTTCTGCCCGGTGACTTTCTGAATAACGCTGATGACAGGTTCCAGGTTGAGCGCGATCAGCAGCCCGGAAGCAACGCCAAAGAGCGTACCAATGACGCCGATAATCAACCCCTCAAGCACAAAAATTTTCATGATGCTGGTCGCGGTAGCACCCATCGATTTAAGAATGGCAATGTCTCTGGTTTTTTCCATTACAACCATGAAGAGTGTTGAAGCGATACCAAAGGCGGCTACCAGCACGATGAGGGTCAGGATGATGAACATGACGACCTTTTCAGTCTTCAGTGCAAAGAGGATGTTTTTGTTCATCTGCATCCAGTCGCGTGCGTAAAAGTCTACCCCCATTTCACGGTTGATAATGCGGGCCAGTTCATCGGTGTGATAAACATCCTCAACTTTCAGCTGTATGCCGGTAACGGTATCACCAAGATCAAAAAAACGCTGGGCCTGGCCGAGGCTGACATAGGCCAGAGTCGAGTCATATTCAAACATGCCGGTGTTGAAAATTCCGGTAATCCTGAACGGTTTCATGCGCGGCATCATACCGAGCGGGGTAATATTGCCCATCGGCGAGATGACATTTACCTTGTCACCGAGAAACAGGTTGAGATGCTTGGCCAACTCTTTGCCGACCATCAAGCCGGGCGTCGGGTCTGCTCCCGGCCCCATTTTGGGATCAAGCCCTTCGATACGCCCCTCGACAACCGAACGGCTGAGGCGGGTAACCTGCCGGTCGGTGGCGACATCTATTCCGCGCAGTACAACTCCGGATACATTCTTGCCGGATGAAAGCATGACCTGATTATAGATAAACGGTGTTGCTGCTTGCACCCCCTTGAATCCTTTCAGTTTTTCCATCACCGATCGATAATCATCCATCGGTGCGCCGCTCCGGATGACGATAATATGGGCATTCGTGCCCAGAATTTTTTCCTTCAGGTCATTTTCAAAGCCGGTCATGACCGCCAGTACAACGATCAGCGCCATGACACCGAGGGCAACTCCGGCGGTGGAGATGAATGTGATAATCGAAATGAAGGTTGATTTGCGTTTGGCTTTCAGATACCGCAAGCCAATAAATAGTTCAAATGGCATCGGCTATTTGACTTCCTTGCGCAGCTGCGGGAACAGAATTACATCCCTGATCGACGGGGAGTCGGTCAGCAGCATTACCAGGCGATCGATGCCGATCCCCTCTCCTGCAGTAGGAGGAAGGCCATACTCGAGGGCACGGACATAATCTTCGTCCATATATTGTGCTTCCTCGTCTCCCTTGTCCTTTTCGGCAACCTGGGCCAGAAAACGCTCTTTCTGGTCTACCGGATCATTCAATTCTGAAAAGGCGTTGGCGATTTCACGCCCGCCGATAATCAGCTCAAAGCGATCGACGATTTCAGGATCATGGTCGTTCTTGCGCGACAAAGGTGAAACCTCGGTGGGATAGGCGGTAATGAAAGTCGGGGCGATCAGTTTGTGTTCAACGACCTCATCAAAGATCTCCATAACGAGCTTGCCGTAGCCGATCTCATCAGGGAGTGACAGTCCTATGCTCCGGGCATAAGACAGGGCCAGATCGCGGTCGTCCAGCTGCTTTGCTTCTATGTCGCCATACTCCAGAATTGCATCCCGGACCGTCAGACGCTTCCAGGGGCGCCCAAAGCTGATGTCAATCCCCTGATTGGTGAAATCAAGAGTGCCGAGGATTTCCTGGGCGATGTGGCAGAAAAGCTCCTCGGTGAAGTCCATCAGGTCTTCATATGTCGCATAGGCCTGATAAAACTCCATCATGGTGAATTCCGGGTTGTGGCGTACCGAAATGCCTTCGTTGCGGAAGTTGCGATTGATTTCGAAGACCCTCTCCAGGCCGCCGACAACGAGCCGCTTCAGATACAGTTCGGGGGCCACGCGGAGATACAGCTCCATATCGAGGGTGTTGTGATGGGTTATAAAAGGGCGCGCCGTCGCTCCTCCCGGGATCTGGTGCATCATGGGAGTCTCGACTTCAAGAAAATCACGCTCTGTCATGAAGCTGCGGATCAGGTTGACGATGCGGGAGCGCTTGACAAATATTTCACGTGCTTCAGGGTTTACGATCAGGTCGACGTAGCGCTGGCGGTAGCGGGTTTCTACATCGGTCAGGCCGTGGAATTTTTCCGGGAGCGGATGCAGAGACTTGACCAGTAGGCGGATGATGCGGACATGAAGGGAAAGCTCACCGGTCTTGGTGCGGAACGGAAAGCCTTCGGCCCCCACGATATCGCCGATGTCGAATGTATCGAAAGCAGCAAATGCCTCTTCGCCGATCTGATCTTTTTTGACATAGAGCTGAATACGCCCTTTTCGATCCTGAAGCTGAATAAAGGCCGCCTTGCCGAAAGATCTGCGCGCCAGAATGCGTCCGGCAACGGTTATGCTGACATCAGCGGTGTCAAGCTGTTCTACGCTGCCGTATGTGGCGACTATGTCAGCCGAAGTATGCTGAGGCTTGAAGTCATTGGGGTAGGGATTTATGCCGGCTTCCCAGAGCGCATCAACCTTGCGGCGCCTTTGGAGCAGGAGTTCACTGAGTTCTTCCATGGTGGTGATTCAACCTTTCACAACAATTATATTTCCGGGGAATCAAGCTGATAAAAATATCTTCAACGTCCGGGTACGTCAAGAAAAAAGGGGCCTTACCAAGGGAGCAGGCAGGGTGACCACGGATACAATCGGTCCATTTAATCTATCTTAATGATGCTGTTGCTGTAAGTATAAGTATCCAACATTGTTTTGGGATCTCTGATCACAGTATACGTATCCGCGACGAAGAGGCTGACCCCGTCGGTGGTGATTCCAAGCGGAGTATGGAGGCTATCGTCAGGTATGGATATGGTTGTGACATTGTATGGTGAGACTTTGTCTATCCTGCGGATGGTATTCAGGTATGAGTCCGTCACATAAAGAAATGTACCATCCGTGGTAATGCCGTTAGGCTGGTAGAAGCGTGCCTCTGACCCAATTCCATCAGTTGCAGTCTCGAGCGGTCCTGATTTACCGGCTATCGTGGAAACCGCTCCTGTCAGTATATCGACCTTACGGATGGTCCGATTATTGAAATCAGTTACATAGAGGCTGGTCCCGTCGGTGGTGATGCGTTGGGGCATATTGAAGAGTGCGACTTTTGGGTCGCCATCAGTTGAACCCACTGTACCTGATGTGCCTGCCAGGGTGGAAACAGCATAGTTGTTTTTGAGATCAATCCGGCGAATGGTGCTGTTGCCGGAATCTGCTATGTAAAGATTGTCTCCATCCGTCGTTATGCCGGTGGGACGATTGAAGCGGACATCGGTTTTGACAGCAGAGTCAACCGATCCGGCCAGGCCGGTTGTGCTGCCGATTATAGTGATTTTATTAGTATTGTTAACAGTATCGATATCAATAATTCTAATTGTGTTGGAACCGGCATCTACGACGTAGAGCTGTGATCCATCTGCTTTTACTGCGAGACTAAATGGCAGATTGAAGCCTGTGGCGATCCCGGTGTCAGCATCTGTGCATTGCAGAGTCGTAACCTCACCTGATTTAGATACTTTACGGATGGCATAATTTGCATAATCTGCAACATAAAAATTGGTACCATCTGTGGTGATGTCGGTGGGACGGTTAAACCGGGCTGCGGTACCGATACCATCGGTCAAAACAGAGATTTCGGGACTCCCCGCCAGAGTTGATACCGTGTTGCTGAGAACCAGTGGTGTTTCTTGAACGGATCCTCCCGTATGAGTGTTTTCAGGAGCAAGGGCTGTCGGTGAGTCATAGATTGGAGCTGCCGTAGTAGTTGTGCTGCTGCCGCCGCACGCAGCAATGCAGGCAGCAATGAAAAGAACGGATAAGAATTGTACGTATTTCAACATTTAATTCTCCAAGCAATTTATAATTTTGTGAACTCGGCTTACTCGGCTTCCTGGTCTTTTTTCTTGCGCCTTGGCCGTGGGGTCGGTTTTGCTGGTGCAGGTTCCGGTGCGGTGACAGCAGGCTCCTTGGCCTTTTTGGGTACTGTCCGCCGCGGTTTTTTTGCTGCCTGCAGAGTCTCGTGGGGGGCAGCTGTTTCAACTGCCGGTTCAGAGGCCGCAGGCACTTCGGCAAGGACTTCCGGTTTTTTCTTGCGAGGTGTCCGGGTCCGTTTCGGTTTGGCTTCGGCTGCTGCAGTATCAGGCTGTACCACTTCAGGAATAGCTGCCTCCGCTAAAACAGGTTCAGGAGCTGTCTCTAAAGATGCCTCATCCGAAGTATATTCCTGATCCTTGGGAGTTTTACTACGGCTGCGGCGGCGTTTTCGCTTCTTCGGTTTTGCCGATTCGTCCGCTGCCGCGTCACCTGTTTCCGAGGCGTTAACGCCAGCGGTCTCAGGGGCCTCTTCGGTCTGAGAGCTGTCGCCATGATCGGCCTCGGTTTCGCTCTGGCCGAGTGCCGTCGCATCAAGAGGTGCGTCACCGACAACCTTTTTCTTCTTTTTACGCCGTTTCCTCTTCTTGACCCCTTCTGTAGATCCGGCGGCTTCGGTTTTCTGCTCATCATCCACGGTGACCTGCAGTGCAGGATAGCTTGGAACGACCGTTTTGTGGGCTTCTTCCGCTTCTGCCTCGCTCTTCAGGACATCATCAAGATGAGGTCTCTCGCGCTTTACTGTTTCGAGCTCCAGCTGGTTGAGGAGGAAAGAAGTTTTTCCCTTGACGGTCACTTCGATCTCATAATCATTTTCAATCTGGGCCAGCTCGCGTTTTTTGCGGTTGAGCAGGTAGTAAGCTACTTCCAGCGGCAGCCCCCCGCGCACTTCGGCGACGGTTCCCTTGGCGGCGGCAGCGTGAACCTTGCGCAGGAAAGATACCGCCATCGCTTCAACAGATTTGACTTTGCCGCGCCCCTCGCAGTGTGGACATTCGAGATGGATGGCATCGTTGAGCGTCTTGGCTATCCGCTGGCGTGACATTTCCATGATGCCGAATTGTGAAATGCGCCCAACGTTGACGCGGGCCTTATCCATTTTGAGAGCATTTTTAAGAGCTTTTTCAACTTCGCTGTTATGCTTGTTTTCGCGCATGTCGATGAGGTCAATAACAATCAGACCGCCCAGATCTCGCAGCCGCAGCTGCCTGGCAACCTCTTCAACAGCCTCCATGTTGGTCTTGAAAGCGGTGTCTTCGATGCCCCGCTCTCCGCTTGATTTCCCCGAATTGACATCAATCGAGACCAGCGCTTCGGTCGGTTCAATGATCAGCGAACCACCGGATGGCAGGGCAACCCGTTTTTCATAGATCTGGTCGATCTGTTCTTCCAGTTGAAAACGGGAAAAAATCGGCCGTTTTTCCTTATGCAGCTTAACCCGCTTTTCACAGGCAGGCATAGTGTCGCGGAAAAACTCTTTTGCCTCACGGTAGGCATCCTTGCTGTCCACAAGAACTTCATCAATATCATCAGAAAAATAATCACGAATGGTACGAATGATCAGGCCGCTGTCGCGATAAATCTCGCCGGCACCTTTAATCTCGGCAGCGCCGCGCTTGATCGATTCATAAAGTTCAGTCAGGTTGGTGAAATCTTTCTGCAGATCTTCAGGAGTACGTCCCACGGCTTCGGTACGCATTATATAGCCTGTACCCTCAGGGATATCCATGCCGGCAACAATCTCCTTCAGCTTTTTACGTGCTCCTTCCTGCTCAACCTTGCGGGATATACCGGCGGAATCGCTGCCGGGCATCATCACCATATAGCGCCCAGGCAGGGAGATATAGGTTGTCAGGGCGGAGCCCTTGTTGTCCCGCTCATCCTTTTCAACCTGCACCAGCAGTTCCTGTCCGCGGTGGAGTACCTCCTGGATACGAGGAAAACGTTTGCGTTGTTCTTCGGGGAGATCATCGCGCCATTTCCAGTAATCAGGATGCAGTTCGCCGATCTGGAGGAATCCGGGTTTAGCCCGGCCGATATCGACGAAAGCTGCCTGAAGCCCGGGTTCGACACGGAGGACAACACCTTTGTAGATGTTGCCTTTGATCTGCTCTTTACCGCTGATTTCAATGTTCAGCTCCATCAAGCGACCGTCGTGAACGATAGCGACACGAGTCTCCTCGGGGTGCATGACATTAATCAGCATTTTCTTGCTTATGGGTGTGCTCATTTAATTGATAACCTTTCGGGTTCAAGCGGCTGTTGCCACTTTTAGATACAAAACTGGCGGATTATAACCCTTTTGACGCTGAAAGCAAAGAAAAAGGCGGCAGAGGGGAAATCCCAATGCCGCCTTGCTGAAACAAAAATGTATACAGGATTACATCATTTTGGCCAGAAGAGGCACGATCAGCAGTGAAACGATATTGATGATCTTGATCATCGGGTTGATTGCCGGACCGGCGGTATCCTTGTAGGGATCGCCGACAGTGTCGCCGGTAACGGCAGCCTTGTGGGCTTCGCCACCCTTGCCGCCGTGGTGTCCGTCTTCGATGTACTTCTTGGCGTTATCCCAGGCGCCGCCGCCGGTGGTCATGGAGATGGCAACAAAGATTCCGGTGACGATAGTGCCGACGATCACGCCGCCCAGAGCCTTGGGCCCAAGCGTGAAGCCAACGATAACCGGAGCAAGAATTGGGATGAGACCGGGGATGATCATCTCTTTGAGAGCGGTTTTGGTGACGATATCGACGCAGGCGGCATAATCCGGTTTGCCGGTGCCTTCCATGATACCCTTGATCTCGCGGAACTGGCGGCGTACTTCGACAACAACGGCGCCGCCCGCTTTACCGACAGCTTCCATGCATTGTGCGGCAAAGTAGTAAGGGAGCATGCCGCCGATGAAGAGACCGACGATGATATATGGGTCAGAGAGGTCAAACTTGATGATCTCTTTACCGGCAAGCTGCAGCGCATGATTCAACTCATCTACATATGAGGTGAAGAGGATAACGGCAGCCAGACCGGCGGAACCGATCGCATACCCCTTGGTAACGGCTTTGGTCGTGTTGCCGACGGCGTCGAGCGGATCGGTTACGGCGCGTACCGAGTCATCCAGGTCAGCCATCTCGGCGATACCGCCGGCATTGTCGGTGATCGGACCATAGGCGTCCATGGCGACAACTATTCCCGTCAGTGACAGCATGGAAACGGCAGCGATAGCGATACCGTAGACTCCGGCGCACTGGAAGGCGACGATGATGCCGGCAGCGATGACGATCACCGGAGCGGCAGTTGATTTCATGGAAACGCCGAGACCGGCGATGACGTTGGTGCCGTGGCCGGTGGTGGAGGCCTGGGCGATGTGCTGTACCGGGCCGTACTCAGTCGCGGTGTAGTATTCAGTGATCCAGAAGATGGCACCGGTAATGACCAGACCGACGATGGCCGAGATGAAGATGTTTATGGCACTGAAGGTCACACCTGCAGAGTTGGTGAGACCAACCGGGAACATCTGTGCTGTGACGAAGTAGAAGGCGATGCAGGCGAGTACGGCCGAGGCGATCAGTCCCTTGTAAAGAGCCGGCATAATCTTCTGGCTGGTACCCAGTTTAACGAAATAGGTGCCGATGATGGAGGTAATGATCGAGATGCCGCCCAGGATCAGCGGGTAGCTGACGGCGCTGCCGCTGCCGGTAAAGGTGATGGCGCCGAGCAGCATGGCGGCGATCAGGGTCACGGCATATGTTTCAAAGAGGTCTGCTGCCATACCGGCACAGTCACCGACATTGTCGCCGACGTTGTCGGCAATAACCGCCGGGTTGCGGGGGTCGTCCTCAGGGATGCCGGCTTCAACTTTGCCGACCAGGTCGGCGCCGACGTCGGCCCCCTTGGTGAAGATACCGCCACCGAGACGGGCAAAGATGGAGATCAGCGAACCGCCGAAGCCAAGGCCCACGAGTTGAGTGACCACGTCCTTGACCGGTGCGTCCGGCATCAGTTTCAACAGGATCATGTAGTAGCCGGCAACACCTAAAAGGCCGAGACCAACCACCAGCATGCCGGTGATCGCACCACCCTTGAAAGCGACGTTGAGGGCCTTGGTGATGCCGGATTTAGCGGCCTCTGTCGTGCGCACATTGGCTCGTACTGAAACGAACATGCCGATAAAACCGGTCAGGCCTGAAAAAAGCGCGCCGACAGCAAAGCCGATCGCAGTCTTGGGGCCCAGAGTTGCGAACAGGGCGATGAACATGATTACGCCAACGACAGCGATGATTGTGTACTGGCGTTTCATGTAAGCGCCGGCCCCTTCCTGAATCGCTGCGGCAATCTGCTTCATCCGCTCATTGCCCTGAGGCAGACCCAAAATCCAGCTTGCCGTGACCAGGCCGTAGATAACGGCCGCTGCGGCACAGGCCAAGGCAAAAACAACTGCATACTGTTCCATTTTTCCAATCCCCCTGTAAATATGAATAGCCAATAGATGGCATTCTTGCTGTATGGCCCAAAAACGGTAGATAGTTAATGGAATGTCACATATTTGTCAAGCATAAACCTCCGCGTCATTACCCGACATCATTATCAATAGAGCCGTTGCCGTTTCACGTCGCAGTTGCTGACGCTTGTCAACTGGATATGTACATGGTATAACTGCGGCGTATTTATTTGGCAAAGAGGAGAACCTATTTGTATGAAGAATTTTATTAATCTGGTGGTAATACTGCTGGTGTCATCCCTGACTGGATGCGCCTCGCAGAGTGCACTCGACAATGTCCGCAATGATATCGACTCAATTAAAACCCGCCTTTATTCCATTGACAGGGATTTTAACAGCATCCGGGAAGAATCCAAGGTAACTGTCGGTGCCATTGAAAAGGGGTTTAAGAGTGATGTCGCCTCTGTCCGAAAAATGTCGGCCGATATTCAGGCCACAATTGACAGCACCAAGAATGATATGCGGGCACTGGACGGCAAGCTTGACGATACGCTTATCGCCGTAAAAAAACCTGCGGATGATCTTGCCCTCTATCGAGAGGATGCTGACAAGCGTATTTTAGCTCTGGAGGAGCACATCCTGAAACAGCAGGCGCTGCTTGATTCTCTATCGATAAAAATGGGCGAAATGGCCAAGGCAGAAAAGGAAGGAGTAAGCTCTACCCCCGATTCGCTTTATTTGAAGGGGCTTGATTTGCTGAAGGCGGGCGACCTGGTTTCGGCGCGTGAGCACTTCGCCAAATTTCTTGACCTGAATCCCACACATGATCTGGCCGCTAATGCCCACTACTGGATCGGCGAAACCTACTACAGTGAAAAAAACTATGAAGCAGCGATCTTGTCCTATCAGGAAGTCATCAAAAACTATCCCGGCAAGGAGAAGGTTGCTGCCGCCATGCTGAAACAGGCTATGTCATTCGACGCAATAAAGGATACCAAGAGCGCTAAATTCATCCTGAAAAAACTGGTTGAGGGGTTCCCTAAAAGTGAGGAAGCAAAGAAGGCAAAGGTTCTACTGAAGGGGATCAAATAGCTGTTTAATGCAGATAATAAAAAATGGCGGCACCGTAACCGGGCCGCCATTTTTTTTACGATCAAAAGCTTTGTTACATCATAATACCCCTTTCGTTGACATGACCCCCTCCACGCGTGGGTCAAGCTGACTGGCGCTGTCGAGCGCCCGGGCAAAAGCCTTGAAGCAGGCTTCAATAATATGGTGAACATTGTCGCCATACATGACATTAATATGCAGGTTAAGGCCGCAGTTGTTGGTAAATGCCTGAAAAAACTCCCGCGCCAGCTCGACGTCGAACTCGCCAATCTTCACTTTCGGCAAGTTGACATGATACACAAGATAGGGCCTCCCGGATATGTCAACAGCTACACTGGCCAATGTTTCATCCATCGGTACGGTAGCCTGTCCATAGCGCCGAATTCCTTTTTTTTCTCCCAGCGCCTGTTTGAATGCCGCACCTAAGACAATACCGATATCTTCAACCGTATGGTGAAAATCAATATCGATGTCGCCGCACGCTTCAACGTCCAGATCAAAAAGACCATGGCGGGCAAAAAGATTTAACATGTGGTCGAGAAATGGTACCGATGTGCAGATGTTGGCACTACCGGAACCATCAATTTTCAGCAACAGTTTTATTCTGGTTTCTTTCGTGACCCGTTCAATAGTTGCAGTGCGTAACATTACTCCTCCCATAGGTTGCATTATCCGATCTCTGTCATGGCGGTCAGCGTTGTTTCCATCTCTTCCCTCGTCCCGATTGAAATTCTGAGGCCGTGGGCCAGCAACGGATCGGAGAGGAGCCGTACGAGGATTTTGCGACTATACAACCCGTCATAAACCCGCCTGCCGTTTCTGTCCGGTGGTGATGCAAATATGAAATTCGCCTGTGATGGTATCACGTCGTATCCTATTGCCGCCAGTTTCCGGGAAAACCATTCGCGGGTTTCAATAATCTTCCGGCAGGATTCACGGAAGTAGGGTTGGTCTTCCAATGCGGCAAGGCATGCCGCCTGGGCCAGTCGGTCAAGGTTGTAGTGATCACGGATCTTGTCGAGGGCGGCAATTATTTCGGGACGGGCGATAGCCAGTCCGAGGCGCATACCGGCGAGGGCGTAGCTCTTTGACAGAGTGCGGGTTACAACCACATTCTCGTATTTTTTCACCAGTTCGAGAGCGTTCTGATCGGCAAAGTCGGCATATGCTTCGTCAATCACGAGCAGTCCACCGCAATTTTGCGCAATCTTCTCTACATAGTGCAGCGGAAATGCGAATCCGAGCGGTGAGTTGGGAGCCGTCAGGAAGAACACCTTGCCGTGGTAATGCTCGGGAAAAGATTCAATAGTGAACGAATCGCTCAAACCGTAGGCGCAGACGACTGCACCCTGAATCTCCGCCAGCGTCGAGTAGTAGGAGTAGGATGGATGTACATAGCCGATATCCTCCCCCTCTCCGGCACAGGCTCTGATCAGGTTGTTGAGAACTTCATCGGAGCCGTTGGCCATGATGATCCACGTGGGGTCAAAGCCGTACAGTGCACCTGCCGCTTCGCGCAACTTCTGGCTGGAAGCGCTCGGGTAGGTTCGTAGCGCCGCGCCGTCACTCCCAACTTCCGCCAGAATTGCTTCTACAACTTTTGGGGAGGGAGGATAAGGGTTTTCGTTGGTATTGAGCTTGATCCAGGATGCGACGTCAGCCGGCTGGAAACCGGGGACGTAGCCGTCCATGGTAGCGATATTGGGACGTAGATAATTCACTTACTATTTCTCCTGCCGTATGGTTACTGACCGGCCATGTGCTTCAAGCCCTTCCAAAGCGGCGATTCTGACGATATCGGCGCCCAGTCGCTGTAGGCCATCCTGTGAAAAATAGACGATTGATGATTTTTTGACAAAGTCATCAACCGAGAGTGGTGAGAAGAAGCGGGATGTACCGCCTGTCGGGAGGGTGTGGTTGGGCCCGGCCAGATAATCTCCGGCCGCCTCGGGGGTCCAGTGCCCCATGAAGATCGCGCCGGCATTGGTTATCTGTGAAAGGATTGCAAACGGGTCGGCCACTGCGAGTTCGAGATGTTCAGGGGCGATGCGGTTGGAGAACGCGATAACCTCGTCCAGAGTATCGGCTACAATGATCGCCCCGTATTTTTCCCAGGAAGCGCGGGCGATTGTCTCGCGGGAAAGCTCCGCCAGCTGCCGTTCCACTTCTGCGGCCACTTTTTCGCCAAAGCGGCGGTCGGTCGTGATCAGGATCGATGATGCGAGTTCATCATGCTCCGCCTGTGAGAGAAGGTCGGCGGCGATGTGGGCCGGGTTGCCGCTGCCGTCATTGATCACCAGAATCTCGCTCGGCCCGGCGATCATGTCGATGCCGACCTGCCCGAACACCAGTTTCTTGGCGGTGGCAACATAGATGTTGCCCGGTCCGGTGATCTTGTCAACCTTTGGAATCGTTGCCGTACCGTATGCCAGGGCAGCAACAGCCTGCGCCCCGCCGATCCGGAAGATGCGGTGGACACCTGAGAGACTGGCGGCGACAAGCACATGAGGGCTGATCTCTCCGCCGGGGGAGGGGGCGACCATGATGATTTCACCAACTCCGGCGACGTTGGCCGGTACGGCGTTCATGATAACGCTGCTCGGGTAGCTGGCCTTCCCCCCCGGGACGTAGATACCGACCCGAGAGAGAGGTGTAACTTTCTGTCCCAGCATGATGTCCGGTTCTTCCGTCGACAGCCAGGTCTGCTGTTTCTGTTTCTCGTGGAAACGGGTAACCCGCTTGACCGCCAGCCGGAGTGAGGCGATCTCCTCGGCAGAAACAGTCGCGAAGGCCGCCTTGATCTCCGCAGCGGACACCTCCAGTTCGGCTATTGAGGCCGCTTCCAGTCGGTCAAAACGGCGGGTCAGTTCCAGCAGAGCTGCATCACCGCGTTGACGGACAGCGGTGATGATATCAAGCACGGTCTGTTCAACTTCCCGCCCGCTCTCTTCTCCGCGCGAAAGAATGGTGTCAAATTTTTGTGCGAAACCGGGCTCATTGATGTCAAGAAAAAGCATATTTTACCTTGCTCAGTGCGATTGGAGTAACTGCTCCAACGCCTGGATAATGTGCGAAATACGATCGTTTTTTGTTTTCAGACTGGCCCGGTTGACTATCAGGCGGGTGGTTATCTCGGCAATGGTTTCAACTTCAACCAGGCCGTTTTGACGCATCGTCTCTCCTGTTGAGACCAGATCGACGATGCGGTCGGAGAGGCCGACCAGCGGTGCCAGTTCGATCGAACCGTAGAGCTTGATGATCTCGACCTGCACCCCTTTGGCGGCAAAATAATTTTCCGTCACATGCGGGTATTTGGTCGCCACCCGGATATGCGACCAGCAAGATGGATCATCAGCCTTTGCTAGATCGGCCGGTTCGGCTACCATCATGCGGCAGTAACCGAATTTCAGGTCGAGCGGTTCATAGACATCCTTGCACTGTTCCATCAGCGTATCCTTGCCGACGATGCCGAGATCGGCGCTGCCGTATTCCACGTAGGTAGGAACATCTGTTGCCCGGACAATCATATAGCGCATCCGCTCTGCGCTGTTTTCAAAAATGAGCTTACGTGAATCTGAAAGGAGTTCTCGACAGTCGATGCCGATATTGCCGAACATCTCGACTGACTCTTCAAGGATGCGCCCTTTGGGGATAGCTATGGTAATCCAGTCATTCATTCGGCAACTCTCACAATATCCGCGCCGAGGGCGGCAAATTTTTTCTCGATCGACTCATAGCCGCGGTCCAGGTGGTAGATGCGGGTGACTTCGGTCGTGCCTTCAGCAGCCAGGCCGGCCAGGATCAGCGAAGCCGAGGCCCGCAGGTCGGTGGCCATAACCGGAGCGCCGGACAGTTTTTTTACCCCGATCACCGTTGCCGTACTCCCTTCAACCGTGATGTCGGCGCCAAAACGCTGCAGTTCTGATACGTGCATGAAGCGGTTTTCAAAAATATTCTCCGAGATGACGCTGGCTCCATCTGCCAGGCACATCATCGCCATGAACTGGGCCTGCATGTCGGTCGGAAAACCTGGATAGGGGCGGGTCTTGATGTTGACGCTCTTAACCCGTTTGGGCCCTTTGACCATCACCACGCCGTCGCGGCTGGTAATCAGAACCCCCGCATCCTGCATCTTGAACGCCAGCGCATCGAGATGTTCCAGCTTCATGCGGTGGATACGGATGTCGCCGCCGGTCATCGCCGCCGCGATCATAAAAGTACCGGCTTCGATGCGGTCCGGCATGACCTCATAATCGGCCGCTGACAGTTCTGACACCCCCTGAATCCTGATAGTGTCGGTTCCTGCCCCTTCGATCTTGGCACCCATGCGGTTCAGGTAGAGAGCAAGATCAACAATTTCAGGCTCTCTGGCGGCATTTTCCAGTAGGGTTTCACCCTTGGCGGTTGCGGCGGCCATCATCAGATGCTCGGTGCCGCCGACGGTTGAAATGTCGAAATTGATGCGGGCACCCTTGAGACGCCGGCACTTTGCTTCGACATAACCATGTTCGAGCGTTATTTCAGCACCCAGCGCCTGCAGACCCTTCAGGTGCAGGTTGATCGGGCGGGCTCCGATGGCGCACCCCCCAGGGAGTGAAACCCTCGCCTTGCCGAAACGGGCCAGAAGCGGTCCCAAAACCAGTACCGAGGCGCGCATGGTTTTGACAAGATCATAGGTCGCCTCGTGGCTGTTGATGCCGGTTGTGTCGATTTTAACAATATTGCCGTTCCCTTCGATCCGGGCGCCAAGTGAATCCAACACTTTGATGGTGGTGTTGATGTCACGCAGAAACGGCACATTGCTGATCTGGTTGATCCCGGGGGCCAGGATTGTCGCGACAAAAATAGGGAGTGAGGCGTTTTTGGAACCGCTGACCGTTACGTCTCCCTTAAGTTTTTTTCCGCCTTTGATGATGAGTTTGTCCAATCTAGATGCTCCTCTTATTCCTGTTAAATTTTCTCATAATACTGTATGGACCGGCTCTTGTCCAAATAAAAGTTGGTTAAAACGTGCCGTGGGATATTCAGTAAAAGCCTCAGGCAAGAGTGCAATAAAAATAGTGAATCGTATTTAAATTCGATGTACCGCACTTTTGTATAACTGTGGTATCTTTCCGGCCAAGTTTGTCAACTGCCACGACAGAACGCAGGTATTGATTATGTTTCGATGCAGCCTGAAAACCAAAGTTACGCTCCTCTTTCCCCTGTCCGTAACAATTGTCCTGTTTGCTCTTCTGTTTTTGATACAACATCTTCTGCAGGGATATATCAAGGAATCCATTTCCAACCAGCAGTTCCAGATCGTATCCAATCAGGCAGACGCATTAGACCAGAAGCTGGCTGAAGCACACAACTTGCTGATTGTCCTTGCCGGTAAGATTACCCCTCCCGTGGTATCCAACCCAAAGAGCGCCTTTAAATTTCTGCTGGATCGGGAAGAATTTACCTGGCTTTTTGACAACGGGATTTTTTTATTAGACCCGCGTGGGCGCGTAATTGCCGAACTGCCATTGGGACTTTCACGAACGGGCAAGGATTTATCTTTCCGTGATTATATGAAAGTCACCATTGTTACTAAATCCAGCTACATTTCTGATCCCTACAATTCTTCACAATCTCACCATCACCCTGTAATTATGCTGACCGCTCCGATTCTGGATGCAAGCGGCAATGTGGTGGCCGTACTTGGCGGCAGTATCGATCTGCTGCAACCCAATTTTTTGGGAGGGCTCAGGCAGCGCAAGATCGGCCGGACCGGCTATATGTTCCTCTTTGACAGGGGGAGGACGATGATTGTTCATCCGGACCAGGGGAGGATCATGAAGCGGGATATCCCCCCGGGGGCCAACAAGTTGCTCGATCGCGCCATAAACGGTTTTGAGGGTACGGAAGAAACCGTCAATTCCCGCGGCCTGAAAACCCTGGCCACCTTTAAACAACTGAAGTCGAAAGGGTGGATTGTCGGTGGCAGTTTTCCTCTTTCTGAAGCGTACCTCCCCGTCAGCAGGGTGAGAAACCTCTTTATGGTTTTCCTGCCGCTGTTGTTAGTGACCATGTTCTGGTTCATGCGCCGTTATCTGCGGCGCATGACGGCCCCGATAATTCAGCTTACCAGCCATGTGGAGGGTCTGCCGGATAGGAAAGGCGCCGATCGTTTTTTCCCGCTGGGGGGGGAGGATGAAGTAGCAACATTGGGCCAGGCCTTTAACGAGCTTGTCCAAGAAAGCGATCTTCAGCGGAGCAGACTGGAGGCAGATCTGGGCAGGCATGAACGTGCCGACGCACAGCTCCAACGCCAGAACGACTATCTGCAGGCGCTGCACGAAACAACCCTGGGATTGATCAGCCGCCTGGACGTGGCCGATCTGCTGCAGACCATTGTTGTCCGTGCCGGCTCTCTGGTCGGCACCGAGCATTGCTATGTATACCTTAAAAATGCCGCCGGCACCGAAATGCATATGGTGTTCCAGAGCGGTATCTATAACCACCTCGATCATTATCCGATCAAGCCGGGAGAAGGGATTGCCGGGCGGATCTGGAGCAGCGGGAAACTGTCCTATATTGATGATTACAGTCGATGGGAAGGGCGTCTGCCCGATTCTGGCCGGGATGTGCTGAGGTGTATGGCAGGTGTGCCGCTTAACTCCGGTGAGGAGGTCGTCGGAGTTCTCGGCGTCGCTTTTGTTGACGAGGGGGGACTGCTGAATGATGAACAGCTGGAACTTCTGGTCCAGTTTGGCGAACTGGCATCTCTGGCGCTTGAAAATGCCCGCCTTAATGATGAATCCAAAAGGGATCTGGCTGAAAGGGTAAAGGCCGAAGAACACCTGCGCAAGCTTTCGGTGGCGGTCGAGCAGAACCCTGCCTCAATTGTGATTACCGATACCTCCGGCAGCATCGAATACGTCAACCCGCATTTTACAGAGTTGACCGGCTACAGTTTCGAAGAAGCGGTTGGACAAAATTCGAACATTCTTAAAACCGGTGGAACCAGCAAGGAGGAATACAAACAGCTGTGGGAAACAATTCTTGCAGGAGGTGAATGGCGCGGTGAATTTCACAACCGCAAGAAGGACGGGGAGCTGTATTGGGAGCAGGCGCTGATTGCGCCGATCAGGGACACCAGCTATGCCATCACTCACTTCATTGCCATTAAAGAAGATATTACCGAACGCAAACAGCTGGAGGGACAGCTCAGGCAAGCGCAGAAAATGGACGCGATCGGCCAGTTGGCCGGCGGCATAGCCCATGATTTCAATAATATCCTGGCGGCTATTGTCGGTTATGCCAGCATCATGCAGCTTAAGCTTCCAATCGACAGCCCCCTTAAAAGGCATGCCGAACAGATTGCGGCTGCCGCAGAGCGTGGTTCAAGCCTCACAAAGGGGCTGCTCGCCTTCAGTCGCAAGCAGGCATCCAACCCGGGTGTTGTCGACCTGAATGAAATAATCAACCGTATCCATCAGTTGCTGTTTCGGCTGATCAGCGAAGAGATTCATCTTGAAATAAACCTTGAACATGAGGGGTTGCCGGTATTGGCCGACAGCGGCCAGATTGAGCAGGTGTTGATGAATCTCGCAACCAATGCCCGTGATGCCATGCCGCATGGCGGTTCGATAGTTATTACAACCGAAGCGGTCACTCTTGATTCTGATTTTATTCTTGCCAGAGGCTTCGGTCAGCCGGGCAGATATGCCCTCCTGAACTTTACCGACAGCGGAGACGGGATGGACGCTGACATTGTGAAGCATGTCTTTGAACCGTTCTATACGACCAAAGAACAGGGCAAGGGGACCGGCCTGGGGCTGTCAATCATCTACGGCATCATCAAGGAACACAAGGGTTATATTGTGTGCCATAGCACCGTTGGCCTCGGCACTATTTTCCAGATTTATCTGCCGCTGCTCGGTTCGGCCCCTGCGTCCAGCCTGGAAAAACTGCAGGAGAAGGCGGCGGATACCGAGGGCAAAAGCTGCATCCTTCTGGCTGAAGACAACGAAACAGCTCGCCTGTTCGGCAGGGAGATACTCGAAGAGTTTGGCTATGTTGTGCTTGAGGCGGTTGATGGCGAGGAGGCTCTGGATACGTTCCGCGAACAGAGGGGGCGGATTAGTCTGGTAATTCTCGATGTCATTATGCCTAAAATGAACGGCCGCGAGGTATATGATGCAATTCGGTCGGTTGACCCGGACATGCCGATGCTGTTTTGCAGCGGTTATACAAAGGAAGTGGTCGTCAGTCAGGGGGGGGTGGAAGAGGGGATGAATTATCTGCCCAAGCCCTTTACCCCAAAAGAGCTGCTGATGAAAATTCGTGAGGTGCTGGATAATGAGCAATAACGGCAGTGGTAGAATATTTGTGGTCGATGACGATCGTTTTGTTCTGGAGAGTGTTACAACGCTGTTGACCGAATTCGGTTTTTCGGCCCGTGCCTTTTCAAATGGTCAGGAAGCTGTCAGACAGTTTGTGCTGGAGCCGGTTGATCTTGTGCTGACAGACATCAATATGCCGATCATGGACGGACTTGAGCTGCTTGAAAAGATTCGTTTTCTGGACAGGGAGACGCCGGTCGTGCTGATGACGGCATATGCCGATCTGGATGTGGCGGTCAAGGCGATTCAGAAGGGTGCCTTTGATTTTATCATCAAACCGTACCGGCCGCCGTCACTTGTCCATACGGTTGAGAAGGGTGTCAACTTCAAGCGCTTGACTCAGATAGAAAAAAACTACAAGGCGGAACTGGAGCGCACGGTCGTAAACAGAACGGCCGAACTCAATGCGGCGCTTGGTGAGATAACCCATATGAGTCTGGAAATCATCGAACGGCTGACGGCTGCTGCCGAGCTCCGTGATGAAGATACCGGTCTGCATATTTCGAGGGTCGGGCAGTACGCCAAGAATATGGCTCTCTATTTTAAAATGGATGACAGCTTTGTCGGCGATATCTCGGTGGCCAGCGCCATGCATGACGTCGGCAAGATCGGCATCCCGGATTCGATTCTGCTGAAACCGGGTGCCCTGACGGCAGAAGAATTTGAAGCAATTAAACTTCACACGACTATCGGTGAGCGTATTTTGAAAGGTTCTTCACACAGCATGCTCAAGATGGGAGCCGTTATTGCCGCCACACATCATGAACGTTGGGACGGTACCGGCTATCCGGCCGGTTTAAAGGGAGATGAAACACCTGTTGAGGGACGAATCGTTATGCTGGTTGACCAGTATGACGCGCTGCGCAGCACCCGGATCTATAAGCCGGCGCTCGATCACGCAAAAACCTGCGATATCATCTTGAATGGCGATGGACGCACGTTGCCGGCGCATTTTGACCCGCAAGTTCTCGCCGTATTCGATGAAATCAAGGAAAGTTTTGCCGAAATTTTCGAGAAGAGCCAAGAATAAGTCGCGCCGGGGTTATCAGTCTGAATCCACCAGTGCAAAATCGCTAGCGGGTGAAGCACGCATTATCGAGTAAACCCAAATGAAAAGCCCACCAATTAGTTCGGTGGGCTTCACTTGTTACTCACTTATTTGCTTCCATTTTCAAGGAATATTCCGATCCTTACAACCCTCGGAGTATGCTGCCACATCTATGTGTCCTGCTTCCAGGCGGAGTCTCTGCGATAGTTATCGACCCCCTTTTAAAATCAATCAAACTCGGTAGAACAGAACGCTATGCCCTCTTGAAACCGGGCGCGCTCAGGCGGAGTATCTTCCATGATGAGAACCTCCAAACCAGATTTCCTTCCCTCTTCTTGAGTTAAATATACCACTCCCAAAGCAAAATAACAGTCTGTTTATTTTTTTTCTTCAGGAGTATAATTTAAAGATTAAATCATTTAGATTGCCTGTAGATCAATGAAGCTGGAACCTCGCCACCGCCCCTTGCAACCCTTCTGCAAGGCCGGACAGATTGGAAGCGGATGCGGCTGTCTCGTGTGAACCACGGGCGGTATCCTGGATGATCTGGGTCATGCGATGGATATTATCAGTAATCTCACTGGTGGTGGCGCTCTGCTCTTCCGCCGCTGTTGAAATCTGGTGCACCTGACTGCTGACCGCCTCAATCTCGTTCAGGATCTGCTCTAATGCTGTTCCTGAACGTTCGGCATCGCTGGTACCTGTTTCTACTTCGCGTACCCCCTCATCCATAGCGGTAACGGCGCTGCGGGTCTCAGACTGGATCGCTTTGATCATCTCACCGATCTCGCGAGTTGCCTTGGTGGTTCGTTCTGCAAGGGCGCGCACCTCATCAGCTACTACTGCAAAGCCGCGTCCCATATCACCGGCACGGGCCGCTTCAATGGCGGCGTTCAGGGCCAACAGGTTGGTCTGGTCGGCAATGTCCTCAATTGTTGCGACAATAGCACCGATCTGATCGGAACGCTCCCCTAGCGAGTCTACGGTCCTGGCAGTATTTTGGACCCTGACGGCAATTCGGCGCATCCCTTCTACCGTCTGACGGACCACATCGGCACCATCCTGGGCCGCTCTGCTGGCCCGCTGGGCGCTCTCCACCGCCACCTGGCAGCTATTGGAAATGTCGTTGCTGGTAGCTGCCATCTCTTCACTGGCGGTAGCAACGCTGATCGTCTGGCTAGCGGCCGTTTCAGCGCCATTTGCGATTTCGTTGGCGGTACCCTGCAGTTCTCTCGTTGAATCCGCCACCTCCGACGAGGTATTGGTTACCTTGGTGATCAGTTCCCGCAGCTGCTGGGTCATGATGGTAAAGGAACTGGCCAGACTCCCCATCTCATCACGGCAGTTTGAGTCCACCCTGACGGTCAGGTCGCCGTCCGCTACCTTCTGAAAGCTGTCGCGCAGGCGCAGCAACGGTGTGCTGATTCGCCCGGATACAGTCAGTCCGATCGCAATGGCAACAAGTACCGCTGTCAGCGCCAAAACGCCGGAGATGATCAGCGCCTTGCGGGCAATGGCGGCATTGGCAGCGGCTGTTTCACCTGCATGCTTTACACTGACCGCCGACATTTTTTCCAGCGCCCGCATCATCAGGTTGGCCTGTCTTGAAGCGCCACCCTTGGCGATTTCCAGTGCCTCCGCATTCTTACCGGCCAATGACCGTTCCATCATCTGATTCAGCAGCGGCAGATAGGCCTGATAGGCTGCTTTAAACTCGGCATAGGCGGCTTTCTCTTCGGTACGATTAAGAAACTTTTCATATTTGGTGGTTATTGCAGCCATCGTTTCAAGGTTTGACTTTATATTGTCCACCGCTTCTTCCTGCTCATCAGGGTCAGCGGCGGCGATCATCGCACGGGTCATGATCCGGTTCATCAGAAAGGTCTGGGTTATCTCTCGCAGTTCTGCCAACGGCAGAGCCACCTCTTTATACATGAAGTCATCAGCTTTCTTCATGGTGGTTACGTTGATGATTGCGACGGTTCCCAGCACTCCGGAAAAGACCGCAATGACAAGAAAAGCGGCCACCAGTTTTACTCTGATACTTAAATTTTCAAATGCCTTAAACATAGGTGGATCTCCTTATGATTGTCCGCTTTTGTCTCACGTTGAATTTTATTTATACCAAACAGGAATTTATTTTAACCGCGCATATATATCACTCTTAACAAGCTGTAGTCAAAGCAAATTTTGTATATTTAACATGAAATAGCTGCGGCAATTCGGAGTAGATTATAATTATTTTACCACGCTGTTTTAATTATCCGCCGATATCCCGTCGGGCCCTGCTGCAGGGAATTAATGGGACAGGCTTGTGACCGGTTTGTTATTGTAATCCCACATTAGCGGATAATATTTGTAGAGATGCCAATCGGCATTGATTCTTATGCCCCATATGCGCTATCCTTCCGCGACTAAGGGCATTCTCCCTGAACACCTTTTCAGGGATTTCTTTCCAGTATATACTGACGATTCAGAGGTATTATGAATAACCACGAAAAAATCCAGGATTATCTTTCCCAGATAAAGCTATTGCTCGACAGGCACGAGCTGCCGGATACCCCTGCACATACGCAGAACAGGTTGGAGTTGCAGAAGGTGCTGGAGAAGCTTGCACCCGAAGGGATAGCTCGTGTTCTGGAGGAGTTGTCTACCGATGAACAGCAGATCATCTGGCAGTTTGTCCCCGATTCAATCAAAGAGGAGATCCTGCTGGAGGTCGAGGATTCGATCCGCGTGGAGTTGTTGTTTGAGGTGACGCCGCAGATACAGAGCAGGAAGATTCGGGTTTTTGATCTTCATGAAGGGCGTCTGCGTCAGATTCCCATCGAAACCCGCGAAGATCTGGCAGGGGCCAAACCGATCTGGATCGACCTTGTGACTCCCGAGGATAACGAACTTGCCTGGACCGGCGAGGTTTTCGGTGTGGAGCTGCCTGACCCCCGGGAGTTAACCGACCTGGAGACCAGTGCCCGATTCTATGTGGAAGATAACGGCGAGGTGCATCTGCACTCCGATTTTCTTCTTGACCGGGAGGACGAGTCTCGCAACGTGATGGTTGCATTTATTCTGAAAGGGGGGACGCTCTTCTCTATCAGGAACGAGGAACTGCCGGTATTCCGTCTGCAGCGCCTGCGTGCCAGGGCCCAGTCGGGGTACGTGACAGAAGCAAAGGATGTGCTTTTGGACCTTTATGCCGCCGATGTGGAGTACTCGGCCAACGCCCTTGAAGATGTCTATTCGGAACTGGAAGCGGTGGGCAAGCAGGTGTACGGGACCAACATGACTGACGAGGAATCGGCAAAGATCCTCGCCTCCATCGCCGAGGAGGAGGATCTAAACGGGCGTATTCGCCGCAATGTGCGTGACACTCGGCGTGCCCTCTCCTTTCTGATGCGCGGTAAATTTCTCTCGGAAGCGCAGTACGAAGATGTTCGCGAGATTCTGCGCGATATAGAGTCGCTGGACGGGCACACCGCGTTCCTGTTCAATAAGATCAACTTTCTGATGGACGCCATTGTCGGCTTCGTCAACATTAACCAGAACAAGGTCATTAAACAGTTGACGATCATCAGTATCATTTTCATGCCGCTCAACTTTCTGGCCGGTGTCGGCGGTATGTCGGAATACACGATGATGACACAACGGATACCGTGGCCGGTTTCGTATCTCATATTTACGGTTGCGATGGTTCTGGTCGGATGGATCACTTATATCGCA
The DNA here is from genome assembly GCA_028683435.1 of Desulfuromonadaceae bacterium. Taxonomy (GTDB): domain Bacteria; phylum Desulfobacterota; class Desulfuromonadia; order Geobacterales; family Pseudopelobacteraceae; genus JACRCG01. The sequence goes on along the minus strand of JAQUIG010000007.1, from coordinate 31,004 downwards.
CTGCGCTATTTCGGTAATCGCAAGTTAAAGAGCAACCCGGCAGCAATCAGGAAGGTATTGTAGCCCCCTCATTCAAGCAACTGTTTCGTCGGCGATGATGCGCTTGGCGCTCTCACTGCGCCCTGTTACTGTATTCTGGCGGATCTGGCAGCCCGCCATACAAACAGAAAAGGAGAAAGTCACCATGAAAAACAAACTTGAGCAACTGTTTTACTTCGGTCTGGGGAGTGCTTTGATGGCCAAGGAAAAGATCGAACAGACCAGCGAATCAGCCCGCAGCAGCATCGAAGAGAACGACCGCAAGGCGCGCGAATTCTTTGACCAGGCCGTGGCAAAGGGGAGTGAAGAGCGGGAGCAGGTGAAGGGTAACATCAAGGAACTGCTGAAGGAGGCTATCGACGAACTGGGACTGGCAACCCGTGCTGATGTAGATGCACTGCGGGAAGAGCTCGCCAAGCTGCGCCAGGGGCAGTCCTGATCCGGTGAGCAGGTTGTCGCTGATTTTCAGGCTTTACCACCCTGCCAGGATCTACACCGTCTTTCGGGTGCTGCTGACGGTCTTTCTGCTGATTCGCAGTCGGCCAAGCTGGCTGGGGGTCGGGCCGCTGGCGCCGGGGTCGCTGGTTGTTGCCATCGAACGGCTTGGCGCCAGCTTTATCAAGCTGGCACAGGTGCTGGCCACCCGGGCCGATTTCTTCGACAGCAATTATCTTGAGGAGCTGCGTCAGCTGCATGACCGTTTGCCGCCGATGCCGGAGGAGGATTTTCAGGAGGTCTTTGTCCGGTCCTTCGGGGGTGGGGACTATTTCAGCCATTTTGATCAGGAGCCGTTGGCCTGCGCCTCCATCGGCCAGGTACACCGCGCTCGGCTCCATAACGGCGATCAGGTGGCGGTCAAGCTGCGCCGCAATCGGATCGAACGGGTCGTGCGGGCGGATATCCGCCTGCTGGGGTGGTTTATGGCCCTGTTGCGGCCGCTCTTCTCGGAATACACCCGTAACTCTATAGAAGCGGTGCTTGCGGCCTTCAGCCGCACTATCCTTCAGGAAGTCGATATGCAGATTGAGCTGGCCAATCTGGAACGGTTCCGCCAGGCGTATCCTGATTCCGGTATCCGCATGCCGGTTCCGTATCCTGACGTCAGCTCCCGTGATGCCCTGGTGATGAGCTTTGAAGAGGGTTTCCGCTTTGACGACCGGGAAGGATTAAGCACGCTGCAGGTTTCCTTTACCGGGCTGATGGAAAAGCTGGTGCTGTTCTATACCGAACAGATACTGGTCAAGGGGTTCTTTCATGCCGACCCGCATCCCGGCAACCTGCTGGTCACCCCCCGGGGTGAACTGGTGCTGCTGGATTTCGGCATGGTCAGCCGGATTCCCAATGCCACCCGCCTGGCGATGATCAATGCGGTCAAAGCTGCCTACGAGCGGGACTTCGAACTGCTGGTACAAGCTACCCGCAAACTGGGAATCGTAACCGACAGTGCCCCCCAGGATGAACTGACCGCCCTGTCGGAAGAGATCTTCCGTATTTTCGACAATGAACATTTAAGCGCTACCAGCATGCAGGAACTGGCATTTGGCGTGATGGGCGCCCTCAAGGACTACCCTTTCAAGCTCCCCCAGGAAATTGTCTACGTCATGCGGGCCAGCTCGATCATCGAAGGGCTCGGCACGAACTACATAGATAACTTCAACGGGATCAAGGATATCCTGCCGATCCTGAAGGCCAACCTGACCCGCGCCCTGGGTGAACACAACAGCGTCTGGGGGCTGGTCGGCCATGAGCTGGCCCAACTGCCGCTGACCCTGGTCAAGGCCCGCCACCTGGTTGATACCCTGCAGCAGGGGGAACTGGTCGTGCGTCTGTCTGAAGAGGATCGGCGTGCGCTGTTACGGCCACTGGTTCACTGGTTGCAGCGACTGGCCTGGAGCGCTCTGCTGGTGGCTCTGGCGTTTTACCTGCGCGGCTCACAATTCCCCGCTGCCGGTCAGCTGTCGCTGGCCTGTCTTGGCGCAGCAGTAATCCGGCTTTTATGGCGCGGAAAGATTGGCTAAAAGCCCTTTGGCCTGAGATGTGCACCACCCGTTAATGTTAGTATAACCCCGCTGCTGCCGTGCTTTCAGTGACAACGCTGTTCCTCTCCGGCAGGTTCATCGGCCGGTGGCACGCGCCGCAATTGGTACCATTCTGCAACCTCGTCCAAAGCACCCGATTCTCCGAGTCACACCAGTCGCAGCACCAGAAGTAATAATCATCATCTCCTCTGATCTTCATTTGTTCGTTCCTCCTGTTTTTTCTTCCAGTATATACAACCAGTATTACAACTGTGTGGAGGTCAGGTAAAATCTTTATGAATTTATTATTGACGGGAAGCGTGCAGCGATGCAGATTCTACAAAATCTTTATGCATCTGTAACATTGATGTAACAATGGTATGTTACAAATGGACGTCATATGCCGGTTCTGTCTGGGTTGAATGCGAATCAGGAGTAGGGGTGCAATATGAAAAAAGTGCTGATTATCGAAGATGAAAAAGATCTGGCCGAATTACTGGCATTCAATCTGGAGAAGGAAGGGTATGCTACGACCTGCGTCCATGATGGCAAGCTGGGGCTCGAACGTGCCGGCGCGGATCTTCCGGATCTGATCCTGCTGGACCTGATGCTGCCGGGGATGCTGGGGACCGAGGTCTGCAAGGCGCTTCGCAAGGAGCCGCGCACTGCCAGTATCCCGATTATCATGATCACGGCAAAAGGGGACGAGATCGACCGGGTTGTTGGTTTTGAGGTCGGAGCCGACGACTATATTGTCAAGCCGTTCTCGATGCGTGAGGTCGCGCTGCGGGTCAAGGCGGTCATGAGGCGGTTTGAGCAGGAAACAAAAATCCCGGTTCCTGAACTCCTTTCCATTGGTGATATCGCCATCGACAAGCAGCGCCATACCGTTACCAGTGCCGGGGTCGAGATTGATCTGACGAGTACCGAGTTCAAGCTGCTCCTTTATCTGGCGGAAAAAAAAGAATGTGTGCAGAGTCGCGAACAGCTGTTGCAGAGGGTCTGGGGCTACAACAACTCCGGGGACACCAGAACCGTTGACACGCATGTAACCCGCCTGCGCGGAAAACTGGGCGCCCCAAGTGATATCATCAAGACCGTCCGCGGTTTCGGCTACAAGATAGAGGAGTAATGATATGGGATTCCGAACCAAGCTGGTGCTCTCTTACGTCTTCCTGATCGCGCTTATGGCGGGGAGTTTCTATCTCTATTTCAATCACACCCTGCAAAAAGGGATGGTTGAGGAGAGCCGGACCAACCTCGCCAACGAAGGGCAGTTGGCCCGCCTGCTTGTCACTAGTGACAAGCAGGCGACGCCGCCACAAAAGCTTGCGGAATCGATCGGAACCGTTATTAAGGCCAGGGTGACATTGATAGCGCCAGACGGCACGGTGGTCGGAGATTCAGATGTGGGGTCGTCGCGACTGGCCGGACTGGAGAATCACCTGCAGCGCCCGGAGGTACAGGAAGCGCTTAAGAGCGGTAGCGGAAGCGTGGTGCGCTATTCGGACACCCTGCGGACCTCAATGCTTTACTCGGCATTGACCTATGGAAGCGGTGTCACAGAGGGTGTGATTCGTCTGGCCATGCCGCTGGAATATCTCGCTTCCGCCCGGAACAGCCTGCACGGCCTGGTTGGCGGAGCAACGCTGATAACCATACTGATCGCACTGCTGTTCAGCTATCTCCTCTCCAACCTCACAACCAAGCCGCTACGTGACATGGCCGCCGCTGCCGCCCGCATCGGTCATGGGGGAAATAAAGCCAAAATACCTGTCGTTTCGAGCGATGAGATCGGCATGCTGGCTGGTGTGCTGAATGATATGTCGGAACGGATTGAAGACCAGGTGCGGCGTCTTTCTGCCGAAAAGCAGCGTCTCGATACGATCCTGCGCAGTATGGGTGAAGGGGTCATGGTGTCGGACCCTGATGGCGTTATAACCCTTGTTAATCCCGCCTTCCGCCGCCTTTTTTCAATAGCCGGTGACGTAGAGGGGAAAAAACTGGTTGAAATTTCGCGCCATCCCGACCTGCAGGAAGCATTCAACGATCTTGGCAAACCGGAGGTGAACGAGCTGATACGGGAGATCTCCATTCAGCCGAACGACTGCACCCTGCTGACTCACTGGGTGCCGCTGGAAGTTGACCGTGTCAGGCAGGGGATCGTTGCCGTATTCCACGACATCAGTGATCTGAAAAAAGCGGAGAATACGCGCCGGGACTTCGTTGCCAATGTATCCCATGAACTGCGGACACCGGTGACGATCATCAAGGGGTATGCCGAGACATTGCTGGATGGCGCTCTGACCTCTGACCCGGTCCGTGCCCTCCGCTTTGTAGAGATTATCTCCAACCATTCGGATCGGTTGACCAATCTGATAAACGATATCCTCACGCTCTCAAGCCTTGAAACAAAAGAGGCATTCATTGAGCTCAACCCGCTTGATGTCACCGGGACAATAGCCAAGGCGTGTATGCTGCTTCAGGAGCGTGCGGTGCAAAAGAATATTACGATAATCAATGAATCGGTCGGCGGGGCGCTGCCGCGCGTCATGGCGGATCAGGGGCGTCTCGAACAGGTCGTGGTCAACCTGCTCGAAAACGCCATCAAGTACACTCCGGAATGTGGGACGATCCGCCTGTTTACCGAAGATGACGGTGAATATGTCAAAGTGTCAGTCGCAGACACCGGCATCGGCATCCCCTACAAGGATCTGCCGCGAATCTTCGAACGCTTTTACCGGGTTGATGAAGCGCGGACACGCGAACAGGGAGGAACCGGGCTCGGTCTGGCGATTGTGAAGCATATTGTGCAACTCCACGGTGGCGCTGTTTCTGTGACAAGCGAGCCGGGGCAGGGGTCGGTGTTTTCATTCACGTTGAGGAAAGCATGACGGTATTTTAAAAATATCCCCTTGCCGTGCTGCAGGAGAGCCTGGGACGAGCGGGCAAGCGGCAGGAAGTTTATTAAGGTCTCCGGCGGAATTTCATCATGAACAGGTAGGTGATCAGCAGAAAAGGGAAAGTCGCAAAGGAAGCGGCCAGATTACCCGCATAGAGTTGCCAGGTCGCAAAGACAACCAGTCCGAGGACAAAGAGAAGAAGAAGGATCATGCCAAATTTATTCATAAGGCCCACTGATGCTGCTGTAGGATTGCCGTCCAGTCGTTTGTTGGTAGAATATCTTGGGCATTGATAGCACATTGCCGATAGAAGCACAAAGAGGTAAACGTGCGGTGAGGAGAATCTCATAGATGTATGGACCTGTTTGTAATTCCCGTTGCGTGTGTTCAAGCATTCTGGCAAAGAGCCAAACCGGAGCAATCTCACCCCCCACATTTAACCAACCTTTTTCCTCCCTGTAACATCGCTGTAACAATGATCTGCTATAGTCGCTACAGATCAGATACATACCCAAAGGAGGAAATTACAATGTTCAAGAAGTCAATCCTGACCGCAGCTCTGCTGACGGTTACCGTCGCAACAGCCCAGGCAGCACCTACCAAAGTCGATGCCAAGATTTCCAATTACAAAGCTGTGTCCGGTGTCGCCGGTAACCTCGGGAGCATCGGCTCCGACACCCTCAACAACCTGATGACCTACTGGGCCGAGGGCTTCAAGAAAAAGTACCCCAACGTCAACATCCAGATCGAAGGCAAAGGTTCCAGTACAGCTCCTCCGGCTTTGATTGCCGGGACCTCCCAGCTCGGCCCGATGTCACGCATGATGAAGCCTACCGAAATTGAGCAGTTTGAAAAAAAATACGGCTACAAGCCGACCAAGATTGGCGTAGCTCTTGATTCGCTGGCAATTTACGTCAACAAGGACAACCCGATCAAGAGCCTGTCGCTTGACGAAGCGGACGCCATTTTTTCAAAAACTCACAAGCGTGGTCTTGCCGATATCAGCACCTGGGGACAGTTGGGTGTAACCGGCAAATTGGCTGCCATGCCGATCAGTGTCTACGGTCGTAATTCCGCTTCCGGCACATACGGTTATTTCAAGGAACACACTCTTAAGAACGGTGACTACAAAAACAGTGTCAAGGAACAGCCAGGTTCCGCTTCAGTTGTTGAAGGTGTTGCGCATGATATCGCCGGTATAGGCTATTCCGGTATCGGTTATGCAACTTCAGGCGTTCGCGCCCTTCCGCTCTCCGATAAGAAAGGTGGCCCAGTCGAGGCAGCCAACTACCAGAATGTTCTTACCGGAAAGTACCCGCTCGCCAGAATGCTCTACATCTATGTTGCTAAAAAGCCGGGCGAGCCTCTGCCGAAAGTCGTGGAAGAATTCCTCAAATTCGCACTCTCCAAGGAAGGTCAGCAGATCGTTGTGAAGGACGGTTACGATCCGCTGACAGCCAAGATGGTTGCAGAACAGCTGAAGGGTCTCAAATAAGACGTTTTTAAGACCGGGGGGGGGAGCACTTTAGCGCTTCCCCCCTGTTGCCAACTACACCAAAAGCGGGCGAAGCAAATGGTACGTTTGCTTCGCCCATTCTATCCAGGTTGTGACTATCCATGGCGAAAAATTTTACTGATAAATCCCGGCGCAACGACCGTATCGCCGAAGTGCTGATCCGCATCGGCGGTCTTCTCGTCATCGTGTCGGTTATCGGAATCCTGATAATGATCTCCAGGGTAGCGCTGCCGCTCTTCTACCCTTCTTCCGCCAAGCTTATCGCGACGGTGAAACTTCCTGCCGCATTCCCAGCCGGTAAAATTCTTGCGGTTGGGTCTGAGGAGAACCAGGATGGAATTTTCATATTGGACGAAAGTGGAACCTTCCACTTTCTGAAGGTCCCGGATGGTTCCCTCTCCACCAGCATCAAGGTGCCCACCGTTCCTGCGGGTGCCGTTCGCGTTATTTCCGCCGAATACATCGGGAGATCATCATATTGTCTGCTCTGGGATAACGGTGCCATTACCTCGGTCACCGTCTCCCTCGCCTCTGCCAAAGATGCCGAAGGAAAGGTTTCTCTCTCCCAGGATGTAACCGACAGAGATGAACTGGCTTTTGCCGCGACTGCGGGAGTTGTGCAGTCATTTGCCCGCAGTATGGATGAGAAGGGGGCAGTGCGGATTGACCGTTTGACAGGCGACCATCTGCGGGTTACCCGGCAATCGGTGGAAACGGACCTGTCCGGCGATGAAAAACGCACGACAGCAACCGCCGAATTCACAGATCTTCTTCCTGGCCGCATCTCCTGCATTACTACTGATTCCAAAGGGCACTTTCTCTATGCCGGCACGAATAACGGCATGCTGTTGCGCTGGGATGTTTCGGAGCCGGGTCAGATACGTCTGCTTGACACTGTTCAGGCGTCCGGAGACCGCACGGCTATTACCGCCATTTCCCTTGTCCTGGGCGATGTCTCAATTGCTGTTGGCGACGCCGGTGGTGGACTCTCAACCTGGTTCCCGGTCAAAGCGCCGGGGAGCAGTGAGGACAAAAGACTTACACGCATTCATACCCTGCGCCCCAATGCTGGCGCGGTGGCGGCGATCATCCCCTCGCCGCGCGACAAAACCATCCTTTCGCTGGCTGCCTCTGAAATTCATGCCGATCATATGACCTCGGAACGCAACCTGCTAACCATCAAGCCCTCGGCTCCTGTCTCACTTACTTCGCTATCGCCCAAAGGGAACACCTTGTCGGCCCTGGACAGCAACGGTTTGGTATCGGTCTGGAAGATGAATATACCCCATCCCGATATATCATTTGGCACACTGTTCGGCAAAGTCTGGTACGAAGGGTACGACAAGCCTGAATATTCCTGGCAGTCGTCGTCGGCCAGTGATGAATATGAACCCAAAATGAGTCTTGTGCCGCTGGTGTTCGGCACCATCAAGGCAACGCTGTTTGCCATGATGTTTGCCGTGCCGCTGGCGCTGTTGGCAGCACTCTATACCAGCCAGTTCATGTCTCCAAAGCTGAAGGGACGCGTCAAGCCGGTAGTTGAAATTATGGCCGCCATTCCCTCGGTGGTGATCGGTTTTCTGGCCGGACTCTGGCTGGCTCCGTTGATCGACAAAAGTATTCTGACCGTATTTTTCAGCATTATTATTGTACCGATAATGCTGCTGGTTACGATCTTTTTCTGGAAACGGATCAAGACAGCGTCCGTTCTCCAGAGAATAACCAGGGGGCACGAGTTCATCTTCCTGATTCCGGTCGTCATTCTGGGCATCTACTTGGCTTTCCTCCTGGGGGGGGGGGCTGAGGTGAATCTGTTCGCCGGCGACTTTAAACAGTGGCTTTTCAGTACACTCGGGATACGCTACGATCAGCGCAACAGCATCATCATTGCCATCGCACTCGGTTTTGCCGTGATGCCGATCATCTTTACCATTGCAGAAGATGCTATTTCCAATGTGCCGAGGAACCTTTCCGCAGCATCGCTTGCCCTTGGCGCCAGCCGTTGGCAGACAGCCTCACGGGTGGTTCTCCCATCAGCGTTGCCGGGTGTGTTCTCGGCGGTTATGATCGGTTTCGGACGTGCTATCGGCGAAACCATGATCGTGCTGATGGCAACCGGCAATACACCGATCATGAGCTGGAGTCTGTTTAACGGCCTGCGCTCCCTGTCAGCCAACATTGCGGTTGAAATACCTGAAGCGCCTTTTAACAGCTCACTTTACCGGGTGCTGTTCCTCTCGGCGGTGCTGCTGTTCATCTTCACCTTTATCATCAACACCGTGGCCGAGGCGTTGCGGCAGCGGTTCAGGAAAAAATACGGACGATATTAAATAGTTATCCCCCCCCTTTATAAAAGGGGGGAGGGGGGATTTGCCTCCGGTATCAGAGACAAATCCCCCTTTCGTAAAGGGGGACTTAATAAGTAAGAGGTTTATACATGAAAAAATTCTGGAAAAGTGGCGAACCGTATGTTTTGGCCTCCGGTGCGTCTCTGGCGATCATGCTGGTTATGACCCTTGCACTGGCCGGGGTAATCATGTCAAACGGCCTCGGTTACTTCTGGCCGCGGGCGCTCGTCAAGTTGGAGCAGAAAGATGGCTCCTTTGCTCTCGGTCAGGTCATGCAGAAGGAAAACAATCCGATCAGCGGCATCCGTCGCCTGCAGCTGAAAGTCGGCAACCGTGATGTTTTTGGTCAGGATTTCCGCTGGGTTGACGAGCAGGATATCGTTTCCCGTACTATGCCGGCTGATGCTGTGCTGCTTGAACGACGTGAGCATGGCAACTATTTTGGTTTTTTGCAGGGTGTCACGGCGGATGGCTTAACTTTGACCGCTGCAACGCCGTATGAAAAATTGCAACAGGGTTTGAAGCTGGTATCGGCTAAGCTGGACGACACCGCCAAGATCAAAAAGCAGATGTCGAACCTGAACTATACTGCCGAGAGTCTCAGGCTGAAGCTGCTGAAACTTGAATATAGCGGCAAAGAAAAGAACGCCGCTGAAATAGGAGAGGTGACCGCCGTTCGTGAAAAAGCGTTGGCCGAATTTACCGCCCTGAATGAGCAGTTCGCCACGATCCAGGCCGGAATCGGAACGGTAACCGCCCAGTTCACCGATGTCACCGGCGCCGGAAAAGATATCGCCCTGGTTGACATTATCACCCTGCAACGCCCAAACAGTATGTCACTCTTTGCCAAGTGCGGGGCCTACCTTGAACGTCTTCGCGAACTGCTGCTGGATGACCCACGTGAATCCAATACCGAAGGGGGACTCTTCCCGGCCATCTTCGGCACGGTCATGATGGTAATGCTGATGAGTGTCTTTTCGCTCCCTTTCGGCGTGATAGCCGCCATCTATCTGCGCGAATATGCACGAGAAGGCTTGATGACCCGCATGGTGCGCATCGCCGTCAACAATCTGGCCGGTGTCCCCTCCATTGTCTATGGTGTCTTCGGTCTCGGCTTCTTTGTCTATGGAGTTGGCGGCAGTATTGACTCCCTCTTTTTCCCTGAACGTCTGCCGACCCCCACCTTCGGTACCGGCGGCATCCTCTGGTCAAGCCTGACCCTGGCGCTCCTGACCGTGCCGGTCGTGATCGTCGCCACCGAGGAGTCGCTCGCCTCGATCCCGAAGGGGATCCGCGAGGGGTCGTTGGCGCTTGGCGCCACCAAGTTTCAAACCCTTACCAAGAATCTGCTCCCTATGGCAACACCTGGCATCATGACCGGGCTGATCCTCTCCATGGCGCGTGCAGCCGGTGAGGTCGCACCGTTGATGATTGTCGGTGTAGTCAAGCTTGCACCGACGCTCCCCTTTGATACTAATTTTCCGTTCTTTCATATGGAGAGGAAATTCATGCACCTGGGCTTCCATATCTACGATGTCGGTTTTCAGTCTCCCAACGTAGAAGCTGCCAAACCGATGGTCTATGTTACGACGATGCTGTTGCTTGCAATAGTCGTCGTCGCCAGCAGTACAGCCATTTACCTGCGTAACCGGATGCGAAAAAAATATACGACTTCGACGTTTTAACAAATTTATAAGGAATAAACATGCCACAAACCAACGAACAAGCTGGAAATGCACCAATCCTGTCAGTATCCGGCCTTGACCTTCACTATGGCGAGGCCCATGCTCTCAAGAATGTTAATCTTGACATGGCACGTCATCAGGTGACCGCCTTTATCGGACCCTCGGGGTGCGGCAAATCGACGCTGTTGCGCTGTTTCAACCGTATGAACGATCTGGTTGAAAGTGCCAGAATCGAGGGGAGTATCCGTTTTAACGGCGATGAGATTAATGGCCCCTCCACCGATGTTATCACGCTGCGGCGCAAAATCGGCATGGTATTCCAACAGTCCAATCCCTTCCCAAAGTCGATCTACGAGAATATTGTCTATGGCCTGCGCATCGCCGGCGTCAACGACAAGGCCACCCTGGACGAGACGGTTGAGCGCAGTTTGAAAAGCACCGCCATCTGGAACGAGGTCAAGGACCGTTTGAATGATTCGGCCCTTGGTCTTTCCGGGGGACAGGCGCAGCGAATCTGTATTGCCCGTGCGATTGCGGTTAACCCCGAGATCATCCTGATGGATGAGCCCTGCTCGGCACTCGATCCGATTTCGACTCTCAAGATAGAGGAGTTGATAGAAGAGCTTAAAAGCAAGTACACTATCGTTATCGTCACCCATAACATGCAGCAGGCCGCCCGTGTGTCGGATGTAACCGCGTTCTTTTACTTAGGCGAGTTGATCGAAGCAGGGGGAACCCGCAAGATTTTTACCAACCCGGAGAAGAAGCAGACTGAAGACTACATCACCGGAAGATTCGGTTAGCAGGTTGGCATCAATTTTCTGCGTTTTTGAATATAGCAGGTTAACGACCGTATCCCGCACATCGGGTCTAGGAGAAATAATGGAGCACGAACACATCAGCACGGCATTCGATATCGAGTTGAATGAATTGAAACAAACAATTCTGGTCATGGGCGGCAAGGTTGAGTTGATGATTGCCAACTCGGTCAAGTCGCTTGTCGACAGGGACACTCCGTTGGCCGTACGTACTATCGCATTTGATCATGAAATCAATGCGGCCGAGATGTCAATTGACGAACGCTGTCTGGAATTGCTGGCGCTGCGCCAGCCGGCCGCCCGCGATCTCCGCTTCATCACGATTGCACTCAAGATCGTCACCGACCTCGAACGCATGGGGGACCAGTGCGCCAATATCGCCAAACGTGCCCGTGATTTGAATGAGGAACCACCGCTCAAGCCCTACATCGACATCCCCCGCATGGCCCACTGGGCCGAGACCATGGTGAAGGAGGCGCTCGACGCCTTTGTGCGTGGTGATGCGGATCTGGCTGTCAAGGTCTGCAAGGATGACAGTTTCGTCGATGATCTCAACACCCAGATCCAGCGTGAACTTCTGACCTTCATGATCGAAGACCCGACGACGATTTCCCGCGCCATGAAGCTCAACTATATCTCAAAATCATTGGAGCGCATCGCCGATCACGCCACCAATATTGCCGAGATGGTGATCTTTATGGTCAAGGGGAAGGATATCCGGCATACGATTGCGTAGAGGAGGGACAGCAACAGTTCAGAGGCGTCAAGGTGGCGAAGGGTAACCACCACATTCTGATCGGCAGACAAAAGTGCCGCTCCAAATCGGGGCGGCTTTTCTTTTTTCACTCGTGACGTTTCGACCGGGATGTAACGAACTAATCGCGGAGAGCTATATTGTCAGCAGTAGAAAAGGTGATAAAATTTCCATTAATCGCCCGACCTCTCGATTCCGGATGGCGTGGCCGATCACTAATGATACAAAACGGAGGTTGCCAGCATGGACAAGCGAACAGAGTACGTCGAAAAACTCTCTGCACAGATGGTCGAATGGGATACGCAGATCGACCTGCTCAAGGACAAGGCGGAAAGCGCCACACCCGAGGCGAAGTATGACTATTCCAGCACAATCTCAGCCTTGCAGCTCAAGCGGGATGAGGCCGCGGTAAAGCTGCAAGGGATATCGGCCGCAGGAGACGATGAATGGGAAGAGATGAGAGCCGGAACGGAACGGGTCTGGGGCGAGGTCGGGGGTATTCTGCGCAATGCGATCATGAAGATTAAATGAACAAGCCGGCTGAGCTCCCGCCAGGTATCAAAAACAACGGTTGAGAAGGACGGGACAATGAAGATACTGCTTCTGGCGATGCCTGATGCGGCTAATAACTTCCACCGGATAATAAAGGTGCCGAACCTCGGCCTCTGCTCGATTGCCGCTCATCTCACTGACCATGAGGTCAGGATTGTCGATCTGGTGCTGGTTCATAGAAACATCCGCTCCTGGCTGAAGGGCTTTTTGGCGGAATTCCGCCCCGGGATGGTCGGCATCAGCAGCATGAGTTTCCAGTACAAAAGCGCTCTGGAGGTAATGGCCATTTGCCGGGAGTGTGCACCGGGGGCAAAAATAGTTTTAGGCGGTTACCATGCGACCCTGGCGTATGCAGAGCTTACCGGAGGTGGGGGTGCGCCGTTCGATTTTCTTGTGCGGGGCGAAGGGGAACAGGCTTTCCCGGCTCTGGTGGAATCGGTGGAGGGTGTGCGGGAATTTGCATCCGTGCCGGGTCTGTCATGGCTCCGCGAAGGGATATTCATTCACAACCCGCCCGGCGGACTTCTCGATGTTCAGCGGTTGCCGCTGCCGGACAGAAACGCCCGCGTTTTGGACGATTTTGCCTATTTCAACAGGAAGATGGATTGTGTCGAAACGTCGCGCGGCTGCACCATGCCCTGTACCTTTTGCTCCATTGCCGGAATGTATGGGTCGAGCTTTCGCTGCTATACCATCGACCGGGTTATATCCGACCTGAAGGTGTTGCAAAATCGTGGGACGGAAGCGGTGCTGCTGGTGGACGATAATATTACCCTGGACGCCACCCGTTTCAGGAAACTCGCGGAAGCCATCTTCGAAAATGGCCTGAACAGCATGGAATACGTGGTCCAGGCGTCGGTCGCCGGCATCGTCAGCGATCCGGGGTTGATTCCGGCGCTGGCACGGGCCAACTTCAGCATGGTTTTCCTCGGGATAGAAGCCGTGCAGACGAAAAATCTCCAGTATTTTCAAAAAGGGGACATTCGGGAGAAAACGGAGCAGGCGGTCGGGTTGCTGCGAAAGCATGAAATTGCCGTCATGGGAGGTTTTATCATCGGCAACCCCGATGATACCTCCGAAGATATCAGGGAGGTTTTCCGTGCCGCTAAAAGGCTTCGGATCGACCTTCCCTATGTCCAGTGCGTTACTCCCTATCCGGGGACCCGGATTCGCGAAGAGCTGCTCGAAGCCGGACTCGTCACCAACCGGGACGATCTGAGCAGGTATACCGGTTTTAGCTGCAATGTCAGAACCCGTCACCTGAGTGTCCGGCAGCTCAATCGCATCATGAACTGGGAAAACATAAAGATTTTTTTCAGCCCGTCACTGTTTAAGGACAACTATTTTGTCAGAAAAAAAGAAAAAGGCGCTCTGAAGGTTCTGTTGAATAATTTTGAATTAATTAGAGGATGGTTTACCGGGGATCAGTTCCGGTCACGGCATAGATTCTAGTACCGTGAAACATCAAAACCAACCCCCCTTATCAGGGGGGAAGCCTTTAAGCCTCCCTTGTTAAGGGGAGGTTTGGAGGGGTTTAGTGTTAAGCGCTACATTTTCCTGAGCAGAAAAGCATGGGCCGATAGACCCGCTCCATACGCAACCATCACACAGGTCTCCCCGGCAGAGATACCGTTACGCAGGATTTCTTCCAGTACAAACCAGACCGTTGGCGACGACATGTTGCCGTATTCTGCCAGAACCTTGCGTGTTGCCCGGAGCTGTTCCTCGGGGACCCCGATTCCATCCCGCACGGCGTTAATTATCTTCTCTCCGCCGGTATGGAACGCCCAGTGTGTGATGTCGGCCGTTTTCAATCCCTGTGACGAGAGCAGATCGTTCACCACCTCTGCCGCGGCCTTTTTAACCAGCTCCGGCAGTCCAGTAGAAATCTGGTTATGGAGCTGCCCGTTCTTGTGAACGAAGCGGATGTCGTCGCGCTGCTCCGGTACATAGCGTCCAGCCGAGGCGACCAGTTCAAAACCTTCCGGTTTGTCCCAGAGTACAGCGGCTGCCGCACCGTCAGCAAAGAGCGCGTTCGAGAGGATGAGGCTCAAATCATTGTCCATCTGAAAGACCGAGCTGCAGATCTCCACTGATACACTTACGACAATACCGCCATTCGCTTTGAGGAGCGATTCCGCCACCTGAATATTGGGAATAGCCCCTCCGCAGCCGCTGCCTACCAGATCGTACACCCTGGTGGTGCGGGGCAGGCCGAGCCGCTCTATGAGATAGGTCGATATGCCGGGGCAGATATAACCGGTGCAGGTGTTCACGACGAGACCGGTCACGTCCTGAACGCTTACACCGGCCTGGTCCAGTGCCTTGGTAACGGCCTGAGCGGACAGCTCGACAGACTTCTCGGTGAACCGTGCTATGCGCTGGTCAGGTGATTCATCGACAACGCACGCCGGGTCATCCAGGGCGAAATGTCTGCTCCGGATGCTTGGATGCGAAAAAGTGGCCCGTATCAACCCCATACTCCGTGCGGTCAACTTCTGACTGAAGAGTTTTTTCATCAACTCTGCAGCAAACTTTTGGTCCGCGCAGTAGGGTGGGACAACACACGCGATTGAGGCGACGTATGCGCTGCTCTTCGCTCTGTCCCCGGATGTACTCAGGTTGCCGGTTTCTCCCATTTTTTTACCCGTCCTCCCCGGACAAAACCGGGACTAAATTCCTCACCCAGATAAACTGGATAAGTGCGTTAACGAAATTATTTTCTTGCCAAAAAGCGCAAGAAATAATTTCTAACTTACTACACATCCATTCCCGCGAGTCTGAGCGCCCTCCTGATGATCCGCGTATGTCTCCAGAGCGGCGGCCGCAGACCCAACCTGGAACCGATTCGATTGATGGTCGGCAGGAAGGGGAGGCTCATGGTGTCAATGTTGATGAAGTTCATGTGGCTGCCCATCTGCTTGTGCAGTTCCTGCTCCATCCACTCTGCATCAACATCAGGTGAAACATAAAAGGTAGGAGCAAGCATCTCTTCCGCAGGGCGGGAAAGTGACCCTTCTGATCGCGCAACAGACTCCAGTTCCGTTCCGGGGTAGACCCGTATCCCGGTATTAAAAAAAGCCACGTCCGTGGAGCGGATATATTTCCCGGCAAATTGCAGTGTTTCCCGTACCGTTTCCCGCGTCTCTCCCGGCCCCCCGAGCATGAATATCCAGGCGCAGGGAATACGGTGCCGGCGCACCACTTCGGCGGCATGATGCACGTCGCGGCTCGTAAAACCTTTGCGCAGCCCCTGCAACACAGGATCGGAAGCGCTCTCAAGGGTGATTCCCATGCCGACAAAGCCTGCCCGTTCCATCGCCGTCAATAGCGCGTCGTCAAACTCACGGGGATTAAGTTCCAGGCATTGGAGCCGCGCGTTATGTCTGACCCGCGTCAGGGCTGCGCATACCTCCATGGCATGCTCCAGCGGCGCATTGAACACGCTGTCCACGAACTCGATATCCCGGAGTCCTGATGATGCAATCTGCGTCACGGCATCGGCTATGCTGCCGGGATCCTTCAAGCGGCACGTGTTCCCCTCGATCATGGGGTAGGAGCAGTATACGCAGCGGAACTGACAGCCTGTTTTGGTCTGGATCGGGACTGTTGCCAGCTGGGAGCGATAGGCCTGGGTATCAAGCCACCGATGATAGTCCGGCACCGGACAGGTCGTTGCAAACCCCGAAGCAACTGAATTGTTCCGGCGAAAGACGCCATCTTTGATACGTGCAACGCCCGGCAGGTTCATGCAGCTCCCCCCCCGCGAGATCTGATCGAGCAGCAGCGGGAAAACAATTTCGCCATCCCCGACGACGGCGATGGTATCCGGCACCAGGCGGAGTATCTGCTCAGGCATGACCCCGAGAGCCGCTCCACCCAGGATTATCGGGGCGCTGCATCTAGTGCGAATAGTATTCACGATATCCTGCAGGTCAGCCAGGAAGAACTCCGGCTCCCGCATGTCGACATTGTCTATGTTGCGAATCGAGATCCCGACGACATCGGGCATGTAGGCAGCTACGGCCGATTCAATATCGGACCGGGCGTTGTCGGTAAACATCAGGTCGAGAAGACGAACGGAATGGCCTGCACGTTCCGAAGTATGGGCGACAATGCAGGCGCCAATGGGCATCACGGGCATGGGAAGTTTATTTCGGTTTGTGCTGATGAGAAGAATTTTCATTGGCTGAGGGGTATTGTACAACCTTACGTCACCATGTCAAATTGACTCCTTCCGCAACCGCAACCGTATGGTCAGAGCCGGTTGCCCTCGGAAAATAATCTGCTATACCTGTAACAGGCGAGTACTGTTTTAGGAGGGTCATATGAATCTGTCTGTCGCTACCAATTTCAAGCCCGACTTTCTGGATGCTATTGTAGGGTATCCGGTTACGGAGCTGTTCGGCAAACTCCCCTCTGACAGCATAGGTGGCGGACGTGCTTCGTTCATGTTGCCCTCGCTTACCACCCGGCAACTAAGGGATCACGTCCAAAGCGCAGCGGAGAGGGGTATCGGCTTCAATTATCTCATTAACCCTGCGTGCATGGACAACAGGGAATACACCCGGCAGGGGCAGGCGGATCTGGAGCGGTTGCTGGCGATGGTTGAAGAGTGCGGAGCGAATGCGGTAACCGTCTCGCTGCCGTTCCTGATCTCCATCATAAAAAAACGGCACCCGGGGTTGAAAGTGAGGGTAGGGGTATACGCCCGTGTTGACAGTGTCGCCAAGGCAAAGTTCTGGGAGGAGTCGGGGGCCGACTGCATTACGCTCGAGTCGATTTCCGTCAACCGTGACTTTGCAATGTTAAGGGCGATACGGAGTGCTGTGAAACTTGAACTCCAGCTGATCGCCAACTCCAACTGCCAGATATTTTGCCCCCTGTCGGGACAGCACATGGTCAACCTCTCCCACGCATCCCAGAAGGGGCACGCAAGCCGCGGCTTCATGATAGACTACTGTGCACTCAGATGCTCTGCGGAAAAACTGATAGACCCATCCAACTACCTTCGTTCGGAGTTCATCAGACCCGAGGATGTGGGTACGTATATGGAAATGGGTTTTACCTCCTTCAAGATACTGGAACGGGGCGCGCCGACAGCCGTGATGGCGAAGAGGGTCAGGGCCTACTCCGAGGGGCTCTTTGAAGGGAATCTGCTGGAACTGATTCAGCCGTATGGATATAGGGACAACTCTGGTGCCGGGGTTGGCGGTCCGGGAAATCTCTGGACTTTTTTAAAGTATTTTTTCAGACCCGGCAGCGTGAAGACCTCCGAGCTCTTGAAGTTGAAGAAACTTGCCGAGAAACGCGGCCTCCTTTCTGCGATGGAATGGGATCCCGTATATATTGACAACAAGGAACTGTGCGGATTCCTTGCCGGCATGGAGGAGATCGACTGCCGGACAAGCGACTGTTCGGCCTGCGGCTACTGCGCTGCCTGGACAGAGAAGGCGGTGAAGATGGACAAGAACTTTCAGGCGGAGATGCTGACGCTCTATTCTGACGCCTTCGGCTCTTTGTATTCGGGCGCGCTGTGGGGTCTGGAAGCGCGTTTACCGAAAACAATATAAAGTGGTTTTTAGCTGCCCGACTGGGCTACACTACAAACGGTGTCAGTCTGGAAGACCTACTTATTAATGCGGGTCGTTTCAGCGTGCGCTTCAAACTCCGGGAGAAACCATGGAAGAGCAGAAAGAAGGCAAATCGTACCATTCCGTGAGAAAAATTTCGGGTTCAAAGATAGTACGCTGGGGAACAGGCATTTTTGCCGCTCTTATCCTCACTCTGTTTGTCGGTTCCTTTTTTCTGGACGAACCTCTCCGCGACATGACGGAAAAGAAGATGAACAGCCATCTGAAAGGGTATTCAGTCAGGCTGCCAGGATTGCATTTTCAACTCATCGGCTTGTCCTTGACCCTGAAGGGGTTGACCATTTCTCAGGAGGCGCATCCTGCTCCACCTGTTGCCCACTTTCCGCTGCTTAAGGCAAATATCCACTGGCGGGAAATACTTACCGGCAGGCTGGTCGCGGAATTCAGGCTGGATGAACCGAAAATAAATATAAACCTGCAACAGTTGCGCAGTGAGGCTGACAGTAATGTGCCTCTAAAAGAACGCGGCTGGCAACAGGCGATCCAGGATATCTATCCGCTTAAAATCAACAGTGTTAAGATACGCAATGCCAGCGTCACGTATGTCGATCAGGATCCCAAAACGCCACTAATCCTGAGCCATTTAAATCTTCAGGCAGACAACATCCGCAATTTACGCTTGCCGGACAAGGTCTATCCCTCCTCTTTCCATCTTGATACGCACATATTTGGTACCGGCCGCGGCAGCGTCGATGGCAAAGCCAACTTTCTTGCAGAGCCGGTTCCCAGCATCAAGGCCGCTTTAAAGCTGGATAAGATCCCGATAGATAATTTAAAACAAGTGGCCGCCCGCTCCGGTTTTTCCGTCCATGACGGCATACTCGGGGCGTCCGGCAATGTTGAATATTCGCCGGAGATAAAAAAAGCACATCTTGCGGAACTTGCGATCCAGGGGATGAAGATCGACTACATCCATTCGACCCGCACTGCCGGAGCGGAAAAAAAACGCGCAGCCATAGCCGGAAAGATAGCTGAAAAGATCAGCAATACACCGGGCATGCTGCTGAGCATCGATCAGCTGAACTTGACGCGCTGTATGATAGGCATGGTGAATAAGATCCCGGGCAAAACGTACCACATTTTTATCGCCGATGCAGATCTTCATCTGAAGAACCTGTCCAACCATTTTTCACAGGGACCTGCGGATCTACGGCTACGTGGAAAATTTATGGGAAGCGGCCTCACCACCGCGACGGCAAGATTCCGGCCGGAGATAAAGGGGCCGGACATTGATCTGTATGTGAAAATCGAAGACACCCAGCTGAAGTCAATGAATGACCTGTTACGCGCCCACGGGGATTTTGATGTTACCGGAGGGTTTTTTTCCTTCGTTTCGGAACTGCATATCAAGAATGACGTCATTACGGGTTACATCAAGCCCTTCTTCAAGGATATGAAGGTTTATGACAGGCGTCAGGATAAGGAGAAAGGTGCTTTTCACCAATTTTACGAGATGCTGGTCGGCGGGGTATCCGGCCTTCTCGAAAACAGGACACGGGGAGAGGTTGCCACCAAAGCAAACATTTCGGGGGCTGTGGTAAATCCTCAGACCAGCACCTGGCAGATCATCACCCAGCTTGTCAAAAACGCTTTTTTCAAAGCGATTCTTCCCCGTTTCGAGAAGGAGGTCAGGGGGGCCAATAAACCGTAACGTCCCTCCTCCTCGTTAATTCAACACATTCCGAGAGGGGATGTTGCCGGACTAAGCTCCTCCAAGGTTGAATGAACCAGGACAATCCTGGCCGGATAGGTCTCTACGACCTGGATTTCTGCATTCGGAAAATTCATCAGCAGGAAGTCCCGGAATTCTTCGAGCAGAAACGCTCTCCTGATGGACAAGCGACCGTCATGTGAATGGAAACTCCGTCGGGCCAATACAGTGCTATAAATTGTAAAACCCAGGTATGCCCAGTTCGACCTTTTGAGATCATTCATAACAAAAGCGAGCCGCGTCTGGGCAATGATTCTCTCCAGGAATGTCTTGATATCATCCCAGGCCAGATGATGCAGGAAGTGGTTTGAAAACACAAAATCAAAGGAACCGAGCCGGCTTATTTCTAGCGCATTACCCTCAACGATACGGATCTCCGGATAGTCCCGGATCGCTTGATACGCGATGGGGAGGATGCGCGCATCATTGTCCAGCGCGGTAATGTTCAACTTTAAACCACGCTGCCGCGCTTCGCGGACGGCCCAAATCGCGATATCGCACCCGCCGGACCCGACGTCCAGGAGTGTGTACATCCGCTCCGGCTCACTCTCCATAACGGTGAAAAAATGTGTCCGGAGTAACCTGCTGCTCGCACTGAACAGGCAGTTTATCAGTTTGAATTGTCTGATGGTGTGCCGCAATCGCTGCATGTCTGCATCCGGGTGTTCCAGTTTTTCCTTTTCTGTCGTGTTCCTCGTCCGCAGATCCGGAAAGAAATAGTCCAGCATCACAAAGCCTCCAGTAACCGCCTGTCAGGAAAAAGGACATCGTGCCGTTTATGATGCAGCCATGACGAGGGAACTTCAGCTCAACCGGCGGCTTTGCCCTTGCCCCCATTGTAATCGGCCACGGCCGTGCCCCACCCCAGAAGCGCCTTGTTGCAATCGGTGCGATCCAGGATCACCTCGATGAAGGACAATCCCTTGAATGTTCCGGACCTCTTCAGGGCCGCCACCAATTCTTTTTCAGTGCGCACCACGAGGCTGAGGACCGTGGATTCACCCTTCAGGGCTTCCACCATGGCGGCGTAATTCCAGTTTTGAAGGGTGTTGTAGGGGCCATCGTGAATCATCACCTCAATGGTGTAGGCCCCATTGTTCATGAGAAAGATGACGCCAGAATAGTTGTAGCGAAGGATTGTGGATACCTCCTGAGCGGTCATCTGGAAGGAACCGTCGCCGATGAGCCCGATGACGCGCCTTTGGGGGTTGGCGGCGGCCAAACCGAGGAAGGCCCCCACGGACCATCCGATGGACCCGTACTGCATCTGGATTTCGAATCTGCACCCATCCGGTAGATGAAGGTCCATGCCGTTGAACCAGGAATCTCCGGTCTCGGCCACAACGGTGGTCGTGCTGTCCAGACTTTCATTAATGTGATGGAACAGGCGTCGGGTGGAAAGGGAAAGCTCCGTGGGCGCCGCAGGGGGAGCCACATGAATCGTCTCCTTGATGCGCAGATAGGCGTCCAGGGAGGTGGGGTTGGCGTTGAGCTTCAATGCAAGCCCTGTCAGGAATTCAGCAAGCACGATGCCGTGATAGACCTGCCCTTCCACGAGAATGCATTCGGGTGATGCTTCCACCAGCCTGGCTGGCTGAATGAGCGCCGAAAAGCCCACGGTCGTGTAGTCGCTGAAGATGGGGCCGGCAAAAAGGTACGCGTCGCTGGATTCCACCACTTCGCGGCACCCCGGCGAACTGGCGCTGCCCCAGTAAATCCCTATGAACTGTGGACTGGTTTCAGGGAAGAAACTTTTGGCGTTCGGCATGCAGGCCACACCGTACGCGCATTTCGAAGCCAGGGTTGCAAACGCCGCTGCCGCGTCCCCTGCTCGAAGCCGACTGCCCGCCACCAGGACTGGCTGCCGGGACCCGTTCAAAAAAGTTGAAACGTGTTCCAGAGCTTTTTGCAAAGAGCCGGGATCGCTTTTACGGGTTGGCAACAAGTCCAGGGTGTTGGGCTTGGAGATCAGTGCACCCGCCAGATTGCAGGCTACTTCGATGTAGACAGGCTTTCGGGCGGAGAGCGCGATGCGGATGGCCTCGTCGATGCGAAAGGCTGCGGTGGAAACCTCGCGGATCACCACTGCGTGGGCCGTGATCTCCTTATATACCGATAGAACGAATTTGCCCCCTTCCTCGGGCTGGGCCAGAGTGTGATGGAGGGTCCGGTTTTCCATGAGGGAGCTGACATTGGGTCCCCCGGAAACAACGATGACCGGCAGGTCTTCTGCAAAGGCTCCCGCAATGGCGTTCACCGCGCTCAAACCTCCCACCCCGAAGGTGAGCACTAGGGCTGCCACGCCCTTCTCCCGCGCGTACCCGTCCGCCGCGTACCCGGCATTTAGCTCATTGCAGCAATTGATCATCTGTAGTCGGGGGTTCTTCAACATTTCATCCAGTAGAGACAGGTTGAAATCGCCCGGAATGGCGAAGTAGTCCCGGACCCCAACTTCTTCCAGGCGTTGGGCCAGATAGCTGCCAACGGTCACTTGATTCATATAACGTCTCCCTTCCTATTGGTCAGGTCAGTTTGTTTCCTGATATAGTCCAAAAAACGATTCGTTTCACCGTTTCTTGTTTCTCGTCCCTGCCACTTCAGCTGTTTTTGTGTATAAAGTCTACCGCGGTGGGAAGAGATTGCAAGCGGGTATAAAAAATCACCCGTTTGCGAACTGCCGGAAAAATTGGTAGCCTGACGGCAGATGTCCTCTTGTTAGTTTGTTGCTATTCAATTAGTTGGCAAATCGTAACGCCACAGCGCTGACCATAACCCAAGCAAGGACAAAGATTGTTGCTACACCGCATGTTATGGCAAGCACTTTATTGAACAGCGTTTCCTGTCTCTTCTCAGAGTATCCCAGCAATATCCCCAGAACCGCTCCAATGACTATTCCTCCACCATGGGCCCAGTTGTTTATCCCAGGAATGATTAAGCCGAACAGGATGAGACTGACGACCCATACCCATACCTCACGATAGACCAAGGTGCCGTATGTTCCGCCCCTGCTCTTGCCATAATAGAGAAGAGAGCCAATCAGGGCGCATATTGCTGCGGATGCGCCAATTGTAAAGGGTATGCCTGCCAAGTAAGAGACGACGTAGCCCCCGACTCCACCAAAGGTATAGATTGAGAACATCCTGCCGGTGCCGTATTCCAGGCTCACCCAAGGCGCAATCTGACGGAAGGCCATAAGATTGAAGATGATGTGCAAGATGCCGCCGTGCAGGTAATTTGCACTGAGAAACGATGTGAACAGGCCATACTTGTCAACAGGTACGGTCCCTGTTGCTCCGAGCAGAAGCAAGCTGCTCTGGTCTGGAGCAAGAAGGCTGAGCGGATTGATAGTAAAGGAATGGTCCCTCGTCAGAATAAGAGAGAATATATAAAAGAGTATGTTGACTACGATGATTGAATTTACCAACCAGTCATTGCTCAAAGAGCCCCATGTCCAGGCTATGGGCTTCCACCATGGATTTGTACGGGACGCCCCACACCGTGGACAGATGTTTTCATCGCTACCGATGAGCTGCTTGCAGCGTGGACAAAGCATGGCTGCATTTGCCATTGATATAACCTCATATTTATTTGTATTATTCGATTAGATTGACACTATATGTCGCAGCTGTTTTTGGTCCATGTGTGCTGATTTTTATCGGCTTCCCCAGTCATCTTCCTGGCCTGGGTTACAATAGACCGTAGTTTTTGCGGGTTCATCCCCGCTATTCTTTCTAACCCTTTTTCTTCTGCAGCAGCAACCTTGGCAATTGTGTCATAGCTCGCTTCGACCAAGCGCCGTGACAGGACTTCACCTATCCCTTTGAGTTTTTGCAGCTCTTTCATTTGATTTTTCATAGCATTCTCCCTGGTTTTTTCATTGGTGAGCTGCTCGCGCAAAAGGAAGTACCGATTTTCTCCCTCGGTTTACTTCGGCATCAACTGCTGCAGGCGTTGCGGCTCTTCTCCCAGCCACTCCGGGTTCCGTGCGGTACCGTCGAACAGGGATGAGGTCTTGAATGGCTCGAATTCTCCGCGCGCCGCAGCCGCGGCGGTTTTTGACAGCAAAGAGCGAACCTCCTCACCGCTCATCGGGCGAAACGTCTGCGCCGCTTCGCAAGCCTGATCCAGAACCTCCATGCTGTCGACACCGGTTATGACCACTGAAGTGGGCAGATTCAGCGCGTAATGCAGGCACTCGATCGGTGTCACCGTTTTAGACTTCAGCAGAATCCCGTTCGCCATGCTTTTCATCCCGAGGATTCCTGTTTTCTGCCGTACCAGCTCCGGCAACACCTCTTTTTCAAAACTCCGGTAATGGGCGTCCATTACGTTAAGCGGCATCTGGACCGCATCGAAAGCGAAACCGTAATCCGCCGCCACGTGCAGCATATGCAGATGGATCCTTGGGTCCTTATGTCCCGTAAACCCGATATAGCGGAGTTTTCCCGCTTCCCGTGCCTCCACGAGTGCCGCATTGGCCCCTTCGTCATCAAAGATCCGGTGCGGGTCTTCGTACCGGATCACCTCGTGGTGCTGGACGAGATCGATCATGTCGACCTGGAGGCGACGGAGCGATTGGTCGAGCTGCCTCGCCGCTTCTTTCTTTGATCGCCCATCGATCTTCGTCATCAGAAATACCCTCTCCCGGTAACCATCGCGCAGCGCTTTGCCCATGCGGATCTCGCTGGCCCCATCGTTGTAATCCCAGCAGTTATCCATGAAGTTGATGCCGCGATCAACGGCGGTGCGAATGATGCGGATGCTCAATTGCTCATCCACCCCGTTCAAACCGATGTGCCACCCCCCGATCCCGATCGCCGAGACTTTTTCCCCCGTGCTGCCGAGCGTTCGGTAGAGCATTCCTTGCATACCTGTATTGTTTGGCATGGTTTCACCACTCCTGTTGGCCGGGACGGGAGCAGGATACGATAAAAGCGGAACCTTTGCGGAACCGGCGGATATGAAGTCCGCGTCCTTTCCGCTCCCGCTGCAATCGATCACGAGGCCCCTGCTTCCCGTCTTGCTTATTTCTTTTTCTGCGCTTTCTTTATTGGCTGGAACGGTCCGTACTGATGCTGTTCCTGTAAGAATTTGTCCGCATAGGGTGGATACGGGCAGTCCACCGCTTTTTTCTCCAGCTTCGGATAGTCCTTTTCGAGTCCGCTCATTTTCGGCCGCTCCTTCGAACTGAGATAGCCGGCGACATCGTAGGCGTCTTCATTGGTGATTGCCGGATGGTTCCACACCGTTCCCAGCGGCATGTTGCTCTGAATGAACGCGGCGGTGGTCAGCAGCCGGTTCATTCCCGCTCCGTTGTTATAACTGTTTGCTCCCCAGAGCGCCGGGGCGACATGGCTGCCCGAACCTCCGGCCGACATTGATTGATAGCCGTCCCCATTTTCACCATGGCACGACATGCAGAACCGGTTGTACATCTGGCCACCTTTTTTCACATCGGCTTTGCGGTTCGGCCCTTCGTATTTGGGCGTTCCCAGGCCGGAAACCTTCTTGGGCATGTCTTTCGACAACCAGTCCACGTAGGCGACCATTGCCTTCATCTCCCTGCTGTCGGCAGCCATCTCCCCGCCGTTCAGGCTGCGCTCGAAACAACCGTTAATCCGTTTCTCAAGCCCCTGCACCTGGTCTTCACGGCCCCGGTATTGTGGATATGCCTGACTAACCCCCATCCAGGGAAGTCCGAACTGCTTGGTGCCGTTATCCATGTGGCAGCTCGTGCAGTTCAGGGTGCTTCCGGAAAAACGCAGTTTTTCATCCTTCGCACCAGTGCCTAACTGCGCATACGTATCGGTCAAAAGCAGTGCGCCGTAACGGATGAGATCACCTCCCTCTCCTTGGGGAATATCCTTCGTCAGCGGCGGCACCCAGGCTGCAGAAGATACTTTCGCCTTTATTGGCGCCGCGGTGGTGAGCTTCGTATCGGCCAGCGTGGTCAAAAATCTGAGGATATTGTTGATTTCTTCGTCCTTCAGTTCCCTGTTCAACTGCAAGTAACCCATCTGATCAACAGCCTCCGCCAGGTTACCCACCTCGCCGTCATGGAAATAGGGGGCGGAAAGGGTGATATTGCGCAGCATGGGAACCTTGAAGACATATCTATCACTTTCCAGCTTGGTGACCTTAAAGCGTCCAGGATCCTTGTTGGAGTACTCATGGAACACGCCCGTTTTCTGGAAGGTCATCCCCCCCAGATTGGGACCGCTGTGGCACTGCACGCAACCGGCATTGATGAAGCTGCGCATCCCTTCCATTTCCTGCCCGGTGAGCGCTTGTCTGTCCCCGTCCATGAAACGATCGAAGCGGCCCCGGCTGATCAGCGTTCGTTCAAAGGCGGCAACCGCCTTGGCAAAGTTGTCGAAAGTCACGGGGTCTTTCTCGTCGGGAAAGGCCTTTTTGAAATCAACGCGATACTGTTTTATGCCTTTCAGCCGATCGACCAGCGCTTTGGCATCGGGCATGCCCATTTCAATAGGGTTGAGCGGGGGACCCTGAGCCTGTTCTTCCAGGGTCGCCGCGCGTCCGTCCCAGAACTGCGCAAATTGGTAACCGGCATTCAAGGTTGGCGGATCGTTGCGGTCGCCTGATTTTCCTTCCGCGCCTTTGCCTGTCTTCAGGTTGTCCACCCCTGCACCTTTGTTATCAATGGGATGGCAAGAGTTGCAGGATTGGGTTTTGTTTATCGAAATGGCGGTCTCGAAATAGAGCTTCTTCCCCAGTGCAATCATGGCCGGAGTATCCTTCTCACTACCCGGCATGGTCGCGGGAAGTTTGCCGAAAAGCGCCTGCGCCTGCATCAGCAGGACACCATCCGGGGTACCGGGTGCCGCTTTGATTGTGCGCGATGCCTTTACTACCTGGCTTTTGGTCGCTTTTTTTTGTGTCTCCGCTGTGGCCACGTCGGAAAAAAACAGTGCGCTCAGCCCCATTACCAAAAAAACAACTGCTCCTCGTTTCTTTCGCATAACCAATTCTCCTTTTTCAGCTGGTTTTAAAGCCCGCCGACGCAGACTTCTTTTGACATGCGGTTTGTCTCCTGTCCGATAACCTATACCGCGACAAACGTGCCCCGAAGTTCTGCGCGCAGCGGGCGGTGTCTGGTTAGATATGTTCTTAACGCCTCTATGCTCCGCTCTGTGTGATGTTGGCGATTGCGACCGTATTTGTGCGCGACTCCTTGTTCGGTAACAAATGCCGCAGGGTAATGGCGACCCGGTTGCAGCTCTTCATCACCGACAAACAGTTGCTGAACGCGCTGCCCGGGAGGATTCTCGATCTTGATGTAGGCGTTGAAACCGAGACCGCGCTTGACGTAGCCACCCATCTGGTCGTACGGATCGCGTGCAAACGTTCGCTCCAGATTTTCCTCCAGCATCGCGACAATTTCCTCGCCTGTCAGCTCGATCGTTGAGATCGGCGGGTTCATCGGGATCATGTTATAGAGGTCATTAACCGTGACCTCCCCGGGAATTACCGGTGCGCCAAAGCGCCATCCATTCGAGAATGCCAGTTGCGCGCCCGTGCTTTCCAGCAACGCCTGCAACAGGAAATTGTCCATCGTCGTTTCCAGCGTGGTGGCTCGGTTGAGCGCCGTCGCCGTTATACCCACAACCGTTGACAATTCCTCCTTATACGGCGCGATCGCTTGGCGCACGAGGTCATCAACTTCAGGATCGGGGGTTATATTGGCTTCTACCTCAATCAGTTGGTGCCAGTAGTCAACGACACGGCCCCTCTCAACTTCTAAATCTAGGCGGCCTAAAAAAGAACCATGGCAGCCTGACTGTATGATCAACGTTTTCCCCTGGAGTGCCGGTTTATACAGGCGGTTATGGGTGTGGCCGCTCAGGCAGACATCGATTCCCTCCACCTCTGATAGCAGCTTCATATCCTGGGAAAACCCGAGATGGGAGATGAGAACGATCAGGTCCACCTTCTCCTGGGTGCGCAGAACGTCGATGATCGGCGGAAGTTCTTCTCGCCCAAGGGTGAATTCCACTCCTTCGCTGAAGGAGGGCGGCATGGTCTTGCCCACAATATTGGAGGCGATGCCCACGGTACCAATCCGCAACCCGCCGATCTCCTTCACGTTGTACGGCGGAAAGAGCCGCTCCTTCGTCGTTTGATCGTAAACATTGATCGCCAGCATCGGATAGCTGAGTTCCGCTGCGCGCTGCTTGAAGGTCGCGGGACCATACGCAAATTCCCAATGGGCCGTCATCGCGTCGAGGCCCAATGAATTCAAAACCGGGATCATTGCCTCTCCCTGTGTACTCTGGGCGGGATGAGTACCCTGGAGCGTGTCGCCGCAATCGCAAAAGAGCGTGTCCCCCCGGCTCTCAGCCCGAATCTGCTTTACGATTGTGGCGATGCGGGCATACCCTCCCGCAGGACGATAGAGTGCCTGACCACCCAGCCAGAACACCTCCTGGTGCAGATCGAAATAGGCATGGCTGTCGTTCAGTTGAATGACGGTGAGTGACGTTCTATTTGCCATTTTCTACACTCCTTTCATTGCAGCGTAATCCACAATGCGAGCGCGGCAATAATCAATAACACCGCCGTCATGTAATTTCGCTCCCGTCTCGGACATTCAGAACTGCCAGCGCAGTCCGCCACCCCAACCGAACCGGGAATGCCATTGGCCGATCAGGGCAAAGTGCTTGCTCATTATGTAGCTTGCACCCGCCCGGATTTCCCACTGTTCCCTGGTGTCATATTCAGCTTCCGAAAAAACCGCGAGTCGCGGCGCAAGTTCCAGCTGTTTGCTGGCCGAGAATTGCCATTCACCGGCCGTGTCCACCCATACGCGGGACGCTATATTGAGGGGCAGCAGATAGCGCAGGCCGAAAATGCCTTCGTGTTTTTCGGAGTGATCGCCCGCACCTGCGAAATCAGCCCCGGCAAAGATGCTGACAAAGCGGTTCAGGTAGTAGTCGTAGGCGGGCGTCACCTCCCATTCCACCTCGCCCACGCTCTGCCAGCCCGCCTGCCATTCGGCTGAGAAGATATGCCGGGTGTTAGCGTAAGCCAGCGTTCCCTGCGCCATCTGCGACAGCAGGTCAACCTGACCATAAAGATGGAACGGATCATGGTAGAGGCGTGGGCGGACGGCGGCTGTGGCCGTGTCGGGCGTGAAGTTCTGATAGTGAACCATCCGCGCCATGCCGCTTTCCATGTGATAGAGAAGGTGGCAGTGAAAAAACCAGTCGCCGAACTCTTCCGCAGCAAATTCGATGACGGTGGTCGTCATGGGGGCGACATCCACGGTGTGCTTGAGCGGCGAGTAGTCTCCCTGGGCATTGAGAACGCGGAAGAAATGCCCGTGCAGATGCATCGGGTGGTGCATCATGGTGCGGTTGATCATGATGAAGCGCACGACTTCATCGCGTTTTATTTCGATATGATCGACTTCGGAGAGCGGTTTGTTGTTCAGAAACCAGACGTAACGTTCCATGTCGCCGTCGAGTGTCAGTCGTATTTCTCGCAATGGTTTGTCTGGATTGAATGAGGTGGTCTTCAAGGCGCGCAGCTTGTCGTAAGGCGGCCAGGGACGTTCGGGGCTCATACCGTCGGTGGCCAGCGGGGCTTTCGAACTAATGTCCTCGGCGAGCAGTCCGAACCAGGTGCTTATGGGGGAGGCGGATTTCTCGTGAGAGACCATCCCCGGTTTGTCGTGGTCAGCGGTGGCGGCGTCCATCGGCATCGTCTCCTGCGCCATTCCGCCCATATCGTGGCCCGCATGTTCCATCCCGGGCGCGGAGGCCATTGCGGCATGGTTCATTTTGCCGGCATCTTGTGGCATGGCGCCGTGATCCATCCCCTTCATTTCGTCCATGCCGTTCATCCCCGGTTGGTCGAATCTGCCGGCGCGCACTTCCTTTTCGGGCATGCCCATCGAGCCGCCCGGGGTTAACGCCAAGACGCGTTTGAACGAGAGATCACCCATGCTGGAATAGAGATTGGGGTGCGGGATATCCGGCGCAACGTGCCGCGGTCCGGCGCCAATCCACAACGAAGCCTGACCAGATCCATCATGGGCGGTGGCGCGCAACTCGTAGCTGCCATTTTCCGGCACCGTGACGATTACGTCATAGGTCTCGGCTACACCGATCAGCATCCTCTGTTCGTCAAAGGGTTGCACAGGCAGCCCGTCCGCGGCGATAACCTGCAGCGGCCCGCCGGCAAACTGCAGATAGAAAAAAGTGGTGGCCGAACCATCGATAATCCGGAGCCGGACCTTTTCGCCCGGTTTGGCGGCGAGGGCCTGTTGCGACACCCCGTTGAGGAGAAAACGATCATAGTACACATCGGCAAGGTCCATGGGTGGCATGCGCTGGAGTTCCCGTGAAAAATACGCGCCCAGCATACCCAGCCGTGCTGCACCCAACACGCTTTGACCGCTGCCTTTCCGAAGCGAATACCATTCACTGCCGCGTTTGAGGGTATGCAGTACCGAGCTCTCATCCTCGTCGGTCCAGTCGGACAACAACACGACATGATCGCGGAGCCGATCAAACCTGCCCTCTTCCTTTGGCACGATGACCAGCGCTCCATACAGACCCCTTTGTTCCTGTAGCATGGTATGGCTGTGATACCAGTAAGTGCCCGATTGCCGCAGATCGAACTCGTAGGTGAAGGTCTGACCGGCCGCGATCGGTGGAAACGTCACGAAGGGCACACCGTCCATGGCATTGGGCAGGAGAATGCCATGCCAGTGAATCGATGTCTCAACGTCCATCTGGTTGTGGACGCGAATTATGGCGTGGTCACCCTCGGTGAACCGCAGGGTCGGCGCCGGCAGCTGACCATTGACTGTGATGGCCTTGACAGTCCGGCCGGTGAAGTTCATCTCCTGCCGGGCAATGGTGAGGTCGTATTCCACCGTCGCTGCCGATAACTCCGCCGCCGGCACAAACAGCGCAATATAGACCAACACCGCCGTTACAGATTTCATGAGATTTACGAGCAACCGGCGATCGGCGGTTTGG
>JAQUIG010000078.1 GCA_028683435.1 Desulfuromonadaceae bacterium | reverse complement strand
AGATAGCATTCCTGCGTGTGCTGCCAGCGCTGCCAGGCGTACCAGGCGAGATAAAATTCGACCAGGCTTTCAGCCATTGCGGTGTCAGTTACGAAATCACAGCGGAATAGTTCCGGCCGTTCGCGGATGCCGTAGGCGGTTATTGATTCAGCGCGGGCGGC
Source organism: Desulfuromonadaceae bacterium (assembly GCA_028683435.1). Classification (GTDB taxonomy): domain Bacteria; phylum Desulfobacterota; class Desulfuromonadia; order Geobacterales; family Pseudopelobacteraceae; genus JACRCG01. Next base: position 6,558 of record JAQUIG010000078.1, on the reverse strand, counting down.
GGGGGTGAGGTCTTTTGCGACTTGCCTGTAAACTTCATCGCCGCTGCTTGTTGATGACCAGTCACGGTCATAGCGGAGGTTGATCGTGTTGATAACGTCGTTGATGCCGGTCTGTCGCTGGCCATGGCTCATCACGCCGTTACTCAGGCGGATCTCGTCGATAGACTTGACCGGGGTGAGGACGTCGGGGCGCACGATCAGCGTCGGTTGACCGAGTACCCATTTGAAATATGAACGGCATTGCCGAGCCAGTTCGTGGCACCATTCCGGGGCGCGCCGGCTGGATGTGATAGCGCCGTTGAAGGCGTATCCGGCGGGGAACGTGCCGATGAGGTTGCATGGGGTGCCGAGGATTTTGGTGATGACTTCCTGTGGCTCGGTTATAGGGCTGATGACGTCGACGAGGATGGCGTCGCCGATCAGGGTGTTGGCCACGGAGTTGCCGGAGAGGGTTACTGTGCCGGTTTTAACAGAGTTTTCAGCGGTGCGGGTGAGTGTCCCTGCGAGTGTCGCCGTCCCTAATTTTGTCACAGTATTGGTTTTTGTGACAGCGCCTGCTCTGTAAACTCCAGCAGCTCTTACGCCACTGTTGACTGTCGTTTGCCGTATGGATCGTGTCGCGCCCTGGAGCTCGACTCCAACCCAGATATTGCTGGAACTGATCACCGCGCGGACCTTGTTTAAATGCAAATATGCCGTCGGCACTTCAAAGGTGTAATTTTTGGGATTTGGGTTTGTGGCTCCTGTCCCGGCCGCGATCTGGACTACATTTGTCCCGGCATCATCACAGAGGAAAAAATACCAGTTATATGTGTAACTGGCTTTGAAAATCACATTGACAGTCAGTGTTATAGCCGCGCGGTTGCCGGGGGCGGTATTGTTAAACGTGGCATAAACAGAGACTGAACCGTTTGTGCCGACGTTGGCCTCGGATGAGGTGCCCGGCGCTGTTGTTGTACTCTCAGTGATTGTCAGTCCGGAGATAGGGTTATAATGTCCGGGGTCGTTCACCGTGACACCGTCGCTGATCCCGATCAGGTCGTTAACGGTAATCGTATCACTGACAGACAATGCGTTTTCAATCGCCAGCCGGTCTTCAATATCGATACCATCGTTCACTAGCATATCGACGGCCTGTGCAGCGGTGATGTATCCGGGCACGCTGACGACGGCTTTGCCCGGATAATTGGGGTGATTACCGGCTGGCCATACGGTACATAGACCGCTGATGTCCATAATGGCCTGACCGACCCTGCCATACGCTTTTGGCATGCTGGTGACGGGGAAATCAGAAACTGCATAAATGAATTCGTCTTTTAATTCCCATGCGGAAGCCCCGCGCTGGTGAGTCGTCGCCAGCGTGCCAAGGGTTCCTCGCGTTACTGTCAGCACATCGCCCGCAACCGAAACCAGCCCGATAATCTCATCATCAATTTTTAACGCCATGCCGCTGGATAAACCGGTGGCATCTGAAACGGAAAACGATACGGCCGTGGCAGATATTGCGTTCGGGATGCTCGTTATTCTGCCGGAGTCGAGCGCTACGGCTGTCAATTTTGATACCGTGCCGAATGGCATGGGAATGATTTTCCCGACATCATCCGGATCAGCGGAAGGATGATCTTCTTTTGTGATAATCGTGCCGGGGCTGGAATTCTCATGGCGTGCTGACTCGTCCTGCATTTCGATATTTACTGAAGCCTCGTCGGGTAGATCGATGTCTATAATCATAAAACTGAACATCTCGAACGGTTCGTCGATGCAGCCGTCAACCCAGATATATACCGATACCGCCAGACCATTCAGCACGCGGGCTTTTGCCAACGATCGCAGGTTTGGGGTGGCATTCGGGTCATTGATCATATTGACGGACAGGCTGGAAATGTTGAAATCAGACAGAGTGCTGGTAACACCCTCAGTGAGTTGCCCCCATGAGGCGATCCACGGCAGCGCGGCTTTACCCCACGGGGGAATATTGATAGCATCCTGGCAGAGAATGTAATCGGTGCCGGCGGCGGTAAAGCGGAGCAGCCATACCGGGCCGCTGCCGTCAGTCCTCGCCAGATCGGCGGCTAGATTTGGAGTGAATGTGCGCATCAGATATCCTCAATCAAGGGGAGGTTGCAACTAAAACGATTCCAACCCGACTGTTTAATAGTAATTTTTGTTTCTGCCAGGCGTACGACCCGCGGCGTGCCGTCGGTATCGTGCCAGGTGAACGGGCGTAACATGCCGCGGCAATAGGTGATAAAAAAACCATGTAGCCAGTTACAGTGTATGTAATTCATGTTCGACCAGGACAGGGTCCAGTTTTTGCGGCTGGAATTGCCGACGCGATAGGCAACGGGCATGGCGGCGCTGGAATCCTCCAGCGTGTGCCGTGTTGTCAGGCCGTAACCGGTGCCGGATTTGCCAGGCCGGGGGAACTGCATCAGCACATCGCCGATTGAAAACGCGGTGCCCATGTCCGGAGTATATGCCGCCACTCCGGAGGGCTCCAGGCCGGAGTAGTTGAGGTCGATCATCAGGCGCATGCCAGAGAGGCTGTGATAGCCGTGGCCGACTTCGGGGGTTTCGGGAAAATTGGCATCGGCAAAACGAACGGGCCAGACGCGCCCCTGCTCAGGGCTGTACCATTCCCACGGTTCAGATTGAGCGCGGGCAACGGTGAGGAAAAACGTCTCGAGCAGATCCCGGTCGGCGGTGCGGATCGACGGCCAGGAGAGCGACTGAAACAACCGCACGGCATAGGGGGCACCGGCAAACAGCGCCCCGCCGCCTGATTCCCGGCTCCACTGATTGAATTCAATGGAAAACTCGGGATAGGACGGCAGGCGCGCCAGGTCGAACGACATCAGCGGGTGGTTGACGTTATGCGTCCCGACCGGCGGCGTCCACAATTCGTAATAGGCTTCATCAACGTATCCGGCCGGTAATATGCCATTCCGCTGGCGCAGCATTTAGGCCGGAGCCACGGCGAAATCATCGCACGCCAGGATGATGATCCCTTCTCCGGGTGATTCGGCCAGTGCGGGGTCGGTGTTCAATTTGTTCGTGAGCGATGATAGCGCGGTGATGACCTCAACACGCACGAGACATTCCGCTTTTTTATAGCAGCGGGCGCAACGGGCATCGACGGTGAACAATTTGGGGGCCATGATTTCTCCTGTTTATGCCGCTTGGCGGCGGGCGAGTTTTTGGAATTCGTTGAACAGTTCGCGTGCCGTGGTCTGGTTGGTGACGTTCGGCAGCACGATGTTGCCGCTGAAATTATATGACGGCGCGTTGTTGGTGGTTTTGTTTTCTGCATTGACACGGGCGGTGTTTTTGACCTCTTCACCTTTGTGCAGCAGATAGAGGCCGGTTGATGGGACATAGTCAGTGCCAGAAGCATACGACGCCGGCCCGGCATATGTGCCATCTCCCCAGAACATGGACCCGTTTGACTCATAATAATCTCCGGCGGACATGCCGGATGCAGAGACAGTTGACAGTCCAGAGGTAGTAACGCTGGTGCCCTGCATTACCCCGGCAACCCGTTGCAGATCCGAGAGGCCATTGACCGTGAGATTTACGGCGATCTCTTTGACGCGGGGTAAGTTTTGCAGCATCTGGTCCAGCGATTTGACCCGGTCTTCTGTCGCGCTGATCCGGCTTTGCCATGCGACCGATTCTTCGACAGCGGAGATGGCGGAGTTTTCCATTAAATCGAGCTGCCGCTTGCCCAGTTCCTCGATCTTGCTTTCCAGCCGTACACGGTTCTCGCGGGCATCATATGCGACCTGTTCTGAGGATATACTCTCGATGCTGTTGGTGGATGCCTGCTCTGCCTGTTCTTCTGATTTCTTTATCAGGTCGTCGTATGCCTTTAATTTCTGCGCGATCGCGGCAGGGCTCCAGCTGGACTCATTGTCCAATTGCGCCTCAGCCTGGGAGAGTTCTTCCCTGGTGCGGTAGTATTTTTGATACGCGTCTTCCGGGCCTCTTGCAGCTGCAGCTTGGTCTTCGGCTCTTTTTTTGTCCCGGGCGGCCTTGGATTCGCTCACGGCGTCGCGGGCCTTGCTAAAGGTCACCAGATCGGTGATGCGTTCTTCGTACTGTGCTTTGAGACTGGCCCCGTACTCTTTTTCAATAGCCAGAGTTGTCCTGACCCGCTCTTTTTCAATGTCGATAATGGCGCGGGCCTTGTCGCGGAAAGCCACGACTGCATCGTTTTTCTGTTTTTCCATCTCCTTTTTCTGTGTTTCTGCTGCGGCTTTGTCCCGTGCTGCCTGTTCTGATGCTTTGGCAATAGCCGTTTTGGCGTTCTCTGCCGACAGATCTGAGTCAGTTTTGCTGGATGAGACTGCCGGGGCTTTGCCATTACCAGACCGGATCAGACGGGTAATACCGGGGGACACAACATACCCGAGAGTTGAAAGCCATCCGGGGGGCGATTCCCGGAGGTCTTTCAGGACAGCCGCCGACTTTGTCGCCATGGTGTTTATGGCAGGCATGAGCGCCGTTCCGATAGAGGAGGCGGTCGCCTTTACTTCATTGTTAAACCTGTTGATTGCCGACTGGCCGCTCTCGGCTGATTTTTTTGCCGCTTCGCCATAGGTCAGGTGGAGTTGTTCTGCCAATTTTGGGAGAACGTCAGAAGACATCAGCTTCCCCTGCTCCATCTGCTTCATGAGTTCGCCTGTTGTCATGCCCATGGCGTCCGCAGTCAGCTTGAGTGCGCCAGGGAGCCGTTCTCCCAGCTGGCCGTTCAATTCTTCAGCAGAAACCTTGCCCTTGCTCATCATTTGTGACAAAGCAAGGAAAATACCGTTTGCATCATCGCCTGACAGTTTCATCGCGGTGACCGCTTCAGATACCCCAATAAAAATCTTGCGGGTGGCTTCCCCTTCGATGCTTGTGTTCCTGGTCGAAGCGGTGAACTTTGCAAAAGCCCCAGCCGTCGCCACAAAATCAAGTCCCAGGCGCTCGGACTGTTCCCTGATAAACTGTATTTCGCGAGCGGCGGCCTGGCTTGATCCCGTGGACGCCTCCATCGCTGCTGTGTATTTTTCAGTGGCCAATGCGGCGGATATGGAAGAGCGTATCAGCATGCCCATCGCAGCAGGCCCAGCCAGGCTCATCAATGAACTTGACAGGACATCGATGTGCCCAGACAACCCTGATACATCTTTTGCCGACTCTTTGGCACCCCGGCCAATGTTTTCCAGGCTTGCTGTTTTATCTATGCCGGCCAGTTTGGTCTGCATGGCTGTATATGCACGCTCTATATCTGCGGCGCTGGCAACCCCGGAATTTTTGATGAGTGCGTATGCGGTGCGGGCGCTTTCTTTTTGTTTGTTGAACACGGTGTCAGACGTGGTTCCGAGCCGTTGGAACGCATATCCCATCAGCTTGGAAACATCCTCGCCGTTGGCCTGCATTTTCTTCATCTCGGCGACTGCATTGTCGGCGGAAGCGGATATGAGGAACCTGACGTCTTTTGCCATAACTCAATACTCCTGGGGGGACGCGGTTTCTTGATGGATCACTGCCAAAAAGTCCAGATCTTCTACTGTCACACCATGCAGCTTAAAAATGGTGTCTGCGGTGGCAAGCCCGTGAAGCGCCTGGCAGTGGTTTAGTATTCTGCGGTGCCGGTGGTATCCATTCGGCACCGGGGGGATCGGGCACCCGGCCGGCATACGGCAGGGCAACGGCTGGCTGTCGAGCCTTTCAGCTTCTCTGCAGGCCGGGCAAGAAACATGCGGGAAGTCTTGCCTTGCCTGCAGATACTGAATCAGCTTTTTTTTTGTTCTTCCCGCTCCGCTGCGAGCATAAGCGTCAGAGAAAGCGGCTTGCTGAAAAGGGCGAGGCGGTATTCGGTGACTTTGTCGGAAATATATTTGATGTTGTCCGGAGTGCATGGGTATGGTGCATCCCCGTCGCCGATGCCTTCCCAGGCGGTTGTGACCCGCATGGCGAGCTTATGGCGGAACGCCGTCTCGTCGACCGGGCCTTCGAGTTTCCCGTCTTTTTCCTCTAAAACCTGACAGGATTTCCGCAGGGCGTCGTATTCGTCCTGGGCAATGTGTGTGAATTGCGCCCGGAAACCCTCTAAAATAGGCACCCATACCCGTGTGCCACCTGTTTCTACTTTTGAAATATCAAGCACGCCGCTCCTCCTCAATTAGTTATTGCTATTACGCCAGCAAACTCGTGCTGATCTTATTCGTCAGTTTGATCCACAACGGATCGGTGACCCCGGTCATGCCGGTCGGAGCCGTTGTCGCGCCGAGTACGTCAAACTCGCGGACGTTCTTGATGATCCCGGCTTCGTAGGGGTTCTCGTATTGTTTCGGTTTCAGGTGCGGCATCTGGAACGTGATGCTGTACGGGATATCGCCCTCGATGATCGGGCCGGTGCAGATGATCTCCGCCTTTTTCGATACGTTGTTCTTGAGATCAGTCCGGGCGTCCAGGTTGGCGGTGCGTGGAAACTGCAGTTTTAGCGACCCCTCGAACATACCGTCGCCGGTCGGCTCGTCGATCAGATCGCGCGGGGCGCTGCCGGTGGAA
>JAQUIG010000043.1 GCA_028683435.1 Desulfuromonadaceae bacterium | reverse complement strand
TTTTTCTGGTTTTCCAGGGAAAGCCTTGCCTTTGTCAGTGAGCGGTTGGCCCGCACAACCTCGGAGCCAGACTCCCATTTTTCAACCTGTTTGAAGTTGGCTGCCGCCTTGATGTAGGCCGACTTTGCCTCGCGATACTTCATCTGCGCCTCGGCGATATCCATTGACACCAGCGGCTGCCCCGCAGTCACCACTTCTCCGTAGCGCACCATTACCCGCTCAACTTTGCCGGATAACGGGCTGTTGATGTTCACCATCTGCAGCGCCTGCAGCTTGCCGGTCAATGAGATGCTGGACGATATTGGTTGCGGGGTGACGGTGAACGTTGACACCGCGCCTTCCGGTGTTGATTGTGAGGATGACGCGGACGAGGTGAAGGTGGTGTGATTACGGCTCCATACATACAGGCCGATCCCCAGAAAGAGGATGATAGTGAAGGCTGTTGCGGTGATTCTGATGACCTGTACCTTTTTCAGGGCGGCCTGCAACTGCTGGTTTCCCTGCTCGGTTTTCAGGTAGGCATCCTGTAGTTCGCGATGTTTGACCTGCAATTCCTCCGCGTGGCGAAATTGCGACTCCTGCAACGCCTGCAGTTCGGTAATATCGCTGAAAACAGCGATCACCCCGATCTTCTCGCCGGTGCCGTCTCCTGCTTTCATAAAGGTAGTGGTCAGGGCGAGTATGGAGCTTTTGCCGTTATTGCTGAAGGGCACAATACGGTTATGGCTGGTGGTGGATTCGTAGACGGCATCCAGAAGCGCCTGGCTAAACTCATCCGCCCCTTCTATTTCCAGAAAGACTTCACCGAAACGGCGGGAGGCGACTTCCTCAGCGGGAATTCCCAGGATATGCGATGCGGCGGCGTTAAAGGTGGTGATCTGTCCTTGCAGATCGACCGTCATAACTCCATCGGTCATGTCGTTTAATATTCTGTCCGCTATGATGCTGTTCTGGACCATAACGCTCCCGTCATTATTTTCGCTCTGCAAGTGATACCCCCCATCGGTCTAATGTTATCCCCAAGGTTCTATCAAGCGCGGTCAAGGCGTTCAGATAGGTGATGATCGCATCCAGCTCACTGTTTCGTGCGTTAACCAGATCATTCTGAAAACTGACCAGCTGGAAGTTGGTGGAACGGCCGGCTTTAAGTTTATCGGTTTCAATTTCGACCTTCTGTTCTGTTAATGAACGTGACAGGGTGGCAAGTCTGATCTGACGCAGGTTCATCTCGGCGCTGCGCAATGCATCCTGAACTTCGATCTCGATGTCTTCGCGCTGCCTAGCCATGTCATGCTCAAGTTTCTTCATGGCTATTTCAGAAGCAAGTAGCCCTTGGCGGATCGAAAGATCGCCAAGCGGCACGCTCAGTGTCAGGCCGGCATTCCAGGCCCCGGCAGAGGAATCGCTGCCCGGTACGCCATCACGGGTGTAGCTGTTGCCATATCCCCCTGTCAGGGAGAGATCCCAGAGCGTGCTGTTCCTGGCTATGACCAGATCGAGCTTTGCATTCTCATACCCCAGCAGGGAACTGAGGTAATCCGGCCTGTTCTCGAAAGCCAGCTTCTTCCCCTCTTCAAGAGTATAGGGGACTGGCGGAATCCCGGTCTCTTCAACGGGGATGATCCTGCTGTTCTTGTCGATGTCTATGGCCTTGGTCAGGGCAAGTCGTGCCGCATCGACGGCGTTTTCAGAAGAGAGGAGGCTGAATTCCTTGCCGGCCACATCCGCTTCCGATTGCACGCTCTCGATAGCGGCCATGCGGCCGGCGGCGATCAATTCCTTGTTGATTTCGATCAATTCCCTGCTGCGTATCAACGACTGGCGGTTAATCTCCAGCGATTTTATCGCTTGAATATAACTGCGATAGGCGGTTACCACGGAGGTCAGGGTATCCATGAGGGTTGATTTAAGAGAGAGAATGTTGCTCTGTTCATTTCTGCGAGCGGATATGACTGATGCCGTGTTGACCTCAAAACCGGCTCCTTTCAAGAACGGCTGGGTCAGGGAGACATTCCAGCCATAGGAACGACCGGTGCGAACGTTCTCGGTGCTGGTGATGTCATGCTTGGCACCCAGGGTGATGGCGGCACCGGTGGGGAACTGCTCGGTTACCGTGCCGGAAAGGCCGGTTACTGCGGTGGTGGGGGTCGGGTCGCTGCCGCCGCTTGCTTGTATTGATGGTGTCAAGAGCAGTTTGGGGGTGAATTTGTCTTCTGCTACCCGGAGGTCGTATTTCTGCACGATCCGGTCGAGATAAGCATTTTTGATAGTTCGGTTCTCCCGCACGGCTGTGGCGATACAGTCCGCCAGGGTCATTCGAGTTTCTGTGGCTGATGATGCTGCGACAGTATTTGAGAGAAGCAGGAACACTATTAAAATAATTCGGGGAGGGTGGCTGAAGGTCATGGATAAACGTCCTGAGTTTACTGAAGTACGAGTCTGAGAATGTTCTGCCCGTTTTCCCGGCGGTAGCTGACGTTGTCTGTTAATCTGCGGATAAAGTAGACTCCCAGACCGCCGATTTCACGCTCCATGATATCCAGGGTGGTGTCCGGATCGGGGAGCGACAGGACATCAAATGGTTTGCCATAGTCCGCAATTTCCAGCACAAAGTCAGTGCCATCGATCCAGCAGGAGAACTCCGCTTTCCCTTCGCTATCAGGATAGGCATAGCTGCAGATATTGACGAAAGCTTCTTCCACGGCGACAAGAAGCCCAAACTTTTTTTGGGATTCGAGATCGAAGCGGTCGGCGCAATCTTCGATAAAATCGGTCACCAGAGCCAGGTTTTCAAGCGTGGCCACGCATTGTATCGTGTCTGATTTAGTCGACATTCATGCTATCTTGGCCAGAGCAGCGGCCACAGAGTCATCCATCTGGAAGATGGAGCCGAAACCGGAGATGTCAAATACCTCCTTGACTGTCCCTTTGACATTGGCAAAACGAACCTGCCCATCTTTTCCCTTGAGCTGCTTGGCTGTCACAAGTAGCCCCCGCAGTCCCGCGCTGCTGATATAATCAAGGCCGTTGAAATCAATGACAAAAGCGATCTCTCCGCCACTAATCAACTCGTTCACGGCTTTTTCATATTCCGGGGCAGTAACGGCATCCAGTCTGCCGGTTACTGTTACGATGGTGGCGTTTGCTTCCTTTATTGCTTGGAAATCCATATATTCCTCCATGTGGGTAAAATTTAAACCGGCACATTCGTTTTGAGTATGCCCGCTCTAATCGCTCAATGACTTTTAGATTGTGGATGTATCATGTTGACGGGGCACGTCATGTTCGCAGTGTTGCTTTTTATGCATGGAATCGCTGATAGATTGTGCTATTTGTAGAAAATCATTAAATTGCGCACCACAATATAGATTTATAGAGGAAAACTCAATGACTGAATCGACTCATACAGCAATATACCGTAACGAATACACCACCCCGGATTACAGCGTTGATAGTATCGATCTCCGTTTCGAACTTGGCGACGAAGTCACCATCGTTACTTCACGAATGGCACTTCGGGCAGCATATGATACGACATCCGGCAAGCGCCCACTGGTTCTGAACGGCAAGAATGTTGTCTTGCGTGCATTAACACTTGACGGCATAGCACTTGATCAGGGCTGCTACAGTATTACTGCGGAGCTGTTGACGATTGAGGACGTTCCCCCCGCTTTTGTCCTGGAGGTGACCACCGAACTCCGCCCTCAGGATAATACCGCCCTAGAGGGGTTGTATCGTTCAGCCGGGATGTTTTGCACCCAGTGCGAGGCGGAGGGGTTCCGTGCTATCACGTACTACCTCGACCGTCCCGATGTCCTGACACTCTTTACCACCATGATCGTCGCTGATAGAGCCGGTTATCCGATTCTGCTTTCCAACGGCAATCTCCAGGCGAGTGGTGAATTGCCTGGAGGTCGCCACTTTGCGGTCTGGCACGACCCTTTCAGAAAACCGAGTTATCTGTTCGCCCTCGTCGCTGGTGATCTGGTCTGCAGTGCCGACAGTTTCACCACCTGCTCCGGGCGGGAGGTGGCGTTGCAGATCTATGTGCACGAGCAGAACAGTGATAAGTGTGACCACGCCATGCGTTCACTCAAAAAGGCGATGCGCTGGGATGAGGAGGTCTACGGCAGGGAATATGATCTCGACTGCTACATGATCGTGGCGGTTGATGATTTCAATATGGGGGCGATGGAAAACAAGGGGCTCAACGTCTTCAATTCCTGCTATGTTCTCGCCAGCCCGACAACCGCTACCGACGATGACTATCACGCCATCGAAGAGGTGATAGCCCACGAATATTTCCATAACTGGAGCGGCAATCGGGTGACCTGCCGTGACTGGTTTCAGCTTTCTCTCAAAGAGGGGCTGACCGTTTTTCGCGACCAGGAATTTTCGGCTGACATGCAGTCGCGCGGGGTGAAGCGGATCGAAGACGTGCGGGGCCTCAGGACATCACAGTTTGCCGAGGATGGCGGACCGATGGCCCATCCGGTACGCCCCGATTCGTATATGGAGATCAATAATTTTTATACGGCCACTGTCTACAACAAAGGGGCCGAACTCGTCCGGATGCAGCATACAATGCTCGGAGCCGAGCGCTTCCGCCGTGGCATGGACCGCTATTTCGAACGCTTTGACGGGCAGGCGGTGACGGTTGACGATTTTGTGCAGACCATGGCTGAGGCTGGCGGGATGGATCTTGGTCAGTTCGCACTCTGGTACAGTCAGGCCGGTACGCCGCAGCTCGTTGCAAGGGGCGCGTACAACGCTGCCGAAAAGACCTTCACTCTGACGCTCAGCCAGAGCTGCCCGGCGACACCCGGTCAACAAGAAAAAAGTGCGCTGCATATCCCGCTGTCGCTGGGGCTACTCGGTCAGAACGGGGAACAGCTACCGCTGACGCTGGCTGGTGAGGCCCCACGGGGGGAGACTTCGCGAATCCTTCATCTGCATAAGGGCGAGGAGTCCTTCTGCTTCACCGGCCTGGACGAGGAACCTGCCCCGGCTCTGCTGCGCGGTTTTTCGGCGCCGGTAAAACTCGATTATCCATACAGCAATGAACAGCTGACGCTGCTGATGAAGTATGAGTCCGACCCGTTCTGCCGCTGGGAAGCGGGGCAGCAGATGGCGCTGCAGACCATTCTCGGCCTGGTTGTTAATCTGCAACAGGGGATTCAGCTGAAGCTCGATTTAACTTTTACTGAGGCCTTTCGTGTCTTGCTGGCGAACGGACACTCTGACCGGGCTTTCCTGGCTGAAATGCTGACTCTGCCTACCGAAAAATATCTTGCCGAGCTGGTTCAAGTAGTTGATCCAATGGCGATTCACACGGCTCGGCAGTTTGTAATCCGTACTCTTGCAACACGCTTTAGAGATGAATTTACGGCGGTACGCGCCGCCAGTCTGACTGAATCTCCGTATGCTCCGGATGATGGCCGCTCCGGTAATCGGCGGCTTGGCAATCTCTGTCTTGCGTATCTGACCAGCATCAGTGATCAAAACAGTATCGACCTCTGTCTGCAACAGTATCGGAGGGCGGATAACATGACCGACAGCATCGGGGCATTGATACCGCTCGCTTCATGCGACTGCCCGGAACGTTCCGAGCTTCTGGAAGACTTCTACCGCCGCTGGCAGGGGGATCGTCTGGTGGTTGACAAATGGTTTTCACTTCAGGCTGCATCGACGCTTCCCGGTACTTTGGATGAACTTCAAAAGCTGTTGAACCATCCCGCTTTTGAACTGACAAATCCCAACCGTTTCCGCTCTCTTGTCGGGGTATTCAGCCAGAGGAACCAAGTCCGTTTCCATGATCAGGGCGGCGCTGGGTATCGCTTTCTGACAGATCAGCTGCTGCGGTTGATTCCGGTTAATCCGCAGGTCTCAGCCCGTCTGCTTGGGCCACTGACGACTTGGAAGCGGTTTGAATCGGGGAGGAGTGCATTGATGCAGCAGCAGCTGTTGCGGATTAAGGCTGTCCCGGATTTGCCTCGGGATGTGTATGAGGTTGTGACAAAGAGTCTGGAGGGGTAAAACGGTCGTGCCGGTAGCTGGCAGCCGTTGCCGTTGTACCTCGGGGCTTAAGAGCCGAGCCCCGCTAGTAAATGGTTCTTTGTGATGCCCTTACCTGTTGCAGCATATTTGTGATGCGCCCGGTATGCTCTTTCTGTGTGTCGTTAAGGCGTGCTAAAGTTTTCCTCACTTCGGGGGAATCACCGTTAAAGTGCTGGAAAACGTCGCGTTCAATCAGGGCCTTTTCAAAATCAGCCATTGCCGTTAGTGCTTGCAGTTCGGTCAGGCGACCTGTCTTGAGCCTGTTATAAAACTCCCGAATGTAGGCAATCATGTTGCTGACCGTGTAACTGCGTGTTTTACCTTCACTGAAACGAGCCTTGCCGCTTATACAGGACTTGTGTAGCTGTTCAATCCAGACCGCATGTTCCATTTCTTCATCCATAAAAATATGGTAGCTGTCCGCATTGCCAGGAAACAGTTCGGCGATTTTTTGGTAAATTGACCCCATTAGTAGCTCCTGCTCTTTGAGCAGTTCCAGTATCTTCTGCTGGTATGGTTCAAGTCCGGAGGCATCTACTGGTAGGTGAGGTACTGCTTCTGACTTTTCGCCCGCAATATCGGTTATCTCAGAACTGGTGCCACTGGAAATTTTTTTCAGGAACGCCTCAAGTGATGCGACATGTTCCTGGTCGCTGGACATCATGGCGTTAAAAAGACTCTGGAATGACGGATCACTGAACTCTGCAATGCATGAGAGATGCAGTTCGGTCAGCAAATGTTCAAGTCTGACTGCAAATCTCAGTGCCATCATAAGGGGAAGCGGCGTCAGGGTTACCTTGGCGATAGTTCCCTGGAGCTTCTGGATAATGTCGTCAGCCTTTTCCTGGCTGATTTCCGCGTGCAGCTGCAGCCCTTTACGCAATTTCAGGGCCAGGGTGAACTGGTCAGCGTGGTTTTGCTCTTCGCGGGCGGTCTTGTGCCAGAGGCGGATCGCTTCGGCTGAGTCAACATAGGTCCCGGCAAAACAGGTATAGAGATCCCTGCTGAGCAGTTCGATCTCCCTGCATTTTTCCAGTATTGTCTGGTCCTTGAGTGAAATGCCTCCAATGTTGTCGTCCGCTGTCTCTATCGGCACATGGTCTCCTTTGGACATCGGATGTTTCCTTACCGAATTGCCCCTGTTTTTTTCACCTGCGGGTGATCGTCCTACTCGATATTTTAATTCCATGCCAGCGTAAAAATACGCTCAATTGAGAGATCATTTGCTGATATCAGGCTTAATAGCGCATGACCCTTCCTAAAAACTGCTGCAGTTCTTTGCTCTTCGGTTCGGCGAACAGCCGGTCGGCCGGGCCGTTTTCAACAATCCTTCCGTCAGCCACAAACAGACAATAATCGGCTGCCGTGCGGGCAAAACCCATATGATGCGTCACCAGCAGCAGGTCGCGTCCCTCATCTTGTAGCTCCCCGATAATATCCAGCACCTCGGCGGTCATCTCCGGATCGAGCGCGGAGGTAGGTTCATCAAGCAGCAGAAAACGTGGCTTGATGGCAATGGCGCGAGCGATAGCGATCCGCTGCTGCTGGCCGCCCGACAGTTGGGCCGGTTTCTTGTCGGCGTGCCCCTCAAGTTGAAAACGTTTCAGGATCGACTCTGCCGCCTCCACCGCTTCGGGATGACGGTATCCGTGGGCCTGTTCCAGCGGCAGCAGGATGTTTTCGAGTGCTGTCAGGTGAGGGAAGAGGTTGAAGGCCTGGAAGACGGTGCCTATGCTGCGGCGATGCAGCAGCAGACTGGTGTCATCAAACCGCAGCAACTCGCCATCGATGCTCAGCTGTCCGCAATCGGGCCGCTCCAGTCCGGCTATCGTTCGCAGCAGCGTCGTCTTGCCGCCCCCCGAGGGGCCGATCACTGCAATGGCGTGTGCATCCGGCAGATCGATGGAGATATCGTCCAGTACCCGACGTGGGCCGTATGATTTCGTCAGGTTTTTAAAGCTAAGTTGCATAGCGGTATTTTTGCTCCAAATAGCGGCTGAACAGCGAAATCGGCAGCGTCAGCAGCAGATAGCCGACCGCCAGCGGCAGGTAGCTTTCCAGAGTGCTGAAGGTGAAGGCGTTGACCTCCTGTGCGTTAAGGGTGAATTCGCTGACAGCGATGATTGACAGCAGGGAGGAATCCTTGATCAGCGAGGCGAACTGACCGGTCAGCGGCGGCAGGATCCGGCGCACGACCTGCGGGAAGATGACGAAACGGTATGTCTGCAGGCGGGTCAGACCGATAGCTGCTGCCGATTCCAGTTGTGACTCGCCGACACTCTCTATGCCGGCCCGAATGATCTCGCTCAGGTAGGCACCGGCGAAGAGCGCCAGCGTCAGTATCCCGACCGCATAGCGATTGCTGACGCCGACCGCATCCGCTACGACATAGAAAAAAACCAGGATCTGCACGAGGAGCGGCGTGCCACGCACAACTTCAATATACAGCAGCGACAGATAGCGCAGCGGCAGCAGTCGTGAGCGACGGGCGAGGGCGAAAAAGACGCTGATCAGCAGGCTGAGGCAGAGTGCGGCAGCCGAAATCAGCAGTGTCGTCAGCCACCCCTGCAGAAATTTCTGACGGTACTGCCAGACCGCTCCCCAGTTCCAGCCGTACTGAAGCTGGTTGAAGGCGAACCAGAACAGGGCGGAGATCAGAAGAAGTACGGTCGTAAACGCAACAATCCGGGAGAACAGCGGTGGAGCGCTGCCGTCTTCAGGCTGGCTCCATATCGCTGACAGCATGTTACCCATGGGCGATCCTTTACATCTACAGGAAGAACGGATAACCGAGTTTTTTGAACTGTTCCTTCTGCTCTTTCAGCCAGATGTCTCCCAAACGCTCAAAGCCGCCCTGCGCACGATATTCCTTCAGGAAAGTATTGACGCGTGTCTTGAGTGACGGGTTCCCTTTACGGATGCCGACCGCCCATTCTTCCCGCTGGAACGGTTCCAGCAGTGCCCGGGTAGTCTGCTGATTGCGCTGCCAGTTGCTGTAGGTTGACATCTGATCATAGATAAAGGCGTCGGCCTTCCCCTGCACCACCTCAAGAACTGCCGCAGCCTCCTTGTCCAGTACCAGGACTCGGGCGTGTTTCATCTTTTTACTGGCGTAGTTGTGGCCGGTAGTACCTTTTTTAACCGCGACCGTCATGCCTGCCTTGTCCAGATCGTCAATGCCCTGAACGGGAGAAGCTTTGCGTACCAGCAGGCAGAGCCCGGTCTGCAGATAGGGGTCGGAAAAGTCGATAGACCGTGCCCGCTCCGGCGTGGCGGTCATTGATGAAATGATCAGATCGATCTTGCCGGTTTTGAGCGAGGGGATCAGGCCGTCATAGGTGATGTTCCTGATTTCAACGTTCATTCCCAACGCTGCGCCGAGTGCCTTGGCGAGATCGACGCTGACGCCGCTCGGCTGCCCCTTGGTATCGGTCATCTCAAAAGGGGGATAAGACAGCTCCATCCCGACCGTCAGCGTCCCCTTGCCGGCAGCGCCGGCAGAGTTGTAACCGGCTGTACAGAAAAATAGAACTGTCAAAAAAAAGATGGTACCTCGAAAAACCGGATGCGAAAAAGTTCCTGTTCTCATGTATTATCCCTCCTCTTTGAAGTTTTGCTAATATAGCGCAAAGTCAGACCGGATTCAAGCTCGGTGTCGGTTTACAGGAGGCGGTTGAGAAACCCCCTGATCCGCTCGTTATCCTGCGCTATGCTGAAGAGCTCCTCAGGCGTCCCCTGGGCCAGAAAATTCCCCGACTCCATAAAAATAACCCGGTCAGCCAGTTCCCGTGCAAAGCCCATATGATGGGTAACTATAATCATGGTCATGCCTTCATCCGCCAGGGTGTGAATGGTATCGAATACTTCGCCGACCAGCTCCGGGTCAAGGGCCGAAGTCGGCTCGTCGAACAGCATCAGCTTGGGCCGCATGGCCAGGGCGCGTGCGATTGCTACCCGCTGTTTCTGCCCGCCGGAAAGGGTGGCGGGAAACACGTCACGCTTATCGGCCAGCCCTACTTTTTCCAGTATGTCAAGGGCGATAGTACGAGCTTCTTCGGCTGATTTACGCTGCACGGTCATCGGCCCTTCCATCACGTTGCCGAGTACGGTCATATGCGGGAAAAGATGGAAATGCTGGAAGACCATGCCGATCTCGGCCCGCAGAGCACTGATCGCCTGAGGGCGGTCCGGATGACGCTTGCCGCCGCGCATTACATACCCGACTTCACGACCTTCAAAACTAATGGTTCCCTCCTCAATCTCTTCCAGCAGGTTAATCGCACGCAGCAGCGTTGATTTACCGGAACCGGAGGGGCCGATGATGACAAGCTTTTCGCCTAGTGAAACTTCTAGGTTGACTCCGTTGACCGCCGTCAGCTCTTTGAATCGTTTGGTGATGTTCTCCAGTTTCAGGAGTGGTTGATTAGCGATGCTCATAGATCCCCGCCCGATACTCTATCTTTTCGAAGATGAAGGTGAAAATGGTCGTCAGTACCAGGTAGATAACCGCCGCCAGTGCCAGTGCCGTGATGTTGAAATAGGTGTTGAAGAGCTGGTCGGCTGAGCGCATCAGTTCGACCATGGCGATGGTTGAAACAAGGGCTGTATCCTTGATCAGGGCGATAAACTCGTTACCGATGGGTGGCATAAGGCGCTTGTAGGTCTGGGGGATAATTACCCGCCGCATGGCCTGGCTGTAGCTCATGCCGATGGCTTTGGCCGCCTCCATCTGGCCGTGATCGATGCTCTGGATTGCACCACGGATGATCTCTCCCAGATAGGCTGAGTAGTTCAGGCCGAGACCGATAACTGCTGCGGTAAAGGGCGGCAGGGTGATGCCGAGTGAGGGGAGGCCGTAATAGATGAAAAACAGTTGCAGAAGGAGAGGGGTGCCGCGGAAGAACCAGATAATGAACCAGCATGTTCCTGAAACCGGCCGCAGGGTGCTGATGCGCCCCAGTGCAAGCAGCAGCCCACCGAGAGGGGAAACCAGCATGGTGCAGAACACCAGCATAAGTGTCATTAGTGCGCCTTTTGCCAAGGATGGCAAGAAACGGAGGGTGTCGGACAGGACGGTGTGCCAGCCGGGTTTTAGTTGCTCTCTCAATGCTGCGACGAAGTTACGGGCTTCGCTGTTGTCGGGGAAAAGTTTCAGGACTTCCTGACAAGCGGCAATTGCTTTGTCCGTGTTCTCCTGCGCGGCATGGATGCGGGCGGCCTGCATGCGGCTTGAGACAAAGGGTCCGGCCTCTTCACCGGCTGCGGGGGTCGGAACCTGTCTGAGCAGAGTTAATGCGCCATCCAGATCACCCTGGGCCATCAGGTCGCTGGACTGGCGAAAGAGCTGGTCGTAATCTGCCGCGCCAAGACAGTTTCCGGCTAGCGTACATAAAAAAAGCAGGGCCACAAAGGCCCTGCTGACGAGATATATCATCGAAACCTTCACGTATTAAAATTTCTTCGGGTTGGTAAGGTCTTCTGCAAACCATTTGCGCGATATTTTGGCCATGGCGCCATCCTTGACCATCTTGTCAAGGGTCTGCTGTACTTTTTTACGCAGATCTGTGTCATCTTTGCGGAAAGCAACGCCAAAAGGCTCTTTGCTGATCATGCCGGGAATGATTTTGAACTTGCCGGGGCGTTTGGCAATCATGTCACGGCCGGTGACATTGTCAACCACAACCACATCGATGCGGCCGGCTTCCAGGTCCAGCAGGGCCTTGGGATAATCACCGTATTCCTTCAGCTCGTTTGGCGCGTGGGCCAGCTTTTTGACGGCCTCTATGCCCGAAGAACCCTTCTGGGTGCCGGCTTTATAATTTTTGAGAGCCTTGAGACTCTTGAAGCGTTTATCCTTGAAATTCACGATAGCGATCTGGCCGTCCATAATATAGGGTTTGCTGAAGGCAACCTGCTTGGCTCGCTCTTCGGTGATAGTCATGCCGTTCCAGATGCAGTCAAATTTTTTGGCGTCAAGAGAGTGGATCACACCATCCCAGGCGGTTGGCTGCCACTCGATCTTGATGCCGAGCCGTTTACCGACCTCTTCGGCAGCATCGATATCGAAGCCGACCAGTTTGCCGTCAGCCTGGCGGTAGCCCATCGGCGGGAAAGAGTCATCAAGGCCGACTATAAGTTTGCCATCTTTTTTGACCTTGTCCCAAGAACCGTCACCGGCAAAGGCGGTTACGGCAAGCAGCGACAGGGTGATGCACGACAGTAACAGCAACATTTTTTTCATGGTATTAATCTCCTTAAGCAAATATTTAATAAAGCAGCCGAAGTATTCCAGAAAAGGTCAGACCAGTCAAGGTTTGAGTCCTGATTTAATACAAGATCTAAAATCGGGTAGTGCAGGGGATTATTCAGCAAGCAAGGCCCGGTCATTTTCAAAGCCGTGATGGCGAAGTTCATGGAACTTTTCGATCAGTTTTTCAACCGTAAGCTCCTTCTTGGCTTCACCGGCCGCATCGAAAATGATCTCGCCGCGGTCCATCATCAGCAGGCGGTTACCGTACTCGATGGCGTGACTCATGTTGTGGGTGATCATCATGGAGGTGAGCTTGTGCTCCTTGATAAACTTGTCCGTCAGTTCCAGGACTATCTCGGCATTTTTGGGGTCAAGTGCGGCGGTGTGCTCATCCAGCATGATCAGGGCCGGCTTGGAAAGTACCATCATCAGAAGGGTTAATGCCTGACGCTGCCCCCCCGAGAACATGAGCAGATTTTCCTTCATCCGATGCTCGAGTCCCATCTTCAGCTGGAGTAGTTCTGAACGGAAGTACTCCCTCATCTTGTTGTTAAGGCTCCGCTTGATCCACTTGAAACCCTTGCGGTAGGTGATCATCATGTTGTCTTCCAGGCTCATGTTGGAGGCGGTTCCGAGCAACGGGTTCTGAAAGATCCTGCCTATATATTGAGCCCGTTTGAATTCAGGTTCGCGGGTTACGTTGCGCCCGTTAACATGGATGGAGCCGAGCGTCGGGGTAATCGTACCGGCAATCAGGTTAAAAAGTGTCGATTTACCGGCGCCGTTACTGCCGATAATGGTGATGAAATCCCCCTCCCTGACGTTCAGGTTGATGTTGTTTAGCGCCTGATTTTCATTCACCGTACCCTGATTGAAAATAACTGAAGCATTCTTTAGCGCTATCATTTTTGCACCATTGCCTTTAAGGCGGCTATATTTAGTTTTCTGGACTGGGTCAGGATCAGCAGGATGATGATCAGGAGACCCTTGATCAGGTTCAGGTCATTAGGGGTCATGTCGATGACGTAACCGTAATAGCGACCCAGATACATGACGGCTTGGAACAGGATGGAGCCGACCAGCGCACAGAGAGTCAGCACGCCGATACGGTTGCTTTTCATGACCAGAAATTCGCCGATCATGACCGAGGCCAGGCCGGTGATGATGATCCCCTGACCGAGTCCTACGTCGGCAAAGCCAAGATACTGCGCAGCAAAGGCGCCCGACACGGCTACCAGGCCGTTGGAAAGTCCGAGCCCGATGGTTTTTAAAGTTTTCGGGTTAATCCCCTGAGAGATGATCATCTGCTCATTGTTCCCCATCGCCCCTATGGTCATACCGAGGTCGGTGCGGAAAAAGAGATCCAGCAGCAGCTTGATGACGAGAGCCATAATGAGAAAAAAGAGTATCATGATGTATTCATCCGGGACAATCCCTGACAGGCGGCTTGAAACGCTCGACAAGATGGTGTCCTGGTCAAGTACCGGGACATTGGCGCGGTTGCCGAGGATGCGGATATTGATCGAGTACAGCATGGTCATTGTGAGAATGCCGGCCAGCAGATTGGGGACTTTGAGGTGGTTATGAATAAGTGCGGTGATAACGCCGGCAATCACGCCGCCGATAAAGGCGAGCAGCAGTGCCAGCCAGCTGTTCATGCCGAGCAGAATGCCCTGGACCATCAGTGCGGACCCCAGCGGAAATGACCCATCCACCGTCAAGTCGGGAAAATCGAGCACCCTGAAGGTGATGAACACCCCCAGCACCATTATTCCATAGATCAGACCTTCAACCAGAATCCCTTCAATCATAGCAAAACCGTTTCAACCTTCCAGAGTGGGGTATTTATCGCCCGGTAACCATAGCGGTTACCGGGCAGCAGAAACTATTTGTTGCGCAGTTTTCCGTTCTCGATGATCTTGTTGGCGCTTTTCACAATATTCTTAGGGATCGTCAAGCCGAGTTTTTTGGCAACATCCAGATTGATCAGCAGATCAACATCCGATGTCTTGGTCATAAAACGGGTCGGGATCTGTTCCGGTTTCTTGCCATTGAGGATTTCGGCGACCAGCTTTCCGGTAGCCCTGCCCATTTTGTAATAATCAAACCCCCAGGCGGCAAGGACCGGGTACTTCTCTGCTGAGCTGGGATCGGCAGACATGATCAGGACCCTGTTTTTGGTGGCAACGTCCGCGATGGCACTCAGTGCTGATACGACGGTATTGTCGGTGCTGATATAAAGTGCATCCACCCTCCTGATGATCGACTGAACGGCCTGTTTTACCTCGGCAGATTTGGACACAGTTGTCTCAACATATTCAAGCCCTAACTCCTTGCAGGCTTGTTTGACGACACCTGCCAGCACGACGGCGTTTTCTTCGGAACTTGTGTAAATATGGCCGAGACGCTTAATCTTCTTGATCTTGAGGAGCAGTTCGATCTGCTGTTTGACCGGTGTCATGTCTGATACGCCGGTAACCGGTTTCTTTGAGCCTTTCAGTGACGGAACCAGGCCGGCCTTTACCGGATCGGTTACCGCCGAGAATACAACCGGAATGCCGTGCAATGTGTTTACCAGCGACTGGGAGGTCGGCGTCGCAATACCAACAGCCAGAGTCACCTTTTCTGACTGGAACTTGTTGGCGATAGAGGCTGCCGTACTGATGTTCCCGTTGGCGTTCTGCAGGTCAAATTCGGCTTTGATTCCAGCGGCAGCCAATTCATCCTGAATACCCTTTTCGACAGCATCGAGAGCCGGATGGGCAACGATCTTGGATATCCCGATAACTATCTTTTTGGGAGGAGCTGCTGCAAAGAGCGATGAAACCGGCATGAGGGCAACCAAAAACAATGCAATAATTACACGAGTCAACTTTTTCATCTGAAACCTCCTGAATGAAATGTACTAACATTTTTGCTTTATCCGGCAAGTAACGATATGCTCTAAAAGCTAACAAAAATATCACTCAATCGGCAGCTTCGTCAACGCTGTTTTTCTGCTAGTATGTAAACAGGCATCGATTCAAGATGCGATAATACGTAATAACCGATGTAATTACAGCGAGTTAAAAGCCAAATATCCCGCGGATACGATTGCCGATCTCTTTTGTCGGACTATCCTTTTCGGTGTCGGAATCCTCTTTGTCGGTGCGAGAATCATCGCCGGACTCAGCAGCCGTCTTATCTTTTCTGAGGAAGTCCCCTTGCATGAAGATTCTCCGCCATCAGCGGCATCATGGCGGTCGTATTGCTGGCACCAGTCGTTTGCTGTTTGTCCTCCATGCTGTTGAATGGTATCATTTGACACGTTATTTTTAACGGCATTGAACTGATAAACATGTTATTCGTCCAAAAGCTACAGACGGAGTGTGATCATGACCCGTTACGCAATAGGTGACATACATGGCGGCAGCAAAACCTTCTGCGCCATCCTCGATGCTTTGAATCTGCAGCATGGCGACTTGCTTTACATGCTGGGCGACTACATTGATCGCGGCCCGGACAGCAGGGGGGTGCTGGACATGATTCTGCAGCTCATAGACGACGGTTTTGATGTGCGCCCCGTACGTGGCAACCATGAGGATATGCTGCTTGAATCCATTACCGGGACTCATGACGGCTGGATGGAAGGGTGGGGGAGGGAAACCTTGAAGAGTTTCGGCGTGACGACTTCGGAAGAGCTGCCGTCACGTTATCTCACACTACTCGAGCAGATGCCGTATATCCGGTCTGATAAGAATTTTATCTTTGTCCACGCAGGGCTGGATATGTCAGCGGATGACCCGCTGACGGAAAGCACTCCGTTGGAAATGGTATGGGGAGGGAACAACCCGGTTGTGATCGGCAGGAACAAGCTGCAGGGAAGAACCCTCGTCACCGGTCACAAAATAAGGCCGCTCCCGCTGATAGAAGTGTCGCTTTTGACTAACCACTTCCAGCTTGATAACGGCGCTTTCACCAATATGCAGCCGTATATGGGGAATCTTGTGGCGCTGAATCTTGATACCCGGAGATTGATTGTTCAACCATGGCGTGATGGCGCGGCTTCGCTGTAACAACGGGCGATTCTGAAAGGTAAGAACTGGTGAATAAAAAAAGGGCCATGATGCGGGTGCTGTGATAGTGTATCGATACATTTGGAGAGTGCCGCTCTTGGTGGAATGCCTCGTGCAATAAGCAGGGTACGGAGAGTAACTTTCAGACGGGCTTCACATTAATACGTAATTGGAGGCAGCATGACAGGTGAGGAAATAAGGAAGAAGGCGGTCAAAATAGCTGCAGTGCTGATTGTAGCCGCAGTGGCTCTTTTTGCAGGTTATATCATGATAGTGCTTAACTGGAGCTATTCTAAAGGGGAAAGGGTCGGTTACGTCCAAAAGTTCTCAGAAAAAGGGTGGCTCTGTAAAACCTGGGAAGGGGAACTGCAGATGCTGCCGGTGCCGGGTACAGTGCCGGAGAAATTCCTTTTTTCGGTACGAGACAAGGCGGTGATCGGCAAGATCAATTCAGCCATGGGTAAAAAGATTTCGGTATCCTACGAACAGCATATAGGTATCCCCACGGACTGTTTTGGCGAATCGGAATATTTTGCAGTTGATGCCAAGGTACTTGAATAAAGCGGAAATTATTTAACAACCTACACTACTGTCCGGGATATCAGTATTTGAATTTAGATGGTTACATCTGTACATTCAAATCTACCGGACAGTAGTGAGCATGGCCCAAATGGCTCCAGCATGTATGCCATACGTAACGCTTTTACAGTCTTGACTCGAATTTAACTGAAAATCTGTCCTCGTCTATTCCATATCTGTAATTGAATTTGATACGCTCAGGTTGCATGCTGCTTTCAAGAGGAATGGCCATTTTAAACGGTTCCGTCCCCTTTAACTTGAGTGGTGTAAAATTGTACGTCTGCTTCGCAATGACTTTTCCCTGGGGATCAAGGAGGGTCGCATCAATTTCCAGATTGTCGTATACATAATTTGTGCGGGTATTAGTAACCGTGCCATTTATGTGGAGAACATTATCCACCTTTTCCGTTTTCCAGCTGATAGCCATATCTGAACTGGTGTACTGGTGAGAAGAATATGCCGCATTGCTGTCAAGCTGTTTTTGTGGAACAGCGCAAGCTGACAAGGAGAGAAAAAAGACTGCAGCGAAAAAGTAGTTACGTACCATGGTGGAACCTCCTTCAAGTTATTTTTATAACAGTATTTAGTCTCTTATCATAAAATGTGCCAAAAATTGATTTTTATATATCTGTTAATTACAGTGAGTTATGAAACATGCGCCTGTAACGGTGCTGTCAGTGTTTTACGTACAGAAATCGGCGAGACGTGGGAGTCAACTCAAGACGTGCTTGAACGGCTGGAATTAGGTGTGTGGTAAAATTTATAACGCATGGTAAATTGCTGACAACTATCATTCGTGCAAGGATTTGCTTCTGAATATCTGAATATTTACACAAATTGATGTTGGGGACGTAGCAGAAACCATATGCCGCTATGTCAGAATGATCGGTGAGGTGATCGTCATGAAGGCTGAGGTTTACTCGATTACATACAGGATACCCTTGACGGATGCCCAGCAGACCAAGCTCGATAGGAAATGGCCGGACGGAGATCCCTTCATCTCCTATGAAAAGATTGATTCCCTGCTTGAGCCGCTGAGGGTTGATAATATCTACTGGTCTGATCACACGGGGCAGTTTTTTTATTTTACCGTTTACGGGGATGATGTCGAAGGTACCGTTGCCGAAGTGGTCGAAAGGTTGGAGAGGAAGTTGGGCAAGGAATGAAAGCGTTTATGAATGTCAGGATTTTGGGACGTAGAGGGGAATGCTGGAATTTTACATCAGAAGCCGGGGGCCGGGTGCGGCAGGTGTGACAACTGTAGTGCGTCATGTGCGTGTTTAACGGCGTTCCCATTTTTAAGAGCCAGCGCTGCCGCATTTTCTTCGCAGAAGGAACGGGGTTCATAGGTCTGGCCGGTCGCACGTCGCTCTTCCTCTCTCTTCAGGCATCTGAAGACATGCCGGCCGATAAGCGGGGCTGTCAGACGTGTCTTCCAGCCGAATTCGGCATAAATATCCGCAAGAAGAGCTCCTGCCTTTTCCCGAATCCGTGGATTCAGATGATAATACTTTTTCATCGCCCAGACAGCGCCCGCATAGGTGAAGCGGAGCGGCGCAGCTTCCCAGGCAAGACGCTTCCGAACGCCTCGGGAATATGATTTTCGTATCTGCCACCCGTTCAGCAGCACCCGGAAGAGGCGTAGAAGACTGGGGCCGTTAGCCTCAAAATCGCGGTGGAAGGCGTCCAGCAGATAAGTTTCTTCCTCTCCGTTCTCAAAATGAGGATGACGATAGTTGAAGCGGAATTGGCCATGGGCATCGGCAAAGGGGAATTCCGATTCGGGGAGGAGATCCCCCGCCAATTTATGCTTTTCATGAAGAGGAGTGCCGGGAATCGGCGTGTACAGCATGAACTGATGGAAAACCGTATCGTGACGGACGGCGTAGTCGATGACCGCACCCATCTCTTCCGGGCGGTGATCTTCAAGACCGAGGATTGACGAGCCGAGGACGCGGATACCGTTTGCCTGCAGATGTTGTACGAGGCTGAGGGTATCGACCCCCTTGAGTTTGTCGTACCCGCTCTCCTCACCTTCAAGTCCCATCCAGACGAAACCGATTCCGAGTCGCATCAACTGATCCATTGAGTAGGATTTCAGCACTCGTGCCGAACTGAATACGGAGAGTGACCAGTTTTTATCGTTGGCCGTCATCAGCTCGAGAAGCCGCAGTGCCCGTTTCCGGTGCAGCAGAAAATTTTCGTCGAGAACAAAAAAGGAGCGCACACTCAGTTTCCGTTCGATGTCGCACATGACGGCATAGAGTTCATCACCTGTCTCAAAGAAATTGATGAATTTCCCTTTTCCGCCAAACTGTGCGGAGGTGGAGCAGAAGTTACATCCCATGGGACAGCCGACGGAGGGAATCAGGATCGCAGCCGTCCGCTCGGGGCTGTCGCCAAGATCAAGCCCCATTGCTTTTGAGCCGAAGCCGGAAAAAGCGGCGGGATGTTTGATCGGCTTCTGATCATCCTGACCGAGGTAGCGCTGAAACCAGCGGATACCTTCGCCACGAACGATGAGGTCCACGTCAATAATCTGATCAAGCCCCTCCTTGTTGGCGATGTGCCCGCCGACAACAATCGTAGCTCCCGGCTGATAACTGCGGATCAGCTCGCACATCTTGGCTACTTTGCCAACATTGGCGATAATGCCGCTGATGCCGATGACATCGTAGCTGTGCTCGCTAATCTGTGCGGTAAAACTATCCAGTGTCGGGAAATCAAGGAGAGTGCAGGGGGCGTCAAGATTTTCCTGAATCATCATCAGTCCGAAGGAACGATGAAACATCCGAAGAGAGAAGCTCCCCTGCAGGCGGGTGACCTGATTCTGGTACAGTTCCATCGGGTTTATTTTACGGCTACCGTACTGATCGTCCTGCGCGTACGGGCCAAAAACACTTGAGAGGAGGACACGTGCTCTGGTTGCCAGAGGGTGGTGAGGGTGATTTACGGAGTGGTGAAGCATCTTTTCTCCTTTTGGTACGTTAGAACATATTCTGTTGCATGGCTGGGAGAAGGGAGCGGTGTTTAATCATTATATAGAAATGCAGAGAAGTTAGGGGGGATAACCTGCCGTTTTACAATACTTTTACAATTCATATGATGCTGCTCAAAATAAAAATCAGGGAGAAGCTACCGCCTCTCCCTGATTACGTCATTGTCACCTGGCTTTAATCGTTTCAACCAAAACCCAAATTAATGTTTCAACAGGCTGTCAAGCAAATCATTTGCTTCTTTTAATTTGGCGTTGAGTTTATTGAGCTCTTCAACAGAATAAACTTTGGTGCCTTTTTTAATTTCTCCCTGAAGTTTCTGGATTTTCTCATGGATTGAGTCCGTTGCGTCCTTGCAGTCTTTTGATGCAAGCAAACATTCGTCCTTCTGCGCTGCTGTCGCCTTATCAGCTGCAAATACCGGAATGCTTACTGACATCATGAATAAAGCCATAACCAACATTGCGACACGTTTCATTTTAACGTCCTCCCATTCTCCTGAAATATAAAACTTGTAGTTCAATTGAACCAGCTTTTTTGTGCCTGTCAATACCACCGCAAAAAAAAATCATTCCTTCAGCTTCGGTCGTTGTGTGCTCAACCTTGCTCCTCATCAGCCAGCGGATCTTCACCCTGAGCCCACCCCTGCAGGACACGGTCGTGTAATTGGAAATGCTCCCCTGGATGCTCTGTGAGGATGACGTAGACATTCTGCGGCGGCACGTTGAAAGAACGCTGCAGCTGATCGATGAAAGCGAGCGACAATGAACGTTTCTGCTCGCTGGTGCGCCCACCACGGATATCGGCGTTAACGAAGACGATGCCGTCAGCCGGGCTGGTGGCGTGACCGAACGAGAGATCGTGTGTACCATAACAGCGCAAGGTCACTCCAATATGATCCGTGCCGGTATCCATGATTGTTGCGAAGTGCTCCTTGATCTTTGTCGCAAAGCAGATTTTATCGGTCTCATTCGGGGTAAAATTAAACTCAAACTGAAGATGCGGCATAATGATGATCCTCCTTAAAAACTATTTTTGATTTTTCAGCAAAGTACGCACAAGAGGCCTTTGATCGCTCACTGTTTCCTGTTTTTGAATTTGTTGTACAACACCGGAACAAGCGCAAACAGACCGAGCAGCGCAAATGAGCCAAGTACACGGGGCGAGGCGATGCCGGAGAGCGAATCGATCGTTGCCAGGCTTGCGCCGGCATTGACGTAGACGAAACCGCCCGGGATGATGCCGAGCATGGTACCGAAAAAGAACGTTCGCAGCGGCAGCCGGGTCAGACCGGCGGCCAGGTTGATCAGGAAGAACGGGAACAGCGGCACCAGCCGCAGAAACAGCAGATAACCGAAGCCGCGCTCCTCAAGTTCCCGGTTCATCCCTTCCAGCTTGCTGCCGAATTTGTTCAGGACGGCATCACGCAGCAGATAACGGGTCACGAGAAAAGCAAGGGTGGCGCCGATTGTTGCAGCAATGTTGGCGTAGACCGTTCCCATTATGGAGCCAAAAATTGCTCCGGCTGCCAGTGACAGAATTGCAGCCCCCGGCAGCGACAAAGTGGTTTGAATGATGTAGAGAGCCATGAAGCCGGCCACCATGATCAGCTTGTGGGCGGCATAATAATCAAGGAGCGTCTGGCGGTTATCCTTGAGAGCCGTCAGTGTCAGATAGCGCTGCAGGTCAAAGTAGAAGAAAAGTATGACGACAACGCTGCCGACCAGAGCCAGTGCGATTTTTTTGACATTCATAGAACTATCCCCTCCGCCATTTCAACCAGCCGGAAAGCAGCTTCTTTACAAAAGGTGTCAGCCGGGTGCGGTTGTAGGCGTCAGCTAACCGCTTGATAACCTCGGCCTGGGTCGGATACGGATGGATGGTTTTGCCGATGGCGGAGATGCCGATACCACTGGTGATTGCCAGCGAAAACTCATTGATCATCTCCCCTGCATGACGGGCTACTATGGTAGCGCCAAGAATCTTGTCGGTCCCCTTGCGCAGATGGACCCGAGCGAATCCCTCAGCCTCGCCATCAAGAACAGCCCGGTCGATGTCCGACAGAGGGAGGGTGAGTGTGGTCAATTCAATCCCTTTTTCTTTGGCATCACCTTCGTACATCCCCACGTGAGCAATCTCCGGATCGGTGTAGGTACACCAGGGAATGGTGAGGGCAGATGCCTTTTGTCTCCCCATGAAGAGAGCATTGGCGATCAGAATGCGGGCCAACGCATCGGCAGTGTGGGTAAACTTGAAGGGAAAACAGATATCACCTGCGGCATAGACATTCGGATTTGAGGTCTGCAGGGTGTCATTGACCAGGACGCCTGTCCGGTCAAACGCGACGCCGGCCTTCTCCAGGCCAAGACCATCCAGATTAGGTGCGCGCCCGACTCCCACCAATATTGCGTCCACCGTCACATCCATCCGCGTGCCGTCACGTTCAAGATGGAGAATCTTGTCACTGCCGTTTGTTTCGACTCCCGAGATCTTCACCCCAAGGTGCAGATTAATCCCTTCGCGGACAAACGCAGCATGGAGAATCTCGGCGGCATCGGCATCTTCACGGCCAAGAAGATGGGGCCCCAGTTCTATAAGGGATACACGGCTGCCGAAACGGGCAAACGACTGAGCCATCTCGCAACCGATGGGACCGGCTCCGATTACCGCCATGCGGGGTGGAAGTTCGGTAAGGGAGAATATGGTTTCGTTGGTAAGATAGCCGGCCTCTTCCAGCCCCGGTATTGCTGGGGCGGCGGCACGGGCACCGGTGCAGACGGCGGCTTTCTTGAAGCGCAGGGTCTTGCCCTCCACTAGAACCGTATCGGGACCGCTGAAGCTTCCCTGACCGATAAATACGTCAATCCCCAGTTCGTCGCGGAAACGGCGGGCTGAGTCGTGATGGCTGATATCTGCCCGCAATCGGCGCATCCGCTCCATAGCGGTGCCGAAGTTAAACCCGAGATTTTTACCGTCAATTACTCCGAACTGAGCAGAGTTACGGGCATGGTGGACGGCGCGGGATGCACGTATCACTCCTTTGGAGGGGACGCAGCCGACATTCAGGCAGTCACCGCCTAATAGATGCCGCTCGATCAAGGCGACTTTTGCTCCCAATCCGGCAGCACCGGCAGCCGATACCAAACCGGCTGTGCCGCCACCGATGACCACAAGATTATAGCATGGTGCAGGCTCGGGATTAACCCAGTCTGAAGGGTGAACATTGGCTACCAGGGTTTCATTGTGTACATCATGGGGTGATACTTCAACATTTGCTACCATGGTATTTCTCCGTGTTTCAAATGTTTTTTATGATCAATGCACGCACCGGGATTCTTACCGCCAAGAACATTACTCAGAAAGGCCATGAACTCGGCAGTTGCTTCGCTTAGAACTTCATGTGCAATTTCATCCTTCCCGGAGAAATGAAAATACAGGCTACCTAAATAACACATACCGCTTTTGCCCGGATAGATATTTTCAGGAGCCCGACAGCCTGTGGAGCATGGTGTACCGGTGGAAGTTTTTCTGCACTGGAGTGGATCATCCGCGAGGAGTTGCGGCTGTTTTTCGGAGATATCTACGGAGGGGAAAGTCGCGTCGGTCTTGAAGGCTTCGGTATTGTAATCCTCGAACGCCCGGTGAAAGTTGGCGTTGTCGTGGAGTGGTTCCAGCACTTTTTTCTTATAGATTGTGTACATAGAGTGTCAAAAGGCGGTTTTTCACCCCGTCAGCAACCCTCCGAAGAATGCCGGTTCAATGGAGCGGAATGGAAGGCGGCGTCTCATTGGTTCTCACCAGGAAATGAATTGAGGCCAGACGCACCAGGCATCTGGCACCAGAAGAAAGCGTTGCGGCGGAGTCCCGAATAATAATAAGCGCCTCAAGCGGAAACCTCAGGGAATGTACTGCCGCAGATACTGCATTTCCATCCGTATTCCTGCTCCGGAGGATATCCATAAAATTCCATGCCGCTCCACGCAGACCATACGAAGATGCGCTCTTCTTTGCATTCGGGACAAAAGAGAAATGATACCTCCCCCAGTTTTTCATCACATCCATCACATGTATGTGGCATCGAAATCGCCCCCTTGTCGTTACAAATCGAGTATCTGCCCAAGTTCCCTGGCGTTCCGCGCGGCAAAACCCTCGGCGTCGTTGTTGAAATAGAAGTACACATCCATTCCTTCCTCCAGATGTTTTCTGATCACGGCTGCATCAGCCAGCAGCTCGTCATGGGAATAGCAGCCACCGTAGCTGCCGCCATGCCCGTGACGCCGAAAATAAGCAAAATCTGCAGTTCGCGGCAGTTTTGCGCTATAGTCAGGCCAGTCGGCCATGCAGAGGGCAACGCCATACGCGCTGCAGAGAGAAAACACCTCGTCGCGGCACCAGCTTTGATGCCTGAATTCCAGGGCACTGCGAGGAGGATAGCGGGACAGCAGTTGAAGAAAACTTTCAAGACGGCGTATATTGCAGGCAAACCCGGGCGGAAACTGCCAGAGGACAACCCGGAGTTTATCTCCAAGCAGAAGAGCTCCGCCAAAGAAGCGAACCAGCGGCCGTTCAGGATCGATCAGCCGTTTGACATGGGTTATGAAGCGGCTCCCTTTGACGCTGAAGGTAAAACCGTCCGGCGATTCCTGTTGCCAGCGTATAAAGCTTTCCGGCTTCGGCAACCGATAAAAGGTGACATTCAGTTCGACAGTGGCGAAACAGGTGCAGTAGTAGCCAAACCACTGCTTTTGCGGAAGCCTGCCGGGATAAAAACAACCGAGCCAGTGCGGATAGCTGAAGCCACTACAGCCGATGTATAGCCTGGACATGGCGTGTTCTCTCCCCGGCACGATCCCAATCGTGACAATGCGGCAAAGCAAACCCGTTTTTCATTGATGAAGAATATGAAGTTGATTGCTGGATCAAGTTGTTCGGAATTGGAATTATTCAAAAACAGCCCCGGAACACTTCAGGGGCTGTTCCATAAACGCTGATTGACGCACCGCTAAGAACCTTCTTTATAATCCGTCGGTGAGCGTGCTACTCGGGTCGAACCATATGCTCCGTTATGACCACATAGCCCGGTGAACCTTTCACAGACTCACTTTTTCAAGCGGTTGTTACGCGCCTGGCGGATGAGAATTCGAGCTTTCAGCTTTATCTCACGTGCGTCAATCAGCGCCATGGTCTGGAATTTTCTATACATGTTGGTTTCTCTGCCCAACTGCCAAGCTTTTTCCGGGAAGACGCTTCAGGCTTCCTTCTCCAAAGAAGGCTTGCACACCACGTCTGCACCCAGGTTTTAATTAATCTCTAATTATCGGCAGAAGCCACAACGCTGTATAAATTTAATTCCAGAACAACTTTTCAAAGAGCACTCAGTCTTTATTCATTATTTTACGTCAATGTATGGATGTGTCAAGTCGGATAGCATGAGACAGAATTTGTATCAGTTGCTGACTACCGTCAGTGCGTTGTTACTCTACACGGATACGTCACGTTTTTTGTTTCATAGCTACCCGGCGAAATTATTCGCCGAGGAGAAGGGCAATCTCCTCATCGTGATGCACGATGGCCTGCATCTGGTCGAGAATAGCGAGGAAAAGCGGGGCTGCCTGGGGAAAGCAGAGCCCTTCTATCAGGCGGGTTTCGTGATCGGTGGCAAATTGGAGACACGATTGACTCAGCTTTTTGCATTCTTCAACTGCATGTAACCGGAGCTCTTTCGACCCGTTGCGTATAACGTCCGCCAGGGAACTGAGGATCTCGGTTTGCAGATCGAAGATGTAGCTGATCTGCGAAATAGCCTTATCGGAGAACAGCACGCCGTCTTTGATCTGTTTCCGCAACGTTTCTTCAAGCTGCCCGGTTGTTTCGGCCATTATCCGGAAATGGGTAAGGATGCTGTGAAGCCGGAGATATGGTTCTCTTTCAACTCCCGATTTTTTAGCTGCCAGATCATTCATCTTCAGCATGGCGGAGCCTATTTCCCGGCACAGCGGGTCATGCTGGTTATTGTGTTGGGTAAGAAGCTGGATACGCTGGTGAATAAAAGCTTTTCTGGCTGTGTTGACCATGTCGATGAGCTGGTCGACAATCGGGCCTAGATCTGCTCGCAAATCACGTATCATCTGTTCTTCCGCCATGGCGCCTCTCCTTTTGAACATCGGTGGATTCTCATGACTATTTCAATCAACTTCAACTGAAGTGAAAATAGCGTTCCACAATTCTTGCAGTAATATTCGTAAATCGGCATGGGTGACACACTCCTCCCCGTCAAGAGTTATCAATCCTCTCCAGGCCAGTAATTCATGCAAAATATGCACTGTTCGACGTCATGCGGGATTGTGTCACGCAACGGCTCATTTTCATATTTGCAGCCACAGCGCATGGGAACCGGGAATCGATGAAGTTTTTTATCCTGAACAAAATAGAGCATGGCTTGATCCTCCTTGAGGTTGATGCGCGCACACCGCTACAATATCCTCAAGCTTTGAAACCATGTTTCGTGCCAAAAGCGGAATCATGAATAATACTGTAATTATAAGATGTTATAAACTTGCCCCTAACATGCGCCTGTTAGTTTTTTACAGCATAAACGTGACAAACGGCGATAACAGCCCGAAATACAATATAAGTTTACCGGAAAACACGACATGGACAGTGGTGAGGTTTTTACTGTATCTGCTTACTCTTCAGAATCAGAATGGATTTTGAGCTCCTCGGAACCGGTGTTGCCAAGAATGATATGTGCATGTGACACCTCATCCGCACTGCCGCTGGCAATAAGAAGGTACTTGCCACTCTTGAGGTGCTCCTGGTACGCGGTTATATTTTTTTAGAAATACCCCAGCCGGCCAAAGCCCCCAATAACCCGCCCACGCCGCTGATCAGTGCCTCTGCAAGAGGCCCTGATCAGCATCGGCCCTACAGCAGGCATATCAGAGCAGCTCCAAAAAGAAGACCAAAAATACCGCCGAACCATGCCCCGGTTCCGGCGCCGGTATTCTTAGCGATATGGTAGACGGCAGGCTTTCTAAGTACGGTTTTATTGTATCAGCAAGTTGTTCTTTGAAAATAGCGGTTGAAGAAAAAATGAGTAGAATTTTAGCTATTGAGGGGGATATCAGCAGGTTATATGGAAGTAAATTATTCATCAGAGAAGAAAAATGTAACATGTGTGACGGCACAATTCGATACCACTCGTGTCATGAAATAAAACAAGCCAACCAAGACCTTCATACAACCTGAATGTACAAATTGGAGTCAACGTTAATAAAACAGATATCACGTAGAACTCATACCATTACCGAAGTATCCTCAGATAAAGCACACATTCCAGTAATATATGCAACAATATCTTAACATTACATTCCCTCTGAGGCTAACGTAACAATCTGATATAGTTAACTATAATATTACCTGTCATGGTATGACATATGAATAATCAGTAGCGGACATTTGATCGAATGTCCGCTACTGTTCGAAGTTAGTCTGGCGGTCCCATCGTGGCGGATACGGTTAAACGGATGATATGATGTAATAGCAATGGAATTTCAATCAGACTTACATCAAGGAGAGGGCAATGAGGATGAATGACCGAATCGTCAATGAGATTGCAGCACTTCTTGAGCGGGAAACAAGTGTCAATCTTCATCGTTTTCCACTGTACCTTGAACTTGCTGACGGAATTCTTACCATGTCCGGCGAGGTTGAGCACATCATAGCGAAAAAAAGAGCGCTGGAAATTGCAGCTGCCGTTCACGGAGTCACAGGAATCGTAGACAGAATCCATCTTGTTCCCGCGGTTAGAATGGAAAATGGAGAGCTTCGAGAGCATGTATGCAAGGCTCTACTTTCGGAGAGCTTGCTCTCCTCATGCGCCCTGTGGGCTATTGTGAAAGGAAAGCCTGAAGTGGTACGCGAAACTGACGCGTCGATTGGAAGTATTGACGTTGAGGTACGTGATGGGGTTGTTACCCTGAATGGTGTTGTTGCCAGCCTTTCCGCCAAGCGGCTTGCGGGAGTGATTGCCTGGTGGGTGCCGGGATGCAGAGATGTGGTCAA
>JAQUIG010000077.1 GCA_028683435.1 Desulfuromonadaceae bacterium | reverse complement strand
AAACAGTTCCAGATTTTTTCCGGCAGTCATGGCCACGACGCGGAAACGATCAGGATGGGCGCTGACAATCTCGAGCGTACTGACACCGATCGAACCTGTCGAGCCGAGTATGGTGAGGTTTTTCATGGATTAGCCTCTGAAAAAGAAAAGAACGTAATAGTACGTTATCGGGGCGGCGAAGAGGATGCTGTCCATACGGTCAAGAAGACCGCCATGCCCCGGAATGATCGAGCCGGAATCCTTGACGCCGAAGCTGCGTTTCAGGAGTGATTCGAATAGATCACCCGCCTGACCAACGATACCGATGACAAGAGCCGTGGCCACAGCATCAGCTAATGTTAATTGCGGGAAGAACGTGAACTTTGCCAGGATGGTGCCGCCAAGGCTGCCGATCAGGCCACCGACAGCCCCCTCGATGCTTTTTTTGGGGCTGACCAGCGGGTACAGGCGGTGTTTGCCAAATGCGCTGCCGGAGTAATATGCGGCGGAGTCATTGGTCATGACGATCAGCATGATGACTAACAGCCACTCTATGCCGAAGGGGGTCTGGCGCAGCTGGACGAGGTGCATCAGCAGGAAGGGGATATAAAGGAACGCCAGGAGTGCAAAGGCTACTTCGCGGGCAGCAGTATCGATTGTGCGAACACGGAACAGGAACAGCAGTGAAAATGCGATAAAAAGCAGACCGATAACGGGGATAATGAGCTTGTCGTTGTCTGCAAGGGGGATAAAAACCAGTGCTGATCCAGCGAGGGCCGCCAGCCAGAGTTCTAACCTTCGTTCCGGCAAAGCCATGCGATAGAATTCGACAATACCGACGGCTGTGAACAGTGCCATCAGGCAGGCAAAAAGAAGGGGACCACCCTTCAGGATGATCAGTATGACGATTGGCAACAGGATTAAGGCTGAGATCAGTCTTTTGATAGGTCGCCCCTTTCTGTTATCTGGTCTCCCGTCATCCCGAAACGCCGCTCACGTGCCTGGAAGGCGGCCAGCGCTTTGTGAAGTTCATTAATGGTGAAATCGGGCCAGTTTGTTTCAGTGAAATAAAGCTCGGTATAGGCAAGCTGCCAGAGAAGAAAGTTGCTGATACGCATCTCGCCGCTGGTGCGGATCAGGAAATCAGGATCGGGTAGGGCTCCGGTGTCCAGATAGCTGTCGAACAGTTCGGTGGTAATATCGCTCGCAGACAATTTGCCGGCCACGGCATCCTCTGTCATGCGGGCCGCGGCCCGGCATAACTCCTGCCGCCCGCCGTAGGATAGAGCCAGAGTCAAAACCATTCCGGTGTTCGCGGCGGTCTTCTGAATCGCCTCATCCAGAGTATCGTTGACATCGTCCGGCAGATCGGTGCGATTGCCGATGACGTTATAGCGGATATTCTTGCGCATCATGCGTGCGGTTTCCTGGCGGATATACTTTTTGAGCAGCGTCATCAGTCCCCGCACTTCCAGTGCCGGGCGCGACCAGTTTTCCGAGGAGAACGCAAACAGGGTCAGGTATTTGATCCCGAGGAGGGAAGACTGCTCAACCACCATTTTAACGGTTTCGGCACCGCGCTGATGCCCGACAATGCGCCTGAGCATGCGCTGTTTTGCCCAGCGGCCGTTGCCATCCATGATGACTGCCAGGTGTACCGGAAGTTTTTGCGGGTCGAGCTGACTCATCAGACTTCCAAGACCTCTTTTTCTTTATGTGCAACAGCCTCATCCATCCTCTGTTCAAAGCTCTTGGTAATGTCCTGGACATCTTTCTCGAACTTCTTTAACTCATCCTCTGTAATGGCCTTATCTTTTTCCAGCTTTTTCAATCTGTCGATCGCATCACGGCGGATGTTCCTGATTGCTATCTTGTCTTCTTCCGCCCTTTTTTTGAGCCCTTTTACGATATCCTTGCGGCGCTCTTCTGTCAGCGGAGGAAGATTCAGACGGATTGATTTGCCATCATTTGATGGGGTCAAGCCGATGTTGGCGTTCATAATCGCCTTCTCGATGACAGGGATGATCTTGGCTTCCCATGGCGTGATGGTAATCGTGCGCGCCTCGGGAACAGCCAGGGTTGCTACCTGGCTCAGCGGGGAGGTGTTGCCGTAATAATCGACGGTTATTGAATCCAGCATGCCGGTTGTGGCCCGTCCGGTACGAATCTTCTGAAATTCATTTTTTAAAACTCCCAACGTTTTTTCCATATGGATCTTCATGTCATCAAGGACGTTCTTTGGCATGGTTTATTCTCCTTGTACGATGGTACCGATCTCTTCACCGCAGATAACTTTTTTGATATTACCTTCAGTCGTCAGGTCAAAAACAATGATTGGCAGATTGTTGTCCATGCAGAGCGATATAGCAGTGGCATCCATAACCTGCAACCCTTTTTTAAGGACTTCAATATACGACAGCTTCGACAATTTGATTGCATCAGGATCTTTTTTGGGGTCAGCGGTGTAGACACCGTCCACCTTGGTCCCTTTCAGGATAACCTGGGCGTTGATTTCCATGGCCCTCAGACTGGCGGCCGTGTCGGTAGTGAAGTAGGGATTTCCGGTTCCGGCACCGAAGATAACAACTCGCCCCTTTTCGAGGTGCCGCATGGCGCGCCGCCGGATGTACGGTTCGGCGACTTCCTGCATGGCAATAGCAGATTGGACACGCGTGCATACGCCCTGCTTCTCGAGGGCATCCTGTAAGGCCAGTGAGTTAATGACGGTGGCCAGCATCCCCATATGATCGGCGCTCGTGCGATCCATACCTTTGGATGAGGCCGCGAGGCCGCGAAAAATGTTGCCGCCCCCTATGACAAGCGCTAATTGTACACCTGTGTCGACAACTTCCTTGATCTCACGGGCAATGGTGTCAAGTACCAGTGGGTCGATACCGTACCCCTGATCACCGGCCAGCGATTCACCGGAAAGTTTCAAAAGTACCCGGGTGTAGGATTTTCTGCCCATGTCATGCCTCCGGAAAGTATTGTGTGTCTGGAAAACAAAAAAAAAGCCGACCATTTCAGGCCGGCTTCGATGAAAGGATTAGAGGCCGGCCGCTGCCGCCACCTCGGCGGCAAAGTCGCACTCTTTTTTCTCCAACCCCTCGCCAAGCACATATTTCGTGAAGCGGGTTATGGTGATTGTCGTGCCGAGCGCCTTGCCTGTCTCAGCGGCATACTGCTGTATAGTCTTGTCAGTGTCTTTGACAAACTGCTGCTCCAGCAGACAGATGTCGGCGTAGAACTTGTTGACCTGGCCGGCAATGATTTTGTCGATGATGTTTTCCGGTTTGCCGGTTTCACGGGCTTTGGCACGGTAGATGTCCTTTTCGCGCTCAAGAACATCGGCATCAACTTCACTCCGCTGAACATAGAGGGGTGAAGCGGCTGCAGCATGCATCGCCACATCCTTGACAAAAGCGGCAAATGCAGGGTCTTTAACGGCTGCAGCGCTGTCGCAGGTTGCCTCTACCAGAACACCGATTTTGCCGCCGGCGTGAATATAAGCACCGATTGCGCCGGCGCCAGGGACACAAAAGCTGCTGAAACGGCGAATCTGCATGTTTTCGCCGATGACGGAAATAGCTTCATTAAGCAGAGTCTGTATGGTTTTGCTGCTGTCTCCACAATACGGCTGGGCGAAAAGCTCCTCAACCGACGCAGGATTAGCCTGAAGAATATGGTTTGCTATATCTTTTACGAAACCTTGAAACTTTTCGTTTTTGGCGACAAAATCGGTCTCGCTGTTAATCTCAAGCAAGATGCCTTTGTCTCCGTCGGCGGAGAGTGCAGCGGCAACCATACCTTCTGTCGCTGCTCGTCCTGCTTTTTTGGAAGCGGCCGCAAGGCCTTTGGTACGCAGGAAGTCAACCGCCTGGTCAAAATTGCCGTCAGTATGCTCAAGCGCCTTTTTGCAGTCAAGCATTCCGGCACCGGTTGATTTTCTCAATTCAGATATCTGTGCAGCTGTTACAGCCATTACTATCCTCCTATCCTGATACAACAGGAATTGTCTAAAGTTTTATTTATGCGACGGCAGTAACTTCTGCTGCTACTTCTTCCGGTGCATATTCTTCGGTAATCTCGTTGTCTTTCTGCAGTGCGGCATTGCGTGCCTGAATGCCTTCAATGACGGCATCGGCCATCTTCGAAGAGAGCAGACGAATGGCGCGGATGGCATCGTCATTGCCGGGGATGACATGATCGATCGGGTCGGGGTCACAGTTGGTGTCAACGACAGCAACAACAGGAATGCCGAGTTTGTTTGCTTCCTGAACGGCGATCTCTTCATTCTTTGGATCGATGACGAAAATGACCCCCGGGAGTTTGTTCATTGTTTTGATCCCGCCGAGAGTTTTCTGAAGCTTTTCGCGGTCACGAGTGAACTGCAGCGCTTCCTTTTTTGTGTAGGCTTCAATAGTACCGTCTTCGAACATGGCATCAATTTTTTTCAGGCGATCGATGCTCTGCTTGACGGTGGCGAAGTTGGTCAGCATTCCGCCAAGCCAGCGCTGATTGACATAATGCATGCCGCAACGGGTGGCTTCTTCGGCAACTGAATCCTGAGCCTGCTTCTTGGTGCCGACAAACAGGACAGTATTGCCGTCCTGAGCTGAATCCTTGACGAAGCTGTAGGCGGATTTGAAGTAGCGAACGGTTTTCTGCAGATCGATGATGTAGATTCCGTTACGGGCCCCGAAAATGTAGGGTTTCATCTTGGGGTTCCAGCGCTTGGTCTGGTGACCGAAATGGACGCCGGCTTCGAGCAGTTCCTTCATACTGATACTTGACATACGTTTCTCCTTTGGTTTTTCCTCCGCCCCGCCGAATCCCCGTTATCTGATAAAATAGGGACACCGTCGGATCTACCGAGGCGTGTGAAATGATATAGCGGGATTTTATAGCACGGTGGCTGAGTTAAAATCAAGGGAAATACGAAGATTACCAGAGGAGTGCGGCAACCGGGCAGGCTTTGACACAGCGTCCGCAGGCGTTACAATTGCCAGGATGAATAATAAAGGCGGTTTTGTGAAACCGGACTGTTACCAGCGTGAATAACTTTTTATGGCAGGCGGCTACGCAACGACCGCAACCGCTGCAGAGCGTTGCGTTGACCGTTGGAGCAGTTGGCGCACGGTCTACAGTCCTAACTCCATCTGTTTCCATGTGAGCTCGCGTTTTGTCTGCAGGCGGTTAAAGGGGTAATAGCGGGGACATTTCGCAACGACGGCATTTGCCACCTGCTTGCAGGTGCGGCGGCAGGATGTGCAAAGTTTGTTCGTGGATGATTTCTGTGTAGTTTTTTTCTGTGTCATGGCGATCTATCCACGTAGGGGCGGGTTTGAAACCCGCCCCTTAGGAAATGGTTTACTTAACAAACCTGACCCATCCGAACTCGTCCTTTACCTTTCCGGTCTGGATGCCGGTCAGCGTGTCATACATCCGTTGGGTGATCTTCCCGACTTTTCCGCCGGTCAGCTGCAGACATTCATCTTTGTAGCAAAGCTTCCCAACCGGTGTGATGACCGCCGCGGTGCCGCTGCCGAACGCTTCGGTCACTTTGCCGGAGCGAATATCGGCCATCAGGTCATTCACGTCGATCTTCCGCTCCTCCACCGTATAGCCAAGGGTG
The DNA here is from genome assembly GCA_028683435.1 of Desulfuromonadaceae bacterium. Taxonomy (GTDB): domain Bacteria; phylum Desulfobacterota; class Desulfuromonadia; order Geobacterales; family Pseudopelobacteraceae; genus JACRCG01. Next base: position 1,210 of record JAQUIG010000077.1, on the reverse strand, counting down.
GGTGCCAGCTTCAGTACCGAGTCACGGGTCACTCCCGACAGAATAGAGCCGTCCAGCGGGGCGGTAACAATATGAGTGCCGTAGGCAAAAAACATGTTCATCGCACCGACTTCTTCAATATAGCGCCGTTCGCGGCCGTCGAGCCAGAGTACCTGGTCGTACCCCTTCTCCTTGGCCTCAAGCCCGGCTTTAAGTGAGCTTGCATAGTTGCCGCCGGTTTTGGCTTCGCCGGTTCCTCCCGGTACGGCCCTTACATAATGATCCTCCACCATGATGTTTATCGGATTGAATCCGGCCGCATAATAGGCGCCTACCGGTGAGAGGATGACATAAAAATAATAGTGATTCGAGGGATGAACCCCCAGAGCCGGTTCTACGGCGATCATGGTCGGGCGGATATAGAGTGACGTGCCGTCAGTTGTCGGGATCCAGTCCCGCTCCAGCGAGACCAGTTTTTTGATACCGTCAAGAAACAGCTCCTCCGGCACTTCCGGCATACAGATGCGATCACCTGACTGATTGAAACGGCGCGCGTTCATCTCCGGGCGAAACAGGGCTACACGACCGTCAGCCCACTTATAGGCCTTGAGCCCTTCAAATATTTCCTGGGCATAATGGAAAACCGTACAGGAAGGGTCAAGCATGAAGGGGGCGTACGGCTCGATCCGGGCGTCACACCACCCCTGGTCTGCTTTCCACTCTATTACCAACATCCGGTCGGTAAAGTATTTTCCGAAGCCGAGTTGTGATTGGTCGGAAATCTTTGCTTTCATTTTTTCGACCGGTAACGGAACAATTTTAATATCCATGATTTACCTCATTTATCTGAATGAACGAAATCGGAAATTATCATATATGGTCGATTGCGGCAAGATGAAAAAGGCTTGTGTAGCGGGTTAGGGTAGGTGTTTGCTGTAGTGGAAAAGTTTGGAGTATTTATGCAATCTCAAGTTTGAAGTTTCAGAGATAACGGTTATGAGGCTGACCAGCCTTATGGCCGGTCTTGCCGCTAGTTGGCATAACTTCAATTAACTCCCCTGCTATTGTGCTTTACGCTAATAAACGAGGTCCAGCTTGTAATTCATTCACTATTGCATAGTTCGCCGAACAAATTGCCCGAAATTCTTCAGAAATACGGATGTCAGATGTTGTTTGGTTCCAGAATTGGCCGGCACTTTCAAGTGCAGAGGACCATTCGTTGGGGGCGCCA
>JAQUIG010000042.1 GCA_028683435.1 Desulfuromonadaceae bacterium | reverse complement strand
CCGGATTATCGTACATGCGTGACCACAACCCTGAACATGCCGAGGGTACGGCAAGCCTGGCCGAGTATGGCGTGACTGCTGACAGGGAGCGCCTGGCAGATGAGATCGCGGCGGCATTCAGCGGCTACTTTGCCGCCGAACTCCGGAGCGATTCGTTCTCTGCAGCGGAACGGGCGGAGATGCAACGGCTGCTGCCGGGCAAATACGCAACGGAACAGTGGAATCTGGAAGGAGTGGGAGAGTGAATATTCAGCGCAAACCGGAATGGCTGCGGAAGAAAGTTAACCCCGGCGATCAGAGCGGGATGCGGGGTTTGCTGGGCGAATTGCGCCTGAATACGGTCTGCGAGCAGGCGCTCTGCCCGAATATTTCGGAGTGTTTTTCCTGCGGCCAGGCCACCTTTCTGATCCTGGGGAAGAGTTGTACCCGCCTCTGCTCCTTCTGCAACGTAGAAAAGGTTGTGCCGCTACCGGTTGACAGCGATGAGCCGCTGCGGGTAGCCGAGGCGGTCGCCCGCCTGAAGCTTGCCCATGTGGTGGTCACCAGTCCGACCCGCGATGATCTGCCGGATGGCGGGGCAGGAATCTACGCCGCCACGGTGGCGGCGGTACGCCGTTCCTCCCCGGCGACCCGGATCGAGCTGCTGATTCCGGATTTTCAGGGGATGAAGGCAAGCCTGGAAGCGGTCGCCGCGTCAGCTCCTGATATCATCGCCCACAACGTGGAGACCGTACCGCGTCTGTACCATATCAGGAGCGGCGCCGATTACCGCCGTTCGCTGGATGTGCTGCAGAGTTGTGCCGCGCTGGCACCGCCGGGGGGGCGCACCAAGTCGGGCATCATGCTCGGCATGGGGGAGACGGAAGATGAAGTAATGGAGGTATTGACGGACCTGCGGGGTGCCGGCTGCGCCTATCTCAGCATCGGCCAGTATCTTGCCCCCAGTCGCCGCCATTACCCGGTGCAGGAGTATGTCCTCCCGGAGCTGTTCGTTTCGCTACGGCTCGCGGCGCTGGAGATGGGATTCAGCCATGTAGAGAGCGGCCCGTACGTGCGCAGCTCGTACCATGCAGAAAAATATGTGTGAATGAGCGCCGCCGATCTTTACGGCTCCCTGTGATACCTCCCCATACGCCGTAAAGCGCTCCAACCGACCGAACTACCTGTCATTGTTCCGCCCAACCATACGATAAAATAGAGATTCAATCAATTCGGTGAGTGCCGCTGTCTATGACGAATCAATTCCAACATACGTTTTCCGTTAAAAAAGCCCGAGTGATCGCACCGCTGTTGCTCGCTGTTCTCGTCATCGGGATGCTGTTGTTCTGGTGGGTGGCTGCACGGAAAGAGCAACCGGCAAGCGCTGAAACAGGCGGATCTGCACCTGCCACGGCCACGGGAAAAGCGTTATCTCCGCTCAGTCCGAGGGAGCAGACCTACCTGAAAGAGTTAGGCACCGTGACGATGTGCGTCGATCCGGACTGGGAGCCTTACGAACGTATCAACGACAAGGGAGAATATCTTGGGATCGCCGCCGATCTCGTAGCGCTTGTCGCGGCACGTTCCGGCGTTTCCCTCACGCTGGTTCCAACCAAAAACTGGGAAGAGAGCCTCTCCGCATCGAAAGAGGGGAAATGCCTGGTCCTCAGCTTCCTCAACCAGACTCCAAAGCGTGACGAGTGGTTGCTGTTCACCGAACCGTACTTTAGCGACCCCAATGTATTTATCACCCGCGAGGAACATGATTTCATCTCGAATCCTGCCACTCTGTCGGGCCAATCCATCACCTTTCCCGCCGGGACAAGCCTGGAAGAACGCATCAGGAGCGCCTACCCGAATCTGAGCGTCCGCATTGTCAGTTCAGAGGAAGAAGCCTTGCAACTGGTTTCGGAACGCACGGTGGACATGACGGTACGCTCTTTGGCGATGACCGCGTACACGATCAAAAAAAACGGTCTGTTCAACCTCAAGATCGCCGGGCAGGTTCCGGACTTTACCAACTATTTCCGGATGGGGGTGGTGAAAAGCCAGCCGCTGCTCAGGAACATCCTTGACAAGGGAGTGCGCAGCATTACCCCGCAGGAGGTTCAGCAGATAGTCAACAAGCATATTTCGATTAACGTGCAGACCGCTGTCGATTATGCCCTGATGATCAAGGTTGTTGTCGGCTTCACGATATTTTTGCTCGTCGGGCTTTTATGGAACTACCAGCTCAGGAAAGTTAACAGGGCTTTAGCGGCGCGGGAGACGGAGCTGGTTGAACTGAGCAGAAAACTTAACGAGGATATTGCGACCCGGATGCAGGCGGAGGAGGCTCTGGAAGAGTTAAACCGCAAGCTTGAGCTGCTCTCGGGCACCGATAGTCTGACCGGGATCGCCAATCGCCGCCGCTTTGACGAGGTGTTGGCGCAGGAGCATGCCCGCCATGCCCGGAGCGGTACCGCACTGTCACTGATCATGCTGGACGTCGACCATTTCAAGGCGTTCAACGACTGTTATGGACACGTGAGTGGCGACGACTGCCTGCGCCGGATCGGCCAGGTGCTGGGCAATTCCATTGTCCGTCCCGCCGATCTTGCGGCCCGTTATGGCGGCGAAGAATTTGCGTGCATTCTTCCGGAGACGGACCTCTATGGCGCTGTTGCCATTGCCGAGAAACTCCGGCGCGGCATCCTCGCCTGCGAGATTCCGCACAAGGGGTCGAAAGTTGCGGAGTACGTCACCGCCAGTATTGGTGTGGTATCGGTGCAGTGTGGCTCGGGCCGCTCTGTTGTGGAGATCATCGCCCATACGGACGAACTGCTCTACAAGGCCAAATTGGCTGGCCGCAACCGGGTGGAGTTTGTCGCCTCAGACCATGTGGTTGCGCCGACGCCGCTGGATATCAAAAGCAATCTCGTGCAACTCGTCTGGAAAGAGTCCTTCTGCTGCGGCAACCAGCTGATAGATTCGCAACACCAGCAGCTTTTCGATGTATCGAACGAGTTATTTAAAGCCGTCCTGTCAAGCCGCCCGGCCGTGGAGACATCCTCAATCATTGCCCGACTGCTTGAGGATGTCTCCCGCCACTTCCACGACGAGCAACAGCTGCTTGAGAGCATACGTTTTCTGGACATACGCCAGCACACGGCGGAACATGACAAGCTGGTCGCCAAAGGTCTCGAATTATCGCAACAATTCAAGGAGTCCACTCTTTCAGTCGGTGACGTGTTCCAGTTTCTCGTTCATGATGTGGTGATGGTACACATGCTCGGGGCTGATAGGGAATACTATCATTTAATAGGTGCTGCTTCAGACGCCGATCAAGATGCCGCTGCAAAATAATGAGTCCGTATCCATGCCATCAACTATTGTTCGAGCCGGGTTATTGATCTGCCATTCTTGGGATTAACGGAGAGTTGATATGCAGCAGATAAAACAGTTTTTTTCAAACAATGACCTGTTCGCCCGTCATGCCGGCATCGAGCTTGTCGATGTGGGGCCGGGGTGGGCAAAAGCACGTATGAAGATTGAACCGTTCCATTTCAACGGCGCCGGAACGGTTCATGGCGGCGCCATCTTTACCCTGGCCGACTTCGCGTTCGCCGTCGCCTCGAACTCCCACGGTACCTTGGCAATGGGGATCAATACCAGCGTCAACTTTGTCAAGGCGGCCGCCAGCGGGACTCTCCATGCGGAAGCGATGGAGCAGTCAAAGGGGCCGAAGCTGGCAGCGTATTCGGTCATGATTACCGATGATGCCGGTGATGTCGTGGCGATTTTTCAGGGGATGGTCTATCGGAAAAAGGAGCGGATTATTCCGGCGGAGCCGAAGGAATAATGACCTGACGGTAGTTCCTTGAGCTCGCCGTGATAACGGTGAGCTCAAGGCTTGTCTGCTAGCGGATACGGTTCAGCCGGTGTTGGTAGATATAGTCCCCCCCCTGGTAGTAGGCGAGCATATCTTCCAGCATCGTCTGATCCAATGGCTGCGGTTTGAGTACGCCGGTACGACGGTCAGCCTGATACTGGGCGGCATACTTGCGGGGGCCGAGCACCAGCAGTCGCTCTTCGGTCAGGTATCCGAGTTTTTGATAGGTCGAAATGAACGCTCGTGGCTGGTTTCCGGAGTCTTTCAACGAATCCCTCCCCATAAAATCGCTATCGTAACTCATGTCCATCAGTCCGAGAATCGTAGGAGCCACATCAATCTGGCTCATCAGCAGATCTATCCGTCCCGGCTTGATGTGCTGAGGAGCATGGACAAGCATCGGTATTTCGTATTGTTTGATCGGAATATCCGTTTTCCCGGCACTCCCGGCACAGTGATCGGCGACAATGACAAAGATCGTGTCCTTGAACCATGGCTCGCGGCCGGCCTCCGCTATCAGGCGGCCGATCGCATAATCGGCATACTTGACGCCACCTTTGCGCCCGGTCTTTGAGGGGATGTCGATTCTTCCTTCCGTGTAGGTAAAGGGGCGATGATTCGAGGTGGTCATGACCATCGAGAAAAAGGGCCGGCCGGCAGCATGGGAGGCACTCGCCTCGCGTATCGTTTTGCGGAAAAGATCTTCGTCGCAAACTCCCCAGATATTGGAAAAAGTGATCTCGTCTTTTTTAAAATCAGTCCGGTCGACAACCTTATAGCCGTTACCGGAAAAGAAAGCGTTCATATTGTCAAAGTAGCCATGACCTGCGTAGATAAACTTGCTGTCATACCCTTTGGCGTTCATGATTTCACCCCAGGAACGGAACCCGCCGTTCTCCGGGCGCTTTATGATAGAAGTGCCGGGAAGCGGCGGGATTGAGAGGGAGAGTGCTTCCAGGCCCCGTATGGTACGTGTCCCGGTCGCATAAAGATTGGTGAAGAGCAGCGACTTGGCGGCCAGTCTGTCCAGGTTAGGGGTAAGGTTCTTTTGGTTGCCGAAGCTGCCGAGGTATTCGGCGCTCAGGCTCTCTTCCACCACCACGATCAGATTCAGACGCTTTTCCGGCCCCTCTGCCGTTATGTGGCGGGTAAACCGCCCGGTTTCAGATGCGATGAAGCGGTTGTTCCGCTCGGCAACCAGCGTATGCAGCCTGGCCAGCACCGTGTCATTCGGAGCGGTCCGGTAGAATTGCGAGAAGCTGAGTTCGTTGTTGCGAAACGCTGCCACCAGGTTGTAGATGCCGTTTCCGGCCAGTTCGTTGACAAAGTTATTGTTGGAGATAGCTGTCTGGGAGACGTTGATGAACGCCAGAACCGCCAAAACGGGGAGGAGGATCAGAAACCCGGCGCGGTGGTAGCGGCCTCCGAAGGTGATGCCGGCCGCCCGGTCGATGCGTTTTCTCAGCAGCCAGACGGAAGCTACGGCAGCAGCTGCGATCCCTGACAAAATGGGGCCAAGTGGATACGACTCCCGGATGTTGCCGATCACCTCACGTGTATAGATCAGGTAGTCGACCGCAATGAAATTGAAGCGGGTGCCGAATTCGTCGAAAAAGAAATATTCGGCGCAGACATCAAATAACAGTACCGCGACGAACAGGATGAATAGTAGCCGTACCAGCCAGTCATGCGCTCTCGTGCCGGCAAAGCGTCGCGGCACGATGATCAGGTAAAGGGCAAAGGGGAGCAGTGCATAGGAAAGGGTAGCCAGGTCGAACACAAACCCGGTGAATGCTGCCTTGAACAACAGTGGAAGCGTCAACCCGGCACCTTCGGGAGTCAGCGAGGAGAGGATAATGCGGATCACCGTTGAAATAGCGAGGAAGATAATTGATACCAGGCCGGTCAGACCCGATAGATATGTAGGCATTGCGTGACTCCTTACGGCAGAAGTGATTCTTAATGCCCATAATAAGGAGTGCCGCCTTGCTTAAGCATGACACCCAGATGACATTATTGTCATCTGTACTGGAGGGAATTACTGCCGAGGAAAGCGCAGGGTTACCGAGGTCCCCTTTCCGGGCTCACTGGCGATTGAAACTGTTCCGCCATGCAGCTCCATGATGGAGAGGACTATGGCCAGGCCGAGGCCGCTACCCTGATGGTGCAGGTGCCGGGTGGACGCACTGCGGTAAAAACGGTCAAACACACTGGGAAGTTCTGCGGGGGAAATGCCGATCCCGGAGTCCCGGATATTTAGAGAAACACTCCCTTCAGGAAGCGTATCTATGGAAATTGACAGATGTCCGCCTTCCCCGGTGTAGTGGAGTGCATTCGAAATAATGTTACCCACCGCCCGCTGGAAAAGTCGCGGGTCGGCGGACACTGTACCGCTCCCCTGTAGATCAACGGTAATGTTGCTCTCTTCGGCGATATCATGAAAATACTCGATCAGTATCCCGACTTCAGCCGCTGCATCCAGTGGCTGTTTTTCGATCCCCTGTTCGGGGCGCGCGAGAAACAGGATGTCGGTGATCATTCGTGACAGCCGTTCATATTCTTCGATGCTTGATTCGATGACATCGCGGTACTCATCAGCCGATCTGGTGCGAGACAGGGCAACCTCCGCCTCTCCCCGGAGGTTATTGATGGGTGTGCGCAGCTCGTGGGCCAGATTGGCGGAGAAATCAGATAAGCGGTTGAATGATTCCTCCAGCCTGGTCAGCATTGCATCGAGTGATACGGTCAACTGGCTGAGTTCCTCGGGCCATCTCCCGTTACCGACACGTTGATGCAATCCGGTAGCAGTGATCTGTTCAATGGATGCCGCCATTTCCCGTAACGGTTGCAACCCTTTGCGGGTGATAAATATACCGATACCCCCGGCAAGACAGAGGCCGACAAGAAGTGAGGCAGCCATTTTCATCCGGTATTTATTCATCAACGCCAGCTCATCAGTAACGTCCAGGGCGACCTGCAGCAGACGAAAGTTCAGCTCTCCGGAGCCCTCAGCCCATGCAGCGTTCAAAAGGTAGTGACGTGAGTCAGCCCCCTCGTATTTTATACCCCGGCCAACCTTGATCCCACTTAAAACCGGGGGTGGAAAAGATACTGAAGAGATGGAGGACATCCCGGGTGACTCAAGGATAGTGGTGCCTTGCGCATCCTGTATTCTGACCAGGTACCTGGTCGGCTTGCCTTGCCTGTCACTCAGGATATGGTCTCTCAGGGTGGCCGCAGAATCCGGATGGCGGGTAATGATCGATTGCAGGTCGTAGATCTGTTCCGTGAGAAAATCGTTGTCCTCCAGCTCAAGATCATCAATCAGTGTCACGAGCAGAAAGCCGTTGATGGCGATGAGGATCACCAGGGTGCTCAGCAGATAAAGTAAGGTCAGGCGGGTCGTTATCGAGGTCGAAGCAGCGGTTTTAGGCAGACTCATCGAGCACATAACCGACTCCTCTAATGGTTTGAATGAGTTTCTGCTGACAGGGGTCGTCAACTTTTTTGCGGAGGCGACGGATAGCCACATCGACTATATTTGTATCGCTGTCAAAGTTTATGCCCCACACCTGCTCCGAAATGGCGGTACGGGTCAATACTTCTCCCTTGCGACGCAGCAGCAGGGAAAGGAGCTGAAATTCCTTGGCTGTAAGGTCAAGGGAAACTCCGCCGCGGCGTGCCCTGTGGCGTACCAGATCCAGTTCCAGATCTCCTATGCGCATTACCTCCGGCTGCTGCAGCGGGTGCCGCCTGAGAATGATCCGGACTCGGGCCAGAAGCTCGGAAAAGGCAAACGGCTTGACAAGGTAGTCATCGGCACCAAGCTCCAGACCATGCACCCTGTCATGCACAGTATCTTTTGCCGAAAGAAAAATAACCGGAATTCCAACGCCTTCACCGCGCAACTCTTTAATGATCGACCAGCCGCTCATGCCGGGCAGCATGACATCGAGTACTATCAGATCATATTCCTCAGAACGTGCCAGATGGAGTCCGTCCTCTCCATCTGATGCCGTATCAACGGTGAATCCGTGTTCCGTGAGCCCTTTGTGCAGGTAATCTGCTGTTTTTTTTTCGTCTTCAACGATGAGGATACGCATGTCATTGTCCCGTATGTTACCGATTTGGCTGCCGAAGGCAAACACGCGGAATATACTCTCCCGCTGAAAGTAGTGCAATAAAAACGGCTTACGGCGTCATCTCGAAGCTCATGCGCGAGGAGATTCGGAGCTGCTTTGAGTCCGTCATACCGGCGGGCTCCTAGCCGGCGCATTGGGCGGTGCGAGTCACTCTCAGCATTTCCACCCGTTTTTGCAAAATAAAAGACGTCCGGTTCTCAATCGGCATCGATTCCAATGTACCTTGATCAATTCCGAGCTCCCGCGTACTCATCCCGGCAATTCGGACCGTGTCATCCCATCCCGGCATTGGTGCCCCCCCCGCTTTGTCGGCGGCGGAAACCAGTGGCAGAATCCGGGTGATGCCCCCCTTGATCGCCTGTTCCGCCATCTTGATCTTCGATGAATCGCGCAATGTATCCCACTTGTTTGCTTTGCCATGCAGATTGCAAGTCCAGGCGAGCGCCTTCCGGTACACTGACGGCAGGCGGAGCCGGTTACAAAATTCAGCCGCCATGGCAAAACCGGTGGTGTCATGACCATGATGCGTCGGATAGAGCGCCGGATCGGTGGCCAGCTTGCCGAGATCGTGAAAAAGGGCGCAGAAGCGGGCAAGCGGAAAAGCAGTTTCGGCCGCCACCCGCTGCAACACCTGGATGGAATGGGCCAGCAGATCCCCCTCCGGGTGGTGCCGGAGCGGTCCGGCAGGGATCTGCGCCATATGAAAAAGTTCCGGGAGAAATCCCGCGCCGATGTTGAACTCGATCATCAGTTGAAAGAAGCGCTCCGGCGCCTTCAGTGCCAGAGCTTTCAGCATCTCGGCGCTGAAGCGCTCGACCGGCATAGCGTCAAACGCATCTGGCCACGCCTGCATCCGGATCAGTGCCGCGGTATCCGGCGTCATACACCAGCCGTCGGCCGCAAAGCGGAAGGCGCGAAAGAGCCGCAGCGGATCACCACTGAAGCTCTTCTCGCTGCAGGCTCTGAGTGTCAGCGTCTGCAAATCCTTTTCGCCCCCCAACGGGTCGAGCCGGCCACCATTAAAATCCATCGCCATCGCGTTGATGGTGAAGTCGCGCCGGAGAAGATCACTCTCCAGATCAGCCATGCTGCCGATACGGGTGGCTTCAATTGTGCCGAATTCTGGGTGCTGTTTAAAGTAGATCGTTGTCCCGCTGGTTGCCTCCACGCTGCGGAAGCCGAGGGCGCAGAGTTCCTCGGCGGAAAGGGCGGCCACGAGGTCGATGTCGGTACCATCCCTGCCCAGCAGCAGATCGCGCACCGTGCCGCCGACGACCAGGACCCGGTCGTGGCAGGATGGGGGGAAGAGGTTCTTTAGAAAGTGGAGGTTGGCGGTCACATTAAGCCTGTGTCTATTTGTTTCTGCTCTTGTTCGGAACCGGCAGCTTGAGGAGCTGCAGCACCTGGGTCATGTCATCCCAGACACTCCAGAAAGAGTCGGAATTGCCGCCGGTGCGGAGCAGATATGACGGGTGATAGGTCGGCATGAGCGGTATGCCGTGGAAGTCATGGAACTTGCCGCGCAGCTTCGAGATCGGCACTTTCGTCTGCAGCAGCGCCTGCGCAGCAGAGCTGCCGAGCGCCACAACCACTTCCGGCCTGATCGACTGGAGCTGCCGCAGCAGGAACGGGGAACAGGTGCTGACCTCATCTGCCTCCGGCGGCCGGTTCTGCGGCGGCCGGCACTTAACCACGTTGCAGATGTACACATCCTCCCGTTTCAGCTCCATCGCGGCGATGATACGGTTCAACATTTTGCCGGCGTCGCCGACAAACGGCTCCCCCTGTGCATCCTCATCGGCTCCCGGACCTTCGCCGACAAAAACGAGTCTTGCCCCCGGATTCCCAACTCCGAATACCAGGTTTTTCCTGGTGGCCCCCAGTTTACAGCGTTGACACGCTCCCAGGTTTTTGCTGATCTGCTCAAGAGTTTCGTGCTTTTCCGCTGCGTTCAGGTGGTCGCTCATTGCGTCCTCTGTACCCTGGTCTGCCGAAGATGTCCGCTGCAGCAGCGTATCAGACCCCGGTGCCGTCACCAGTTCTGCCGGAATACCGTCCAGACCGCTTTCCTGAAGATCCTCCAGGTAGGCGGTGAGCGATGCAGCCAGGTGAGATGGGGCGGAATGTCGGGTTGAATGTCTGTTCACGGGAGATGCTCCTACATTGCAACATAGTATAATCTAGCGTACAATAGTAAGCTAATCTAGCAGTAAGCACTTTGCCTGTCAAAACGAAAGAAACCTATGCTATTTCTGTTAATCACTCTGTTGGCAATACTACTCCCGACCGATGCACTCGCCTGGGGTGGAGGTATCCATCTTCAGCTGGGGGTCCATGTGCTGGCCAACCTAGAGCTGGTGGGGGGTGATGTTGCCGCTCTTCTTGCGGCCCATCCAAAAGATTTTCTGTACGGCTGCCTCGCACCGGACATTACGTTCGGCAAGAAATACACCCACTACCTGCTCCACTGCCATCGATGGGGAATCGGCCGGACCCTTTTAAAAGAGGCCGGAACCGACCATCAGAGAGCCTGCGCATATGGATATCTCTGCCATCTAGCGGCGGATACGGTTGCCCACAATTACTACGTTCCCTACAAAATCATCCGCTCTTTCCCCACAATAACCATGAAACATGCCTATTGGGAGATGCGCTTTGAGGAGTTTGTGGAGAAGGATGTCTGGGAACTGGCCCGCATTGTCTGCCGTGCCGACAGGCGTGCCAACGATGTATTGCTGCGCAATGTGCTGACGACGACCATCTTCTCGTTCGATACCAACAAGCGTATTTTTAATTCCATCATGGTGCTGTCACGGATGGAGAGGCTGCAAAAAATCCTGCAGACCCTCTCCAGCAAGTCGCGCTACCAATTGGCGGAGGCTGACCGGGACGAGTATATGGAATTGGCAAGGGAAGCGGTCCTCGATTTCCTGCAAAACCCGCATGATTCAAAATTTCTGAAAGTAGATCCAACCGGTGAGAAGGCGCTGGCCGTAGCCGACGCTCTGCGCAGGAGTCTGAAGCTGCGCTACAAGAGCGGTTTCATGTCAAAGGCCGAGGGGTTTGAAGAGGTTGAGGCGCTGCGGAGCACCTTGCGCAAATCGCTGCACAGGCCGGAGCTGCTGAAGAAGCTGCATGTCTGATGTAGCGGTTTAACCCAGATAAACTGGATAAGTGCGTTAACGAAATTATTTCTTGCCAAAAAACGCAAGAAATAATTTCTAACTTACTAATAACTTTCCGGCTTGCGGTCGATGAAGCAGGGGATCTGCGCCCGCCAGTCGTTCATTTCCTGCATGTCAAGCGGAGCGATAATCTCCCCCTCGCTCTCCCCCGCCTCGGCCAGCAACTCCCCTTTTGGATCTATAATCATACTCATCCCGAAAAAGTCCAGTTTGCCGACAGTGCCGCAGGTGTTGCAGGCGACGACGAAGAGCTGATTTTCGATCGCCCGTGCCCGGAGCAGCGTGCGCCAGTGCTCCTGGCGCGGCTTGGGCCATTGGGCAGGCACGCAAAGAACCTGGGCCCCTTCGATCGCAAGACGGCGGGAAAGTTCCGGAAAGCGCAGGTCGTAACAGATGATGACCCCCACCTTACCGATCGACGTCTCCGCCAATAGCCACGAGTCGCCACCGGAAAAGGCACGATCCTCCCCCAGCAGGGAGAAGAGGTGGATCTTCCGGTAGATCCCGGCCAGCTTGCCGTTGTCGATGACATACACCGTGTTGAATACTTTATCGCCGTTCGGTTCCGGCATGCTGCCGACGATCACCAGTTTCAGCTCCCGTGAAAGCAGCAACAACTCATCGACTATGCCGGCACTCCGCAGAGCCAGTTCGTTCAGATTCCTGTAGGCAAAGCCGCTTGACCACATTTCAGGAAGGACGACAAGATCGACCCCTTCTCCAGCCACGCGGTAAAGAGCCTCGCGAATGTAAGCCAGATTGGCGTCCACATCTCCCTGTTTGACGTTAAACTGTATGGCGGCGGCTTTAATATCCATTATTTGTCTCTCCATCATGTCGCAAGCTGTGACCCGGGGGATCATCCGCCGAAAATGCTTCATGGCGACTGCCTCGCGTCATTGCTTATTTGCTATGATTTATCATTGCGGTTAGCCTAACGGCACAGAGCTGTCCGGGGCGACAGCATCTGATGCAGAGGTCCCGGACAGTGCCTGGTCGCGGTTGTATTGAAAAGAAACTAGCTCAACAAACTCTTTTTCGCTTCATCAATATTGAAACCATAGGTTTCTGTGACGAAGTTAAGATCTTTATCACCTCGTCCGCTGAGGTTGATCAAAATGCTTCCGTGTTTCATCTCTTTGGCAAGCTTCATGCTGTAGGCGACGGCATGTGCACTTTCAAGAGCCGGAATAATCCCTTCGACGCGGCTCAATGTATAAAACGCATCGAGAGTTTCCACATCATCGGCCATTTCATAGCTGATACGTCCATCATCCTTATGCAGGCAATGCTCCGGGCCTATGCCGGGGTAATCGAGGCCGCTGGCGATGGAATATACCGGAGCCGGATCGCCTTTCTCGTCCTGGAGCAGGTAGCATTTGAAGCCATGGATGATTCCGGGCTTTCCAAAGGCCGCAGTGGCCGCGTGATCACCCAGAGTAAGAGAGCGACCACCCGGTTCAACGCCGATGAGTTTGACCGGATCATTGATGAAGCCGGAGAAAATTCCCATGGCATTACTTCCACCACCGACGCAAGCACACACCACATCCGGCAAACCACCTGTCATTTCCATGAATTGCGCTCGGGATTCGATGCCGACAACAGCCTGAAAATCACGCACCATCATGGGGAAGGGGTGAGGCCCAACCACCGAACCGATGCAGTAGATCGAATTGACGGGGTCCTTCAGGTAAGCTTGAAAAGCGGAATCAACGGCTTCTTTGAGTGTTTTGAGTCCAAAGGAGACAGGAACCACGGTGGCGCCAAGCAGTTTCATGCGGATGACATTGGGCGCTTCTTTTAAAATATCGACTTCACCCATATGAATTTCGCACTCCAGGCCAAAATAAGCGGCTGCCGTTGCCAAGGCAACGCCATGTTGTCCCGCGCCGGTTTCTGCGATTAATTTCTTTTTCCCCATATACTTGGCCAGCAGCCCCTCTCCCATGCAATGGTTGAGTTTATGCGCGCCGGTATGATTTAAATCTTCGCGTTTAAGGTATATCTGGCTCCCCCCGCACATTTTCGACAAGCGGTCTGCGTGGTACACCGGGGTTGGCCGTCCCTGATAATGTTTTCTGATGGAACGCAGTTCTTCGATAAAGCGATATGTATTGCTTATCGTAAGGTAGGCATCCGTGATTTTATCCATTTCCACTTGCAGTTCCGGTGGGATATAGGACCCTCCGTATTCGCCGAAGTGTCCGGTGGAATCAGGATGTTGATGTGGGTAGCGAGAGTAGTCTTTTGTCATGGTAGGCTCCTTCCTTCGTACGGTTGTTGGATTAAATATTGTCATTACCAGGGAAGCTCAGCGTTTTATGTTATCAACATGGTAAGAGACACCGGCAGCTGGACTTTATCGTCAACAAATCTCACTTACAGCCACTCGGAGTGGCGGCTGTAAGCATAACGTCAGGATTCTTTGCAGTCAATTTGTTTAATGGCATGAGATTTTTTCATTCTCATCTGTAGTCTTGTCCAATCGGGTAAGAGGCGGGACCTCCCCCGCCGTCATTCCACAAACCGTACGAACAGTTCCTTATAAGACGACTCATGATACGCGCTGAAGTTTCAGGTACTGATTCTGAAGCGATATCAGACCAAGGTCGTCGAAGTAGCGTAGGCTCAAAAGCGCACCTATAGCACGGCTAAATTATCGTCAATTCCGTCTTGGAAGAAATCAAAACTGGGCACCGTGATGATCTTGTCGGCGGCGGCCTTGAACGTAGGACAATGAATACGAAAGATTTAACGAGAGAGTGTTAGGTGACGGAGATTTTGTAGATGCTCTTAAACAGGAATGTACTCTGCGTGACAGAATGAAGAGGGTTATATCTCTCACTCGGTTGTTGGGAATTGTTTCGGTATCTTTGAAGCTTGATCCCGCTCTGGTTAGGAGGCCTAGCAAAAGCAGGGCACCGGCGACGGCGCGCGGAATAATCTGCCATCTGGCTATATTTGAACTTGGTTATACCGGTAGCTAAATCGGCAAAGTTCTACGTCTTGGGCCAACTGGTGTCAGTTTGGCTTCAAAGCGTGGCGAAAAACTATTGAAGCCCGATCCGGTACTATTGAAAGTAAATATGAGCTTAATAGATAAAGTGTCCCTTTAGATGCCTCAACTTGTTAAGAACCTTGTTTAAAGCCGTATCTGGTTCGCTTGCGCTGTGTGCAGCTTACTTCCTATCGCTTCCTTCAGACCCTGCCGTTGCCAGCAACACCCTTGCGAATCGGACTGTCTTCCCCCGGTCGGGGTGACACCTGTTTCTTGCAACAGGGCGGGTTTGCCCGATACGCTGAACAAACAAAAAAAAAGGGAACGAGCTTTCTCGTTCCCCAGATGTTTCATAACATAAGCGCGTTGCTGGTTAGATGTGCGCCCTAGGGGGTATTCTGCACGACCATGGCGGTGTTGAGATTCCCTGTCTGGAGCACTGTGCTGCTGTTTAAGTTTCCGGTTTGCAGTTGGCTGGCAATGTTGCCATTCCCGTTCTGTGTCAACTTGGCGAAATTGTTGTTCCCGGTCTGGTTCTGAGTCGCGATGTTTGCGTTCCCGTTGATGTCGATATCGGCGGTACTTGACACCCCGAACTGGCTCTGCGTGACGTTATTGGTATCGCCAAGGATGTCGATGGTGGCGGTGCGGCTAGTGAGGCCCCAGAGAGTATATGACTGAGTTTGATTGGTTACATTTCCGTTGCCGACCATATTTGCACTGGCTACATCATGCATGCCGTCCTGATATTGGCTTGAAATGTTGGAATCTCCGGTCTGGACAATATCCATGCCATAAGAAACTCCGCTAATGCTTGTTTGCGTTCCGGCATTACCATTGCCGGTCTGCTGAATCAGCATGTCTTGGATGCCGTAAGTGCCGTATTTTGCCATCGTGATCTGAGTCGCTTCGTTGTCATCGCCGGCCTGCTGGATGTCGATAGCGTATTTTCCTGCCTTGTATCCCGACGTTGCGGCGAGATCTTGGGACCCGAGGTTGCTGTCGCCAATCTGAGAAATCCTGGAACCGAGATTTCCGACATGCCAGGTCGTACTGGCAGTGTTGCTGTTGCCTTCCTGATAGATCTTGGCGCCTGTCACGTACCCGACAAGATCACCAGAGTTAATGGGCGATCCGGAAGTCCCCTGAGCCACGGTGGCCGTGTTGCTGTTCCCGATTTGGTCGACATCAGCCTTGCTCTTATTGCCATACTGCGAAACATTAGCCGTATTTTCGGCGCCGGCTTGATCAGCCGTTGCCACGTTCGAATCGCCCACCTGGGTTACGTCCGCCAAATTGCCGGAAAACGCCATGCCTGGCGCCAACAAAAGGGCAAGCGCCGATCCTAAAACCATCATTCTCGTCTGTTTCATTTTCGACTCCTTTTTCTTGTTAGTAGGTTGAGTGGCACGCGCATATGCCATGAAAACACTTTGCTTATGTTTATTTTTTGGAAATTTTAGTGGCCTTCATTTTTCCCTGGCCATTTTGCTGTACCTTGACCTCGATCTCCTCCCTGTCTTGGAGATATTTTTTTATGACGGGTGAATTGATGTCTCCTGGATCATTCAAGTCCCAAAGTCCCATCAGAATGCCTTCAACAATCAGATCAAAGACACTTTTTTCAATGGCTTCGACCGTGCACACAGCGGCCGGTTCGTTTGTGGAGAAACCGACTTCGGCTTCCAGCAAGTCTTTGACTGAGATGAACTTGAAAACCCCGAGATCCAGTTCCCTCGAAAGTACCGTCTTGGTAGTATTGACTGTTTTCAACACCATCCCGTTTTTAGTGGAAACAGCTCTCAAAAAAACTGAGAGCTGATCCTGCCGATACTGCATTGAACCGCCGATTCCGGCATATTTTCCGCCCGCGGCAGCTGTCACAAGGTTGGTATCATACGAAATGATGCCCCCCTCAAGCATGATGCCGGCGTACATAAGCGGAGGCAACTCAACTTCGTGGGCGGTCTCACCGTGATTTTTTGCGGCTTGGACATAACTCTCGCTGGTTTGCCGAATAATCTTCCGTTCCGTAAGCAGATTGGCAAGCCCTTCCCGCTCAATCGGGATAAACCACCCGGAGTCTTCTAACGCCTTGATAAGCATTGTGGTTGATCCTTGGGTAACGGCGGTTGAAAAACTTGACACGTTTGTTGAATATTTATACTGCCCGGTCTGGTCGCGGAATTTATAGATCGCGACAGGGATGCGTTGTTTTGGCAGAGGCAAGTTCATAA
Source organism: Desulfuromonadaceae bacterium (assembly GCA_028683435.1). Classification (GTDB taxonomy): domain Bacteria; phylum Desulfobacterota; class Desulfuromonadia; order Geobacterales; family Pseudopelobacteraceae; genus JACRCG01. The sequence goes on along the minus strand of JAQUIG010000042.1, from coordinate 11,917 downwards.
GGTCTTTGTGAGTAGAGGTGACATAGCCCCCAAAACCTGGCGTAGCGCGACCGGTTCCGATCATCGACATCTGAGCAGCGCATCCGCTGAGGAAAAAAAGCATCAGCAAGGTCGTAAAAAACATATTCATTCTGTTCATTTTAGCACCCCTATTTAATTAAAAGTTCGGCACCGTAACCGTAGTCGTACCCCCGTTGGCCGTGTCGACAATAGTGATCGTGACGCCGTCCGTGCCGCCGATCACATCGACGTTCATGCCCGCGTATGAATAGTGCCCGGGTGCGAACCCTCCCTCTCCATACATTTCTTGGGTAAGCTTGGAAGTTACCGCGTAGAGCAGATTTCTCTGCAGTGATTCTTTGAATTGCTCCAGGGGCGTCTGTTGGGTAGTTTTTTCCTTGTGATCATTCTGCATGGCTGCAGAATTGAGCAGATACGAACCATTGAATACATTTCCGCCTACAAAGGATGGATTGATCGGTGTATGAACCAGCTCAGAGGCAAGTGAAGTGCCTCCCAAAAAAAGACACGTAACAACGATGGATAGCAATTTTTCAACTTTCATTTTTTCCTCCTTTCAGTTTTTCAGGACAATCAATGTATGCCGTTACCCTTCATGTCTTTTTCCTGTTCAAGATTTCTGATTGCCTCGTTTTGCCTAGCCAAAAAATCGTTGCTATCTGCCACAGCTTCCCTGGCAAGGTTTTCAATTTCCTCAGCATTTGGTTTCAAGAGCGCTTTAAAAACCAAATTTCCATTTATTTCAATGGAAACCCAGCTTCCGGCGCGAAAATCAGATTGCTCGTCAATAACAATATTATATTCGGTAGCAGCCGTTTCCCAAGAAAGACTAAAGTTGCTGGCAAAATCGTGGCCCATCTTTGACTTTGTCTGGTCAATAATAAGGCCATCAATTTCAATATCACTGGATTGCGCCCAAAGAGTAGGGGTCGCCAGAAACACAAGCATAGAAAAAAGAATGACAGCAATAAACACTTCCTTCCTCATTCTGAACACCTCATAAAGCTCTTGGGCACCTGTGAAGGGTGCCCAAGAAAATGGATATACACTGTTTTACCAGTACACAACGCCGAGATTAACTGCGGATAACCGCAACGCATACGCCGTTCGGGTCTACTGAGGGTCTAACTCGTTGATATAACGGAGACTGATTGTCTCCAGTCCGTTGTCTTTCATATCAAACACCATGCCAGTTGGCTGGCTAACTAAATGTGCTTTAACAACAGATTGTTATCGAGTTTGGTCCGTACGTGTTGTAAGTATAAAAATGTTACTTTAAAATCCGTAAGTGGAGACACAAAATACGAATGAATACTTAAAACTGCATTATTAGCTGATGTTAAAAAAAATGCAGTTGTTACTATTGGATCTATGGGTCTACTCAGTAATCAGATAAAAACAAGCCAACTTGACAATCGTGCTGTTTGTAACGAAATTACTAGGGACACTCTCCGGTTTTTCGCTAGATTGACTTGATTTCACTGAAGAAATACGGGGAGTGTCCCCAATTATCCGGATGAAGGTGACTCTGCGGGGAGAAGCGGACAATGGCGATGCGGTCACCGAACTTCTCATGCCGGCGGTTCGCACCGTGCGGGAGCGGCTGAAGGAGTACTGCTTCTCTACAGGCGATATCAGCATGGATGATGCTCTGGCGGGGCTGTTTAGTGATCGGAACCTGACGCTTTCTTTGGCCGAGTCGTGCAGCGGTGGTTTGATAGCGAAGCGGATCACCGATATTCCCGGCAGTTCCCGCTATTTTTGCAGAGGTGTGGTTACCTACTCGAATGATGCAAAAATGCGCTTGCTGGGGGTTCCGGCCGAACTGCTGAACAGCTGCGGTGCGGCCAGCTCCGACTGCGCTTCGACGTGGCCAAGGGGATCCGGCTCGCTTCCGGCAGTGATCTCGGGTTGGCGGTCACCGGGATAGCAGGGCCGGAAGGGGGGGAACGAGGAGAAACCGGTCGGAACGGTCTTTATCTCGCTCACGGCGCCTGACGGCTGCTGGACCAAACGCTTCCAGTTCAGCGGTATGCCACGCTTAGCAAGACTTGACATTACGGGGCTTCTTCAACACGTTATCGTGCGCGGAATTGAGAAACGTGACATTTTCAATGACGACCACGACCGGCAACTTTTTGTTGCCCCCCTCACTTCACTACTCCCAGAAACCAGCGTTCGCTGCAACCACAAAAAAAGCACCCCGACGACAATTCGCCAGAGTGCTTTCAGATCAGGTTTTATGTAACCAGCAGAGTTACCCGCTGCAGCAGACGTTCTGCTCCCTCGCCGCCTTGGTCTCGTCCAGCCGGGATATCGGCATCGTCAGCGGCGCATCGTGCAGCGCCCGCGGGTTGCTTATCGCGGCCTGGGCCGCTTCGATCATCACTGCAATGAAGGCATCCATCGTCGCCTTGCTCTCCGTCTCGGTCGGCTCGATCATGATAGCTTCCTTGACGATCATCGGGAAATAGACCGTGGGGGGGTGATACCCCTTGTCGATGAGGAACTTGGCGATGTCGATGGCATGAACACCATGCTCCAGCTGCTTCGAGGCCGAAAAGACGCACTCGTGCATGCAGGTCATGTCGTAGGGAAGATCGTAGTAGGGTTTCAGCTTTTCCTTGATGTAGTTGGCGTTCAGCACAGCCTGCTCGGAGACCTGGATCAGTCCTTCGCGGCCGAGCATGATGATGTAGGCGTAGGCCTTGGCCATGACACCGAAGTTGCCGAAGAAGTTGGCCGTGCGGCCGATACTCCCCTTGTTGGCTGTTTCCAGCAGCAGCTTGCCGTCGTCGTCCATGACGATGCGCGGCTGCGGCAGGAACGGAATCAACGCCTTCTTTACGCCGACCGGACCGGAACCGGGACCGCCGCCGCCGTGGGGGGTGCCGAAGGTCTTGTGCAGGTTGACATGAATGACGTCGAAGCCAACGTCCCCCGGCTTGACCTTCCCCATGATGGCGTTCAGGTTGGCGCCGTCGTAGTACATCAGCGCATCGTGACTGTGGGCGATGTCGCTGATCTCCTTGATGTGCGGGTTGAACAGGCCGAGGGTGTTGGGACAGGTCATCATGACCGCCGCCACCTCATCGCTCATCGCCTTCTTGAACAGCTCCAGATCCATGTCGCCGTATGGTGCGGTCGGCACGGTGATGATCTCGTAGCCGACGATCGCCGCCGAGGCGGGGTTAGTGCCGTGGGACGAATCGGGAACGACGACATATTTCTTTTTGGCCTTGTTCCCCCTGGACGCATGGTATGCCGCGATCAGCATGATGCCGGTCATCTCGCCCTGGGCACCGGCCAGCGGCTGGGTGGTGACCTCGTCCATGCCGGTGATGTCGGCCAGCAGCTGCCCCAAGTCGTACAGCATCCCGAGCGTGCCCTGGCAGAAATCCGCGCCGCCCGGCAGCAGCGCCGTCATCGGGTGGAACGGCGCGAACAGGGCCGCCGCATTTTCCAGCACCTTGGCGTTGTACTTCATCGTACAGGAGCCAAGTGGATAGAAGTTGGTATCGACCGAGAAATTGCGCCGGGAGAGGTTGGTGAAATGCCGTACGAGGTCGAGCTCGGAGACCTCGGCCAGTCCGGCCTGTTCCCTCCGCAGCAGTTCTTCCGGCAGGACAGCGGCGGAGGGGACATCGGAGGCCGGCAGCTTGATGCCGCGGCGACCGGGCACCGATAGTTCATAAATCAGTTGCATAGCGCCACCTCCAGTTCCCTGGCAAAAAGGTCGATTTCCTTCCTGGTCCGTTTCTCGGTCACCGTCACGACAAGGCAGTTCTCCGCCCCCTCGTAATACTCTCCGAGCGGCACGCCGGCGGCTATCCCCTTGTCAAGCAGCAGGCCAACCACCGCAGCGGCGTTTTTCGACAGGTAGAGGGTGAACTCGTTGAACGTCGCCGCCGACTGAAGCACGGCCACCCCCGGAATCGACGTCAGCTGTGCCTTGGCATACTCCGCCTTGTCGCGGTTCAGGCGGGCCAGGTCGGCCAGCCCCTCTTTGCCGACGGAGGAGAGGAAGATCAGGCCGCGCAGGGCGCAGAGCCCCTGGTTGCTGCAGATGTTCGAGGTCGCCTTGTGGCGTTTGATATGCTGTTCGCGCGCCTGCAGCGTCAGCACATAGCCGCGCGTGCCGTTCCGGTCCACCGTCTCGCCGACGATACGCCCCGGCATGTTGCGGATTAACGTTTTTTTGGCGGCGATGAAGCCGAAGGAGGGGCCACCGAAGGAGAGCGGATTACCGAGGCTCTGGCCGTCACCGACGGCGATATCGATGCCGACCTCGCCGGGTGATTTCAGTATGCCGAGCGCGATCGGATAGACCGAACCGATCAGCAGCGCCCCGGCGTCATGAACCTGGTCCGCCAGGGTGGTAAAATCCTCGACCGTTCCGAAGAAGTTGGGGTTCTGCAGCAGCACGGCAGCGACGCTGTCATCCAGCAGGGAGGCCAGTGCGCCCCGGTCCAGCTGCCCCTTCTGCGGTGCGATCTCGATCACTTCCACATCCAGGTTGAACAGGTATGTTTTCAGTACCTGCCGTGAGAAGGGGCTGACGCAGCCGTCCACGACGATCTTGTTCCGCCCGGTCACGCGCAGCGCCATCATCGCGGCCTCGGCACAGGCGGTGCCGCCGTCGTACAGCGAGGCATTGGAGACATCGAGCCCGGTCAGGCGGCAGATCGCCGTCTGGTATTCAAACAGCGCCTGCAGCGTCCCCTGGGAGCATTCCGGCTGATAGGGGGTGTAGGCGGTGTAGAATTCGGAGCGGCCGGAGAGATGGTCAACCACGGATGGGATGATATGGTCGTAGAAGCCGCCGCCGATGAAATTGGTCATCCCCTGGGTGTTATCAGCGGCAATGGCCTGCATCCTGGCATAGGTCTCGAACTCGGACATGCCGGCGGGAAGGTTGAAACTCTTGGCACGCAGTTCGGCCGGGATCGGCGAAAAGAGCTCCTCGATGCCTGCAACGCCGATCGCGGCGAGCATCGCGGCGATCTCTTCCGGCGTGTGGGGACAGTAGTGGCTGTCGCTCATGAATTCACTCCTACAGGGTTTTCAGGTAGTCGTCGTACTGCGCCTGCGTCATCAGATCCTTCAACTCCGACCCGTCGGCGATTTCGATCTCGGCCATCCAGCCGGCATCCTCGGCGCTCTCGTTGACCGCTTCCGGCGCCAGTTCCAGCGCATCATTCACCTTGACAACTTTACCCGATAGCGGCGCAAAGATATCGCTCGCCGCCTTGACCGATTCGATGCTGCCGAGGATGGCGAACTGCTTGACGACCGTGCCGATCTTCGGGAGCTCCACGAAGGTGATATCACCCAGCTCATGGGCGGCGTGATCGCTGATGCCGACAGTTCCGATGTTTCCTGCTACCTTGACCCACTCATGTTCCTTGGTGAAATACATGCTCATCGCTCATTCCTCCCTGGTATTTTAAAAATTAAAAACATTCCCGTACGTTTCTTAATTTGATTCCTTCTCCATAAGGGAGAAGGTGGCCGAAGGCCGGATGAGGGGGAACTGTACTTTTATAAATCTAAAGCCTCCCCCTCACCCTAGCCCTCTCCCTCATGGAGAGGGAACTACTAAATTGTTACGACCGCACCGAGCCGTCTTTGAAGAACGGCAGCTCACAGACGGTCGCTTCCATGCTGACTCGCTCGTGAGTGATGGTCAGTGGCGTGCCGACCGCTGTCAGCTCCGGCGTGACAAAACCGATGCCGATCCCGCTGCCGAGCATCGGCGAGAAGACGCCGCTCGTTACGTTGCCGACCGTCTCCCCTGCAGAGCAGATATCATAATGATGACGCGGCGAACGCCGGCCGCTGACTTTGAAGGCGACCTTTTTCCTCGTGACACCCTGTTCCTTCTGGCGCAGCAGCGCATCCCTGCCGATAAAGGCTTTGTCGAAGTTAACAAAGTTCTCGAGCCCCGCCTCAAGCGGTGTCGTTGCTTCATCGATGTCGCTGCCGTAGAGCGAATATCCCACCTCAAGGCGCAGCACATCACGCGCCCCCAGCCCGGCCGGTTTGACACGAATGTCGCTCAAGAGCAGATCCCACAGCTCACAGACCTTTTCCGCCGGGATCAATACTTCATAGCCGAGTTCGCCGGTATAGCCGGTGCGGCTGACGATCGCGGGGGCGCCGAGGATATTCATCGTCATGAATTTGAAATAGGGGAGAGTGGCGACCTCTTCGCCGACCAGCTCCACCATGACGGAGCGGGAAAGCGGCCCCTGCAGGTCCAACTTGCCGGTAGCGGCGGTAATATCGGTAAAGAGCCCGCCGCGCAGACGCTCCGTGATGGCGGTAAAATCGTTGGGAGCCGTAGCGGCATTGACCACGATCATGACCTTGTCATCGGCCAGGCGAAAGACGATCAGATCGTCGATGATTCCCCCACTCTCGTTGAGCAGGAAGCCGTAGCGGGAGCGCCCGACCGGAATCGTCTGCACCGAAAAGGTAAAGACATCCTCAAGGCCGCTGGTCGCAAAATCACCCTGAAACAGAAACTCGCCCATGTGGCAGATATCGAAGAGCGCAGCCTGACTGCGGCACCAGCTGTGTTCGGCGATAATCCCCTCATACTGAATCGGCATTTCCCAACCGCCAAAAGGCGCCATCAGGGCATTCAAGACGCGATGTTTAAGGCGGACCGGCGTTGCGTGGAGCTGATCATCCATTGCATGTTATCCCCGTACGGTTATTGAGTTGTCATTATGGAGATAAGAGCTACGGCAGGTTAATATTAATGGATATGTTAGTGTAATTACATCCGCCGTGCAACCTGAAAAAGCGGACCGACAGAGCAGACCGGTACGAGAAAGCGTTTGCCGCCGCAGTGGGCCGCGTGTTATATTCTGAACAGATTCGAACCGCCGGGACTACCCCTGTGGTTTTTGTTTTAGAGAAAGAATGCCATGACTGCATATAAACGCCCCCCCGCAAAATATCAACCCAAAGGAGTGACGATCCTTCACGAAGACAGGGATATCATCGTCGTGGAAAAACCGTGCGGACTGCTGACGATCGGTACAGAACGGGACAAGTCGAGAACGGCCCATACGATTCTCAACGACTATGTCCGCAAGGGGGATCCCCGTTCCCGGAACCGGGTCTACATCGTCCATCGCCTCGACCGCGACACCTCCGGCATCCTGATCTTTGCCAAGAGCGAAGCGGCCAAGACCTTTCTGCAGGGGCACTGGGACAGCACCGACAAACACTATCTCACGATCGTGCATGGGTCGCTGGCACAAAAAAACGGAACGATCAGCAGCTACCTGGCCGAAAACGCCGCCTTCAACGTCTATTCCACCGCCGACCAGAGTGCGGGGAAGCTCTCCCATACGGAGTATACGGTGCTGAAAGAGACCAGAGGGTTCAGCCTGCTGGAGATTCACCTGCTCACCGGGCGCAAACACCAGATCCGCGTACACCTTTCAGAACATGGGCACCCGGTCGTCGGGGACCGGAAATACGGCACATCAAACGACAGCTACGGCACCCTGGCACTGCATGCCAGATCGATCTCCTTCACCCACCCGGTCAACGGCAAACGGCTGGCCTTTGAAACCGGCATCCCCGACTTTTTTACCCGCCTGGTCGGGAAGATAGAAGTGCCGGCAGCCTGATTCCGACGTGAATGCCGCAGCACACGTCCCCGCCTCTTGAGATGACGAGGTAAACCGTGATCATTTCCGCCAGCAGACGCACCGACATACCGGCCTTCTATGCCGAATGGTTCATGAAGCGGGTGCGTGCCGGGTACTTCTACCGGGTCAACCCCTTCAACAGCACACAGATCACCGGCTTCAGCCTGAAGGCGGAGGATGTGGACGCGGTCTGCTTCTGGACCAAGAACCCGCGGCCGCTCATGAAGCACCTGCATGAGCTGGACGAGCGCGGTCTGAACTACTACTTCCAATTCACCCTCAACCCATACAACACGATCTTCGAACCACATATCCCGCTACTGCTGGAGCGCATCGACAGCATGATTGAACTGACCACACGCATCGGAGCGGAGCGGGTGGTATGGCGCTACGACCCGGTTATCCTGAGCTCTGCGACGCCGGTTTCATGGCATCTGGAGCAGGCGGAGCGGATCGCGGAAAAAATCCGGCACGCCACCCGCCGCCTTGTTTTCAGCTTCTACGACTACTACGGCAAGGGGCAGGGACGTTTGAGCACAGCTCTGGCAGGGACCGCCATCAAACTGGAGGACATCGCTGCGCCGGAGCAGAGCGGTGCGCTTGAGCAGATTGCACGGGGTTTCAAGGGAGTCGCCGACCGTCATAACCTGCAGATATTCACCTGCAGCGAGGAGGTAGATCTGGCAGCCATCGGCATCCACCACGGCGCCTGTATCGACGGCGACCTGATCCGGGAGCTGTTCGGCGTCACCGCGCCTTCAAAGAAGGACAAGAACCAGCGGGCCGCCTGCAACTGCATCGAGTCGGTGGACATGGGGATGTACAACAGCTGCCGTTACCGCTGCAACTACTGCTACGCCAACTTCAACGAAGCGGTGATCGAAGGCAACTGCCGCAAGCATATCCCGGACAGCCCGTCGCTGCTGAACGAATATGGTGGTGACATTGAGATCAGGGGGAAAATTTACCATAACAACAAGAGTTGCAAGGGATACCAGCAGAACCTGTTCTGACTTGGGACTTTAGGGATTATAAAGGAGAAAATCTCATGGAAACATTGGCAGCAATCAAAACGAGAAGAAGCGTGCGCAAATTTTCAGAACAACCGGTGGAGCCGGAAAAACTCCAGGCCGTGCTGGAAGCGGTACAGCAAGCCCCTTCATGGTCGAACAAACAGTGCTGGCATCTCGTTGTAGTGCAGGACCAGGAGGTGCGGAACAAGATCAGCGAACTGTCGTATGTAGAGTCATTCTTTGCCACCTACGGGTACAAGAGCAACCCGGCCCAGAAAGCGCTGGCCCAGGCGCCGCTCGTGATTGTGGCCTGCGCAGACCCGCACCGGTCGGGTGATCTTCGCGGAGAGCAGTACTACATGGCAGATATCGGGATCGCCACGGAAAACCTGATGCTGGCGGCCCACGATCAAGGACTCGGCAGCGTCTTTGTCGGCGTCTTCGATGAAGAGCAACTCAAAAAACTGTTGGCAATCCCTCCCGGCATCAGGATTATCGGGCTGTTTCCGCTCGGCTATCCTGCCGGCGACGTCAAGGGTGGTCCGTCACGCAAGCCGCTGAGTGAATTTGTCCATTACGGGAAGTGGCAGTCGTAGGAGCCAAAACGAGGGGCACGACAAGCAGGCCTGTTTCAACTATATCCGGAAAACAACTGCTCCCTACGCCACCAGAACCTACGGCACTGTCGCCACCTGCGAGGTCACAGAATTTACCCCGGACCGGACCGCGCCGGAATTTGCCAAGCTGCTGAATCTATAGGAGACTGAAACATGCACCATAAATTGCGCAACAAAAAAAGAGGGATTACCGAAGAGGAAGCACGGGAGCTGCTGGAGCGGGGCGAATACGGCATTCTCTCCACCTGCGATGCCGACGGCCAGCCATACGGCATACCGCTCAGCTACTGCGTGATCGACGACGCCATCTACTTTCACTGCGCCGTGGAAGGACACAAGCTGGAGAATATCACCGCCAACAACAGGGTGTCGTTTTGTGTGGTGGGAAAAACCGAGGTTCTGCCGGACAAGTTTACGACCCGCTACGAAAGCGTTGTCGTCTCTGGCCGGGCGACAGAGGTTTATGATACGGAAAAACAGCAGGGGATGGAAGGGTTGCTGCCGAAATACTCGGCCGGATTTGTGGAAAAAGGCATTACGTATATCAATGCCGACTGGGGGCAGACCAGAGTTTTCAAAATAAACATCGAAACTATCTGCGGCAAGGCGCGGCGCTAAGAGTGCAAGTAATAGTAAACGGTGACACTGCTTAATAAGAAGATCCCTCCTCTTACTCGATCGCCATTTTTTCCCTCTGCGGCAATTCAAATAAAAATATCACCTCTTTCCCCATGCTCTCACCAAAACAAGCTGCATACAGGTTGGCACTTCAATCAATTTTCCGTCCTTACCGGTGCGCAATATTATGCATCAGCAAGGCTCAACCCCTTATAGTTCCTTGACTCTGCGCTCTTCGCAGGTGTATCAGAGTGAGGGTGTTTATTGGTGTGTTCATAAGAGCCCGCTTAAATAATGGCTGTTGAAAAAAGATGCTTCTTTATGATCACAGCCTAAATGTTCTATTTGGATAGATCACCGGTTCATGCGCGCGTGAACCGGTGATCAACGATGTTATACACCAAACCGAAAAACCAACTAAAACCGAAAACCGAGCGCCCTTGAGGGGCGAAAAACCGAAAGGCCCGAACATGCCCATGACAAACGCCGAAGAATACAATCTGCATCATCAAAAGAGTTTGGAAGACTTGTCGTTGAATTTATCCTATTCACCGTTAAACAGCCCAGATGCTTTGCTTATGAGAATAGTCTATGAGCAAAAAACCATGGAAAAACAAGATGAATACAACAAGCAACAAATTGAACTACAGCATAAGCGCAATACTGAACTTGTAATAGAGCAGGTGAAGTGGGTAAAATATTCAGCGATTATCACGGCCTTAGCCACCATTGCAGCAGCGTTATTGGGTTGGTATTTAGGTCGAGAGGGCCAACAATTAAAAGAACAATTACGACTAAAAACTGAATTACTGCAACAAATTGAACTCCGTACCCAAAATACGAATTCGGAAATCCGCCCCGTACAAATACCCGATAAAGTTCCACCTTCATCACCTCCTTCAAAATAAGGTGTGTTTGCTGGAAATAAACAAATGTCATAACCAGCAAAAAGCACCCATCAAGCGGGTGTTTTCGCACCCCGTTATTTGAGTACATCCAGAAAGAAGATCCATTGATGCAAAAAGGATGACAAAGCAGATGGTTGAGGAAGCATTGAATAAACTTTAACCTTAAATGGGCGAATGTTATCAAGCTGCTTGTTTACGGTGAATATATTGTCCTGCGGCCTGGGCCAATAGACCGGAACGAGTCATGTGGTACTGCACTGCGTAACGGTCAATCTCATGCAGAAGATTTTCTGACAAAGTAATATTAACCCGTTTTGCTTTAACTTTGAGCTTGGCAAGATCAATGTCTACCAAGAGCCATACCCCTCCTTGATATTCGGGGTTAACGGCCAATTTTTCTAATGATGTTGGTGCCGGCACGGGTATATCTTCGCCTTCAAAATAAACTTCTGCGGCCTCTTGAATCATGCGAGGTAAATCCTCCCACTCGTCGGCGGCTGAGAAACAGCCTGGAAAGTCGGGGATAGTTACGCCGTGGGCGTGTTGATCGTCTCCAACATGAATATAAGCGGGGTATAACATTTTATCTCCATTCCCAACCAGCTTGACGGTAAATGTTCCGCAAGGTTCCGGTTGCCATGTCTTTCCGTGGATGTGGCACCACTACATGACCAGCTTTCGACGGGTGTTTGTACTTTTGGTGGTCGCCTTTGCCACCAACACAACACCACCCCTCGGTTTCAAGTCGTTTGATGATTTCTTTACTGGTCATAAGACATTTATACACACCGATACACACTATGTCAAAGTCTAAAGTATAAGTGGATCTACTCTCCATTTCTCATTTATCAACAAGAAGAAAGAAACGAGGTTCCACTCGGGGACAGTCAACAGGCCTGCGGGATTAAAAAGGGAGCGGCTGCTTTTTCAACAAAGCAGCCGCTCCCTTTTTCAAAACCTTCTCCCCGTCACTCCCGCCAACTGATCACCGCTTCTTTCCTCTGCGGCAACCTGTGGTAGTCGTATTTTGGATAGCCGATCATCATCGCCCCGAAACAGGCGTTCCCATC
>JAQUIG010000041.1 GCA_028683435.1 Desulfuromonadaceae bacterium | reverse complement strand
TGGACATAGACCTTGCCAAGTTCTTCGACACGGTCAACCATGATCTGCTCATGCATCTGGTGAGCAGAAAAGTTCACGACAAGCGGGTGTTATCCCTGATCGGCAAGTACCTGCGGGCCGGGGTGAAAGTGAACGGGCGTCTGGAAAAGAGCCGCCTGGGTGTTCCCCAAGGTGGTCCACTCTCTCCGCTCCTCGCCAACATCCTGCTCGACACACTGGACAAAGAGCTCGAACAACGTGGTCACAAGTTCGTCCGTTACGCGGACGACTTCGTCATACTGGTCAAAAGCCAGCGGGCCGGTGATCGCGTGATGGAAGGTATGAAAACCTTCCTGACGAACAAACTCAAGCTAACGGTCAATGAAACCAAAAGCTCGGTAGCACGAACATCCCGCATCGACTTTCTCGGTTTCATCTTCAGCGGCACCCGCATCTGGTCTGACAAGGCGTACAAGGAATTCAGACGCCGAGTCAAGCAGTACACCGGAAGAAGCTGGCGGGTTTCGATGAAGTACCGGTTGAACAAGCTGGCCCAATATCTTCGTGGCTGGATGGGGTACTTCGGTATCTCGGAGTATTACCGTGAAATCCCGGAAATAGACGGCTGGATACGGCGTAGAATTCGGCTGTGCTACTGGAAACAGTGGCGGTGGTGCCGTACCAAGATCAAGAACCTTCTCAAGCTTGGTACGAACATTCACACCGCAATCCGTGCGGGCCTGAACAGAAGCGGCCCGTGGGCGATGTCTCGAAGACTTGCCGCCCATACCGGTTTGACCAACAAATGTCTGAAGGATCAAGGGTTATTATCTGTCAAAGAACTGTGGGTGAAGATCCATTACCCGGCTACGGCCCGGTAATTCTATCGAACCGCCCGGTGCGGACCCGCATGCCGGGTGGTGTGGGGGCTGGGGGAGAAAAACCCCCGGCTACCCGATTGGGCTTTTTGGCTGATTTACTGTATGATTTAATCTCCGGTCAGTGAAATGTTAAATTCGACAATTTCATTCAACTCCAAGAGAGATTTAGATAACTTTTCAATATTCCCTTTGTCTGTCGTCCGCAACGTCATGCGATATTCTATTTTCTCTCCTTTTTCCAGTAAACGGTAACTGATATTGGCAGCGGAGAAACCATTCGTTGAGAGTATATTTTTAACCTGCGCCTCGTTCATTACGTTGTTTCGGTTAAAAAGAAGAGTGTGATTTGCAAAAACTTGTGAGGGCATTTTGCTTTCAATTTTTCTGAACACGGATAATACTCCGAGGGTTATTACTGAAGCCATAACAACAGCACTATAGAAACCAACGCCTGCAAGAATTCCGATGGCCGCCGTTATCCAGATTGAAGCAGCCGTGGTCAATCCACGAACAGTAAGTCCTTCTCGCATAATCACACCTGCACCAAGGAAACCTATACCAGTCATAACTCCCTGAGCCATCCGGGTCGGGTCAACTCTAACAGTCTCAATCGCTCCGGCAAACCACTTGCCTTGGTACATCGTAACGAGCATGAGAAGACTTGAAGCTACACAGACAAGAGTATGTGTTCTAAAACCTGCCGGGCGGCCATGATAACTACGTTCAAGCCCAATCAGGCCACCTGCTACAGTAGCGACAAAGAGATGCATAAACACGTTCAGCCACTCTCTATCCATGACAAGCCCCTCCTTTAGATTCCCGCAGATCAAACGATATATTCTGTTTTGATATTTTTCTTTGTTTTTTTCTGCCCAACGGTCCAGGCCCTCACCGGTTGCCGGGACGCGAAGCGTGGAGGCAGTCCGAGTGCAGGACAGAGTTAGCCATTTTTATCTCATAGGGCGCCTAATGGTCCCACTCAATGCACTTTTACTAACGGTTCCATTCTTTGTATATTCTTGTAGCAATGCTTCAACAAGAATTTCGTCTGCCGCTGTTGAAAGAGGCCCAAGTGTTATTTCGATATTATCGATCACTTCCGGATTTATTTGGATGTCAAAATAATCTATCTCTGGACCTATGCCTTTTACTAAACAGTTTAAGATATGACTTGGAATCTTATCTATATATTCGGGGTCAGAAAATCCTGCAGGTGGTAAAGGCAATGAGGGTAGTATAAACATTACAAATCTAAATTCACTCTGGAATTCCCAAGCCTTGTTCTTGTAACCAGCGAAATCTCCCACCTTGCTGATGGTGGCAGTTGCCTCCCCTGAAGGTTCTATCTTGACACTGACGGCATTTTCAAAGATTGGACGAATATCATCTATATACTGAACCTTCCTTTCAAACTGCTTTTTGTCGATTATGTTCGGCAAAACAATATATTTATCAGTGAAAAGCCTTTCGAAGAGTATGGGGGACAAAATCTCCCCAGCAGATGTCATATTCCATTCAGCTGGCGCTCGAAGAGGTTGATAGTGGAAAATTTCTATTGGAAATGAAATTCGCACTCCGGTCATCTCATTTGTGTACATATGCCACTGTGGGATACTTTCAGCTTCCGAATCGGTCCAGCAACTTACGAAGAGATATTTGGAAATGTCGTATGGGCCATATGCCTTTGCCTCTGTAATATCATCAACTCGATCTAGCCTGTTGAATCGCAGGGTGCCGTATTTTAATATCAACGCAAGTGTCTGTAAGTTGGTGTAGTGGTGGATTTTCATATTTTCCCTTTTCATGTCTAACGTGGTGAGCCTTCACCTGCCGGTTCTCAGGGCAGGTACAAGGCGTTGGTTATACAGGGATAGTCCACCCAGCAGCATAAAGTGAGTTGTAGAATTGAAGGAGCCATATAGAATCCATAGGACTTTCTTCTATCCGACGGTACTTATAGATAAATTCACCTTTATGCCCTATTTCATTATGATTTAACTCAGGTGTAATTTGCATCAACTCATCGGGGAATTGCTTGAATATATTTATTTCAACTGCTGCTTTATCTCCAAGTATTTCTTTGTAGTGGTGATAGTACAAGCCTCTAACCGTGCGTTCTAAAGTTGAATTGTACACTTTAGCATCAGGCAATATAGCCATAGCATTATCATATATGACACCCTGCTCCGTAGCGAGATATACTGGTTTTGCTGTTGCTATAATACGGTTTCTCAACTTCTCATTACTATTCAGTGTATCTATGGTTTTAGTATTGAATAGAAGTTTAGCTCCTTCATGAGAAGGTATGGCTTGCATACTCAGGAACACACTAAAACTTTGGTCGTGGGCAGACGAACCATTGTTACACGTATTGCAGGCTCGTATTGTTATCGTGTTCTGGGGACGAGGTTTCACAAAAATTGTTTTAGGTGGAACATGATCAGTTGTAACTTGCACGTTAGTCTGGCCGCAAATACAACAAGTACCAATTTTGGATCTTTTCAATAGTTAGCCTCCTCTTGGGTAATTCTGCTCACTAGTACCAGTTTCAGAGTTTAAGGTCTCCAAGTGTTTCTTTTGTTTATTGATGTTGCTTTTGGTAGATTCTGTGTGAGGGCTATTTCCCCCCAAACACATGGGTTATTAAATATTAAAATTTTAGAGTTTTTTTATCTCGTGCTATCTGTTCTTTATTTGAGATGTCTATCATTTTTCTACTTGAAATAGCGAGGTGCCCGGTATCAATTTTTGATTGCACACCTTGGAATACCACTTTTAATTCTGGAAACTCCCAAGAGGCTTCAATACTTTCCAAGGTTGCTCCGTAAGCGTTGCTCTTTTTAACAAAGTCTATGCTTGTCGGTTCTCCATACTTTTTCTTTAGTATACTTAAAATGTATACTTGGGCGGATGCACCACCAGTCTTAAAACCAATTTTTTCGATTTTGTTTTCTATTATGTATAAATAAACGGTGCCGCTAGAAATGTCGGGGTTGTTGCCTATGGGGTAATACACTCCTACAAGAGTATTATCAACACGTTGCCAGCATGCGTCGTTATTTGAACTGTTATAAAACACTTGGCCTAGTGAACCGTATGTGTGGTTGCATTCAGGGAGGGTTAAAGGCTCCCCTATTTTAAAACCAAACACAGTAGTGTCTACAGCAAAAACAAAATTTGAGTGAAAAAGAACGGCGCAAAACACAAGGTAACCAATAATTATTTTCATGTTTCCTCCTGGGTAATTCCGCTCGTGAAGAGCAGTTTCTTGGTCTTGGTGTATAACTCGTTAATCACCGGTTAGAACCGGGCTTATATATGTATAAGCAAGCTTATGGATGTATAAATAAGTTTCTATATCTATAAATCCCAAAAGTTTATACAACTATAAACTTCTGTGTTTTTTGTCAATCATAAGGATTCTATATCTATAAACTATCATTTTTTTTAGCATCCGTAGTGGTTTCTACAACTATAAGCTTTTCCAGCTTCGTTCCGGCAATGCACCCATAGGGCACAAGCCAGACCTGTTTCTCCTTGTTCCATCGCCCACCCAGAGATCTGACCTGATTCTGTAGGGCAATTTCATTGATACCGATTTTCAGGGAAACCAGTGTGCCGTCAGGGTACTTAGCGGGCGGTGGAGTCCATTCACTTTCGCTGACAATAATCTCAGCAGTTTTATACTGCTTGTGTTTTTTTTCGTCATACCGATACCGAACACATATCAGGGCATCGCCGTACTGCTCGACCAATCTCTTTGTCCCTTTTTGCCCAGGTTTTAAATTTACACGCGTTTTCATTAAAACCTCATTGTATACGCACAATTGTGGTCAATTTTTTAGCACAGATGTGAAGAAATAAAAACTGTTTTAATGATTTTCCTTTGTTGACGTTTTTAAATTTACGCACTATGGATGCATCGGGTAAGTTCGCCACTATTCCCGCAAGACGTTGAAAACCTACGCTCACTGGTCGCGTCAGTTTCAGCGTTTTCTGAAAATCAAATCCCCGCAGGAACTTTCAACTGCTGACGTAAAGGAATATCTGACCTATCTGGCTGTGAAGTGCAAAGTCGCTGCGTCCACCCAGGATCAGGCATTTAACTCGTTGCTGTTTCTCTTTCGCCACGCCTTGAAGCGGGAATTCGGTGTTCTCAAAGATGTACCTCGGGCGAAGAAATCGCTCTACATTCCGATGGTACTCTCCATGCCGGAGATTGAGGCTATTTTGAAACAGCTCTACTACCCGTACAACCTCTTTGTAAAAGTACTGTTTGGTTGCGGACTGCGGCTTTTTGAGGGGTTGCAAATTCGCGTGAGCGATTTCAATTTTGACGCCGGTAAACTGTTAGTGCATGGCAAGGGGAAAAAGGATCGTACGGTGCCAATTCCGGAGACAATCACGCAAGAATTGAAGGCTCAGATTGAAAAAGTGAGTAAACTGCATGAACAGGATCTGGCGGCAGGATATGACGGGGTGTTTCTGGACGACGAACTTGAGAAGAAATATCCCGCCCGGTTAATCAGGATAGTTCGTTAGCCAAACTATTTTCTGCCAGAAAACCGCAAAAAATATTTTGTAACTCACTAAGGCGCCGAAAGAGTTTATGTACCAGTGGGTATTTCCGCAACAGTCATTGACAACATTGGAGGAAAGCGGCCAAAGGCGACGTTACCATCTCCACGAATCCCAGCTTCAGGGGGCGCTCTATCATGCGGTCCGCAAGGCGAAAATAACTAAAAAGGTCACCGCTCACACCTTCCGTCATTCTTTCGCAACACATCTTTTGCAAGCCAATTACGATATCCGTACTATTCAGACACTGCTTGGTCACTCAAGCTTGAAAACGACTATGATTTATACCCATTGTGTCCCGGTCAGAACGGTAAAGGAAGCAAAAAGCCCGCTGGATCTTGAGTAGTGAATCTGCTGCCCGGTATTCACAGATCCCCCGTCATCTCCTGCAGCAGGTAGAGCTTGACGTTAACCGTGCGTACACATTCCACGACCTCTCTCAGCCGCTCTTCATCAAGTCCGCACTCTTCATCAATCCCCTGGAAAAACGGGAATCCCTTGGGGAGTGGTGACAACGCGCCGTTGCGGGTCAGTGACGCATCTACCTTGTCGTTGACACGCCCTTTGGCCTCCCAGGGGTCGCGGTAATTGTACTGGCGGGCAACGATCTGCAGGCCGAGGCCGTTGGGGAAGAGGGCCTTGACTTCAAATGAACACTCCCTCGGGGCGCCATAGTTTTCACTCCAGCCGGAGCGGAGCATGACTTCGGCACAGGCCCCATTCAATATTTCCCCGACCGATTCGGCGGTCATTGCACTGCATGTATCCATCTCTATATCTCCATTCGTAACTCGACACCCCACGGCACCGGTTTTTCTCCTGCAGCGGTCAGCACCCACAATGTCGGGAATTCCATCCTCCCGGGTGCAGGTCCGACACCGTCGGTAAGGTAGATCACCGCAGCGGGGAGTGGGTGCATGGTTTTCGCGTAGTCAAAGACCGGCCGCAGGTCGGTAAAACCGCCGCCGTCATAGCGCTCCACAACCCCGGGGACACCGCTGAAAGAGTTGATCTGTTGAATGCGGCTGTTGGCGTACAGCACGGTGATGGTGGCATCTCGACCACGGGCGATCTGGAGCAGTTCCCGGGCAAACGCTTCCCGCAGTTCAGCAGAATTGGTTGAGTCGCTGACATCAATCCCGACCAGCAGGTTGAGCCGGCGCCGTTTTCTGATCCCTGGTGTCGTGTGCTCAAAGCGGCGGTGTTCGCGCATCCAGGAATTCCTCCGCCCGGTTCTGCCGGCGGTGGCAATGAATTGTCGCAAAATCTGGTGCCAGGATAGGGGCGATGGACGGAGCAGTGCGTCAACAACCTGCCGGAGTTCGACCGGTACCTCACCATCACTGCCTCTCAGGCTGTCCCGCGTGATCGCCCGTATCGTTTCCTCAGCCAGTCCCAGCGGCGTGCTGTCGGCATCGCTCCAGAGGTCATGGCTGTCCAGGGTTGCCTCTGCTTCGGCGCTGTGCCCCTCACCGGCCGCGCCGCGCTCGGAGGATTCCGCATCTCCATAGCCGCTGCCGTCAAGGTTACCGGTGTCGAACGGTGGTACGAGCTGCTCATAATACTCCTCTGCCGCCAGGCCGTCCTCTGCACCGTAATATTCGGGGAGAAGCGCATCGTCTGGAAGATCGGCAATGCCCGGGTTGATCGCCAGATCGCAGGCGACATCCCAGTCATGTTGGTTGCGCCCCTTGCGGCGCAGCGGATGTAGATGCAGCAGGTGCTTGACCAGGTGCTCCAGCAGCGCCCGCTGTTGTGGTGCCGCCAGAACATTGAAAGGTGATGGATCAACCACCAGAAAGGGGATGCCGTCCCGCACCGTTATTGCCGCTCCCTTACCGTTCAAGGGCCGTTGTTCCCGGCGCAGGTTGAGGATGAAATGCCCATAGAACGGGCGTTCGCGGAGCAGGCGTACGACGGCGTTTTCAAGGGGATTGCTGCTCATGCCTCGCGGGAGATAATCTGGATGGCATCAAAAACCACGCTGTCGTGTTTGTCCTGGGCGATAGCGAGCGCCACCTCAGGAATTTTGAGCAGCGACTTGACGAAACCGAAGCGAAGATCACGCGGCAGCACGGTGATATAGGCGACCAGATTCGCTTCCTGTTCCGGTTCCAGTGCGGGGGAGGTTTGTAATGTGGTGATAAGGTCGTTGACCGTGGCGGCCTGGATGTCGTCCCGCTGCCCTGCCGCCTGATCAGCAACCAGTGACCAGTCGTTCAGCACCTCGGCGGCGGTCAGCGGCCGTCCCTTGTGGTCAGCCAGCCAGCGCATAAAGGTGATGGCTGCCTCCTTGCCGATGACGCCGGCGTAGACCTCCATTTCCAGATCGCCGGGGAAACGGCAATTCTTGCGCAACACGCTGACCATTTCCCATCCGCGTTCGGTCGGTTCGACCTGCAGCTCCATCGGCGCCCCCTGCCGGGCGAGCAGAGCGGAGTTGCCCGCCAGAAACTGCCGCACGTCACCGGACAACTCCCGCTCTGCGGCGTAACGAGCCCAGCAGTTGTAATCGGTCTCGACGAACAGCATGATCATGCGATCGATCAAGGCACGGTCGAGGGTGGCGACCTGATAGGTGCCGTCCGGAGGATTGATGCTGACAATGACCTTGTGCCGCCGTGAGAGGTGATGGGTATGCAGCGAGCGGAACAGCCCTTCGGCTGGCGGCTCAACAAACTGGAAAATCGCCTGCAGGGTATCCTCCTGCTGTGCCCGGTTCAGCTCATCGCAGTGGACCAGCGTCGGTACTTCATCGTCTCCCGGCCACCAGGACGGGCGGGACCAGTGCATGATATCGCCGTCGCGAAAGGGAATGCCGACCAGATCACCGACCTCCATCTGTCCGAGGCGCAACGACACATACTTCCGGTCGATTTCACGGCAGGCCTGAATGATCCCGGCGCTTTTGCCGACACCGCGATGCCCGACCACGCAGGGGGTCAGGTCGGTTTTGGTGATGATTTCCTTGATGACTATTTTCATCTGTTCGATGTTCATGACTTCCTCTTACGGCACGTATTTTAGCGGATCGCTCAACCCAGCCTCGGCAAAGCCTTTCAAACGAAGCCTGCAGGAATCGCATTTTCCACACGATAAACCTTCCGGGTCCGGATCGTAGCAGGAGTGGGTCAACCCGTAATTCACCCCCAACTCCACGCCGCGCCGGATGATGTCGGCTTTGCTCATGCTGATCAGCGGTGCGTGAATTTTGAACTGCGATGTCCCTTCAACTCCGGCCTTGGTCGCCAGATTGGCCATCTTTTCGTACGCCTGGATATATTCCGGTCGGCAGTCCGGATAGCCGGAGTAGTCGAGGGAGTTAACGCCGATATAGATGTCTGCAGCACCCAGCACCTCGGCCCAGCCGAGGGCAAAGGAAAGGAAGATGGTATTGCGTGCCGGCACGTAGGTGACCGGGATGTCGCTCCCCACACCCTCTTTGGGCACATCGATATCGGCTGTCAGGGCGCTGCCACCCATCAGGCGCAGGTCGAAATCGACGACCAGATGCTCCGCTGCTCCGATTTTTTTGGCATTCTGCCGGGCGACCGACAGCTCGAAGCTGTGTCGCTGGCCATAGGAAAAACTGATTGCGTAGGGGATAAACCCCTCCGCTCTGGCTATCGCCATGCAGGTGGTGGAATCCAACCCGCTGCTATACAAAACTACCGCTTTACGTTGCATGAAATGGGTCTCCGAGAGTTGATTCTGAACTTTATGGTTTGCATTTTTACACATAATGAGTACAATAAGTCTACTTTTCTCATGGATCTCCGCCGGAAAAAGTAAAATCATCCCATAGATGAGGTCTGCCGGAAAGCAGGCCTTTTTCATTTGAGGCAACATGCGACTGAAAGAGGAACAGATCCACGGGCTTGCAGAAAAGGTTTACAATGATCTGGCGGCAGAAGGAGTTATAACCACGCGTGGTGAAGTCGGAAAGGTCGTTGCGGGGATCGCCCGCACGATTACGCAGAATTTTGCCGCTGAACAGCAGCTTGAGCGGGATGCGGAGAAACTGCTGGATGAGACGATGGCGGCGATGGGTAGTGGCGCCGCCGAAATTGACCGCCGCCGCATGCTGAAAATGGTCAAGGATAAGCTGGCCAAGGAACGCCATATCATTTTGTGAGGTTTTATCATGTCGTTATCCGAAGACCGTATCTCAACAATGGCCCACGAAATAATCACATGCGTCTGGCGTGACGATCTGGCGGATGTGTCTGATGACAGCCGGGCACTCAGGCGGGTCAAGCAGTCATTGGAAGCTTTTTTCGGCGCTGTGGATGAAATCGAGGCGGCCGTTATGGCAAAGCTGCGCAACAAGGCGCCAGGCAGTCGGGATTACGACGTTCTTTACAAGAAATTTTACCACGACGAAATGGCCCGAAGAAATCTGTAACGGTTCGACTCTCTGTACTGACCGCAACATACGCCGTTTCACCAACCGTATCTTGAGCCCGTTGAAGGGCGTATCCGTTCTCACTTATACCGGCCATGGGCAGCAGCTCACGGCCTTTTTCATGAAAGGCTGATCTCATGTCGTATCGCTTTCGTAAGCTAAAATCAATCCAGGTTGTCAGGGCTATGCCGGTCCTGCTGGCTTTTGTCGGAGCAACTTTTTTGGCCGGTTCCACTCGACCCTTGCAGGCCGATGATTATTTGGTTACTTCTGCTTTACAGTACCGCGACAAGGATTTCGCCGGAGCCTACACATCGGCGGGGAAATCTTCCGATCTGACGCATCGGTCATTTGTTCGCGGGATGGCGGCATTGCGTATGGAAAAGTTCGAAGAAGCTGTCGCGCTTCTGGCTGATGCGGAGCAGAAACTGCCGCTGATCGCCGACTATGCCGCGTATTTTCAGGCGAAGGCGCTCCTGAAACTGAAAAAATATCCGGAAGCCGCAGCCAAAGCGGCTTCAATTAAGCCGTCATTTGCATCTCCCAGGATGGTGCGCCTCTCGGAAAAACTGTATGCAGATATCCTGTATGAATCCGGCGACTACAAGGGAGCCCTCACCTCCTATCAGACATTCATGGCGAAATATCCATCTGGCGGCGACGTCGCAGATGCCGGTTTTTCGTCGGCACGCTGCCGGGAAGAGTCGGCTGATATCAATGGGGCGGCGCAGATCTATCGGAGCATCTGGCTCAACAATCCGGCGTCACCTCTGGCGGCCAGATCGCAGGAGCGACTCGAACGGCTTGAACTCTCAGGGATCAAATTGCCACAGTACAGTCAGGAAGAACTTCTGGCGCGTGCTGCTACCCTGTATGCGCAGAGACAATACAGCGCCTCCATCAAAACCCTGGAAATGATCCCGGCGGCATCCCGGCCACAGGCGGTTGCAAACCGGATCAATCTTCGGACCGGCATGGCTCTCTATCGCCTGAGGCGGTATAAACAGGCTGAAACAGAGTTCATGACTGCAGCCGTCAGCACCCTGCCGGAAGTGCGCTCCACCGCGCGGTTCTGGCTCGCCAAGTCACTCGAGAATCAGGGGGATAAAGAACGGTCTCTGGTGATGTATCTGGAGCTGGCTGGAGAAGGTAAGAAAGAGAAATTTGCCGATGATGCTCTGATTGAGGCGGCAGGATTAAAACGCGGCCTCGGGAAGTATGCCGAAGCTGCCTGCTTGTACGATCAGGCTGCCAGGCTTTCTTCTGATGCAAAAGCTGCCCCGCAGTTGATCTGGGATTCGGGATGGTGCCGATATCTGGCGGGTGAATATCCTGCAGCCGCCAACAATTTCAAGGAATTGCTTGCCGATGAAACCGAGCGCGAGAAGGCACTGTACTGGCTCGGGAGGGCGCTGGAAAAGGAGCGAGATCCTGCTGCCTCAGCGTATTATCACACCCTGTTGGACGAATTCCCGGCCGGTTTCTATGCCACCTGGCATCGTGAACAGAATGGCATTAAAGACCTTCGCGAGTCGTTCGGTAATCGCGAAGCTCTGGCTGAACTCCCTTTGCCGGCCGGATTCGACAAGGCGCGCTTGTTGGCCAGTCTCGGGATGCTTGGGGATGCCCGGTCAGAAATGGCGTCAACCCGCAAAAAAAATGGCGACAGGAAGGGGCAGTTTCCGGGGCTTGCCAGGGTCTATCTCGAGATGAGGGATTACGGATCGGCAATATATCTGTTTATGCAGAACCGCCCCGTAGCATGGGAAAAGGCGGCCCTGCCGCTCTGGGCTGCCGGCTATCCGCGCGCTTACACGGAGCTTGTCAGACGGAATGCCGAGCTTAACGGATTGTCGGAAGGGCTGGTCTATGCCCTGATCCGTGCCGAAAGCGGCTTTGCCCCAGCCATCAAGTCGGGCGCCGGTGCGATCGGTTTGATGCAGATGATGCCTGCCACGGCCAAACAGACCGCCCGTGAAAAGGGGGAGTTCGACCCCCTGCGCCTGATATCCCCGGAGTATAATATCCGCCTTGGTACGAAACATCTTAGCGACCTGATGGAGGCGCAAGATGGCGACGTGATCTATATGGCGGCCGCATATAATGCCGGGTCCGGAGCGCTGGGGCGTTGGAAAAAGAGCTTAAAGGGGTTGGATAAGGATGAGTTTATCGAGAGTATCCCCTATAAGGAAACCCGCAATTATGTTAAAAAGGTGTACGCGTCGGCAGCGACCTACCGGCAACTGTACGGCTTGAAGTAGTCATTGATTTCAACACGCGAAAGGCTTCCACGCATGGCAGAACAAACCCCCATGATGCGACAATATCTGGAGATCAAGTCCGGTTATCCCGATGCAATCCTCTTTTTTCGCATGGGGGATTTTTATGAAATGTTTCTGGACGATGCCCTGCTGGCGTCACGCCTTCTGGATATCGCCCTGACCTCCCGTAACAAGGGGAGCGGCGACGAGATCCCCTTCTGCGGAGTCCCCTTCCATTCCGTCGCTCCCTACATTGCCAGATTGATTGAACTCGGCCACAAGGTAGCCATCTGCGAACAGGTTGAAGATCCGAAACAGGCGAAGGGAATAGTTCGCCGTGAGGTTGTCAGGGTCGTTACCCCCGGTCTGCTGATAGAATCCGAGAGTCTTGTCCCGGACGAGAATAATTATCTGCTGGCGCTCTGCGAAGGGGCTAACGGCA
Source organism: Desulfuromonadaceae bacterium (assembly GCA_028683435.1). Taxonomy (GTDB): domain Bacteria; phylum Desulfobacterota; class Desulfuromonadia; order Geobacterales; family Pseudopelobacteraceae; genus JACRCG01. Next base: position 16,049 of record JAQUIG010000041.1, on the reverse strand, counting down.
ACTGGGGCTGCGCCTGGCTGGACGTTTCCACCGGCGAATTCCGTGCGACCGAGCAGGCCGGGGCCGCCGCCGCGCTGGCCGAGGCGGTCGGGATCAACCCCCGGGAAATTCTGCTGTCCGACTCCCTTGACCGTGAAGCGCTCCCGCCCGACCTGCGCTCATTTCTGAGCGGGCGGATAGTCTCTCTGGCCCCCGGCTGGGTCTATGACCGTGACTATGCCACGACGCTGCTCTGCGAGCACTTCGGGACCGCATCGGCCGAAGCGCTCGGCCTGGATGGCGTGCCGGCCGCCCTGTTGGCCGCCGCTGCGGCCCTTTATTATCTGCGTGACAACCGCAAGGCGGCTCTGCCGCATATCCGCGATATCATTGTATCCCGGCGGAGCCAGCATCTGGCCCTCGATCCCGCCACCCGCCGCAATCTGGAGATCACCGCCAGTATGGCTGAGGGGAAACGGAGCGGTTCACTGCTGGGGTGTCTCGATCGCACCGGCACCGCCATGGGTGCCCGAAGGTTGAAACAGTGGCTCAGTTATCCGCTCATTGAGCTGGAGCCGATCAGACAGCGGTTGGGCGCAGTTGAAGAATTGCTGGAGTCGCTCGATCTGCGCGAAGAGTTGATCGGGCGCTTGAAAAACGTCGCCGATCTGGAGCGGCTCAATGGCCGCATCGGCATGGCCAGCGCCGGTGGACGCGATCTTCGGGCGCTGCATGATTCTCTGATCCATCTCCCCCCGCTGCTGGTCCGATTGACAGGGGTGCAGGCAGCTCTCCTGCTGTCGTTGAAGTGCTCAATCGATCCGTTGGATGAGATGTGCGAGCTGTTGTCGCGCGGAATTGTAGAATCCCCGCCGTTCTCACTTCGGGAAGGCGGCATTATTGCACCCGGTTATAATGCCGAACTGGACGAACTGCGTGCCATCAGCAGCGAGGGGAAAGGGTTCATCGCCCGTCTTGAGGCTCAGGAGCGGGCCCGCACCGGCATCTCGACCCTCAAAATCCGCTACAACCGGGTCTTCGGTTATTCGATCGAAGTTACCAAGAGCAACCTGGCCGCCGTGCCGGCAGATTACATCCGGCGACAGACACTTGCCAACGCCGAGCGCTATGTCACCCTGGAGTTGAAAAACTACGAAGAAAAGGTGCTGGGGGCCGAGGAGCGGATCTGCTCCCTGGAATTTACCCTGTTCCAGGAGATTCGCGAACTGGTGGCTGCCCAGGCCGAGCGGATCGCCCGGACGGCTGACGGTCTGGCGGTTCTGGATGTGCTTCTCTCGCTGGCAACTGTTGCTGGTGAGCGTCATTACTGCAAACCGCAGGTGGATGATTCGGATGTCATCGATATCCGCGACGGGCGTCATCCGGTGATTGAGGCGATGAACCTGGGTGAGCGCTTCGTGCCGAACGACACCCTGCTGGATGCGGAGAGCAATCAGCTGCTGATGATTACCGGCCCCAACATGGCGGGTAAATCGACTTTCATGCGCCAGGTCGCTCTGATCACGCTGATGGCCCAGGCCGGCAGCTTCGTCCCCGCCGCTGAGGCGCGTATCGGCATCGCCGATCGCATCTTCACCCGCGTCGGCGCCGGTGACAACCTGGCCCGCGGCCAGTCCACCTTCATGCTGGAGATGATGGAGGCGGCCGGAATCCTCCGTAACGCCACCCCCCGGAGCCTGATCATCATGGATGAGATTGGCCGCGGCACCTCGACCTTTGACGGCGTCTCCATCGCCTGGGCGGTGGCGGAGTATATCCATGACACCCCGGCCTGCCGCAGTCGCACCCTGTTCGCTACCCATTACCACGAGTTGACCGAACTGGCAACCACCCGTGAGCGGATCAAGAACTTCACCGTCGCGGTGCGGGAATGGAACGACCAGGTCATCTTCCTTCGCACGATTATCCCGGGCGGCGCCTCCCACTCCTACGGCATCCAGGTTGCCCGGCTGGCGGGGATGCCGTCCGATGTCATCGAGCGGGCCAAGGAGATCCTCCGTAACCTGGAGAACGGCGAATTCGAGGAAGGTGCGCCGCGCCTGGCCAAGAGTAGCAGGAAGCCGCTCCGCGAGCCGTCGCCGCAGTTCTCGCTCTTCGAAACCAGTGAAGATCAGCTGCGTCAGCGGCTCAAAAAGCTCAATATCTCCACGCTGACGCCGCTTGAAGCGCTCAATCTGCTTGATGAGTTGAAACGGATGGTGTGATGGTGGATGAGTTAAAAATCGGTAATTATGGCTCGGCTACATAAAGGGGAAACTATACAATGGGTGTTGAAGTTTATGTGGGGCATGTCTCCGGTACGGTCACGGAGGATGAAGTGCAAAAGCTGTTTTCAGTTGTGGGCACTGTTACGTCGGTCCACCTGGTGGTTGATCCCGCTTCCGGCGAATCCAGAGGATGCGGGTACGTCAGGATGTCGACTGAAGAAGAAGCGAGAGAAGCGATCGATCTCCTGAATGGGGCCAAACTTGGAGACAGCCTCATCGTTGTAAAAGGGGCTCCCCCCAAAAATTTTAAAAAAACAGCTTCGTCCGGCGGCGGCAGGGGAGGGCAAGACGGGCACGCTGGCCGGGGCTGAGGGAGGGGTGTTAGTGCCAATCAGTTGAAACATGCGTGTATTTCTGCTACAAGGGGAACGTTCTTTTTTCATACAGACTCAGCTGATACAAAAAGCGGCCCCCATGAACAGATTCCTTTACATATTAACCTGTACCCTCATTTCCTGTCTGCTGATGCCGCTTCCGGCTTTGGCTGCCAGGGACAAAAAGATCACCTTCAGTGACCAATCCTCAGCTGTTATCGCCCCCCTGGCTGTTCTCAATGAAATGAGACAGTGGTCTACCCCCGATTCAACAAGGATTTCGCTGGACCTTGATCGGGATGTTGCCTGGGAGGCGCATGAACTCGGCAAAGCCGTTCCCGGCAAGCCGGGGAGGGTCTATGTCGACCTGAAACGGACCCGTCTGGGGAAAAACGTCAGGAATATCACCATCGGAGACGGCTTGCTGAAAGGCGCACGGGTCGGCCAGTACCGGGCTGATGTGGTAAGGGTTGTGCTCGATACCGAAAACTTCAAGGAATATAAAATATTCCCTCTGTCCAACCCGGCACGGCTGGTGATCGATGTCCACGGCGAACGTCCGACCGAGATATCGAGTCTGACTCCGGTTGTCACTTCCATGCCGGAACGGGTTGTGGTCCCGAAGCTTGAGGTACAGACCGCTGTTGCAGGAAAATGGTCACGCCCGCACAAAAAACCGGCTATTTCAAAAATCAGGCGGGTTGTGATTGATCCGGGGCACGGCGGACATGATCCCGGTGCGGTCGGACCGAGCGGCCTTCAGGAAAAGGATGTGGTGCTGGCGATCGGACTCAGGTTGAGAGCGCTGTTCAGGGAAAAGTTGGGACTGGACGTCGTCATGACCCGCTCGACCGATGTTTTTATTCCGCTGGAGGAGCGCACCGCCATCGCCAACAAGGTGGGCGCCGATCTGTTTCTGTCAGTGCACGCCAACGCCGCGCCCAATCGCTCTGCAGCCGGAATTGAAACCTATTATCTCAATCTGGCCAAGACCGATAAGGTCGCGCAACTGGCTGCCAAGGAGAATGGCACCTCTCTTGATAAGGTCAGCGTGCTGCAGGCGATTCTGTTCGATCTGATGGCAAACTACAAATTAAACGATTCGGCGCATCTGGCAGATGAAGTTCAAAAGGCCCTCCATAAAAAAATCCGTACCAGCTACAACGATGTAAAAAACCTGGGGGTCAAGCAGGGCCCTTTCTACGTACTGATAGGAGCATCCATGCCTAGTATCCTCGTCGAAACCGCCTTCCTTTCAAATGCTGTCGAAGAATCCCGTCTCAAAGAGTCCGCTTACCAGGATTTGGCCGCTGAGGGCATTCTTGACGGTGTCCGCAGCTATATCACCAGTCTCAAATAGCCGACAATTACATCGCCACGGCTCTGCTAACGTCCTGCGAGAGCTGTTGCGATGGCCACGCGCAATGTCGTCTCAGCGGTTTCAGCCTGTGACACGTAGATTGAATTGACCGCTACCAGCAACGTATTGAGCTTGTCAAGGTCAACCACGCTTGTTCCGGAAAGGGATTCTGACCCGGTCAGGTTTCGGGGGCAGCAGTCGCTGTTGCGCTGACCTTCGGATGTGTAGATGATTGGTAGTCCATGGGTACGGCAGATAATCGGGCGGGCTTCATACAACAGGCAGTGGTGGTTGAAAAGGAGCGGACAACGTTCATCTTCGGCATGTTCTAAAACGTGCCGACGAATCTCCACTGCTTTTTGCTCTGGCAGGTTTTCGAGCGCTTCCCTCATCGCCGCAGCTTCCACAGGAAAAACCGAAATGGAAGTGCAGCAGGAGCTGCAGCCTGCCGAGCAGGTTATCTGCTCTCCCAGTGTCGCTGCAATCGTGTTGCAGAGGGCGTCGACTCTGGCGGTCAGCTGTTTGTAGTTATCGAGATGATGTGGCATGGCAACAGTATAGCATTCGGACGAACCTGCCGATCAATTTCCTTCGCTCTGCGCTTTAAGCGCCTCCATCTGGTAATACGCCCTCAGGGCATCGGTGATTTCGGCGATATCTCCGGTCATGATCGAATCAAGACGGTACAGCGTCAGGCCGATACGGTGGTCGGTCATCCTTCCCTGGGGGAAGTTGTAGGTGCGGATACGTTCGCTCCGGTCGCCGGATCCGACCTGCTGTTTACGGTCTGCTGCCAGTTTGTCGTCCTGTGCCTGCTGGATGGTGGCGAGAATACGTGTTTTAAGGACCTTCATTGCTGTGGCGCGGTTTTTTATCTGGCTCCGCTCTTCCTGACAGGCGACAACCGTGCCGGTCGGAAGGTGGGTGATGCGCACGGCGGAGTCGGTGGTGTTGACGTGCTGGCCGCCGGCGCCTGAAGACCGATACACATCTATCTTCAGATCATCGGTGCGGATATCGATGTCTACATCTTCTGCTTCCGGCATGATTGCGACGGTACAGGCGCTCGTGTGGATACGCCCTTGGGCCTCGGTCTCCGGTACGCGCTGGACGCGATGGGTGCCTGACTCGTACTTGAGCTTGGCAAAGACCCCGGTCCCTTCGACGGAGGCGATGATCTCTTTATAACCGCCCCGTTCTGATTCCGATGCGGAGATGATCTCAACCTTCCAGCGGTTGGTGTCGGCGTAACGCGAATACATGCGGAACAGGTCGCCGGCGAAGAGGGCTGACTCATCTCCGCCGGTGCCGGCCCGGATCTCCAGAATAACGCTCTTGTCGTCATTGGGGTCCTTGGGGAGCAGCAGCAGCCGGATATCAGCATCAAGCCGCTCCTTTTCTGCTTCCAGGCTCTTCAGTTCGTCCTCAGCCATCTCCTTCATATCCGGATCGGCCAGTAATTCCCGATTATCCGCGATTTCACCCAGCACTTTACGGTAGCGGCGATACACCGCAACCAGCTCACTCAGGTCGGAGTGCTCACGGGAAAACTTGCGGAACTCCGGTTGGTTGGAGATAACGACCGGGTCGGACAGCAGCGCTTCAAGCTCCTGATAGCGTCTTTCCAGTTCTTCTATCTTGTCCATCATCATACGTTGTAATCCATCGCCGATTGGCTGCCGTTCTTTTAAATAATCTTGTTCAGCGGGTATTCGATAATTCCCTCGGCGCCCATTTCGAGAAGTTCCGGTACAACTCTGCGCACCTCTTTTTCAGACAGAATACTCTCGATGGAAAGCCAGTCTGAATTGTAGAGGTGAGATACAGTTGGATTCTTGAGGCTCGGAAGCATCCGGGTGATTTCATCAATCTTGTCTGCCGGAGCATTCATCTTCAGGCCGACCATACCTTCGGCGGCCAGTGATGACTTCAGCAGTGTCGCGATCTGGTTAATCTTCGCTCGTTTCCAGGGATCGGCCCAGGCCGATTTACTTGCCAGAAGGACCGGCACCGACTCCATCAGTTCACACACGATGCGCAGTCCGTTTGCCTTTATCGTTGAGCCGGTTTCAGTTACTTCGACGATGGCGTCGCAAAGTCCGTCGACAACTTTTGCTTCGGTGGCGCCCCAGGAAAACTCGACGTTGACCGGGATGTTCCGTTCGGCAAAATAGCGCTTGGTAAAACCGACCAGTTCGGTGGAAATCGTTGCGCCGTGAAGGTCTTCAGGTTTCTGTACCTTTGAATCGCAGTTAACCACCAGAACCCAGCGGGCCGGGCGCCTGGACACTTTGGAATACACCATTTCGCATACTTCAACCACATCGGAGTCGTTTTCCCGAACCCAGTCCCGGCCGGCAATACCGGCATCAATGGTCTGGCGTTCAACGTATCTGGCCATCTCCTGCGGGCGGATCAGTTTGCAGTTCATTTCAGTATCATCAACCCCCGGAAAATAGCTGCGGGATGAGATGCTGATCTGCCATCCGGCCTTCTTGAAGAGAGTGACGGTCGCGTCTTCGAGGCTTCCTTTGGGGATGCCGAAATTCAGAATGTTAGACATGGTATCCCTCTTTCCACGTTACGCTTTTTTATAGACTTCGTTCGGATCGAACAGCGGGTTAGAATGTTCCACCCACTGGCCGTTTTCCCATTTGACATAAAAACAGCTGCGGTTGCCGGTGTGGCAGGCGGCAAGGCCGTTCTGCTTCACCTTGATGACTACCGTGTCGGCATCACAGTCGGTCAGTACTTCCATTACCTCCTGAGTATTGCCGGACTCCTCACCCTTCATCCAGTACTTGTTGCGGGTGCGGCTGAAAAACCAGGTTTTGCCATCCTTTAAGGTTAAATCAAGGGTCTTCCTGTCCATAAAGGCCACCATCAGGATCTCGCCATTCTGGTAGTCCTGGATAACGGCCGGGATCAGCCCCCCCATTTTATCAAAATCGATCTGAATCACGCTATGCCTCCTCGTATGGTGATGTAATGAAAAAACGCCCTGAAAATCTCAGGGCGTTTTGGAGAATGGTGGCGGTGCAGAGATTTGAACTCCGGACCTAGCGAATATGAGTCGCTTGCTCTAGCCAACTGAGCTACACCGCCATTTGAAAACGCCCCTTAGGTCTGTTATACCGAAGGGGCGATAATTTTTTGGTTGCGGGGAGAGGATTTGAACCTCTGACCTTCGGGTTATGAGCCCGACGAGCTACCAGACTGCTCCACCCCGCGACAAGTAGAAGAAATTTATAACAGGGTGGGGTGATAGTTGTCAATAAAAACTTTCACTGTACCGTAATTTAATAGTGCATCGATGAATATCAATCGCTGTCGGGAGTAGCGATTGCACCTTTACCGAGTTTTTCTGCCAGCTCTTTCGCAGCGTCCTGATCAAGTCGTTTGCCGACGCGGACACGATACCAGGTCCCCTTGTCGCCTAAATGTGATTCGACAATCGCGGCATTAAAGCCCTTGGCCGCCAGTTTGCTGCGCAGCGTCTCGGCTTCTAACTTGAGACTGTAGGAAGCGACCTGTACGGTGAAACCACTCGAATCCAGATGGGTGGCCGGTTTTGCCGCTGCGCCCTGCATCGGCTGTTTTTGAGGGGTTTCGTCCCTTTGGGGAGGGTTCTGCCTGGTTATGTTGGCCGGCATAGCTGCATGGAGCGGTTGTTTCCCCGGTTTTTCATCCAAGGAATTGAAGCCGCTCCCCATGACATTGTTTTTTTGCCCGCTGGGGAGCGTCTTGTAAAAACTTAGTTGCGGGTCTACCGCTGTCCCCCCCCCGGGTTGCGGCTGTTGCGTGAGGGGAGGGGGAGCTGGTTGCTGCTGTGCAGGTTGGGCTTTCTCTTGCTGCGGCGAGTTTTCAAAGCTTTGTTGCTCCATCGCTGCCTGGAACGCTTTTTTAGTGGAACGCTGGGAAAGCATCCAGCCGCTGCCGAAGCCGATGCCGAGGCAGAGGAGGCCGGTAATAAAGATACCGGCCACGGCCAGCGTGCCCCCGGAGGATTCTCTTCTGGGACGGTTCTGGCCTGCTTGGTGGGGGGAGCTGCATGATTTTTTTGGTTCACTGTAGTCAATGCGCATGGTGGCCTCCGCTACATCCGTTCCGGTGCCGATATCCCCAGGATGGAGAGGGCACTTTTCAGGGTCTGGGCGGTCCGTTTCAGCAGGTAGAGACGGGCTGTAGTTAGTTTCTGATCCTCGCTGATGACGCGGTTTTTGTTGTAGAAACTGTGGAAACAGCTCGCAAGTTCACTTAAGTAATAAGTCAGACGATGAGGCTCAAAATGCACGGCGCAGTCATCGACAGTGTCGGGCAGCTCTGTCAACAGCTTGATCATCTGAAGATCCTCTTGGGTGGAGAGGCAGGCCAGATCGGCAACGGCCGGTTTTTCAGGGACGGTGAAGCCCTTCTCTGCGGCGTTTTCAAATATACTGCAGATGCGGGCATGGGCATACTGGACATAATAGACCGGGTTTTCGTTGGTCTGCTGTTTGGCCAGGTCGATATCAAAAACCAATTGGGCATCCGGCTTGCGCATCAGAAAAAAGAAGCGGGTAGCATCGCGCCCGACCTCATCAATCAGGTCACGCAGTGTAACATAGCTTCCGGCCCGCTTGGAAATCTTTACCTCTTCGCCGCCACGCATGACGGTCACCATCTGGTGCAGTACATACTCCGGCCATCCCTGCGGAATACCGATATCTAGGGCCTGAAGTCCGGCGCGGACACGGGTAACGGTGCTGTGGTGGTCGGATCCCTGTTCGTTGATAACCCGGGTGAAGCCGCGCTCCCATTTGGCCTGGTGGTAGGCAACATCCGGCACGAAGTAGGTGTAACTGCCGTCGGCTTTGCGCATGACGCGATCTTTGTCGTCGCCGAAATCGGTAGAGCGGAGCCAGAGAGCGTTGTCCTGTTCGTAGGCGTGTCCGTTGGCTATCAGTTTCTGAACGACCGCTTCAACTCTTCCCTCGCTATAGAGCGCCGATTCGAGGGTGTAGACATCAAACTTGACGTCAAAAGCCTCTAAGTCAAGGTCTTGTTCGCGTCGCAACCAGGCGACGGCAAAATGTCGGATGTCATCAATGTTTTCAGGGTCTCCGCAGGCGGTAGTATGTTGGTCGATTGCCTCTACCGTCTCGTGGGCCAGATAAGCTCTGGCTACATCCTTTATATACTCCCCCTGGTAACCACCTTCCGGCCACCGCGGGTCATCCGGTTCAATGCCCATGCAGCGCAGTTGTACGGAAAGCGCGAGGTTGCTGATTTGAACACCGGCATCGTTGTAATAGAATTCGCGAGTTACATCCCAGCCGGCGGCATCAAGGACGCGGCAGAGGGTATCGCCGATTGCCGCCCCACGCCCATGACCGATATGCAGTGGGCCGGTTGGATTGGCGCTGACAAACTCCACCTGAACTTTTTTCCTGGCGCCGCTGGTCGTACGGCCATACCGGTCACCGGCTGATTCAATTTCAAGAAGAGTTGCTTGCCAGGAGGCTTCAGATACAAACAGGTTGATGAAGCCGGGACCGGCGATCTCGCATTTTGCGATCAGGCCGTCGCCATCACCAAGATGTTTGATGATGATCTCAGCCACCTGGCGTGGTGCCTTGTGCTCACCCTTGGCCAGCTGCATCGCTATGTTGCAGGAGAAATCTCCATGTTCGGGATTGGCTGGATGGCCGATAATAACGGCCGGCAGCGGTGATGTTGTTAGTTCTTGCGCCGCGTGAGCTTTGCTCAGAGCGGATTCAAGCAGAGGGGCTATTCGGTTTCGCATCATTTTTTGGTTGTTCTTTCTGTCCGGTTGAGTTGTCGGAGTCATCTGTATCAGGCTTGATACGGACATCACGGGAAAAATCTGGGCATCTGGCACCTCCGTCGGGGATGCAGAAGCGTTTTGAGCAATTTTCGCGCCAGGCGCAGACGGCGCAGCTTTGTCGTGGCATGGTGTGTTTCCTAAGGTTGCTTCTTTTGCTGGGGGAACTGATAGATGACCTCATTGCTGCGCACGAGGCCGAAATCTTTGCGAGCGATGCTTTCGAGGTAGCGGCGGTCGGATTTGAGAGCTACGATCTCGTATTTCAGTTTTTCATTATCGTCCCTGCTGTCAGCGAGGCGCGCTTCTATTTTATCCTTGTCCTGTTTCAGCTCAAATATGCGCAGGAGCCCTTTATCACCAAAAACAGTGAAGAAGAGGATGAATGCCAGGCACCCGGCCGGAATGAAATACATCCTTTTTTGAAGGGGCAGATTGAACATTTACCCTTTCCTGATCCGTTCGGCAAAATATGCCGACGTAGACCTGAGACCGTCATCTAGCGCAACTTCCGGTCCCCAGGCGAGTTTTTCAACAGCCAGGGTAATATCGGGCTGACGCTGTTTCGGGTCATCCTGTGGCAATGGTTGAAAAATGATCTTCGACTTAGATCCTGTTATTGTAATGATTTTTTCAGCAAACTCAAGGATTGTATTTTCCACCGGGTTGCCGATGTTGACCGGACCTATGAAATCGTCACATTCCATCATGCGGATCAGACCCTCCACCAGGTCGGAGACGTAGCAGAATGAACGGGTCTGGGAACCGTCGCCATAGACGGTGATGTCCTCGTTTCTGAGCGCCTGCAGGATGAAGTTTGATACAACACGGCCGTCGTTTTCGGCCATGCGCGGGCCATAGGTGTTGAAGATACGGACGATACGGATATCCACATTGTTCTGGCGGTAGTAGTCCATCATCAGGGTTTCCGCGACCCGTTTCCCTTCATCGTAGCAGCTGCGGATTCCGATCGGATTGACGTTGCCCCAATAATCCTCGGTCTGCGGATGTACATGCGGGTCACCATAGACCTCTGATGTAGAGGCTTGCAGAATACGAGCGCGTACCCGTTTTGCCAATCCCAGCATGTTGATCGTCCCCATGACACTGGTCTTGGTAGTTTTGACTGGATTGTACTGGTAATGGATCGGCGAGGCGGGGCAGGCCAGGTTGTAGATGCGGTCGACCTCCAGAAGGATCGGCTCGGTTATATCATGGCGGACAAGCTCAAAGCGATGGTTGTCCATAAGATGCATGATGTTGTTTTTACTCCCGGTGAAGAAGTTGTCGAGACAGATGACATCATGCCCTTCACCCAGGAGGCGCTCGCAAAGGTGTGAGCCGACAAAGCCGGCACCGCCGGTTACCAGTACGCGCATGTTATTTCACCACTCCGTGCATTCCGTCGCTGTAGCGTCCGAGCGGGACATAGGTAAAGCCGCCGGTCGCCATGCGGTCAGGTTTGTACAGGTTGCGGCCGTCCACAATTGTCGGTGATCTGAGAGCTGCCTTGATGCGGTCGAAGTCAGGATTACGGTATTCGTTCCAGTCGGTTATGACCGCCAGGGCATCGGCGCCGTCCAGAATGTCATACTGATTGCTGCTGTATTCTATCCGGTCGTCGAAGATTTTTCTGGCTTCATCAATGGCTTCGGGATCGTGGGCGCGTACGGTAGCGCCGGCGGCCAGCAGACGCTCGATAATTGTTATCGCCGGTGCTGCGCGCATGTCGTCGGTGCGGGGTTTGAATGAAAGGCCCCAGCAGGCGACGATGCGGCCGACCAGCGGTCGCTCTTCGTCGGGAGAACCGAGCAACCGGATCAGTTTGTCGGCCAGGACATCTTTCTGGAGCTCGTTGACCTCTTCAACCGCTTTCAGGAGCAGGAAATCGTAGCTGGATTCTTCGGCGGTCCGGATCAGGGCTTTGACATCCTTGGGAAAGCATGATCCGCCGTAGCCGGGGCCGGGGAAGAGGAAGTCATAACCGATGCGGGAATCTGAACCGATCCCTTCGCGTACCGCCATCACATCGGCTCCCATCAGCTCGCAGAGCCCGGCGATCTGGTTCATGAAGGAGATGCGGGTCGCGAGCATGGCGTTGGCGGCGTATTTGGTCATTTCGGCGCTGCGGACATCCATGATGATCATGCGGTTCTGTTTGCGCATGAAAGGGTCATAGAGCTCTTTCATGATTTCGGCGGTTCGGACGTTGTCGCAGCCGACCACAACCCGGTCCGGTTTCATGAAGTCGTCGATGGCCGCCCCTTCCTTGAGGAATTCGGGGTTGGAGACGACGTCGAATTCCAGATTGTCCCCCCGAATGGCCAGTTCTTCCTGAACTGCGGCCCGAACTTTGTCGGCGGTGCCGACCGGGACGGTCGATTTATCGACGATGATCTTGAAGCTGTTCATGGCACGGCCGATATCGCGTGCGACGCTGAGGACATACTGGAGGTCGGCTGAGCCGTCTTCGCCGGGAGGTGTGCCGACGGCGATGAAGCAGACCAGTGAGGCCCTGACCGCCTCTTTCATATCGACCGTGAAAGAGAGACGTCCTTCCGCCTGGTTACGCAGAATCATCTCCTTAAGTCCAGGTTCATAGATCGGGATGATCCCCTGTTTAAGCCCCTCAATTCTCGTCTGATCGATGTCTACGGCGATAACGCTGTTGCCGCTTTCGGCAAAGCAGGCGGCAGCCACAAGGCCAACATAACCGGCGCCGAAAATACAGATTTTCATTCAATGCTCCATGGTTGATGTATGATTGGTACTCTATAACACACTATTCATTTGAAATCCCATAATTCAAGCCCGGTCAAGATCATCTTTCAGTCTCAGTGCTTCAGCATATGCTTCGCTGCGGGAAACCCCTGCAATTACTGCGGCTTGCTTCGCTATGTCCTTGATTGAAAGCGTACCGTCGGTCATCAAACGGTGGAGCACGCTTTCCAATGGCTCGGACTCCTGAGGTGTCATTTTACCAGGTGCAATCAAAATGACAACCTCTCCACGCACAATACCCTGTGACACAGTGTCAATAACTTCCGACGCGCTGCCGCGAATAAACTCTTCAAATATCTTGGTGAGTTCCCGCGCAACGATCACCTGCCGTTCTCCCAGCACCTCGCGAATATCGTTCAATGTTTCCAACAGTCGGTGGGGAGCTTCGTACAGAACCAGTGTGCCAGGCAGCTCGCTCATGTTTGTAATAAATGTACGTCTTTTTCCCTGGCGGGCCGGTGGAAAACCGGCAAAGGTGAAATTGTCGGTCGGGAGGCCGGAAGCCGCAAGGGCGGTCACGGCGGCACAGGCGCCCGGAAGCGGAACAACCGGGATGTTCTCGGCGACGGCATCACGTACCAGCTGAAAGCCGGGGTCTGAGATGCAGGGGGTGCCGGCATCGGATATCAGAGCTACCGACTTCCCCCGCCGCAGTGCGTTGAGGATTCGCTCCCCTTTGAACTGCTGATTGTGGTCAAAATAGGAGGTCAACGGTTTGGATATGCCGAAGTGAGTGAGCAGTTTAAGCGAGTGACGGGTGTCCTCGGCGGCGATCAGGTCAACTTCTCCCAGAATCCGCACGGCCCGGTAGGTTATGTCTTCCAGATTGCCGATTGGCGTGGCGATGATGTAAAGGGTGGCGACCGTCATGCTCGTTGCGCCAGAGCAAGTTTTATCGCCAACCCGGCAAATATTCCCGCTGCCGCACGATTAAGAACCTTTTGGGCAAAAGCCGATTTTCGGAACTGCTCCCCAAAAACTCCCGCCAGAAGGCTGATCGCGCCGAAGATAATCAGCGTTGCGACCATGAAAATCCCCCCCAACAGCAGGAATTGTGCAGAGAGGTGCCCTCTGGCCGGGTCGGCAAACTGTGGCAGAAAGGCGAGGAAAAAGATCGAAACTTTTGGATTGGTGATGTTCATAATGATACCGCGCCGGTAGAGAACGCCGGAACTGAGGTGATCGGCCGCCGCTAACGGGCCGGTTTCTGTCCCCGCTTTGAAGGAGAGCACCGCCAGATAAAGCAGGTATCCGGCTCCGGTAAACTTGAGGATGGTGAAGGCGGCCGCCGATGTTTTAAAAAGAGCCGCTAAGCCGAACGTCACCGCCGCCGTGTGAAACAGAAGCCCGGTGCAGAGCCCGAGTGTAACGAGCAGCCCGGCCTTGCGCCCCTGTTGCGCCGCCTGGGTCATGACAAACAGGTTGTCAGGGCCGGGGGCGAGGGCGAGCAGTACCGAGGTGGTAAAAAACATGAGGAGTATATTAGGATCAATCATGCGTGTCCTCTGCTGTTTGTGAAAGTAATTTTGTGCTTAATGGTGTACAAGGGATTACCATTGTCTGTCAAGTCTGACAGCGTAAATAATTCAAATCTTGCAGATAGTTGCGCAAGCAGAGGATCCCACATGACGAGAATTACCCTCAACAAAAATGAAGAGCGACGTATCAAATCCGGTCACCCCTGGGTGTTCAGTAATGAAATTCGTGAGGTAGCGGGAGATCGCTTTGCCGGAATCGCGGCGGAACTCTATGATGCAGCCGGAATCTTCATCGGTGTTGGCCACTATAACCCGCATTCGCTGATCGCTTTCCGGCTGGTTTCCCGGCAACGGGAGGATATCGATACGGCGGCATTCTTTGAAGGGCGCATTGCCGCCGCTCTGGCTCACCGCACGGCCCGCTATCCCGGCTTAACCACCTATCGCGCCATCTATGGCGAAAGTGATTTTCTGCCGGGGCTGGTTGTGGACAAATACGGAGATTACCTGTCGGTACAGTTTCTTTCAGCCGGTATCGACAGCCGCCGCGAGCTTATTGTGGCTGCGCTGCGGAAGATATTTGAGCCTCTCGGCATCATTGCCCGTAACGATGTGAGTGTCCGTAAGCTGGAAGGGCTGGACGAAAAGATTGAAACGTTGTGGGGTGAGATACCGGAACGGGTTGATATGGAAGAGAACGGCCTTTCGTTTCAGGTAAATCTGCGCGAAGGGCAGAAGACCGGCGCTTTTCTGGATCAGAAGCAGAACCATTTGCTACTGCGGGACATCAGCGCTGGAAAGAACGTACTCGACTGCTTCTGTTACACTGGGAGTTGGGCGGTGCATGCCGCATCGTTCGGGGCGTCGTCGGTCCTCGGGGTTGATATTTCGGCGCGAGCCATAGGACAGGCCAGCAGCCACGTCAAGCTGAACAAAGTGTCCGATCGGGTGAAGTTTGAGGAGTGTGACGCCTTTGAACGGCTCCGCTCGCTCCACCAGGAAGGGCGGCGTTTCGGGGTGATCGTTATGGACCCGCCAGCATTCGTCAAAAGCCGCAAGAACATCGCCGAGGCGACCAAAGGGTATCTGACCGTCAACCGCCGCGCCCTCGAACTGCTGGAGCCGGGTGGCTATCTGATCACCTGTTCCTGCTCGTACCACATGGGACGCGAGGCGTTCCGTGATATGCTGATTCAGGCGGCGCGCCTGGCGAAACGCGAAGTGCGTCTTGTGGAAACCTGCAGTCAGGCAGCGGATCATCCGGTATTGTTGTCATTCCCGGAATCGGAATATCTGAAGTGCTTTGTGTTGCAGGCGGTGTGATGATCTAAAGCTATTGTATGAGTTATTGCGGCGGGTGCGTCGGCAGGTAGCTTCAGAACAAAATGTTTTCTCTGCCTATAGCACTTTGTAAATTTCCTTTGTAAATTCTAGAAAAAGTAGTATTTTTTTCTAGAATTTTTTTAGGGGTAATATTTTGCAAGATATTAACAGTAAAATACTTTTCAGAATTTATGGCCACGGTAGGGGGTGGGCCTTCTTTCCAAACGAATTTGCCGGAGAGTTTGGTCGAAAACAGATTGATAATGCCCTGTCGGATTTGGCTGCCGAAGGAAAGATCCGCCGCATCTGCCGGGGTATGTACGACTATCCGAAATACAGTGATTTGTTGAATCAGGAATTAAGCCCGGACTTCGATCAGGTGGCGTGGGCCTTTGCCCGTAAGTTTAACTGGCGTATCCAGCCTTCAGGCGATGCCGCTCTGAACCTGCTCGGCTTGTCAACCCAGGTGCCGGGGAAGTATATCTACCTCTCGGACGGGCCGAATCGCAGCTATGTCATCGGCAATTACAAGCTGGAATTCAGAAAGACTGTACTTAAGGAAGTCGGCTTCAAATATCGTGAAAGCGGCATTATTGTTCAGGCGCTTAAAACCCTTGGTAAAGAACAAATTACTTCCGAATTGTTGGATAAATTTCGTAAGGCGATTGATGCGGGCATGTTTCCGAAAATCCTGAAAGACAC
>JAQUIG010000040.1 GCA_028683435.1 Desulfuromonadaceae bacterium | reverse complement strand
GCCGTTGGTATAAAGCCAGAGGTGCAGATCTTCACCGCACCGCTTGCGAACGGCGCTCAGGTAGGCCAGGGTCAGATCCGGAGTCATCAACGGTTCGCCGCCGCTGATGCTGACGCCGCTGAACCCCATGGCGGCCACATAGGCGGCATAATCATCCGGCGCAGTGAACGCCAGGCCATTGGTTACCGGCGGCCCGTCATCGTCCTGTGCCGTGGGGCAGTAGAAGCAGCGCCCGTTGCAGGTGCCATTGACAAACAGACAGGACCAGCCGCCATCACCGCAGCAGCGGCAACCGGGAGAGAGAGAGCGGCAATCCACCTTGGTCCCGGCGTATCCGAAAAGTGCGCGCTGCTCCAGCCACTGCAACAGTTCTTTCCGCTCTGCATTGGCAGCAGCCAGCCTTTCAGGGTCGGCAAAGTTGAGCAGATCATACAGGTGGCCGTACTCGCGGCGGTTGGACTCTATCAGTTGTTGACGAATAGTTTCGTTAAGACGGGACTGAACATAGGGGGATGGAAATGATGGCACGCGGTAATCCCCTCGGGGTACAAAGTTGTTTTTACAGTTTACGCATTTAGGTATTGATTGTTTGGATATTGGAGGTGGCATTCCGGCGGAACCTGGAGACGATGTCAGTCGGTCTCCACATTAGGAAGCAACGATATTCCAGGTTTCCGTCGTTACATCATACACCACCTTGGCGCCATGTGTCTCCAGCTGACGGAGAACCTGGGTGACCTTGTCCTGGAGAGTGCAGTCGGAGTCCCCCAGATCGGCCCACTCCCGTGTAACGAACTCCCGGATCATATTCTGCAAGGTATCGGGGTTGATTTGATCAAAAGGGATTTCTATCCCTTCCTCATGCGAAACGCACTTTTCCGTAGTCATAGGCCTTCCCCGACAGGCGGTTTTTTTGTACTGACAGCCGAGAATTCTGCCGCAGAGGGTCAGCGGTAAATAAAGGCGCCGATGATAGCCCACCCCAGTGCACCAACAGTAACCAGGCCGCAGAGCAGTGCCAGCGCCTGATCGAAGTTGTTTTCCCGTCTCCGTTCGTTGTAGCCTAGCAGCGCGCCGACAAGAATTCCGCCGAGGATACCGCCGCCATGCGCCCAGTTATTGATCCCCGGAAAAATCAGACCAAAGATGAAAAGGCTGATCACCCAACCACTGACTTCGCGGTACACCGAGCTACCATAGGCCCCGCCCCTGCTTTTCCCGTAATAGAGCAGGGCGCCGATCAGGCTGCAGACGGCGGCCGATGCGCCGATGGTGAACGGTACTCCGGCCAGATAGGAAACCACGTACCCGATCACTCCCCCCACCGTGTAGATGCTGAACATGCGGCTGGCGCCGTACTCGCCGGCGACCTGCGGTGCTATCTGTTTCAAGGCCATCAGGTTGAAAATTATGTGGAGAATGCCGCCGTGCAGGTAACTGGCGCTGATCAGCGTCCAGTAGCGGCCGAAATGGTCAATCGGGTAGGTGCCGGTTGCCCCCAGCAGCATAAGGGGCATCTGCCCGGGAGAGAGAAAACCGCCGGAGCCGCCTGTAGTGGCGGTCAGCAGAAGAGAAACGGCAAAATAGAGCACGTTGACCGTAATGATGGTTTTTATGATCCAGCCGCCATCCAGAGCGCCCCGTGTCCAGTTCATGAACTGCCACCACGGCGCGGAACGGGATGTGCCGCACCACGAACAGACCGTCTCTTCACTCCCTATCAAACGCCTGCAGCGCGGACAGAGAATCGCCCGTTGTTTCATCAGAATACCTCTCTACTTCCGGCTTAAGCGGAGTAAATTAACATCACAGCCATTTCATAACAGGCGCCTCACCATACCCCAGCGCCGCCGGAGTGTCAAAGGAACAACCACTCTCACACGACGGCTCTGCAACTCCCCTCTCCGGCAATCAGGATGTATTTCCCCCAGTTCCAGTTGCGCCGGCATGAAGTTCAAGTGACATGGCAAATAGCCCCTGCCTCAGGCAGGACTGCTGTGAATAAAAATGTGTTTGTCCCCGGAGGGTCTGAAGGGAGCCGTTCCTCAGAATGCAGCAGACAAACCTGCTCGCCAAACTGGCGGATTACAGCAGTGTCCGGTTAGAAAATTCCACTAGCCGGAGTGTTCTTTCAAATACGAATAATAACTGGTTGATGCATTTCATATTTGACGATCAAACGCTAGATACATGGCGAAAGATGCTTTTGAGGAAGGTGCTGGAAGCTAAATAGCATTTTTAATGAAGATTGACGTCTACGGTATATCTATGTTAAAAGCTAATCAAAATCATCGAACAGGCAAAACTTGGGTAACCGGGTGACGCAAAGCTACCTGTCCAATAACGTGGATAGAGGGGTTACCGAAATGGAATTATATCAATATATAAAGAACCCACCATTGCGTCTCGATGGTGGGTTTTGTTTTTAGTACATTTCTAAAATGATGTTAATCCATCATGTAAACACAATAAATAAGTATTGGTAAGCATTCTATTTACCACATTGCACCTGAACATATTCTCTTCTGCTAAAGGATTCTGCAATCAATGAGCAAAGAACGTTACTGGCGGGCAATAAGCGTCGATAGCATCACGCCGGAATATTTTCCCAGTGTAGCGCTGTTCCTCAAGACCAGCGGCAATTACGTGCTCTACAAAGACCCTGACAGGATATTTACTCTAGCGGACTTTAGCCGTCTGGAGAGAACATACACGGAATTTCTCTATGTCCGAAGCGGCGACATGGAAGTTCTTAACGAATTTATGGAGGACAGCATAGCTGGAATGCTTGCCAGGAACGATCTCAGCAGCATCGCCAAGGGGAGGATACTCTATCAGACCTCTGTAAACTGCGTGATCGACATGTTTGAATCACCGGAAGCTACCGGGAACCTCCTGCGATGTCGTAATCTGGTCCAGAATCTTTTACAATACGTAGCCTCAGATTCTCATGTACTGGAATCATTTAAAACGCTGGTAGATAACAATTTTTATATCTTTGCCCACTCAGTCCAAGTCGCTGCACTCTCCCTGCTGATTCACGAAAAATTGTTTGAACTGGCCCCTGACGAAATGATCGATGTGGGAATCGGTTCTCTTCTTCACGATTACGGAATGACCTTCATCACTAATGAAGTTCTTGAAAAAAACGATGCCCTTTCTGAGATTGAATATTGGAAGGTTAAACAGCACACCCGGGAAGGTTATGAATATCTGAAACGTTGTGGAAATTATGGCGAGATTGTGCTCAATATTGTCCGTTACCATCATGAGAGATACGACGGAAACGGTTATCCAACCGGGCTACAAGGGGATAGTATCCCGCGAAGTGGGCAAGTTGCAGCGATTTGTGACATTTACAGCGCCTTGATCATGGATCGGCCGCAACGCAAGGCGAATACGCATGCCGATGCACTCAAAATAATGCTTGACGAGGCCAAAAGTGGGGCCTTTAATATTGAGTTATTTAATAAATTTGTAGTAATCATCAACGAAACGAGCACCACATAGGCGTCGCTTGAATCCACTCCTTGGAAAGATCATGCATGCAGACACCATCATGTCGTAAGGTACGTGATCATCTAGCTGAAGTGGGAGAGTAATTGCTGACTGGTAGTTCCTACTTCTGGCCTCCTCATACCAAGTCGTAAGCCTGGGATCGTTCAGAATATTGTGTCTGAGCTGCGTTGTTACTACGTTCTCTCACCAATTTTAATGCTCGTTTCTACTTATGATATAATGTTAAGTATAAATTGCAGAAGCATACGCCTTTACCGCATTTTTCTGGGTCTCATTTTTTACGGCAGCGGCTTTATCTTTTGCCAACTGCAAAGCCAGTTGCTCATCCCTCTTATTAGCGGCTTCTTCGGCGGCAGCGTTCTTATCATCAGCCATCTTCAACGCTTGCGGTGAAATAGTGACCGTATCGGTCTGCGCAGTTTTTATAGCCTTCTGCGCATCCTGATCAACCTGAGGCGCTGAAGCCTGCTGGTCACTCTTAACCTGCGGGTTAACCTGAATAGGAGCAGCCAAAATACTGTTCGGTGACAGCGCCGCCAGAGTCATTAGTTTACCCTCCTCACAACAGATTCTCTCTCCATCTTTACGGTTTCATTTTCTACTTATCCCAAAAGTTATGCAAGACAATTAATTACTAGAATTTTCAGGATTTTCGGAGCGAAAAGAGCTCGATATCCAAAACAGTGCGTAAGGTCACGCAGATCCAAACGCCTAAACAGGCTCTGTAGCAACAATGCAGGATTGATCCTCATCCGGCACGCATGGTTCTCCATCGAATTCTTCATCGTCCAGATACGGCTCTACCCTTCTGCCCAGAGCCGATATAACCTTGCCGCTGATCACTCCGCTGCCGGCGGCGAGCACGATCGTTATCAGTATCCCGGTCAGTTGTGCCCCGAAATTGATACCGCTGACAACGAACATGGCGGCAATCCCACCGAGGAGACCCGGCAAGCCGTGCAGATAAAGCACACCGCAGGTATCAACCTTTCTGGTCAGATCCGTCAGCCGTGATTGAATGATTGCAAAACCGAAGGTAGAGACGACTCCGGCCAGGATGCCGATCGCAAAGGCGACCCCGGGAACGGCCAGGTCACAGGTCGAGCCGATTGCCACCCCGCCAGCCAGCGTCGCGTTGGCAATATCAGCCGCCGCTATCTTGCCCCTCAACCTGACCGAAGCAAAATAGGTGGCAATCGTGGAACCACACAGTGCCAGTATGACGTTGACGGCTGTCCTCGGCACATCCGCCGGTGCAACCAGTGCCGCGCAGAAGCTGGGCCAAAACACCCACAATACCATGCTTCCGAGCAGCGAATAGCGGTCGCTGGTGTCATCGCACTCAATCGGTGTTTCATACTCCTTCAGTGTGGTCATTGAGGCGGCCACTCCCAGGCCGAAGATGGCGCCAAAGGCGTGAATGATGATTGACCCGCCGGTATCGACCACCTTGCCGCTGATCAGCCCTAATCCACCATTGAGAACGATCCATTCATTCAACGCATAGAACGGGACAAACAGGATGCCGAGCAGCATGTACTGCCCCATTTTCAGGCGCCCGAGCACCGCCCCGGCGCAGATCAGCAGGCTGGCAGCGGCAAATTCGGCCAGAATAAGTTTATCGATAAGCCCTTCTGAACTCCCGATACCGTAAAAGCCCTCTTTCAGGAAGTACAGCGGGATTGAAACGCTTACCAGCAGATAGGTTGCCGTCAATGCAGAGCGGCCATACTTTTTGACAAACACCATCAGGAAACCGAACCCTACCAGCAGCATAGCCATGATATGAATGGCGCGCTCGTATTTCTGGACATCGCTCAGTGCCGCAAGAGCGGTGCCTGCTGTTTCAGCAGCAGAGACTGTTTCGCACACACCAAACATCAACACAGCCAGCAAAAGCACATTTTTAATACAGTTTTTCATGGGGATCTCCTTTGTATATACCCCCTTAACATACTATTTGTGCGTATACAATAAACGATTGCTTTTAAATTAATCTCGAGCTGTCTATAATTTAGTCACGTCTGGTTGTTAGTTCCCGGATTTTTTTAACCTGATGGAGCGGTTGATTTTCAGAATAGATTGACAACAGTCGACCGGTTGTCGGATTATCCGGACCAGCGTGGAAAGAATTTTTAAAATTTAATTAATTATCATGCCCGGCAGGAGCAGCAAATATCACCATGCATCTGGAAAAGCTACAAGCCTTCGTGCTTTCAAACTCCGACTATGGTGAGAGTGACCGGATAGTATCACTGTTCACGCTTGAACATGGCCGGATAAGGGGATTTGCCCGCGGAGCCCGCAACAGTCGCAGACGTTTCGGGCCGGCTCTGGAAACATTTGCCCGGATCGATCTCCAGCTGAACCACAAGGAGGGCCTCTCCTCCCTGCGAAGTGCCGATGTCATCACGCTCTACCCCGGTATCCGCGCTGCACTCGGAGCGATTTCTCATGGGTTGTACGCCTGCGAACTACTGGAATGCCTCACCCCGGAAGGGCAGCCGCTGCCGCGCCTGTACCGCCTGCTGGCCGCCTACCTTGAACGCCTGGACTCCGGTCAAAGTGGCGCTGCCGACCGGCGGATGTTTGAAATCAATCTGCTGAATATCCTTGGCTACCGCCCTTCGCTGGATGGGTGCAGCCGATGCGGTTCGCCTTTTGACGAACGTGGCGCTCTCATGCAGCAGGGTGGTGAACTGGTTTGCCGCTTCTGCGCCGCGACCGGCCACCAGATGACATCGACCTCCCTGCGGAACCTGAGCTTTTGCCTGGCTACCAGCCGTTTCGGGCAGGCCGTATTTGAAGAGGAGACGCTGCAGCTGGCCGGGATCCTGCTGGATGAATCGTTGGCTACCCACTCGGTCAGAAAATTTAAAAGCCTGGAGTTTTTGCAGCAGACGTGCAGTGCGGTGGAATCTTGACATTTAATAAATCGTGATTATGCTTGCAATGATCACAGCCGTCCAAAGGGGGATATTGTCATGGCACTGGTAAAATACAACCCGCTCCGGGAGTTACGCACCATGCAGGATCAGATGAACCGGCTCCTCAACCTTTCCTGGAATCACGATCTCCCCAGTGAAGACATCAAAGAAGGGCTCTGGCAGCCGGCGGTTGATATTTATGAAACGACCGATTCCATCGTCATAAAAGCCGAACTCCCTGATGTAGACCAGAAGGACATCGAGGTGCGTATTGAAGACGGCACGCTGATTCTGAAAGGGGAGCGCAAGCATGAAGACGAGGTCAAAAAAGAGAACTACCACCGCATCGAGAGATATTTCGGCAGTTTCCAGCGCAGCTTCAGCCTGCCTACAACGGTAGATCAGGAGAAGGTCGCCGCCAGCTGCGAAAAGGGGGTATTGACAATTACACTCCCAAAGAAAGAGGAAACCAAACCGAAACAGATCAATATTCAGGTAAAATAGGAAGATTAAAAAACAGCCACAAAACAGATAGAGCCGGGGAAATCCCGGCTCTATCTGTTTACACCCCGGAAGCCGGATGCATGTATCATGCGTGCGGCGTATCTTTCTTTTCAACCGGTTGCGACTCGGCAGCGCCGCCCGGCGTAACCGGTTCCACCGGGGCCGAATCAGCCTTGACCTGCATCGCCGGCTCTTTTGCCGTTTCATCGGGCTTATTTGCCTCTTCCTGGACCGAACGCTGGAACCCTTCCGAAGCTTTCTTGAATTCAGCCAACCCCTTTCCGAGCGACTTGGCCAACTCCGGCAGTTTATGCGGACCGATGACGATCAGGGCTATTACGAGAATAATTATCATTTCCGGCATGCCGATTCCAAACATGGCAGTTCTCCTTGTACAGACATCATGGGTTTTACGTATTAAAAACGGAAATCATCCTGTTGGCAATAAAAATCGACTTTTAACCCTTGCCATTTATGTCGGCTATGCTATTATGCTCAAAAATTAGGCAGATTAAGACCGTTTCTCATCCCCACAGTTCGTATCGTCAGTGTGTATCATGCTAAAACCATTAACAATTGGCTCTCTCACCTTCCAGCACAATGTCGTGCTTGCCCCCCTGGCGGGAATTACAAATCTGCCGTTCCGCCTGATCTGTCGCAAGGCCGGAGCGTCACTGGCCTATACCGAGATGATCAGTGTCAACGGCTTGGTACGCGAAGGGGTCAAGACACTGGCCCTCTTGAAGAGCTCTCCCCTGGATCGTCCGCTCGGCATCCAGCTGTTCGGTGACAGGCCTGACGATCTGGCGGAAGCGGCACGGATGGTAGAGGGGCATGGTGATCTGATTGACATCAATATGGGTTGCCCGGTACGCAAGGTCGTCGGGACCGGTGCCGGCAGCGCCCTACTGCAGGAACCGCTTAAAATCGCCGCCATCGTGCGCGCGGTGCGAGCGGCGACGACGCTGCCGCTGACGATCAAGATCCGTTCCGGTTGGCACTGCGGCGACAATGTTTTTCAGGAAGTGGGGCGGATCGCGGAATCCGAGGGATGTGATGCCGTCACCCTGCACCCCCGCAGCCGCAGCCTGATGTTTTCCGGCCAGGCCGACTGGATCCAGCTGAAAGAGCTGAAGGAGGCGCTTTCGATCCCTGTTTTGGGAAGTGGCGACCTGTTTACTCCTGAAGATTGCCTCAGGATGCTGCGCGAGACCGGCTGTGACGGTATCATGATTGCCAGAGGCGCGCTCGGCAGCCCCTGGATCTTCAGACAGGTCAGGGATCTGGAAGAATCCGGGAGCTACAGAGCTGTCAATACCACGGAACGTGCCGCAATTATTCTTGAGCATCTAAACCTGTTCATTGAGGAGCGGGGCGAAGCGGTGGCCGTCAGGGAAATAAAAAAGCATATCGGCTGGTATGCCAAAGGATTTGCCGGCGCTTCAGAGATTCGACGGGCAGCCAATTCGGCAGGCTCGATTCAGGACATACAGACGCTGGCGGAAAGGATTCGGAGCGTGCCCGATAACGTGGTCCATAATCCAGATGAACATGCAGAGTGAACGGCAGCAGAAAGAGCGTGACGACTACTACGCAACCGTGATCGACAGCGTCGGGGATGGCGTCATCGTTGTCGGGAGCAGCGGCCGGATTACACTGTGCAACCCTGCCGCCGAGGAAATCACCGGCTTCTCACAAAAGCAGGCTTTGGGAGCGGAATTCAAGAAGCTGTTTACCCTTGAGACGACGCTGGTTGAAATGCTGGCTAAAACCACGCGGACCGGCATCACCATCTCGGACCATGAAAATATCGTCGTCCGCTCAACCGGAAGGGTTACGCCGGTTGCCGTCACCTGCTGCCCGCTGGTTGAAGGGAGCGGCGAGAATATCGGTGCGATCCTGACGCTTAAGGACATCACCTATATCCGCGAACTGGAGGCGGCTGTACGCCAGGCCGATCGCCTTTCCACGCTGGGAACCCTGGCCGCCGGACTGGCCCACGAGGTTAAAAACCCGCTGGGGGGGATCAAAGGTGCCGCCCAGCTTTTAGAACGGGAATTCGAGCCGGGCAGCGAGATGCTCGAGTACACCAGGGTCATGATCCGTGAGACAGAGCGGATCGACCATATTATCCGCGAGTTACTGGAACTGGCGTCCCCGCGGGCGCTCAAGCTCGCTCCGGTAAATCTGCACAAAATTCTGGGGGATATTCTGCTGTTGCAGAAACAGTCCGTCGCCGGCCGTGAAATCGCGTTCATCCAGCATTTCGATCCCAGCATCCCGGATATCATGGCCGACGAAGAGATGCTGACCCGACTGTTTTTGAACCTGATCTGCAACGCGATCGCTGCGATGGGTGATGACGGACGCCTGACGGTGACAAGCAGAGTGCTTTCAGATTACCGCATGGCACAGAACGAGCGGCATTCACGGATGGTCGCCATCGAGGTGGGTGACAATGGTCCCGGCATACCCCAGGAGGATCTGGAAAATATCTGGACGCCGTTTTTCAGCACCAAATCGGGTGGCACCGGTCTGGGGTTGACCATCTGCCACAAGATCGTTTCGGAACATCGCGGCATGATCAAGGCCGAATCAGATCCGGATCATGGAACAAAGTTTACGGTGCTGCTGCCGTTGGTTAGATAAATTTTAAAAGAGGTCCCCTATGCCGCTTAACAGAATACTGGTTGCCGATGATGAGGAAAGTATCCGCTGGGTGCTTTCAAAGGCGCTCAAGCAGAAAGGTTTCAGTGTGGACCTGGCGCATGACGGCCGTCATGCGCTGGAACTGATCAAGGACAACTGCTATGATCTGGCCATCCTCGACATCAAGATGCCCGGCATCACCGGGCTTGACCTTCTTGACAAGATTCGTGAGTTGAACTGCGATCTGCTCGTAGTCATCATGACGGCAGAAGCCAGCATGAAAAATGCGGTAGAAGCAATGAAGCGGGGTGCCTACGACTACATCACCAAGCCGTTCGATCTGGACGTCATCGATGCCATCATCGAAAAAGTCTCCCGAGCGCGCGACATTGCCGGGCAGGTAGTCACACTTAAGCAGGAACTGAAAGACCGCTACCAGGTCGAGAAGAACATAATCGGAAATTCGGCGGCCATGCAGGAGGTTTATAAAACCATCGGCAAAGTGGCGGTCAGCGATGTCACCGTCCTGATCCAGGGGGAGTCCGGCACCGGCAAGGAACTGGTGGCGCGAGCCGTCCATTTCAATTCAGGACGTCTTGGAAAGCCGTTTGTTGCAATCAACTGCGCCGCGATTCCGCGTGACCTGTTAGAGAGCGAGCTGTTCGGCTCCGAGAAGGGGGCTTTTACCGGAGCGGGAGAGAGGAAACAGGGGAAGTTCGAGCAGGCTGATCACGGTACGCTCTTTCTGGATGAGATCGGCGATATGCCGCTGGATCTGCAGGCCAAGATCCTGAGGGTTCTGCAGGAACATGAGGTGACCCGAATCGGGGGAAACGTAACTATTCAGGTTGATGTCAGAATTGTCGCCGCGACTAACCAGGCGCTGGTCGAAAAAGTGCAGCAGAAGGAGTTTCGCGAAGACCTGTACTATCGACTGAACGTTGTGCCGATCACACTCGCCCCGCTGCGTGAACGCCGTGACGACATCCCCGCTCTGGCAAACTATTTTTTGTCACGCTCCTGCACGGAGATGTCGGTTCCACCCAAACGGCTGAGCGATGACGCGCTGGCCCTCCTCAAGTCATATTCCTGGCCCGGCAACGTGCGTGAGCTTGAAAATGCCATCAAAAGGGGCGTGATCCTGTCAAACGATCCACTGCTGACTGCAGTCGATTTCGCTGGACTGCGCCCGGCGAATGAGCCCCCCACTAGCGGGACAAAGGCGTGCTCACTGGAAGAGTTGGTCGACCTGAAGCTGCGGTCATGTATGAACGGCATAGAAGGGCTTGATAAGGGCGACATTTTCGCCATGGTGCTGGAACAGGTCGAACGCCCCCTGATCCGACTCGTGCTGGAGAAATGCCGCTGGAATCAGGTGAAAGCCGCCGACGTCCTTGGCATCAACCGGAATACGTTGCGGAAGAAGATTTCGGAGCTGCAGATAGAAATGAAAAGGGGCTGATAACAGCCCCTCGTTCCCTAACCCTGACAAAGAGGATACGTTCGTTCACGAACGTATTTCTGCATCAAAATGCATAGATACTTTCTCACATGCTAAAATAGCTTCAGATTTTCCAGCCCCTTGAGCGGATGATTGTTAAACGACTGTTGTTTCTCCGGGCGGGGCGGCATTTCCGCAACCGGTTCCGGAGGCGCCGCCTGGCATGTTTCATCCTCTACGCAGACCACCTCCCGCTCCCCGGCCATCTCTCCATCCATCCCGTTGCCCTTGAAAAAATAGCGGTCGTACAGCCGGTGATGCGCGCTCCAGCGGGATGTCGAAGCGCTCTCTTTGGCGATATGAGCCTGGATGCCGTTGATCTTTGAGTCCAGATCGTCCAGATAATTCAGGATCGTCGCCTCAATCGTCTTGGGACGCTTGGGCGAACCGTATTCGTACTGGCCATGATGGGAAAGGAGCATATGTTTGAGCAGCAGAGCCAGCTCACGCGGGAAGCCCTCCACCTGGCGGATCTTTTCGTCGACCAGCTCCACACCGATCGTGATATGCCCCAGCAGTTTACCTGCATCGGTATAATCAAAGGCCCGCTCAAAACTCATTTCGTAGATCTTGCCGACATCGTGCAGCAGCGCTCCGACGACCAGCAGATCCTCGTTGATCCCGCCATACAGCGGTACAATGGTCTTGGCCAGCTTGACCAGTGAGAGCGAATGTTCGAGCAATCCACCCAGACAAACATGATGCATCCCCTTCGCGGCCGGTGCCTGGCAGTACAGAGCCATTAACGGTGCATCAGCCAGAAATGCCTCCATCAGTCCGCGGAGATAACGGTTGCCGACTGCGGCTATCGTGTCGGTCAATTCTTGCCGCATCTCGGCGCTGCCGCGAAGTGACACGGGTAGAAAATCAGCCAGCACGACCTGCTCCTCGGGCACCTTGACGATCTCGGCAATAACGACCTGCATCTTGTTCATATATACCGAGGCCTTGCCACGCACACGGACAAAATCATCCTTGTCGAACTGCTTGTCGAGCAGTTCCGTATTGTCCCATACCTTGGCTTCAATATCGCCGCTCTTATCCATCAGGCGCAGGTTCATATACGGCTTGCCGTTCTTGGCCATGGCCAGGATTTTATCCTTGACCAGAAATACGGCATTGACCGGATCTCGATCTTTTATCTCACTGACAAACTGTTTTGGCACGCTGTACTCCTCTTTGGTCCTGCTTGATAATAGACAGCCGTAAAATTAGCACGATGCAGGAACAATGTACAAGGCCAGAATCGAGTGTATACGCAATCACAGCATCGCTGTGTTAAATAACTGCTTGCTTTCTAGAGGCAAATGATCTATTGTGCTGGATTGTTGTACCACACGAAGCAGCGGTATGGTGTCCGTTGTTTCACTTTTGATCATCGCATTCTGCCCCCATCCTGCACCTTCAATCCAACCATTGAAAAAAGCAGACCGTTCGGCAGGCGAAGATTTATAGTCTGCCCGCACGTATCTGTCTATCCTTTCCGGGATCATCTGTTTGATTCCTCGGTCCGTGTGCGCTTTTGTCTTTACACCGCTCCCAGAAAAAGGAATCAACATGACATTTGAAGAACTGGGCCTTAACCCGGCCATCCTCTCGGCGATAACCGCCTGCGGCTACACCGTACCGACCCCCATTCAGGAACAATCAATCCCGTTGGTACTGGCAGGGCACGACTTGATCGCCACCGCCCAGACCGGCACCGGCAAGACCGCCGCCTTCGTACTCCCCGCTCTTGAACTTCTGACTAAAAAATCGGAACTCCCCGGCAAAGGCCCCCGTATCCTGATATTGGCACCGACCCGTGAACTGGCTGGCCAGGTCATGGAATCGGCCCGCAACTACGGCCGCGGCATTCGTCCCCGGTGCGGTTCACTGCTCGGTGGTATGCCCTACCGTGAGCAATTGCGCCTCCTTTCGGCACCGGTCGATATCATCGTCGCCACTCCCGGCCGCCTGGTTGACCATATCGAACGTGGCAGCATCCGCCTCGACCGCCTTGAAATGTTGGTCCTGGATGAAGCTGACCGCATGCTCGATATGGGCTTCAGTGAAGATATCAACAAAATTGTCGAGCGTACTCCTGCCAATCGCCAGACCCTGATGTTTACCGCCACCATGGAAGGTGAAATTGCACGACTGGCCGTAAAAATGATGCGTGAGCCGAAGCGGATTCAGCTGGCTGTCAGCACCTCATCACACGACCTGATCGAGCAGCGCCTCCATGTGACCGATAACCTCAATCACAAAAAAGAGCTCCTCAACCATCTGGTCAGCAATTCCGAACTGACCCGTGCCATCATCTTTTCTGCCACCAAACGTGATGCCGACGAGCTATCCCGTGAGCTATCCCGCAACGGCTTTCCGGCTTCCGCCCTGCATGGCGATATGACCCAGATGGCACGCAACAAGACTATTGACCGTATGCGTCGCGGCGGCATCCGCCTGCTGGTGGCAACTGATGTCGCTGCCCGAGGCCTGGATGTCAACGGCATCAGCCATGTTATCAATTTTGACCTGCCCCGTTTTGCCGAAGATTATGTCCACCGGATCGGCCGTACCGGGCGCGCCGGAGCAACCGGAATCGCCATCTCATTCGCATCAGCTGGTGAACGCAATTATCTTGAGCGGATTGAGCGTTTTATTGGCAAGAAACTGCCGGAGATGCAGATCGCCGGGCATGAACCAACGACAACCCTCCGCAAACCTGCGGGTCGCAGCGGTGGTCCCCGCAAGAGTGGCCCCGGCGGCCCAGCAGGACGTTTCGGTAAACCTGGCGCCGGGCGTGACGGCCAGGCTAAATCGTGGAGCAAATCGGCCAAACCTGCCGGAAGCGCACCACGCACAGCACCTGCCGCTCGACACGAACCGGTAATTGAATACCGCTCCAGGCGCCCACAGGCATAAGCGTATCACAACAGCGTATGGGAGGACGGGAATTACTTCCGCCGTCCTCCCACACGCTTGATGCACCGTTGTTATGATCTCGGGAGCTTCCAGCCCCTACCCTCCACCACGGCCCCCGGTATCTCTTCCGGAACTTCTGCTTTTGCCCACGCCACCAAAACTCAAGACTCTCTGTTCGTTCCAACGTCTTCAACCCTTTGAGGGCTTGCACCTCCAAGTCACAAATCAACTACCACAGCTGATTCGGTGGACTACAATACCCCACGCGCCCTGCCGGGCGCACAATAAAAAAGCACTCACAGAAATAACTGTAAGTGCTTGAATTTGCTGGTCGGGATGACAAGAATTGAACTTGCGACCCCCTGCTCCCGAATAAAGGTTTATTACAATCCCACTCCATTTCAACACCTACCAAAATATTTAAATAATATCCGCATTATCATTGACTTACCACTCTTTTGCGAGCAATAATAGTCCCACGCTATTTCAATATAATTCTACAAAAACCAGCTTTAAAAGTACCACTAAAGTACCACTGCAAATAGGCAATGTAAAATGAAAATTAAATTTGATGACCCAACAGTTCGCAACCTTGAAACTAAATCTTCGGCCTACGAATGCATGGCAGATAAGGAGCCAGGCTTTGGCGTCAGAGTCCACCCCTCGGGGACTTTAACTTTCTTTTATCAATACAAGATTGACGGGAAAAGGCGTTATCTGACCCTCGGTAATTACCCTAAACTCAGTCTCAAAAGTGCTCGGGAACTTTATCAGGCGGAACTCTCAAAAGTCAAGGCATTGAGACGTGGCAGTGCCGATGGAGTTGACCCTGTTGTTGAAAAGAAACGCAAACAGGAACTGCGAATCGCAGAGGAAACCGCTCATTCACAATCAAAGACCATATCTGAACTTTGTAAAGAATATATTGAAAAGTATGCCAGCAAGTTTAAGCGGTCTTGGCAAGAGGATGAACGTATTCTTAACAAGGAAGTTATTCCGCTCTGGGGTAATCGAAAAGCTCACGATGTAAAAAAGCGAGATATAATTGTGTTGGTGGAAGCGATAGTTGAACGTGGCTCGCCGGGAATGGCTAACAATACGTTCAAGATTGTACGTAAGATGTTTAATTACGCCGTTGAAAAAGACATACTTCAGATTTCTGCTGCAAATGGTGTGAAGCTACCAGCCCCGTTAAATACTCGTGAAAGAGTATTGTCGCAAGATGAGATAAAGTTATTCTGGAGTAACCTTGAAACGGCTTCCATTTCGTTGGACATTCAAAGTGTTATCAAGTTAATACTGCTTACTGCACAACGCCCTGGCGAGATGGTTGGCATTCATACCAAAGAAATTGATGGTGATTGGTGGACAATTCCAAGTGACCGGGCTAAAAATGGAAAATCTCATAGAGTATTTCTGACGCCCTCTGCAAAATATATTATTGAGCAGTCAATTGTCAGGGTTAAGGCAAATAGGAAAATCGCAGCTGATGCCAATTATGATGGATTTATCTTTCCTTGCCCTCACAAGGCAAAAGACAAGTCAATAGACCGTCACGCCATATCCAGAGCAATTGCGAAAAACCTTGCATGGCCACTTACAGATGTTAAAGGAAACCAGCTCTACCAGAAGGATGGCAAGCCTGCTACTGAGAATAGGCTTGGCATTGAGCACCTAACTCCTCATGATCTTCGACGGACGGCGGCAACGTTCAT
Organism: Desulfuromonadaceae bacterium; assembly: GCA_028683435.1. Lineage (GTDB taxonomy): Bacteria > Desulfobacterota > Desulfuromonadia > Geobacterales > Pseudopelobacteraceae > JACRCG01. The sequence goes on along the minus strand of JAQUIG010000040.1, from coordinate 12,946 downwards.
GGCACAGTCAGGGGCAATGGATGAAGTAATTGATGCTGTATTGAACCACGCAAAGCAGGGTGTAATTAAGGTCTATAACCAGTACCGTTATGACAAGGAAAAACAGCAGACTTTGGAAGTATGGGAGCAGAAACTATTAATTATCATATCAGTTAAGTAGCTATTTTATTTAACGATACGTCTAGATTAATTCACGGTGCAAATATGATAAATGACGATTATTTGTTGTTGAAGGAAGTTGTAGACATCCTGCCTTGTAGTATTGAGCGAATAAGGATTCTTATTAGTGATGGTGTACTTCCCGTTTATGTAAATACTTGCGAGTTTAAAAATTCAGCCGATTTTGTAGCAATAGGCAAATACTGCAGAGCCCTACAACCTTTAAAATATTTTTCAGAATATTCAGAAAATCTGTGTTTTAGCCAGTTCGAAGTATTTAACAAAGAGGGAAAAGTGCTGGGCAATACTTCAGGTATCTATATGTTACCAGAATCACATAGCAGTATTAGGTTTAAAAAAGATGATGTTGTTAAATTAATGCTGCAATTTGAGCTTGATACGAACGAGACTGCTAATGCCCAATGTTTGCTAACAGCAGAATTGACACCTGAGTTGTCTGAACAGTTACAGAATGATAATGCCCAGTGTTTGCAAACAGTAGAAGTGATGCCTGTTTTGACAGAGCAAATGGAAATCAATGATATAGATGCAGGAGAGCAATCAACTCAGGTTACTAAATATTTTGAAGGGCCAATCAAACGCCAGAATGGTAAAATAGGGCTTCTAACGGAAGAATGGCAGCAAAAACTCGATAATTTTATAAAAGAATACCGTGGTAATAAAAGCGATGGCGAAATTAATTCTATTTTATTTGAATACGGTTTTACAAACAACGAGATAGGTAAGGCTTTGGGAAGTACATATCGAGATGGCAGTAATGCACTAGCAATGACTATTTCTAGAGAAAGGAAAGCCTATTTAGAAAAAGTTAGTAACCTAACAGACTAAAATGCGATCCTAACATTTAATAACATACTGATTTAAATCAAGAAGCCGGGTTATCCACCCGGCTTTTTTGTTTGTTGACCAGTTAGTTCTAACACTGTTTTACTGGACTCCTCGATCAATTCAGAAATGGAGTACTGAACATGAAATTGTTAAATTTTAGCGGTTTAAAAGAAAAGCGTGGGAACCGTAGCCGGTCATCTACCTATAGAGACATGGAAAATCTTGGTTTTCCACTCCCAATTAGGATTGGAGGTTCTAATTATTGGGACGAAGAGGCAGTGGATAGATGGACACAGCTACAGGCTGAGATCCCATATGTTCCCCAACCAGTTGCTGTTCCGGGAGAAGGGAAGCGTAGAGGACGAAAAAAAGTGTCAAAAGATATTAGCAATGGGTGAATCCAAAACCACCCATTTACAACCAAAGTTGTTGATCTGTGTGGATGGCAGAAGTTCAAACTAAATCTCCACAGAATAGGAAGTTCGGGCAGCTTTTATATCAAGATGTCAATTAATGCAAAAAACATCTTTCATGTCCGGAAGGAGGTGCGACTAAAAACAAATATAAAATAATCGGCAGGAGGCAACCTCGAAGTTTCTCAGTCTTGACCATTCTCTATCTGCAAGATAAACCGAGATGCTTGATGGCGAAGTATGGGGCTCATGGTCGCTAAAATATCGAACATCACCTACTCTCTCAACGCTGCATCTGCTGTGATCTTTGACAACTGAATAGTAATAAATATCTTAAGGAGCCTTTTATGAAGTTTTACTGGGACAATGTCCCTGATGAGCTAAAAACTAGAACCCAATGGGTAGGTTGGAAATATGTACCAAACCCCAAGAATCCTGACAAGCCGAAGAAAAAGCCGATTGACGCGAAAAACGGCAAGTCTGCCGATGTTTCAGACCCCGATACTTGGTCAACATTCAAAACAGCTAAAACTTTTTTGAAAACTGGAAAGGTTGCCGGCATTGGATTCGTCTTTACAAAAGACGACCCCTATGTCGGGATTGACCTTGATAACTGCTGTGACAAAAAAACTGGCAACTTGGAACAATGGGCCGATGAAATCTTAGAAAAGATTAGTAGTTATACAGAGATAAGCCCCTCTGGTACCGGAGTCCATATCATAGTCAAAGGCAAACTCCCCGGCAAAGGCAAGAGGGTCGGAAACATCGAGATTTATGACCAAGTTCGTTACTTTACTGTTACGGGGGATATATTATGAAATATCCACCGGACATAGTAAGTGACCAGGCAGAAGCGGTCAACGATCTGTATTTAAGTCTGTCAAAGCAAGAAAAGATTAAAAAAGCGCCTGAACCTGATTCAAAAGCTGTCAACCAGAATCTGCTGGAAGTTGTGGGTAAGGTAGGAGGGCAGTTCGACCAGAATGGAAAATTCGCAAAATTATTGACTGGTGATACCACCGATTACCCTAGCCCGTCTGAAGCGGACCTAGCGTTCTGTTCATTTCTATCAAAGGTCACGGATTCAGCTGAGACGATTGATAATATTTTCAGGGATTCAAAGTTGATGCGCCACAAGTGGGATGATGTCCACGGCGATGAAACGTATGGAGCACTTACCATACAAAAGGCACTCAAAGCACCCATGAATAAAGAAACTGGGTGCCTTAATGAAAAGGCTACTGAGTTTGAAGTTGCCAAAGCTGTAATCAAGAAAATTGGCCGCAAAAACATCTATTCACTGGCCCACAAGATATGGTTATGGCGTCAGAAAAATGGTGTCTGGCGTACTATCGCTGACGAAGAACTAAAGAAATCCATCCACCGGATCGCTCATGCGAAAAGTATCAGCCACAGTCGAGTGAATTCAGTTTTCGGGTTAATTAACACCGAAATATACTCAACAGTAAGCCGCTTCGACAAGTGTGATAAGCGCGTTATAAATTGCACTAACGGTGAACTTCACTTTGAAGGCGACAGCATTGTTTTAAAACCGCACAATCGTGACAGCAATTTCTGCCATCAAATATCAGTCGGCTACGATCCTGATGCAAAATGTGAACGCTTTCAGCAATTCCTGCAGGAGGTTTTTGCTCCTGATGATGATAGGAAAGAGAAAATAAAGCTACTCCAAGAATTTTTTGGCTACGTCTTGATTACCTCCTGTGAATTTGAACGTTTATTACTGCTTGTCGGAAGTGGCAGTAATGGTAAGAGCGTGATAATCACAACGCTGATGGCGCTCATTGGAGATCAGTATGTGTCTAGTGTACTGCCGAATCAGTTTGAAAGGCTGCCACAACTTGCACATCTTCATGGAAAACTAGCTAATATAATTACTGAAATACCGGAAGGTTCCGTAATTGCTGACGCAAAGATAAAGTCAATTACTTCAGGTGAATCAATGACGGCAGAGCATAAGTTCGGGCATCCGTTTGACTTCAAGCCCTATTCAACTCTGATATTCTCTGCCAATCACCTTCCACACACCAAGGATTCTTCCCAAGCTTTCTTCAGACGGGTCGAAGTCCTCACCTTTAACGTCTCGTTTACAGGTGATAAGCGCGATACCACTTTGAAAGATAAGTTGGTCAGCGAATTGCCTGGAGTCTTAAACTTCGCTCTCAAAGGGCTCAAACGGTTGTTAAAGAATGGTGATTTTACTACGGTTCCAAGTAGTAAGTCTGCAAAACGTGAATGGGAACTTTCGGCAGACCAAGTCAGTGCATTCATTGATGAAGTATGCGAATTTGATGCAACTGCCAAGACTCCCATAGCTAAGTTGTATGAAAAATACAAAGACTGGGCAATGGAAAGTGGCATCAAGAGTTATGTCAACAAGCCAAACTTAACTTCGAAGTTGAAACTTAAGGGGTGTAAAGCTGACAGGGGCAGTCAAGGTGTTAGAATGATTGCTGGCATCAAACTCAAGACTTCATAGCCACAAATGGTGAGGTGGTGTCACTCTTGTCACCTCATCAATTTTCAATCTTAGCTGTATATTGAGCATGCTGAATCCGCTTCCCCACAGGTGTTGGGGGGGTTGGTGACAAAGGTGACGGCTTTCTTTACTTCCCTTCAAAAATATAAATTTTAAGGGTATTTTATAAGGGAAAGAGAATTTCATGTCACCTTTGTCACCACCACTGCTTCCCCTACTGGGGCCAGTCCATAACCGAGAAAAGAAAGTATGTACTGGAGATTCTTTTAAGTTTTACATTAAATCAACTATTTACTGTCTTTGATACTTTAAAGCTACGCACCCTGTCTTTGGTGACTTTGGTGACATGATTTTGTTCAAGTCGCTACTTAATGTGCTCTAGCTCAAGTCATAACCAAATTTAAATTATACATTCAGGCCAGTACCTGCTGAGTCGAGCACACACAATAAGTCACAATATTGCCAACTACTCTGGTTATTGCAGAATAGCTGAAATACCATCCGGTTGTACTGAATCTAGCCAGTACAACCGGATGGACAGCACTTTGATATTAGAAAGGAGTAGGTTATGTCCAAATATTACGGTTCAATTGAGGACCTGAAATCAATCGTAAAAAACTGTGGTATCCAAGGCACCTGGAAACCAGAGAAGTCAGGGAACAGCATGAAACACATGTTTCGTTCGGAACGTGGAGGTGTAATCAACTGGTGGACTACCGGAACAGTCATGTTCCAAGGTAAAGACCCCGACTGTTCTGCACTAGAGCGGGCTTTGGCCCAGTATCTGGCTACTAAAGACGACAACATTAATATTGAATACCGGCCTGTCAACAATGTTCTCATTAACCTCAAGGATGAAATGTTGGCTATAGAGCATGTTTCCAGTAAACGCTAAACGTCTATATAATATTGCCAACTACTCTGCAATGATCGGAGTAGTTGGCAATCTCCATCCCCAAATAACTCCCGACATCTACAGTAAAAGCTTGATCAGGTAACAGAGCCGTAAACTGACCTATTCTATTCCATTCAATAATAATCCATTTGGCAGTCCCTCTTTCTTGTAAACCGAAAACAGCCGATCCCCTTCCTGCAGTGCCAATTCATTCTCAACTCTGTCCTCATCGGAAACATCACCCCAGTCGCCAGCCATGTGTCGTATTACAGACAGTTGAACATGGCTGGCAAATTCTGCATTATCGGCCATCATATCATTGACGCACCTGGTCATCACCAATTGTCTTGGATTAAATTTTTTCATGAATTGCTCCTTCCCGACAGGTTGCTACGATGGCATGAATTGTTGGCGTCAATCAGCAACCCCTCCATAATCCCGAACATTGCTACCGGAAGCTCCTGGATAGTCTCGATAATCTTGTGGTTGTCCCAGTAATGCTTGACGCTGTTTGCCATGATGCCGATAGCCGCAATCTCGATTCCATCCTGCATAGTTCTCCGAGTGGCGGCTTTTGTCTCATTGCTGTCATCCGGACAGCCATCAGTCAGGATCAACATGATCTTTCGTGGTTCTGGTCGCTGCAATAACATGACGCGACCCGCCCAGATTGCAGTGTCAGTTGGAGTCCCGTCAAAAGGGTGATGGTTGAAGTTATCTGATTTTGGCTTCTTACCGAAATCTACGAGCACGTTGACATCCGGTTCCTTATCCTTACCACTAAACTCCATAGAACATATGACAACGCCCTTCAGCCCGAACAGAGTGGTATGGAGAGCAAAGGCGGCGGCATTAGCTACCTCATACCTGCCATTCATACTGCCTGACAAATCTAACAGCACAACGACAGCGGTGTTTACCACTTTGGCTTCAGTCTTTTTTCTAAAAATCCGAGGATCGCCGGTTGCCATCCTGACCAGCCGGCCATTTGCCAACTTCCTACCGGAAAGTCCGAAGGATTTCGGCTGCATCTTTATGGACTGCAACAACCCCATCATCCGAGCCCGCATCCGAGATGCTGCCGAAATTGCCTCCACCTCGTCCAGTTTTCCATAGTTGGCTTTCAGTCTCCCGATGTCGGGTAGCATGGGGATTCCTGCCAGTTCGCTACAGGGTGTACTTTCTGCAATGTCGTCCAGTTCCGACTGAATCAATGCAGAAAGATCACCGTAGCCGGTTTTATTCTTCAACATCTCTGCGATTTCTTCTGGAGTTGGACGTTTACCGCCACCTTTACCAGCCCCGTTACCACCTGAGCCTGATACTTTTGTATCATCTTGCTCCAGCTGCGGATCATCGGGTTTCGTTGCCTGTTTTTTTCCAGACCCGTTTCCCTTCCCATTCTGACTTTGCTGCTGCACTTCCTGCGACACTGCCTGCTGCTGTTGCTTCTTCTGTGACGGCGGATTGATGAGCAGATCAATGAGTTTTTGCGCCATTACAGTGGTGTCTATGGTGCTTCGGAGTTTGGGAATGCCCTTGATGATTGCATCGACATCGTCAATGAACTCTTGTCCAAAGGCGTCGTCCATCATTTCATTACAGATTATTTCGAGCGGAAGAATTGATTTGTGCTTCAACACCCTGCCAAACCCATACGCCATAACCTTGCCGAGCAGGGCATGGGCTAGGTTTGCCGGTTCAAGACTGCCCTTGTTGACGTAGTGGGTGGTAACAGCTTCCAGATTGAAGCATGTTCCCGGTCTCGCCTTGATGGTCTCCTTATCAACACGGACATCCTCAATTACGTTCATCATGTCACCAAGCAACCCGTCCGGCCTGCCGCCCTTAGTGTAGTTCTTGTGACCGATCTCGTGAAATACCAGACCGGTCATCAGCATCCTTCCCAATGGAGTTGACGGCATCCTTGCTATGTTGATATGTGAACCATCCGGCTTGCAATAGGACCCGTCGCCACCTACGGTTATCTTTATCTTTGCATCCTTGCCAAGCGTCATAGCCAGGCCAGCAAGTTCCTGATCTCGTATCATGGTGTTCCCCCCTGTCTGGTTCAGCCTAGAAATCCCAGGTTATCGGTGCAACTTTGCCGGTATTCTGAATGACTACCACTTCTGGTGGCACAACAACTTCCAGGGCTTCTTCACTGATTTCATCCTCGCTTTCTGATTCCTGCTCATCCGACACAGCACGTCCCATATTAGCAAGCTGTCTTCCCACCAGTCCCGCCACCATATTCAGGTCAGTGCCTTTGATAGGGCCTTTCTCCGGGAGTTTTTTCAACGTATCGTCAATGACCTGAATGGTTTCGGCAATTGATGGTTCCAGAAACAGCAACCCCACCAACTTTTCACGGATGGCCTTGATCGGTCGGAGAGTTTTGTGCGTAATCTCCTGTTTGCCGACAAATGAGTTCTCGTAGGTCTGACGGGCGACTACCCGGACTTCGTGACAGAGCTGACCGTACAAGCTGTCCACCTCTTCATCGAGGCCATTCTCCTCCATATCTGTAGGGACTTTTACATCGAGAAAAGCGTAGCTAAAGGACAAGGCTTTCTTGATATGGTGTGGGGAGTCTACCGCTGCGCGTATAATCGGTGCCCATTCTGGCGGGTTTGAGGCAATCCACTTCTCGATTTCCTCCTCGTAGATCGACAGAAAATCGGCTTTGGCTGTCTCGAACTCCCCTTTGAGTCTTTTCAGCTCCCGGTTCAGTACATCCACTTTCTCTCGGGGAACGGCATAGCCATCCCCTCCAAAGCGCACCCCGTCTTTCAGACATAACTTCATTGCCGTCCGTTTCAGCGACATGAATATCTTTACCGCTTCGGGTGAAATAATCCGTTTACTACCCAGTGAAGCGAGAGTTCCCGGTGGCAGTTTATCAACGTCAATGCCGTTACTGGCAAGATCACTGATCTTTAGTGCCTTGCGGCCCTGCCAGAGAGTTATGTTCAATACAACGAGGATCATCTGATCAAGTATGGTTTGCGTCTTCATGTTAAGTTCTCCTTGAAATGGTAATTGTCTAAAAGTCCCATTTGATAGAAGCGTTAGGCGCTTCTACCCAGTCAACGATTGGTGCTGCAACCGGTTTTGGTGCTTTAGGCTGTGATGGAGCTGGAGTCTGTTTTCTTTGACTTTGCCACCCCTGTTGCGGGTGGTACTCGTCAACCTGTGTGTACCTGTCCTTGCCATTCTTCTTTTGGCTGATGATATTATTGAGTGTCTGAACGTCACCGGGCTTGCCCGCATGCTGGTTGATCTGGCCGGTCTTCCCCCAATAGGTATGGATTTCTCCCTGTGCAGTGACAGAACCAACCCAGTCTTTACCGCCAGATGATGATGCGGCCCGTAGATGAACCGCGTATGTGGTGTTTGGTTGCAGGTTAGGAATCATGGCACTACCCCTTCAATCTGTGGAGCAGGTACGCCAAAGTTGGTTTGAATCAGGGTATGCAGCATCGCCCTGACATGAGGATCAACACCGTTGCCGAACGCCTTGTCAAATGAGTGATAGAGCGGCGCCACGTCCTTTCGGTTCCATGCCTGGATCAACTTTCTTCCCCACCGGAGTAAATCCCTAATAGAGATCGGCCCGGGACAATTGCCGTCGAGATATGCCCGTCGGATGTCAGCGGCAGTCTTCACCATCGCTTTCATGATATTTGCCTGCAACTTGCCGGAGAACGTGTTTTCAAGGATTTTCTCTTCCACTTCAGCAGGTGGATAGGTCATCTCCCACTTTTCGAAGCGATTGAGCGACGCAAGGTTGAAGATGTTTGTTGCGGTATAGATGTCGCCACCCTGACCATCTCCGCGTGTATTCGCAGTTGCGGCCATATATATGCGAGTTGCGGGTTTGATGATGGTGCCATCGTCAAGGGTCACGACTGCCCGTTCCAGCATCCTGTGACAAGCGATAAGAACTTCCGGGTTATAGCCGTCTATTTCATCAAAGATGATGGCGTAGCCCTTCTCATATGCCTGTAACAGGTCGCCCGGTACAAAGACGGTATTCCCGTTGCGCAACTGGACTCGACCCAGAATGTCGTCCGGTTCCGTTGATGATTTAGCCGACACAACTACTGTAGGAATATGCAGGGCGGCGAAGACGTTTTTTAGAGCATCAGTCTTGCCGCAACCAGTCGGCCCTGCTATCCAAAGTGGATCAGGATTCGGTTCCGTCAACCATTCGATGAAGTCTTTTGCAATCTTAGCGTCCCAGACATAACCGGGAGTTGCCCGAGGTACCAGCGGGTGACCCGCAACAAAACCTGCAAGCGGCAGTTGCGACGGAAAACCGAATACCTCCTGTACGGTGTAGCTGGCTGGGATCAGTTCAGTCCCTTCTCTTGATTTAGTATCCATGAGTATGGTGTCTCCTTTAGAAACACAAATAGGGGCTTGAGACCCCTATCAGTGCTCGGTGTATTTGTTTGTATGGAACAGATTATTTCCGCAACCTCGCGCCACCGGCAATTGCATTCAGTCGCTGCACCAGATCAGGACGTTTGAATTCCAGATGCAAATTCCCATTCAGGCAACAGCGCAGTTTGAAGTAGTCCGTCTCGCAGAGACCGTCACTGCCAGCGAGCTTAATAGCGTCTTGAGTCGGGCCGTGATAGGTCGAGACAACGCCCTTACCGTCCAGCCGCAGAAAGGCATTATCAAGGGCAGTTATCTGAGGATCATACGAGTAGCGGACATTGAATCCGGATTTGGAGTAATTGGCCTCGACATACCATTTCAGGACGACGCGCTTGCCGATTTCGAACTCTGAGTTGGTCTTGTACTTCGATGACGGCGGACGGAGGAATTCGAAGACCTCCAGCACGGCTTCTTCCATATACCGATCAACATTCGATACTGCTGACTCAAACATCCCCCAGACGTTCTCAATGGTAATATCCGGCAGTCCCTTGCCATCTGACAGCTGCTTGTTCAGTTCCTCACGGCGGGCAATAGACAACAACTTTCTCAACTCCAGTCGCTCCATCAGCACCCGCCAGGCATCGAGCTTGATCTGTGCCATGACCTGTGCCAGTGAATCATCAGCAAGCGTTGCTCCGTTGTGATAACCGTGGGGTAAAACATCGAAAGAGTAGATACGCTGCCCCATGCCGAATGAAGCATTGAGTCGATTTTTGGCGGCATGAAGTAATTTGTAGGCTTGAGTAATATCGGCAACCGCTGCTTCATAGTTTTCGACCAGCTGTGAGACCGTATCGCGCTTTATGAGGTCAGTTGTCATAACAACCCCCGTTCCACAAAAGACACGTACTGCCCATCGCCAATGATGATATGGTCGAGCACCGGAATGCAGATCAGTTCTCCCGATTCTTTGAGACGTCTGGTAATGGCAATGTCTTCATTACTGGGATTCGGGTCTCCTGAAGGATGGTTATGGACCAGCAGAATTGCCGCTGCAGAACTTAACAGTGCGGATTTCATAACTTCTCTAACATTGACAATGCTCTGATTGAGACTGCCGACTGATACCCGATCCAGACAGACGATGCGGTTTTTGCCATCCAAGTGCAGGGACAGAAAATGCTCTTTAGTCTCAAAAATCAAGTCGCGGAACATCTCGAACACCTGTTGCGGTGAGGTATACCGTTTCGTGTCAATATAGACCGGCATATCCTCCCGGATAACTTCCCTGCTGTAGACCGGTCGCATGACGCGCATCCGCAATGTTTTTGTAAGGCAATCCGCGCCGTATTCCTGGAATAACTCTTTCATGTTTCCCATAACGCCTCCTTAACGTGTTCCGGCAGCAATAAAGATCAACAGGGTAACCAGGGCCAAGTACTGCGGGGATCAACCAACGGCTGTACGGTGCCCTGTAACGGTTTCTCTGGGTAACTCTTCTGCGCGGCTTTACATCGAGTCCGACAAGACCTGAATTATATTTTCGCATGTGACCTCCAATAGAAAACGCCCTTGAACCTGGGGAACAAGGGCGTTTATGTAGTTGTGATTCCGTAAGATTATGCGCTGGCTGTTCTGACCGGCTTGCATTCCAGTTTTGTATATCCGGCTCTTTCCTTCAACACCTCAGAATAAATATCCGGGTACTGCTGCAACAGCTGTTCGGCATCAACTACCTGACTGGAAGCAACGGAGGAAACAATCAGGTTAACGGTGTCAGAACAGCCTTTAAAGACCGGGCCGGTAAAGTCCATCAGCTCCTGTCGGATACTCTTCATCTCTTTTTCAGATTTGCTTTTGGTGCTGTTCAGCTCTGCGTACTTACCGGCCAGAGCTTCTATTTCCGATGGCAACTGTACTTTGGGTAATGCCAACGCGGGGCAATCGGTACGATATGAACAGTAGGAACAGGTATGGGAGACTGACGGATGTGCTTCGTCCTTTTCGTCAAGACAGTCCAGAAGGTACAGGGCGCGGCAGGAGAGGTAATTGAATACCGCATCATTGTAGGAGAAACCGTTGAACTGATGCACCTTACCGGCGTTCAAATCAATGGCAAGTATGGAACCGCCCGCCTTAATCTTAGGGTTCTTGAGGTGCAACAGGCCAAGTTGGAAGGAAAGCTGGTCTACCCACTGCGGATACGCTTCATCGGGAATAGCGCTGACAGATTTAACCTCGATGATGTGATGTTCCGGTGTGCCGTCAAGATCGGAGTGGAAGAGGAAGTCCACATGTGCTTTTAAAGGATAGAATGGGTGCTCCAGTTCTACCTGCGTGTCATACAGGTGCGCTACGCCGGCGGCATTGAAGATGTTTTCTATCAATATCTCGGCAGCATGACCCCGTGAGAATTTAAGCAGGGTGCTGACGCTTTGCGTTACTGGCTGCGTTTTCTGCAGATAGACTTTCCGGGCACAACCGGCAACGTCACTTGAGCCGATGTACTGGGTTCGGTCACCCAGTTCGGCGCTTTTATTGCGGTTTAATGCTACTACTGCGGTCTCGAAAAATGGCATGAGATTCATGGTAAATTCCTTTCTAGGTATTACGTCAGGGCGCATAGTTAGCACCCTTACGGTAGTAATAATCCTACAAGCTCAGTATTTACTGGCTTGTCACGGACAATGTGCCTTCAGCCCCTTTGTTTAGCGGGCTGACGGTTCGTTCTTGAATTTGAAAATCCAGCGTTTCGTATCGGATGACCAGCGGAAACCGGAAGTTTTTAGCAACTCTTTCTCATCAAACGACTTAGCGGAGATGATTCCGTCAATTCCATTGATGGTGATGGTGTAGGAAATATGCTTGCCATCCAGCAGGTCGATAAGATGTCGCGCCACTTCATCAATGACCAGCGGATGATTAATTACTGGCTGGTCGGGTAATACTTTATCGCCAGAGGCAGGTTGTGATTTGACGCCATTGCGCGCTGGTTGCGCCTTGGTACGTTTTGCTGGCAGGTCTGGCGCTTCTGGCTTGACGATGCTGAGATGGGGTTTGTCCGCATCAACTCGGGTGAAGTCAGCTTCTATTGCCTGGGTGACTATTTCTCCATTGGCGAGTTCGAATCCGGCTCCAAGTTCTTCAGGACAGTAAACACCGTGAATATTGAACGCCTTCCGCAGTGCCTGGGATTCGGCAACTTTCTTGAGCATCGTCTCAGGTTTCTCGGCCCAGAACTTGGTTGGCTTGCCTTCCGAGGTATTCTGGCAGTACTCGTTGTAAGTAACTTGTGCGGTAAAAGGTTTGCTGCTGTCCTTGCGCCAAACAGTACATTCCGTTACGAGCTGGGGCTTTAAACCCCACTGACCATTCTCCAGTTGCGGAACGTCGCGGATACCTGCAGTCGTCTCAATACCGGCAAACTGGTTTGTTCTGTGAGCGATTGACAAAAAACCGTCTCTGCCCACGAGTGGATCAACTTTGGTAACCCACTTGTCGTTGACCTTCTGACGACGGCTTACAAAGAAGATCTCTTTGGTGATTGGGTTCAGACACAACTCTCTGGCCACTGATAAGCAGTACGCCTGCTCGGCCTTGGTTGTTCCTGGGGGAAAAAGCTGTGTTTCGATTACTGCCATCTGCTCTTTATCGAAGTCTATTTTTGCTAATGCGGTGCTCATGATGTGTTCTCCTTTCGTGTAGGTAATGTGATGCTGTTTTTCATGCCGATGTGGC
>JAQUIG010000039.1 GCA_028683435.1 Desulfuromonadaceae bacterium | reverse complement strand
CAAAGTGCTGCATCGTCCGTTCTTCAAGCATCCGGGCGATCATGATGTCGTTGATTTCCCGGGCGCTCTCGCAGGAAACCACCAGACCGGCCTTTATCTGACCCAGTTCGATCCGATTGGCTACGTCGAGAATACCATTGAGCACTCCAAGGCAGGCGTTGGAGAGGTCGAATACGGCCGCTTTGCCGCCAATGCCGAGTCCGGCGGCAATACGACAGGCGGTTGCCGGTTCAAACTGTTCACGGCAGACACCGGTGTAGATCAAAGCTCCAATCTCGTCAGGTGAAATACCGGTAGAGAGCAGTACTTTGCGTGCGGCAGCAATTGCCCCATTAGAAAGCGGATAGCCTGGCTCCCACCAGCGCCGCTCCCTGATTCCGGTCAGAGCCTGCAATTGTCCCGGTGCAATGCGCAGATAACGGTACAACGGCTCCAGGCGCGATTCCAATTCAGTCGAGGTAACAACAACCGGAGCCAGTTCATAACCCAGCGCCTCAATGGTGACTTTACGGTACTTCATCGTTCTGACTCCATCTTTACGGTAAAATCATTCATCTGATAGATCAGTTTGCCGTCCACGGCTAGAAAACCGTCTGCCGTTAAAATACGCTGCTGTTCATCTACGGCGGTGATCCAGGCACTGACCGTCACCCGGCTGTTGGTCGGCACAACCTGTCCGCGATACAGCCAGCTGTAGTTATGTTCCACCGCTGCGGCAGAGATGATGTCGCCATCCTGCCATCCCCAGCGCTCCACGACAGCGAACTTGACAAGCTGGATAAACGACTCTAGCCCCAGTGAACCTGGTGTCACCGGGTCCTCGTAGAAGTGCGCCTTAAAAAACCATTCAGCGGGATCGACGTCCTTGACCCCGCTGATATAGCCAAGCTCCTGCGGGCCTCCATCCGGCACAAACAGTTCGATCCGGTCGATCATGCGCAACTGTTTTTCCGGAAAGGGCGCGGCTTCAGGGTAGGGTAGGCTGCGTCCCCGGGTGATCTCCCCTGACGTCGGCAGATACGGTTTCGCATCGTGAATACCGACCTGGTTAGCAAGCGCTTCCTTGGCGAAGAAACCGAACATGGTATCCCCTTCGTAGAGGACTCCCTGCTCGTCGGCAACGCTGAAGTCATACTCCTGGATGATCATGCCGCCGCTGGTGGCGACTTTTTTTATTGTGGCACTGCAGGTCAGTACCCCGCTGTCGGGAGTCACGGCCCGGTGCTGAACGGCTGTGCCACCAAGGTTGCGGAAAGAGATGTCTTTCGGGCTGGTCAATGCTGAACCGACATAAGCTGCCAGCCAGCCGCACGGCTGCAGCGCAATTTCCAGGAGGACGGAGAAGGGCATGCGCATCTGCCGCTCAGCGGCAAAAAACCAGGCATCAGCAGGGAGGTCATATTGCGTTTCTACTATGGCACCGGCGGTCATCTGCCATGGTATGCCACTCACAGCGGTGACGCGGTCCATAAACTGGAAGGGGGGGCCGGGCAGCCGGGCGATTTTACGACCGGAGTCAAAGATGCGGTACGGCTCGCCAAACCCTTCGGAAGGTTTGCCGTTACTGTAGGCCAGGATCTGTTCTTTGGTGTAGATGGCCGGTTTTATCCCTTCACACCGCCCCTCTCCCGCTGGGAGAGGGGGCGAAACAGACCAGAGTGTCTGCAACTTCTCTTTTGTTGTTCCGGTCAGGCGCGCCGACATGCTGGTGATCTCCACAATCGGCTTGCCATCGGCATACATCAGGGCGTCACAGATGACATACGGTTCCGGACGGTAACCTATTTCGCGGATTGTGACCTCATAGGTGACAACCTTGGTGCTCTCAAGTACCTGCCCCCGACAGCAGAGTTCGCTGGTCACACCCGGTACCGGTTCCCAGACGGAACCGGCAGCTTCAGCCACCCAGCCGAGCCGCAGCAGGTAAATCCGCAAGGTATGCATGCAGCACTCGTACATAAGTGTGCCCGGCATGACCCGGTCATCAAAAAAATGGCAGGTGATAAACCAGTCGTCCGGATGGATATCGGCTTCGGCCCTGATGATGCCGATGCCGCAGCGCCCGCCGGTCGGGTCGATTTCGTTGACCCGGTGCACCAGGCGCATTCTGCCGCCTGGAATCGTAAGCGGCTGTTTGAGGCCCAGACCGTTAAACAACGGTCCGAAACATCCTGCCAGATCTCCTTCCCGCAAGCGGTCGAGCTGAGCTGAATTATACCGCTCGCGCATCATCGGCACCAGATCCTGCCAGTCAGCCGGACGGATACCGATTGTGGGGCGCAGATCCAGGGCTGGCCGCACGATGCCTTTACCGGCATCCAGCTCCTGCTGGCTGAAAAAACCGGCACAGCCGTCGCGCATCGACAGCAGCGGCTCCCCACACACCGTGGCCTCGTAGAAGAAGCGGAACAGCCAGGTATCGCCCTGACGGAAGAAACGTTCAATATGGATGTCGTAATGGATGGTCTCGCCCGGTCCGGGAAGCCCGCGATGAAAGGTGACCACAGCGTCGAGCAGGCGGTAGACCGCCAGACCGCGGGTGATGAAGTCAATGCCGAGATACCCGGAAAGAAACAGGTCGGCCTGCCCGGACTCTACGGCGATACAGGTGGGAATGCAGCCGCCGTCCAGATACCATGCATCGGGATGAATGTCATGTTCGGTCACAACCCTGCCATGGCTCATGGATTTCGGCTCACCCTCTACGGAAATAATCCGGTCAACCAGCATGAGCGGTTCGTCCGGCAACCGGACGCGGGTAGGGAAGCTGTCGACGTCAGCAAATTCAGAGCCCAGCATCCGGGCTACGGATCCGGTCGCAAACTCCATACACATGTCGCGGTCAAAGGCAATCCCCGGCCTCCCCTTGTCAGGGTGGCTGGCAAGATTTTCTCCTCCTCTGGCAAGGGGAGGCCGGGAGGGTGTGGTGTCTGGAATGTGTCCTGCATCATCCCCCAATGCCAGCCGCAGAGTCATTTCCAGCTCCATCGCCTGGGCCATTGATTGAACCATAACCTCACTGAAGTCCAGGAATGCCTTGTGTGCGTGGATCTGCTCCTGCTGCGCCCTGGCAAAATCACCAAGAGGTGAATAATCCGGTATGTTTTTTGTCTCGCCTCCAACAGGGAGAGGTCTGTCCTGAACGAAGTCGTAGCGGCCATGGTGAGTGGATGGTTTGGATGATGCCGCAGGGAGTGGCGGATGAAATGGCGCTCCCCCTATGGCAACAGTGACGGTCATGGTTTTTGTGTCCGCAGCGTCGGCTTTGCCCGGTTCGTTAAACAGAGAGTCCAGCTCCAGCGGCACCCGCTCGGCGATCAGATTGGCAAGCAGGCGCAGCATGACAGAAACCGGATCTTGCCCGGCGTAGCATGCCGAACGGGCCAGATGCGGCCGCTCTCCCAGAATGCGCCCGATCATGCGGCTGCAGGATGCTCCCGGACCCATTTCCAGAAACAGACGCACTCCATCCTTGTATGCCGACTCGACCACAGCGGGGTAGTCAATGCCGTGCAGCGCCTGACCGAGGATGGAAGCGGCCGCGCTTTCACTGGTGACGTCATAGGCAGAGCCCTTGACACCGCTGTAGTAGGTGATTCCGTCGGGTCGTTCTGTCGGGAATATATGCAGGTTGTGGTACGGGACAGCCACCTGCTGTGCAACCTCACAGTGCACCGTGGTTACACCCCGCAAGGGGAAAAAGTGGCAGCCGAGACGGCTGACAAGCTTTTGAACCGCTGCCGTATCGCCGCCAATCACACATTCATCGGGGGTGTTGATAATCAGGAGATAGGCCCTGGGTATATCTGCAAGCAGCTGTCGTACCTGACCGGCCTGAGCTTTTACTACTCCAATGCTCCAGCTGATCGTTTCATCTTTGCCAACTCCCCATGCTTGTCTTGCTGCGCGGCATTCACCGGCCATATCGTGGGTGAAGAGCGTTGATTCGTGCATACGGGTATACATGCCGTCCCGGTCACGCCAGGCGTGGAGGGCCAGAAGCCCCGCCGATTCGCCCAGGCTGTAGCCGATAACGGCGGAAGGCGTCACACCGAAACTGCGCACCAGGTCAGTGACGGCGCAGCCGGTAGCCACCTGGCCGAAAATTACGGCCAAGTGGTTGTCGTCGATCTCAGCCGCAGTGGCTCCATTCCAGAACAGCTCTGGTTGAAACTGTTTACGCAGGTAGATACTGTCGGTGTTCTGGCGGCGCAGTATTTCCGGCCAGCGGCTGAAGAGTTCCACCCCCATGCCGGGATAATGGTTGCCGGAACCGGGAAAGACAAAAGCGATCGCGGCATCCCGCCCAAGAGGCCTTGGTGAGTAAAAAAACCTGTCGCGCAGGGAAGGAACGGCATCAGATGGCAACCATCCGGTAGTCAGGGTCAGCTTACCCTGCTCGATCAAAGCTTCAAGTTCGTCACGGTTCCTGGCAACCAGCGCCACGGCAAGAGCCTTGCCGGCCGCTGCCGCGTAATGTCCGTAGCACTCTTTGGCCAGGGTGAAAAAATAATTCTCTTTGTTTTTTGAAATGTTAAGAGTAAATATATCCAGTTCAGCTTTAAGTTCTTCCGGGGTGTCACCGGCAAAAGCAAACAAAAATTCGGCGCCAAGGCCAAGCGGAGCAATTCGGTCAGACGCCGTCAGAGGAGGTTCTGTTTCCCACCCTTCCAGCACGACATGGCTACAGGAACCATCCATCCCGCAACTGCTGACTCCGGCCCGGCGTGGGACGTCAGCACGATTATGCAACCAGTAACTGGAGGTATTCGGCACAAAGAGCGGCCCGCCGGATGACAGCTCTGGATACGGTTCTTCAATTCCACGGCAGGAAGGAATGATCTCTTGGTATAGCGCCAGACAGGCCCGTGCAACGGAAGCAAGCCCGGATGCTGCGCCACAGTCGCCGATATCGGACTTGACAGCGGCAACGGCGCACGAGCGTTTTGCCATGTCATCTCTGTCGAAGAAAAAGGCCAGAGAGGCTGCCTCACGGCGGTCTTCATCAGGATTCCCGCCAGCGTTGGCTTCCAGATAACCGACGGATGACGGGCTCACCCCGGCATCCGCATAGGCTCGTTCCAGGGCATGCGCGTAGGCGGCGTCTCCACTCGGCTGTTTGTCGCCGCCGCTTGTGCCTATGCCGCGAATGACGGCATAGATGCGGTCACCATCACGCTCTGCATCTGCCAGTCGTTTTAGAACCAGTGCTGTCGCACCTTCTCCAATGACAGCGCCGTCAGCATTTTGATCAAAGGGGAGTGCACGGCCGGAGAGTGAGAAGGGTTGCAGGGCATGGTGCGCAAGAACCGCTCGCAGGTCACCTGCCAGATCCACACTTCCAACCAGTGCGCGATCCAGCTCACCTGCCTGAAGCAGGCGAACCGCCGTTTCCAGGCTGCGGACCCCGGAACTCTCTTCACTGGAGAGAGTGAAACTCGGCCCCCCGATGCGGAACTCTCTCGCGATCCTGCTGGCAACAACACTCCCCAGTGCACCCATGGTCCGGTTGGCGCTCAAAGCCGGTCCGGTAGCTTCGCGCAGTTGCCCGGTCCACACCGCCAGCTCTTCCGCTGAAAGTTCACGCCCCATTTTTTTTGCCCACTCTGCCGCCTGTCCCTCCATGGCCCAGCGCAGACTGAAGTTAGTGCTGTTCAGGTCGAGTGCAATGCCGATAAAAACACCGGTGGCAAGGTTGTCTTCGCGGTTCAGACCGGCATCGCGCATGGCAGCGGCTGCGGTCTGGAGCATCAGCAGCTGCTGCGGCAGCATCTCTTCCATCTCGCGTGGCGGAATACGGAACTGCTCCGGTGCAATTGCCAGATCATCGTGGTAAAAACCGCAGAACGGTGTACGGTCAAGTCCCTCCTGCTGAAACCAGCCGCTTTCCTCGGCACCCCACCACTTTACCGGAGGCGTGGGCTGCGTTGCGCCGTCACCACCCAGCACCCGCTCCTGAAAAGCACGAAGATTGCACCAGGGTCCGAAATTGGCATCCATGCCGACGACGGCGATGGGGGATACGGCCGTTTTTGCTGGAGGAGTGTTGACTTCAGGAATATTTCTGCTGCACTCCGCGGCAACGGGCGGCAGCCACTCTTCGACAAGCAGATGGGCATTGATGCCGCCGAAACCGAAGGCACTGATTGCGGCCCGGCGCGGAGTGTTTGCAGTTCGGCGCTGCCAAGGCTCTGCGCTCTTCAGGATGCGGAACCGACTTTGCTCCAGCTCCATGCCGGGCTGGGGAGTATTGAAATTGGCGGTGGGCGGGAGTGTCTCCGCCTGCATGGCAAGCAGGACTTTAGTCAGGGCTGCCCCGCCTGCTGCGGTCAGCAGATGGCCGATATTTGACTTGACCGAACCGATCACGCAACAACGGTTGCCGCCCTCTGCCCCGTCCCAAAGTTGTTTCAGGCTCGCTACTTCCACGGCATCACCGACCGGAGTGCCGGTTGCATGACATTCAATCAGATCTACATCAGATGGCTTCCATCCTGCCTTTTTGTAAGCGGCACGCATGGCCCGCACCTGCCCTTCGGACATGGGGGCAAGCAGGCTGCCGCCGACATCATTGGACACACCGATACCCTTTATAATGCCGTATATATGGTCACCATGGGCAATGGCGTCCGCCGTCCGCTTGAGCAGAAACAGTCCGGCGCCTTCTCCCACCAAAAGGCCATCCCCCGCGGCATCGAAGGGTGAGCAGACGCCCCGTTTTGAAAGGGCACGCAACTGTGAAAAACCCATCTGAGTATAAAGGGGGTCGGGGCGCGAGAGGCCACCTGTCAGCATGGCGTCAGCTCTGCCGGAGAGGAGTTCCTCCACCGCCAGCTTGATCGCATAGAGCGAGGAAGCACAAGCGGCATCGAGGGTGCAGCTCCCTCCGCCTAACCCGAGGGCCTGGGCCAGAATCCCGGCTGGCAGGCCGGCAACGTGGCGATTTAGTGCATTAGAAGTTAACGTACCTGTCCCGTCGGTCAGGGGCGGTGCGTTATGGGTGATATGGGTGCTATGTCCGAGAAGCTTTTCCTCGAAACTCTTCCCGAGCCGCATGCGCGCCAGCATAGTCGACGTCTCACTCGGTAGAGCCAGATTGCCGATAATCACTCCGACCCTCGAGCGGTCGAGCGAAGCGGTGGCGCCATCGTCAAAGGCACGTTTTCCGGCATGAATCAGCAGGTGGAAAAGCGGATCCAGGCCTTCCAGACGAGTTGAATCGATGGCCAGGCCGTCCAGTGTGGAGGCGTTTGCTATTTCATCAATAAAACAGCCACGTCGTGAATAGACCCGGTCCGGGACCCCGACGGCCGGATCGAAAGCCGCATCGGCCGGGATCTGCCAGCGCCCCGCCGGTACATCGCGGGTTGCGCTCCTGCCGTTACGGATATTCGTCCAGAAGCTGTCAAGATCCGGTGCATCGGGAAAGATACCTCCGATCCCGACAACCGCTACTGATGGAGTGGAAACAGTCATCAGGCGGCTTCCTGTACAACGCACGCTGGCTGCTCCAACTGATTACAGCGAAAAGCCTGCTCGAGAGAGGGATCGATGACACATTCGTACCCTTCCAGCCGCGCAATCAGTTTGCCACTCTTTCTTTCCAGAAATTCCATGTCGGCTGAGGCGCTGTGCCCACTTTCAGCAGTGACACGGATCACGATCCGGGCGCCATTACGGGGGAAATTCTCCTGAAATTGACGATAATGTCCCATAAACGTAGGGAGGGACCCGCAACCGAAACGTTCGAAACACCAGAGAATCATGAGCTGGAAGGCGCAGTCTAAAACAAGCGGATCGGTAAGCCAGATGTTTCTTAGCGGCTGTTTGACCCATTTGGATGGTTCAGGAGCGGCTTTTACCACTGCAGAAATGCCTTCTGCCGAGCAGCTGCCGACCTGTTCAATACCGTGCAGATCGGTCCCGTGGAAGAGGCGTTCCTGGTCGTAGATCGCGCCGCTGTCATGCGGATACGGGGTGGCGGGCAGATCTGCTATCGAACGAATGCCTTCCGGCAACTTGGTAGCCAGGACAATTTCAGCACGTGCGTGAAGAATGGAGCGTCCGTTCCCTGGAGTGCTGGTAAGCTCTACCGGGACATAATAGAGCGAGTCCTTTTTTTCTGCTCGCCCTGCCAGTACATGAAGAGAGCAGGATGAAGTCTGCTCGAAAATGACCCCTTTGCAGATGCGCAGGTCATTGAAACCGTGGAAGCTGAAACCCGGATTGCCGTGCATCGCTCCATGGGCCAGCCATTCCACAATCATGGCCATGGGAAGCACGGCCTTTCCGCCTAGGACATGCGAACGAATAAAAGGATAGTCATCCACTGTAAGGGTAAGACTGAAGGCTTCCTCCAGCGTTTTGGCAGGGAGTGGGGAGTTTATCGGGAGTGGTCCCCCTGCCGTATCGCCCAGGGTGATGACTTCTACCGGTGCATCAGTTGCGGCTATTTCACCGGCAAGAAGTTTTCCGCCCGCGGCGAGACTGATCAGGCCGATCCCTTCACCACTGAAAACCTTTTTAAGAGCGGGCGTGACCATACCGCCATCCCACGGTCCCCAGTTAATGCAGACGGTACGGCATGCGGGGCGCCGGCGTGACTCGGCCTGGGCCAGTTTGTTGAGAACTTCGTTGGCAACGGCGTAATCCACCTGTCCACTGCGTCCGAAACGGCCGGTGGTGGAACCGAACAGGGCAATAAAGCGCAAGTCGTCCGCAGTTGTTGCGGCGAGCAGTGTGCGCAGACCTATAACTTTAGTGCTGTAAACCTGGGCAAATTGTTCCCGGGTTTTGTCACATATCAAGCGGTCGGCGAGAACGCCGGCTCCATGGACAATGCCGCGGATAGGCCCCTGCTCCTGGCGGATCGCCTGCAGCAGGTCATTAACGGCCCCACTGTCGCGTATATCGACCGAGCGGTAGAGTGCATGTCCGCCGACAGACTCGATAGCGGCCAGAGTCGCTTTTAATTCACGTCCGGCAATTACCGAGCGGTAGCGTTCTTCAATCTCTTTAGGATGAAGCTTACCCGGTGATTGCTGGAGAATGGCTTTTTTGATGTCACTTTCAGCGGTCAGTGGTGACAGCCAGTCCGGTTCCGGCAGCGGCTCAGGGCTTCTGCCGAGCAGGAGCAGCGTCGGGCGGTAGGCTTCTGCCAGGGCGATAGCGGCGGCAGCGGTAACGCCGCGGCCACCACCGGTTACTACCACGACATCTCCCGCCTGCAGGGGTGACGCTGCGGGGTTTGCCAATGGGGGCAGATCTGACAGTGCCAGGGTACTACGCCCGTCAGGCTTAAGCCCAATCTCGACAGGTCCGGCCAGGAAAAGCTCGACTGATACGGCGTTAGCAGCAGCGGCCGTATCCGGGAAAGCGCCGAGATCGATGGCCTTGCAGAACACTTTCGGCCATTCATGGGCCGCGGTTTTAGACAGTCCAGCCAAGCCTCCAGAGAGCGGATCAGCGAGGATCGACCCGGTGTTAAAGGCAAAAGCACCGTCGAGGCGTGAAATCGTACTGAAAAACGCCCCCCCACTCTCGGCACAGCGGTGCAGGGGAGGTGCGGCTTTTTTCAGAAGCAGGAAAGCGCTCTCCAGAAAACTGTCGTCTGTACCGCCAGCTGGGGAAATAATCACCAGACCGGAGAGTGTATCCGTAGACAGGATACCCGGATCTTCGTCAATTTTGACCAGGCGGACTGTACGCCCTTCGCTGCTCAGAATGGAACAGAGCGTGCGGGAGAAGGAGGAACCATCATCGGTTATCCATATCGTGCCGTTGTCCGCTAACGGCAGTTTATCAGAACCAGCTGCAAGGGGAACCGGGACGGCAGTGCTGCGATTGAGTACGTTCGCGTTTCCGGATTCCCTTTCAACGATTACCGCCGGAGCGGCACTGAACGGTTTAATGGGGGGGGCTACCCCCTGTTCCAAAAAACGTGCTATCTCACCCAGCGTATGCAGAGAGCCGAGCTGCTCCGGGCCGATAACCGGCGATCCGGGCAGCCTCTCCTGCAGTGCGGATAGAATTTCAACCCGCTTGATGGAGTCGATGCCGAGGTCTGAATCGAGCCCCATCTCCAGTTCGAGCATCTCCACCGGATAGCCGGTCTTTTCGCTGACGACCGCCAGCAGGGTTTCCGTAACATTGCCGGCAGCCGGCGACTGTGCTGTAACGGATGCAGCCATACCGGCACCGAGATAACCGGCTATCTCTCCCAGCGTATGCAGAGAGCCGAGCTGCTCCGGGCCGATAACCGGCGATCCGGGCAGCCGCTCCTGCAGTGCGGATAATATTTCAACCCGCTTGATGGAGTCGATGCCGAGGTCTGAATCGAGCCCCATCTCCAGTTCGAGCATCTCCACCGGATAGCCGGTCTTCTCGCTGACGACCGCCAATAATGTGTTCGTAACCAGATATGAATCCGGTACAGGGAGTGAAGGTACGGCAGCTGTCACATGAGCTGCAGGTTGTAAAACCGGTGCCGATGCGGGTGCGGCAACTGGAGCGGCAACAGGAGGTGCATTCGGCTGAAATACTGCCAGTTGTGCGCTCCCGTGCAGGATGCGGCTCTGCTGCTCCAGCAGGGTCTGGATGGTTCTGGTGGCGGTCTCCTGACCTTCAAGAAAACGGCGGTGGAGCTGGGCCGTGTCCTCCTGCATCTTCTGCAGGACGGACATCCCTTCCCTGGTAATACGCAAAGAATCTGTGAGAAGCTCTCGTGGAGCCGGGTTGCTCGCTGGAGTATAGGCCGTCCCTGAAGCCATTACGGCTGATGCCGGTCGGGAAACAGTCGGCTGAGCGGCTGATGGAGCCGGCGCCCGCTTGGGTCTCGGTTTGACATAATTGGCACCGCAGATTGGAATTGTCATGACCGCTTTTTTGGAATCGGCCTGTTTTGCTGGAGTATACCCCGCGTCCCATTTAACCAGCTGCACGGAGTGGCCAAGTACGGCAAGTTGAGCCAGACAACGGGCCAGATCGGCTATGCCGGAATGTTTGCCGTTAGAGGCGTCAACCGCCACAACCGTATATGCCTTGTCGCCAAGGATCGACTTGACCAGGCCGCTCAATCGCGAACCGGGGCCGACTTCTACAAAAGTTTTGATACCTGCCGCATGCATCGCTTCGATCTCGGCAACGAACTCAACCGGCCGCGCCAACTGTCCTGCCAAAATCTCCTTGGCCTTGGCTTCGCCGGCCGGGTATTTTGCTGCCGTCGTGTTGGAAAAGACCGTGATGCTGCCGGCACCAAGATGTATGTCTGCCAGAGCGGTCAGAAGCGGTGCTGCGGCATCCGCAACAAGGGAACTATGAAATGCGGCTGCAACAGGCAGTTGTTTGCATGTCAACTGGCGGGCGCTGCAGGTCGCAACAGCACGGGTAATTTCGTCACTCCTGCCGGAAAGAACAGCCTGGTTAGGCGCATTACAATTGGCAATTACGAGATCCAGTTTCTCTTCATTAAGCATCTGCTGCACATCTGCCAACGGCGCGGAGACCGCTAACATCCCCCCTTTGTCGCCATTCCCACACGCCATCAGGTTGCCGCGCAGTCGTGAAAGGGTATGAAAGGCAGCATCTTTCAGCCGCCCGGCGGCGCACAGGGCGGTAAGTTCACCATAACTGTGGCCGGCAGTTGCATTCGCTGTTATGCCGAACGATTCCAGCACCCGCAGGGCACCCAGGCTGACCGCACCAATGGCTGGCTGGGCGATGTCAGTGGCACGCAGAGCTTCTTCCTGCTGCTTTTCGCTGCCAGGTCCGAAGGGAGTGGCCGGATATATCAGGTCGGTCAGGTGTGCGCCGCTTGCCGGAACGAAGCCAGCCTCCGCCTCAGTGATCGTTGCCAGCATCTCCGGGAAAGTACAGGCCAGATCACGTAACATACCGGTATACTGGGCGCCCTGCCCGGGAAAGAGTATGCCGAGTTTGCCGTCAGCCTGCCCGGTGGCATAGTAGGCGCCGTCGGGACTGTTCCAGGCAGTTGTTGGGCTTTTTCGCAGCATGGCCATGGCATTGGCGCATTGCGATTGAAGGTTGTTTTTGTTCCGCTCTGCCACCAGAATCAGACGGCAGGGTGCTTCTGCGTCAAAGGCGGTACGCAGGGATGCTGCTTGTGCGCGTAAATTTTCCCATGGCTGTTCATCGCTGATGGTGGAAAGTGCACTCTCCAGGCTCGCGACATCGTTACCGGAAAAGGCGAGGATCTGGACATTGCCATCCCAGTCAGCAGAACTGCTGGTCGGGCGGTACTCTTCCAGTACCATGTGGAAATTTGAACCGCCGAAACCGAAGGCACTGACACCCGCACGACGCGGAGCGCCGGGAGAAACCCAGGGGCGTTTTTTCGAAGTCAGGTAGAAAGGGGTGTTGCCATCCGAAACTTCCTTGAGCGGGTTTTCGACCTTGATGGTCGGCGGAATGACCTTGTGGTGTAGCGCGAGTGCCGCCTTGATCATGCCGGCCGCTCCGGAGGCTGCCTTGGTGTGGCCAATCTGCGATTTTACAGAACTGAGGGCACACCACGGCCTGCCCGCTTCGCCGTATATCTCCCGCAGGGCTGCGACCTCTACCGCATCGCCAACCTTGGTGCCGGTGCCGTGGGCCTCAACAAGTCCGATGCTTTTAGGGGTGACTCCCGCACGCTGGTAGGCGTCAAGAACAGCTTTTTTCTGCCCGGATGCGCTTGGGGTGTAGATCGCTTCACCTTTGCCGTCGCTGGATGATCCAATGCCGCGGATAACTGCATAGATACGATCGTTGTCCCGTTCTGCATCGGCAAGGCGCTTGATAACAACCAGGCCAAGTCCTTCACCCAAAATTGTACCGTCGGCGTTTGTATCAAATGGTCTGGCATTGCCGCTTGCTGAAAGTGCAGGAGTCTTGCTGAAGCACATATACATGAAGATGTCGTTGAAGGTATCGATCCCCCCGGTTACCACCATGTCAGATTTTCCCGTGGCCAGCTCCATGCCGGCAAGATGCAGCGCACTGAAAGAACTGGCGCAGGCGGCATCCACCGTACAATTGGTACCGCCCAGATCGTACTGTTTGCTGATCCGTCCGGCTACGACGTTGCCAAGCAGGCCAGGAAAGGAGTTCTCCTGCCAGGGGACATAGGAATCGGATATACGCTGAACTACGTCAGCTGCAGTTGTGTCGTCCACTCCGGCATCTTTCAGGGCTGCCCGCCAGTGGGGGTGGCCGAGGCGGGCTCCCAGGGGGATAACCAGTTCAAGAGTCCCCGTAACACCGATGATGACGCTTACACGGCCACGGTCATAGACGCGGTCAGCTCCGTAACCGGCATCCCTGAGAGCCTGTCCGGTTGTCACGAGTCCAAGCAGCTGGGAGGTATCAATCGCCTCAATGGTGGCAGGAGGAATGTTGAATTCCATCGGGTTGAACGGGATAGGAGAAAGGAATCCCCCGCGTTTTCCGTAGGTCATATCCGGTGTTGCTGGATTCTGGTCATAATAATCGGCCACATGCCAATGCGTTGCCGGGATGTCGGTAATTGCATCAATCCCTTCGCGGATATTTGTCCAGTAGGCTGCGCTGTCTTCGGCCAGAGGGAAATGGCACCCGATGCCGATAATTGCCAGCGCTACACCGCCGGTGGGGATATTCAGATGTGACTCTTCATGTTTCACCGCTTTCTGTTTCACGAAAGATACTCCTTGATCTGTGTGTACTCTAAAGGTTTTGCATGCGTAGTTTCCGCCGGGAGGAGAATACCCTGGTAACGGAGGATGTTGGCACGGGTCAGCACTGCTGCACCAAAAAGAATATTCATGGCAACAGTTGAAACGGTGCGCCTTGCCGGGGCTTCCAGGAAGCTCCCTTTGGCCCATTCATTGAAGGCGCCCATGGCCGGACCGCACCAGACCTGATAGTCGATCTTGCGTGAACTATCACCATCTTTGGCCCAGTGAGCCGCCTGCCCCAGATACCAGCGGAACACAAGCGCCATGAGGTGTTTCGGATCGCGTTCGGCACGTTCGACCTGGCGCGGGTCACGCTCCAGAAAAAAGCTGCGGGTATTCTGCCAGATATCGTTCAGGCTGGCCTGGAAAAAGGTCTTTTCCAATTTATCCCGCTCAGCGGCCGGTATATCGTTCAGGCTGTCGTGGGCGCGGTAGAGTTCGTACAGTTTGGCTGCTCGCATGGGGAACATGGTACCGCGCTTCATGACCTGCACGGTTATCCCCATCTCGAACATGTCGGCAGCCGGGGCCATGCATACGTCTGCCTGGCGTGTCTCGGCCAGCATCTGCCGTACCACATCCGACGTCCCCGATTCAATACAGGCCTGGTTGACCGATCCGGTCATGATATAGGCGGCCCCCATGGCAAATGCTGCCGCCGCGGCAGCAGGGGTGGCGATACCGCCGCCAAGACCGGCTCGCAATCTAACAGCGTAACCATATTTGGACTGCATACGTAAGGCGACACTCTGTATGGTCGGGAACAGCGCCAGAGCCGGACGGTTGTCGGTATGTCCGCCGGAATCGGCTTCGGCGGTAATATCCTGGGCCAGCGGGATCTGGCCTGCAAGCTCGGCCTGCTCGACGGTAATGGCTCCTTCGGCGACCAATTCCTGAAGTAATTTTTCCGGGGGAGGGGAGAAAAACTTTTCGGCCAGTTCCTCCCGTGAAACCTTGGCGATTATCCTGTTTGGTACAACGATTGTGCCGTCGGGCAATCGGTGGATGCCATGCGTTCGGTAGCGAACCAGATTCAGAGTCAAGGCCAGAAAGGCTGAAGCTTCCACTAACCGCACACCCTTGCGGATGTATAATCCGGTCAGGGCTTTTTCCAGGTCCGGTTCCTGTGGTGAATGGATCAGGTTGAACCCGCAAGGGAATCCGGCGCCTGTCAGGAGATCTACGGCAGTTTCAACGGCACTGAACGGCAAACCGGCCGCGCCAAAAAAGCCGAGCATCCCGCTCCGACCTAGTTCTTCAACCATGGCTACGGAACTGATCCCTTTGGCCATAGAGCCTCCCAGGTAGGGATAGCGAAGTCCTAAATCCGCACAGAAGCCGGAGTCACCCAGCCGTTCACAGATATTTTTCAGGCTTGCAGAGGATCCGTATAAGTCGGCCTGTGTGACAGTAGTTTCCAATTTAAATCTCCAAAGTATTGAACATAAAATAGTATGGCCAAAATGACGCTAGGATTCAGGCAGGATTTATCTGAACAGATTGAACCAAACCGTAGATATAGCAGAACTGGATTGAGGATTTAATGATAGAAGTTCGAGCAAAGATGACCTGAAGATTAGAAGCAAGGTTTGATTATAGCTCCTTTCGGCTTTATAGGGTGCGGCTTGCCGCTAGTTGTCCTTCCTGATTCGTACTACCTGACTGACACCCGGCATGGTTTCGATTACATGATCATCCAAGTTTTCAGTATCGCCGATTACGCCAATGATTGTCCGGTTGGCTCCGGTTGACTGATGTATGTCGAAATCACGGGTTATCAGATATTCCTTGATTGAATCCAACGCTGTTTCCTCAGCATGTTTCTTCATAATAATCAGCATGATATAGGCGCTCCCTTAGACTTCCTCTTTATGTGCCATGATTCGTTCCAGGCGGCGGGACTCATCGACAACACGCTCAAACATCCGGACAATCGCATCATCGTCAAGGGGGCCCGGATTATCCTCTTTCATACGATTAAAAATTCGTTTTTCACGGGCCGGATCAAATACCGGCAGATTTAGCTCCTTCTTGGCCTGTCCGATTTCAAGAGCCAGTCTGGCACGCTCGTTAAAAATACGCAACAGCACATCATCAAGAAGATCAATCCGCTTACGTATCTCATTGATTTCCATGATGTAATAACTCCCTTAAAACTTTTTCTTCACAAAACTGTCTTTTATGCCGTTCAGGTCATCCCGCTCCGGGTAATCAATATTGTAATGGAGACCCCTCGATTCCTTGCGCATCTGGGCGCAGGTTACGATCAGCTCGGCGACTGTCGCGATGTTGCGCAGCTCAATCAGGTCGGAGGTAACGTTGAAGTTCCAGTAATAATCATGAATTTCGCCCTGAATCAGCTTGATTCGGTGCATAGCTCGCTCCAGACGTTTGTCGGAGCGCACGATGCCGACGTAGTTCCACATAAATCGGCGGATCTCATCCCAGTTTTGCGATACAACAACGGTCTCGTCGCTGTTGGTTGCTTTAAGTGAATCCCACTCCGGGATCCTGGTTGGATCGTGCTGAACTGATTTGAGCGCGATAGATGCGTGTTGATGAGCCCTGCCGGCGTAGACGGCGGCTTCCAGTAGCGAGTTACTGGCCAGGCGGTTGGCGCCGTGCAGGCCGGTGCAGGCTGTTTCACCAATAGCGTACAGACCGGGTATATCCGTTTCGGCGTTGGTATTTACCTGTACTCCGCCGCAGAGATAGTGGGCGGCAGGAACAACCGGCAGCCCTTCCTTGGTCATATCCAGACCAAAATCCATGCAGGTCTGGTAGATATTGGGGAACCGGCTGCGAACAAAGTCGGCCGGTTCGTGGGTGATATCCAGATAAACGCAATTGTCGCCGCTGATCTTCATTTCGTTATCAATAGCACGGGCAACGATGTCGCGAGGAGCCAGGTCCTTCAATTTGTGGTATTTCTCCATGAAGGCGGTGCCGTCACGGCGCCTCAGAATTGCTCCTTCGCCACGAACAGCTTCGGAAATCAGAAACGATTTTGCCAGCGGATGGAAAAGGGTTGTCGGGTGAAACTGCATGAATTCCATGTTTGCAATGGTGGCGCCGGCGCGATACGCCATGGCAACGCCATCTCCGGAGGCAACGTCAGGATTGCAGGTATACAGATAGACCTTTCCGGCGCCACCGCTGGCAAGCAGGGTGATCCGGGAGGAAAAAGTCCGGACGCTGTCGTTCTTTATATCAAGGACATATGCGCCACGGCAGCGGTTCTGCTCCGGTGAGACACCTTCCGCCTTTGCTGCGGTGATCAGGTCAACGGCAATATGGTATTCGTAAAAGCTGATATTGGGATGTTGGCGTACCGCCTCAACCAGAGCCCTCTCAATCTCCCGTCCGGTAATATCCTCGGCATGCAGTATGCGGCGGGCGCTGTGTCCGCCTTCGCGGGTCAGATCATAACTCCCGCCGTTGGTAGTGAACTTTACCCCCCACTCAATCAGATTGCGGATGGTCTGCGGCCCCTCCTCTATAACCATCCTGACAACATCTTCATGGCAGAGTCCGGCCCCGGCAACAAGCGTATCCTCAACATGAGCGTCAAAAGAATCTTCAGCCGAATAGACCGTTGCGATGCCTCCTTGAGCATACTTTGTAGCTGATTCAGAAATATCTCGTTTTGTAACAATGGCGACGCTGCCGTGATCAGCGGCCTGTAGGGCAAAGGAGAGACCGGCGATCCCGCTGCCGATAACAAGAAAATCGCTTTCGATGCGCATGTGTTATTCCTCACGTATAATTCAGTGTATACAAGATTGCGAATTATTGACTCGTCTGGGCTTTTTGTCAAGCAGAGAGGGAAGGTCACACCGATAAACCTTGTTTTTGATATAAGCAAAATAAAATATACTTTTTGGGGATTTTCTCAAACAAATTGCATTATCACGGCATTATTAGTATAGTCCCCCGCTGTTATTCTACTCACACGGTTTGCTACAAGGAACAGCTGATGAAAACAATTCTATCCGGAAATGAAGCTATTGCGCGTGGAGCCTATGAAGCAGGCTGCCTTGTCGCGTGCGGATATCCCGGTACCCCCTCAACTGAAATTCTTGAAAATACAATTAAATACAACGAAATAAATTCTTCCTGGTCTCCCAATGAAAAAGTGGCGTTGGAAGTAGCGATCGGGGCTTCCTTCGGCGGCGGTCGGGCGCTCTGTACGATGAAGCATGTCGGCGTCAATGTGGCGGCCGATCCGCTATTCACCCTCTCTTATACCGGCGTGCGTGGCGGACTGGTACTTGTTGCAGCTGATGATCCGGAAATGCACTCCTCCCAGAATGAGCAGGATAGCCGCAACTATGCAAAATTTGCCAAGGTGCCAATGCTGGAACCGTCTGATTCGCAGGAGTGCAAGGAGTTTACCCGGCTTGCTTTTGAGCTGTCCGAACAGTATGACGCACCGGTCATGCTGAGAAGCAGTACCCGAATTTCCCACGGCAAATCGATTGTGGAACTGGGGGAGCGGGTCGCTGATCTGCCGCTGCCAAAACTTGAAAAGAATCCGGCCAAACTTGTCATGCTTCCGGGCAACGCCCGTGTCCGCCATCCGCTGGTGGAACAGAAACTGCTGGATCTTTCCAAAGCTGCCGTAACGATGCCGCTCAACCGTTTGGAGCTCCGCGACAGTTCTATCGGCATCATAACTGCCGGCATCTGTTATCAATATGTCCGTGAAGTCCTGCCGAACGCCTCAACGCTCAAGCTCGGCATGGTACACCCGCTTCCGCATGACCTGATCCGTGAATTTGCCGCCAAGGTAGACAAGCTGTATGTTATCGAAGAACTCGACCCCTTTATCGAAGATCAGGTTAAGGCCATGGGGATCAAAGCCATCGGCAAGGAGATCATTCCCCTCTGTGGTGAACTGACACCCGGACGCCTGCGCAACTCCTTCGGCCTGCCACAGCCGGCAGTCATCCCTGCAGATAATCTGCCGGGACGCCCACCCAATATGTGCCCCGGTTGCCCGCATCGCGGAGTGTTTTTTGCTCTTAATCAACTCAAAGCCTATGTCACCGGCGATATTGGCTGCTATACATTGGGTTTCATGCCGCCGCTTTCCGCAATGGATACCTGCATCTGTATGGGTGCTTCTATCGGCATGGCAACCGGTGTGGCCAAGGTTGTTTCCAACGAGGAAAAGAAAAAGGTTGTGGCCGTCATCGGCGATTCCACATTCCTGCATACCGGGATGAACGGCCTGATGGACATGGTATATAATAATTCCCCGGCCACGGTGATCATCCTTGATAACAGTATTACCGCGATGACCGGTCGTCAGGACAATCCGGCTTCGGGTTTTACGCTGATGGACGATCCGACGAACGCCGTAAATATCCCGCTGCTCTGTAAGGCGCTGGGAGCAAAGCATATCCGCGTCATCAATCCGCTTGATCTGGAAGAGACGAAGCGCGTTATCGGGGAAGAGATGGAGCGCCCCGAGCCTTCCGTGATCATTACCAACAAACCATGTGTGCTGATCAAACGGGAAGATGTCTTCAATAAAGGGCCGGTATATACGGTCGATGCCGATAGATGCACCGGTTGCCGTGCCTGTCTGAAGATCGGCTGTCCGGCAATAGAATGGCGGCCTGCGGGTGATGGGAGCAAGAAGGGTAAGGCTGCAATAGACCCGCTGCTCTGTACCGGCTGCGATGTCTGTCGCCAGTTGTGCAAGTTTGACGCAATCGGGAGTGTAAAATGAGCGAGCAGATCAAGAATATTCTTCTGGTTGGCGTCGGCGGGCAGGGCATTCTGCTCGCTTCCGAAATACTTTCTGAAGCGGCGATGCTGGCCGGTTTTGACGTCAAGAAGAGTGAAATTCACGGCATGTCCCAACGAGGAGGCAGTGTTGTTTCCCATGTACGTTACGGTTTGGAAGTCTTTTCCCCGATAGTTCCGGAGGGGGAAGGAGATATCCTGTTCGGTTTCGAATTGCTTGAGACCATGCGTTCACTGCCGCTTCTAAAACCGGGGGGCACCGTAGTAGCCAACGACCTGCAGATATCTCCACCGTCTGTGCTGATGGGGCAGGAAACTTATCCGGAAGAGCTCGCCGAGCGCATCAAAGTGCAGTTTGCCGATTTCATGCTGGTCGACGGTCCTAAAATTGCTGCTGCTGCCGGTAACGCCAAGGCCGCCAACACCGTCCTGCTTGGGGTTGTATCCAAACGGCTCAATATCTCCGAAACCTACTGGTTGAAAGCGCTGGAAAAGATGGTGCCGGTTAAGGCGCTGGAGATCAACAAGCGCGCATTCCTGCTGGGGAGAGAGTTGTAATGACAAAACTTGAAGAGATCATTGCTTCCAACAGGAACTTTGTGAAGCCGAACGCGTTTCCGCCGCTCCCCAAGTCGCCCCAGAGGCAAATAGCCATATTTACCTGCATGGACACCCGCCTGGTGGATTTTCTTGAACCTGCCATGGGCCTTAAGCGTGGCGAGGCAAAGGTTATCAAGAACGCCGGCAATACAATTATAGATCCGATGTCTGGTGGTGTGATCCGTAGTCTGGTGGCCGGAATCTTCACACTGGGAGTTGAGGAAGTCTTTGTTATCGGACACCGGGACTGCGGCATGTCCCAGATTGATGCCGAATCGATCAAGAGGGACATGGTCCGTCGCGGCATTTCTCCCGATGTTATTGATATTCATATCCCGGATCTGAAACAGTGGCTCGGTATTTTTGCGCACCCGGTGGAGAACATTGAACGGGTGGTTAAGATAATCAGGCATAACCCACTGATACCAAATGATGTCCCTATACATGGACTTCTGTTCTGCCCGAATGATGGTCACCTTGATGTCGTTATAAACGGATATACCGAGGAAAACTTTGCCACCAGGCTTGTATAATTTTATTGAGGTAACGCCGTATGTTTTTTAACGAAGAATATGAGACCTTGCCGCGTCCTGCTCTTGAAGCCTTACAGCTGAAGCGGTTACAATCTACCCTCGAAAGGGTGTATGCCAATGTGCCGTTCTATAAAGCATCTTTCGATGCTGCAGGCGTTACGCCATCTGTTGTGACGCACCTGGAAGATCTGCAGAAGCTCCCCTTTACCACCAAACAGAATATGCGGGATTCTTACCCCTACGCTCTGTTTGCCGCTCCGATGGAGGATATTGTGCGCATTCATGCATCGAGCGGTACAACCGGTAAACCAACCGTTGTCGGGTATACCTTGAAGGATATCAATAACTGGTCAGAACTGATGGCGCGTTCATTTGTCTCTGCCGGTGCCCATAAGGGTGATATCATCCACAACGCTTACGGCTATGGACTGTTTACCGGCGGTTTGGGTGCGCATTACGGTGCCGAGCGCCTTGGTGCGTCGGTTATTCCGATCTCCGGCGGTAACACCAAACGCCAGATTATGATTATGCAGGATTTCGGCTCAACGGTGCTGACCTGTACCCCGTCATATTCTCTCTTCATGGCTGAAGAGGCCAAAGCAGAAGGGATCGATTTTAGAAATCTCAAGCTTCGGGTTGGCATATTTGGCGCCGAGCCGTGGTCAGAGGCGATGCGGGGTGAAATCGAGGAAAAACTGAATCTGGCGGCAATTGACATCTACGGACTCTCCGAAATCATGGGTCCCGGTGTGGCCATTGAGTGTATCGAAGCCAAAAAGGGGCTGCATATCTGGGAAGATCACTTCATCCCCGAAATAATTAATCCGGATACCGGCCAGCGGGTTGCCGAAGGTGAGTTTGGCGAACTGGTTATCACAACAATTACCAAGCAGGGCATTCCACTGATTCGCTACCGCACACGTGACATAACCAGCCTGACCTATGAACCCTGCATCTGTGGTCGCACTCACGCCCGTATCTCCCGCATGAGCGGACGTTCCGACGATATGCTTATAATCCGCGGGGTGAATGTCTTCCCGTCACAGATCGAAGCGGTATTGGTCAGTATCGAGGGAATTGAGCCGCACTACATGCTGGTTGTTGATCGGGTAGGTACGCTTGACACCCTTGAGGTGCAGGTTGAAGTTAACGAGCAGCTCTTCTCGGATGAAATCAAGGTACTGCAGTCCCTGTCGCGGCGGGTTGAAAAAGAGATCAAGGACATGTTGGGGGTTACCTGCACCGCAAAACTTGTTGAGCCGAAGACCATCCAGCGCAGCGAAGGCAAAGCCAAGCGAGTGACTGATAACAGAAAATTGTAACCACTAACCCAAATCCGTTGCACGTGTTCAGTTTTTTACATGAGGAGGTACATCATGAAAGTCGAACAGATATCAATCTTTATAGAAAACAAGTCGGGGCGGCTGGCTGAGATCACCCGCATTCTAGGGGAAGCCGAAATTAATATCCGAGCACTTTCGCTGGCCGATACATCTGATTTCGGTATCCTGCGCCTGATTGTCAATGACGGCGCCAAGGCCACGACGGTGCTGAAAGAGGCCGGCTTTACCGTCAGCAAGACGGAAGTGGTTGCCGTTGAGGTACCGGACCGCCCCGGCGGGCTGTCTGCTATTCTTCAAACTCTCGACCGGGAAACTATAAATGTCGAATATATGTATGCTTTTGTAGAACGCTGTGGCGGAAATGCGGTCATCATCTTCCGTTTTGATGAAACAGATAAAGCGATTGCTGCCCTGGAGGCCCATAATTTCAGCATGCTTGAAGGAAGCCGGCTGTATAATATGTAGTTCACTACCCCTTAACGGTTCATGACTAAAAGACAATCGGAGGTCAAAATGAAAAAAATGTCGTTACTTCTCGGCAGTGTCTGTTTGAGTCTCATCTGTGCAACGGTGTCGTTTGCATCCGGCACCATCAAAATCGGTGCTCTTTTTGCCGTCACCGGACCTGCCTCTTTCCTCGGTGAGCCGGAAAAGAGAACGCTTGAACTGTTGGTAAAAGAGGCTAATGAAAAAGGGGGCATCAACGGCCAGAAGCTGGAAGCGGTTATTTATGACACCGGCGGTGATGCGACCAAAGCTGTGCAGTTGGCAACAAAATTGATCAAGGATGACAAGGTCAGTGTCATCATTGGGCCAAGTACTACAGGTGAGAGCATGGCGGTTATTCCGGTCGCAGAAAAGGGTAAAGTACCGCTGATTTCCTGTGCCGCCGGGATCAAGATTACCGATCCGGCTAAGCATTGGGTATTCAAGACACCGGCCAATGATCAAGTGGCTGCCGAGAAGATCCTCACCTACATGAATTCCAAAAGACAGAAGAAAATCGCTTTATTGACTGTTACTGACGGTTTTGGCGCCTCCGGCCGCGAACAGATAAAGGCCCTGGCAAAACGGAAAGGGTTTACGGTCGTTGCCGATGAGGTATACAGCCCAAAAGATACCGATATGACTGCTCAATTGACCAAGATACGCGGCATCAAACCGGATGCCATCATCTGCTGGGGAACCAATCCGGGACCTGCAGTCATTGCCAAGAACGTCCGCCAGCTTGGCATAAACATCCCGCTTTACATGAGCCACGGCGTTGCCTCTAAAAAATTTATTGAACTGGCTGGCGCCGCTTCAGAAGGTGTCATGCTTCCAACCGGTAAACTGGCCATATACGATGCAGTTGCCAAAAATGACCCGCAGTACAAGCTGCTGAAGAGTTACGATCAATCCTATAAAAAAGCTTATGGTACCGAAGCCTCTACGTTTGGGGGGTATGCTTATGATGCCTTCCTCCTGGCAACCGGAGCTATTAAAAAGGGTGCCAAGACACCGGAACAGATACGTAACGGTATTGAACAGAGTCGGAAGCTGGTCAGTATATCGGGTATTTTCAACATATCCCCCAAGGATCACAATGGCCTTGATCTTTCGGCCTTTGAAATGGTCAAGATTGTCAGTGGTGACTGGGCATTGATTAAATAACAAATAAATCCATGTAAGGAGACGCTTATGAAGTATAGATTCACGTATCTTGTTGTTTCTGCTTTACTGTTGCTTGCAACGAATGTATTTGCTGCCGGTACGATAAAAATCGGCGCACTGTTTGCCGTCACCGGTCCGGCGGCCTTCCTGGGTGAGCCGGAACGCAATAGCGCGAAAATGGTGGTGGATGAAATCAACAGGGCAGGGGGCGTCAAGGGGCGTAAACTGGAGCTGGTCGTATACGATACCGCCGGTGATGCCACCAAGGCGGTGCAACTGGCAACAAAACTGATTAAAGACGACAAGGTAGTCGCCATTATCGGGCCGAGTACGACAGGCGAAACAATGGCTGTCATTCCGGTGGTTGAGCGGGAGCATATCCCTCTTGTTTCCTGCTCTGCCGGCAGTAAAATCACCGATCCGGTAAAAAAATGGGTTTTTAAGACGGCTCAGAATGACTCTTTGGCGGTCGGAAGAATTTATGAATACCTGCAGAAATCAAAGCAGACCAAGGTATCAATCCTGACCGTCTCTGATGGTTTTGGCGCATCGGGTCGTGAACAGTTGAAGAGCCAGGCTGCCAAATACGGAATTACCGTTGTCTCCGACGACACGTACGGCCCCAAAGATACCGATATGACCGCACAGTTGACCAAAATTCGCGGTTCCAATACTCAGGCCATCATCTGCTGGGGTACCAATCCCGGTCCGGCTCTTGTTGCTAAAAATGTCCGTCAGCTTGGGATTAAAACACCACTGTTTATGAGCCACGGAGTATCATCTAAAAAGTTCATTGAACTGGCCGGTGATGCTGCGGAAGGGATTAAACTCCCTTCCGGCAAGGTGGTTGTCGCAGATATACTCCCCGGTTCCGATAAACAGAAAAAATCTCTGCTGGAATTCGTCAAGGATTACCAGAAACATTACAGGGCTGAAGGAGATCATTTTGGCGGGCATGCCTGGGATGCCGTCATGCTGATCAGGAATGCGATTGCCAGAGGTGCTGACACAGCACCAGCTATTCGTGACCAACTTGAGAGGACCAGGGGTTTCGCCGGTATCGGCGGTAGTTTTAACTATTCGGCCCAAGACCATGCCGGTTTGGGTAAAGATGCTTTTGTGCTGGTTGAGGTCAGGAATAGAGATTGGATGATTGTAAAGTAGAGTGTGCAGGAATGATTCTTTTCGTAGGGGCGAACGATCGTTCGCCCCTACATTTATGAGGTACAATGCAGTTCGATCAGATTCTACAATACACGCTGTCCGGTTTATCAACCGGCGCTATCTATGCCTTGATCGGGATCGGTTTTTCGATCATCTATAACGCTACCGGCATCATCAATTTTGCTCAGGGTGAATTTGTTATGCTGGGTGGTCTGCTGACTCTGTCATGCCTGGAACTTCTCAAGCTGCCGCTATGGGCGGCAATTCCCTGTGCTATTGTCGTTTCTGCTGCAGTGGGCATTTTATTTGAGCGCTTGGCAATCCGGCCACTCCGTCAGCCTACGCCGATCAACCTTGTGATTATAACCATCGGAGGGAGTATTCTGATCCGTGGCCTGGCGATGCTGCTGTGGGGCAAAGACACCCACGCAATTCCCCCCTTTTCGGGTGACGAACCCATTGCCATCGGGGGAGCGACCATTCTGCCGCAGCATCTCTGGATACTTGCCATTACTCTGATAATAATCATCATCAACAAGGTCTATTTTTACCATACTATCAGCGGCAAGGCCATGCGTGCCTGTTCCTATAACCGGCGGGCAGCTGGTCTGGTAGGGATAGATGTGCGGCGCATGGTGCTCTTCTCGTTTATCATCAGTTCTGCAATGGGAGCAGTTGCCGGCATCATCGTAGCACCTCTAACGATGACGGCCTACGATGTCGGTGTAATGCTCGGGTTGAAAGGTTTCTGTGCGGCTATCATCGGTGGGATGAGCAGCGGCATGTCAACAGTCATCGGTGGACTGCTGCTGGGAGTGCTTGAATCGCTCGGTGCCGGACTTATTTCTTCGGGTTATAAAGACGCTATCGCCTTCATCATCCTGCTGTTAATACTGTTTATCAGGCCGCAGGGACTCTTCGGTAAAGCTGATTCGGAGCGGGTCTGAAACTATGAAACGTGACCTTCTACTTTTCATCGCTTTTTCCCTGCTGATCATGGTAGCCCCCCAGTTCTTTGAGGGTGGATACCTAATGAACGTGCTGGTTTTTGTCGGCATCAATACCATGCTGGCAATTGCGCTCAACCTGCTCCTCGGATATGCCGGGCAGATCTCTCTCGGTCACGCCGGTTTCTTCGGCCTGGGCGCTTATCTTTCAGGTGTCCTGACGACCACCTACAGCCTGAATCCGTGGGTTGCCATGCCTGTTGCCGCAATTACGGTAGGTTTCCTGGCCGGTCTTATCGGTTTTCCGATTCTGAAGCTCAAAGGGCATTACCTGGCCATGGCAACTCTCGGCCTCGGCATAATTATTTACATCGTTTTCAATGAGACGGTTGAACTTACCGGCGGTCCTTCCGGATTGTCGGCGATTCCGAATTTACAGCTTGCCGGCATCATCTTTGACTCTGATGTGAAAAATTACTATCTGATCTGGGGCATGGCCCTGGCGGTCATGCTGTTTTCTATCAATCTGGCAAATTCTCGAGTCGGACGAGCTCTGCGCGCTGTCCATGATTCAGAGATTGCAGCTCAGGTTCTGGGGGTCAATGCACGCCTCCTGAAGGTGCAAATATTTGCCCTTTCAGCCGTCATATCGTCCCTGGCCGGAAGCCTCTATGCGCATACCATGACGTTTATTTCACCGACGTCATTCGGCTTCAACTTTTCGATCGAGTTGCTGACAATGGTGGTTATCGGCGGGCTGGGGAGCATTTACGGATCATTCCTTGGAGCGGCACTTCTTACCCTGCTGCCTGAATTTCTGCGCGGTGCCAATGATTACGACATAATCATCTATGGCGGTCTGCTGGTGGTTATGGTGATGTTCATGCCAGGTGGACTCGTTCGCGGTATTCCAGCCCTGTTCAGGAAAGTTGTTGAAAAAGTGGGGACCGGACATGCTTGAAATCTCTGGTGTTACCCAAATTTTTGGAGGAGTAACCGCTCTCGATGCTGTCTCTTTTTCTGTTTCAAAAGGAGACATTACCGGGGTTATCGGCCCGAACGGAGCCGGTAAAACAACACTTTTTAACATTATCACCGGTATTTACCATCAGACCGCCGGCAAGGTACTGCTTGAAGGGAAAGATGTCACCGGTTTTCCGCCAGAACGGTTGGCCCGGCTTGCC
The DNA here is from genome assembly GCA_028683435.1 of Desulfuromonadaceae bacterium. Taxonomy (GTDB): domain Bacteria; phylum Desulfobacterota; class Desulfuromonadia; order Geobacterales; family Pseudopelobacteraceae; genus JACRCG01. The sequence goes on along the minus strand of JAQUIG010000039.1, from coordinate 2,315 downwards.
ATGGTCCGAACATTTCAGAATATCGAACTGTTCGGAGGAATGACTGTATTGGAAAATGTCATGGTCGGCATGCACACCAAAAGTTCCAGCGGCTTGCTCGCCTGTGCGCTCAAAATGCCTTGGAGCATATCTGAAGAGCGGCGTATCCGTAAAGGTGCCATGAAGTGGCTTGAATTTTCCGGCATTTCAGATCTGGCAGACCATCCAGCAGGTGGCATCCCGTTCGGGAAAGGTCGCTTGCTGGAGATAGCCCGGGCGCTGGCCGCTCTGCCGCGCATTATCCTGATGGATGAACCGGCCGCCGGACTTAACAGCCAGGAAACCCTCGGCTTGGCTCAGTTGATCAAGCGGATTCGGGATCTGGACATCACGGTCGTTTTAGTGGAACACGATATGGAGCTGGTCATGGATATCTGTGACCGGATCGTTGTTCTTAATCTCGGCAGTAAACTTGCGGAGGGAACTCCTCGCGAAATTCAGGAAAGCCCTGAAGTCATTGCGGCATATCTAGGGGATGATGACTGATGCTGCGTCTTAAAAACATCAACACGTATTACGGAAAAGTTCACGCTCTCAAAAATGTTTCACTACACCTGGGGGAGGGGGAGATCGTGACCCTGATCGGTGCCAACGGTGCCGGTAAAACCACCATCCTGAACACTATTTCTGGCGTTACGCCTGCATCTGCCGGTGAAGTCCTGTTTTGCAAGGAAATTGTTACGGCACTTCCGCCGGATAAAATAGTGCAGCGCGGCATATCCCAGGTTCCGGAAGGAAGGCAGGTGTTCAAACCGCTTTCCGTTGAGGATAATCTTGAGCTGGGGGCATATCTTCGTTATCGTAACAGGGAAGGGAAGTCTTCCATCCACAAGGATATGGAGCAGGTGTTCGCCCTGTTTCCACGCCTTGAAGAACGCCGTAAACAGCTGGCCGGTACAATGTCAGGGGGGGAGCAGCAGATGCTCGCTATCGGGCGGGCACTGATGGCAAATCCCAAAATGTTGCTTCTGGATGAACCCTCCATGGGGCTTGCGCCGCTGGTAGTGCAGGAGATCTTCCGCGTGTTGGAGCGTCTGCGGGGGGAAAACGGCACCACGATCTTGCTGGTAGAGCAGAATGCAAAGGCGGCTCTCAAGCTGGCTGATCGCGGCTATGTTTTTGAAACCGGCAAGGTCATTCTGGAAGGACCGGCCGATGAACTGCTGGAAAATGCCGAAGTTAAACGTGCCTATCTCGGCAAGGACAAGAAGGAGATGTGGGAACGATAAATCCCACTGGATCCGCCTTTCTCAAGGTGGACTTCATATTCATAAGGAATGTTATAAATGCGATTTCCACTGCGTCTTAACTATGATTTGACGAAATACATCGTCAGCAACAAGATTAATAAAATAGAAAAATACCCGCTCGTATTGATGCTGGAGCCGACCCATCTCTGCAATCTTTCCTGTTCCGGGTGTGGCAGAATTCGCGAATATGCAGACACTATTCAGGATATGATGACTCTTGAAGAGTGCTTGCAATCGGTGGATGAATGTCCGGCACCTGTCGTAACCATCACAGGTGGGGAGCCTTTCCTGTATCCGCACATTTATGAACTCGTTGCTGCAGTACTGCAAAGAGGCAAACATATCTACTTCTGCACGAACGCTATTCTGCTTGAAAAAGCGCTTGATGTCATGACACCTCACCCCAATTTTACGTTCAATATTCACGTTGATGGCCTCGAAGAAACCCACGACCGTATTCTGGAACGCAAGGGTGCCTTTAAAACTGCATTAGCCGGAATCAAAAAAGCCAAGGAGAAGGGCTTCAGAGTCTGTACGAACACCACTATTTTCAAAGAAACGGATCTGGTTGAAATTGAAATGCTTTTTAGCAGGCTTGAAGAGTATGGTGTTGATGGAGTGCTTGTTGCTCCAGGTTTCGGCTATGAGGCGGTTGGTGAAAAGTTGTTCCTTGAACGGCGGGATATTGAAAAAAAGTTTGTTAACGTTTATGAAATGAGCAAAAAACACCGCTTCTTTTCCACGCCGATGTATTTGAGATTTCTTAAAGGTGAAAAGAAACTGGAATGCACCCCTTGGGGAAATCCAACTCGTAACCCACGCGGCTGGAAGGCTCCATGTTACCTTATCACGGATGCCCATTACCCAACTTTTGCCGAGATGATGGCTAAGACGGACTGGGGAAAGTACGGTGTCGGGAAAGACCCTCGCTGTGCCCAATGCATGATGCATTGTGGATTTGAACCGACAGTTGTCAACGAAATTGGTAAGAGCTGGAAGGATATGCTGGAAATGATGATCTGGAAC
>JAQUIG010000038.1 GCA_028683435.1 Desulfuromonadaceae bacterium | reverse complement strand
ACCAGTTCTGCCAGTTCTGCCACCTTTTTGACTGAACCTTCGGTCTTGAAGAGATACTGTCCCCCACGGTTGATGATCATCCCCTGGGGGATGTTCTGGTTCTGGGCAGTCACCGCACCCATGATCTCCGGCAGACCGACACCGAAGCGGGCCAGCTTGTCCTGATCAACAACCACCTGAATCTCCGGCTGATAACCGCCGAATACTTCGGCGTTGGCGATCTCCGGATTGCTCAGCAGCTCTTCCTTGATCTGATTGTCCGCCAGTTCCCTAAGCTTTCTCAGGTCAACCGGTGAACCGGGCTTGGGGGAAAGCGCCAGAGTCATTACCGGCTGGGTGGCCTGGCTGATCTTGAAAATCTGCGGGGGGCGCGCCCCCTGGGGAAGCCGGGCCGAGATCTTGCTGAGGGCATTGGCCACGTCGGTGGCGGCCGCATCCAGACTTTTTTCATATTCGAACTCGGCGGTGACAACCGAGGCCTCATCCTTGGAGGTGGAAGTCACCTTGCGCACCATGTCGATGGTGGCAACCTCCTTCTCGATCAGCCGGGTAATGTCGCTTTCCACATCCCCGGCGGCCCCACCCGGCATGACCGTAATCACGCTGATCTGGGGTCGGTCCACATCGGGAAAGAGATTGAACGGCATCTTCATGTACCCCATGATCCCGACGACAGACAACAACAGCACAACCGAAAGGAGCAGGTGCGGCCGCCGGATGTAGCGTTCGACAAACTTCATTGTGTGCCTCCCGCTGCAGGCGTCGGGGTTGGCTTCTCTGGCTGGGCAGCAGAAACTTTTGATCCTTCAGACAGGGTGAGCAATTTATTCTCCTGTGCCACCGCCACCTGCACACCCGCTTCAAGCTCTCCGCTAATCGCTGCGGAGCCACTCCCCATTCCCAGCAGTTTGACAGGGGTGACCCGCACGACTCCACCCTTGACCTGATAGACAAAAACTCCCTGTCCTGTTTTCACCACCGCCTGTGCAGGCACAATCAGCCCATCCACCTTTTTGATGACGATGTCGAAGCCGACCGTGGCTGAGGAGGGGAGATTGAAAGGTGATGAGGGGGTCAGTACCTCCACCGTTGCCAGCATATTTTTTCCCAGCGCCGGATAGACACGATTGACCTTTACCGGCATGCTCAGATCACCGTTAGTTAGTTTTACAGAAGTTCCGGAGCGGATGCCGGCCAACTCCTCCTGCGGCAACTGGGCCAACACTTTGTAAGAGGAGGTTTTTTCAACAGTCAGGATCGGCTTGCCCGGTGCGGCCAGGTCACCCGGTTCACTCCAACGCTTGGAAACCACGCCGCTGAACGGGGCGACTATCCGCGCATACCCGGCCTGGGTCCTGGCCACGTTGGTATTCATCGCCTGCCCTTTGAGGCTCTCCTGATAAGCGTCAACGTTCGCCTTGGCGCCGTCCAGCACAGCGCGCGAGCGTTCCAGCGCCTCTTTCGAAATGGCGCCGGCCTTGAAAAGCGTCTTATCACGCCCATAGACCGACTTCTGGGTTGTGTAGGCGCTATTTGCCCCTGCCAGCCGCTGACGACTTGCCAACACCTCGGCATTGACCGCCACCGAACGATCCTGGAGCTCACGATCATCAATAGTCACCAGCAGCTCTCCTTTGCGAACAAGATCCCCCTCACGCTTTTTTATGGAGAGGATAGCGCCGGTAATGCGGGGTGAAAGGTCGCTTTTATTGAACGGCTCAATGGTGGCAAGGTAATGGGATGAGACCTCCAGCGATCCTTTAGTAACGGGAGCAACCTGCACAGTTGGAGGAGGCGTCTGGGGTTTGGGGAGGTTTGCCAGCTTTTTTTCCTTGTTCTTCAGAAAGAGAACAGCGGCTATACCAATAAGGAGCGCAACAATCAGCAGGATCACTTTCTTTTTCATTTGAGATATTCCTCCAAAGTTCCATTCGCCTTGCGCCAGGAGACCTGTGCAGCGTTATAATCAAAAATTGCCTGACTCAGGTTGGCCTCGGCTGTCATATCGGCCGATTGAGCAAGCAGCATATCGCTCATGGTGCCGGCGCCCGCTCCGTATTTTTCCTGCTCTATGCGAAACGATTCATGCGCCTGTTCGATAGCCTGACGGGCCGTTATAATACGGTTGGCGCTTTCGCGCAGTGCCGCATCGGCAACCGTCAAGTCAAGCCGCAGCTGCTGTTCAACAACCCTTTGCCGTGCGGCGGACTTTTCTTTCAGGATCGTATCTCGCCGGAAGTCGGCATACAGTGAACGTTCAAAGAGTGGAACCGTCGCCTGCAGTCCGAAATACCAGATTGTCTCACTATGCGAAGGGGTGAAACCGAATTGGTCGCTATAGCCTGCCACCGCATTGACAGTCGGGAGGAACCTACCGAAAGTGAGACGGCGGGAGAGTTCGCTCTCTTTCACACCAAGCATGGCGGCCTGGTATTCGGGGCGACTGCTCCAGGGTTTCACGGCACCGATCTCCGCGGCAGTGGCCTCTTTCGGCATGCTCAAGGTATCAGCCAACCGGAGCTGTCCTCCGCCAGGGGAGGGATTGTCCCCCATCAGGAAACGAAGAGTAGCACCCGTTGTGGCAATCGCCTCGTCAAACGAAAGAGCCCGCTGCCGCTCGTTTGCCAGCTGCACATCTACCTTCAGCAGATCCACCCGGGCGATGCGCCCGACATCAAACAGCAGCCGGGAATTAGTCAGTTGGGTATCCAGCGCCTTGAGCGTGGCATCGGAGGCAGCTTTGAGGTTTTGCAGCTGCAGCAGCTTGTTGTAGCTGTTGACCGTGTTGGCAATCAGCTCGTTTTTGCTCTGCGCCTGGGAGAGCTGCTGCAGGTCACGCCGCACCGTGGAGAGCTTCACATTAGTGACGGTCTGCCCCCCCTGATAGAGCGGCAATGCGAGAAGCAATCCGAGCGAGGCATACTCATCACTGAAACGGGCCGGAATCGTCGTGGACTGGGCCGGGATGTAAGGGAACGGATCCTGGCGCTGATTGTAGTCAAGATTAAGGGAGAGTTTCGGCCAGTGTTTCCCCCGACTGCTGCTGATACCCTCCTTGCTGGCGTCAACTCCCAGGCGAGCTTCAGTCATCAATGGATTTCGCTCCAGCGCCTGACTGAGGGCATATTTGAGGGTAAGTCCTTCATCTGCAAAAGCTGGCAGGGCGAGGGAAAGAGCGATTAAAAAAAATGCAATCGTGCGGATAATCCGGTCTGCTTTCATAAGGTATCCAGTATGTTATTTTATGTGCATATAATCATATAGTTTGCAAAAAAAGAGCGACTACCGAGAGCCGCTAAAATTCCGAATACGAGTAAATTAGAGACCCTGCCAGACAAACCAGCCCCCCACCAGCGCCACCACTAATCCACTGACACGTTTTGCCCAGAGGGAGAAGTTGGCTACTCCCCGCGCTTTGACGAACCCCTCGACGAAACCGGTGAAGGTGCCGGCAAAGAGCATCAGCAGGCAGTGGCCAATGGCGTAGCAGAACAGCAGTGCGATGCCGTAGAGAACCTGTCCCTTGGCCGCCACCAGCGTCAGCAGCACCACCAGAACCGGCGTGGCACAGGGAGAGGAAACAACGCCGAAGAACAGCCCCAGCAGGAAAGCGCCGACTATGCCGCCACGTTTCGGCTTGAAATCGCGCCTGATCGGGAGGCGAATCTCGTATAGCCCCATCATCTGACCACCCATGACCAGCGCAATCCCCCCGGCGATCAGATACCACGGCCCGCCAAGGGTGCCGAACATGGTGCCGAGCAGACCCGCAGCGGCGCCAAAGGCGGTGAAGGTCAGGGAAAGGCCGAGGATGAAGACCAACGAATAGCGGAACGCCTTACCCCGGTCACCATCGCTGTAACCGCCGACAAAACCTACCACCAGCGGGATGGTGGCCAGCACGCAGGGAGATGCGGAAGAGATCACTCCGGCCAGAAAGACTGCGCCGAAGGCGACCAGTGGATAAAGAGTAATGATCTGCTCGATGTTATCGAGAAAGGTCATTTAAGACCGGCCGACTTCAGCTCTTTCAATATGCCCTGTTTATCAATGAAGCCTATATGGCGCTTCACTTCTTTTCCCTGGGCGTTGAAGAATATCTGGGTGGGAATCATCTGAACGCGATACTTCTGGGCGGCGACCTGATCCTCCTGTACATCGATAAACAGCACGCCGGCCTTCCCACGGTATTCGTTCGACAGCGATTCCAGGATCGGCGCCATCTTTTTGCAGGGAATACAGCTGCGGGCGCCAAGATCGATGACCGTCGGCTTACCGGAAGAAAGCGCCTGACTGATAGTTGCGGATGAGGCCGACGGAAGCTCGGCATGGGCGGCGGTTGCCAGCAACAGGAGCGAGGTCGCAATAAAAATTTTCATGACAGCATTCCCATGATCTCGGCTACCGACGCCAGTTTGCCGGAAAATTTTACCTGACCGTCAATTACCAGGGCCGGCGTACTCATCACGCCATATTTCATAATAGACGGGATATCCTCAACCTTTATCACCTCCGCGCTCTTGCCGCTTTCCTCCAGAGCTTTTCTGGTATTCTCGTAGAGCGTCTTGCATTTGGCACAGCCGGTGCCCAATATTTCGATCTTCATGATTCTTTCTCCTTGTTTTATATGGACTCTGCTTCCAGCAGTATTTTGATTTCCTTCGAACAGCATCTGCCACGCGGGGAAAGCTCCTTGCAGCGCCCCTGCGTACAAGCCTCTGTCATCCGGCGGATGTCATCCATGTTTCGGGCGCCGTTTTGAATGGCGTCTAAAATAGCTTGTTTGTTGACGCTGCTGCACCAGCAGACGGTCTCATCCAGAGGCGCTTCCAGAATATTTTCGGTATAATAGCTTTTCATTGTTGTCCCTCGAATCAGTTTTACTGTCCTGCTTCTCTTTTTTCTTTAGAAATCATTTATTTCAGCCAGTTGCACTTTACAAAATTGCGTTAAACAGATAGCCGACGCAGACAATCGCCACCGCTACTATGCCGAAAAATACTGCCAAAAGCCTGTTCTTCAAGACATTCTTCAGGATGATCGCCTCCGGCAATGACAGGGCGGTAACTGCCATCATAAACGCGAGCACCGTGCCGATCGCCATCCCCTTTTCCATCAGAGCGTGGACAATCGGGATGACACCGGCGGCGTTACTGTAGAGCGGCACACCGAGCGCCACGGCCACCGGCACCGCAAAGGGGTTGTTCGGCCCGGCCCAGCGCGACAGAAAGTCCTCCGGCACATACCCGTGGATGAAGGCGCCGAGACCGACCCCGACAATAACATAAGGCCAGATCTTCTTCAGTAGATCCAACGTATACTGGCGGGCATAGTCGAGTTTCTCGCGGAAGCTCATGATTTTGATCTCGGCATTGCCAACCTGCATCTCCCAGACATAGTCCTGGACATATTTTTCCATCTTCAGCTTGCCGATAATGATGCCGCCGAAAATCGCCACCAGCAGACCTGCGCCGATGTAGATCAAGGCAATCTTCCAGCCGAACAGTCCCCAGAGCATGATTAGCGCTACTTCGTTGACCATCGGCGAGGAGATCAGGAACGAAAAGGTCACCCCCAGCGGCACACCCGACTCGACAAAGCCGATGAAGAGCGGCACCGCCGAACAGGAACAGAAGGGGGTCACGATTCCGAGCAGAGCGGCCAAGACGTTTCCTACATATTCCCGCTTATGGGAAAGCAAGCGTTTGGTTTTTTCCGGTGGAAAAGAGCTGCGGATGATAGCCACCACAAAGATAATAGTGGTGAGCAGCAGAAAAATTTTCAGGGTGTCGTAGATAAAAAAATCGAGCGCTTCGCCTGAACGGGAACCGGGAACGAGGCCGATGGTTTCAAATACAAGCCAGTCTGAAAATTGTTTTAACATATCAGCTCCTTTCCGTTGGATTGATCAGCTCGCTGCGCATCTCGACCTCGCGCCTGACGATGGCGGTTGCCCGGTCAATGATTTCAAAAACTTCGGGATGCTTGACGGCGTAGTAGATCTTGACCCCATCCTTGCGGCGTGAGAGGATGCCGTGGGACTGCATGTAGGCCAGGTGGCGGGAGGTGTTGGACTGTTCCTCGTCAATGGCAGGAAAGATCTCGCAGACGCACCGCTCGCCGTCACGCAGAAACTCAATGATCTTCAGGCGGGTCGCCTGGGACATGGATTTGAGGACATCAGCAAGATAGGTGGTATTGGAATTCATTGGCACTCCGTTATTATATGACTATATGGTCATATATGCCTGAATTCGTCGTTAGTCAATAAAAAAGACGGGTCGCCGGCCAACTGGCTTCAGCTTTGCCTGGTTTTGTTTATCACTGCCTAAAACTAGAATGTATCTCCCCGTGTTCGTTTCGATATGCGCATCGCTATTCCCTTGACGAGCTACTTTATGGTAATGTTTCAGGTCTCGTTCTGAATGGAAAAAACGCGTGGGGCGATCAAGCAGAAGGGCAGGCACTGCACCAATGGGGATTCAGGCATGACAAGAACCTTACTGAGAAGACAAACAACCGTGAGCGATCGCAATTCCGACATAACCGGCGTGATTCTGGTCGGTGGGAAAAGCCGGCGAATGGGACAGGACAAAGCGTTCCTGCCAGTTGGCGGCCGACCTCTGGTCGCGCGCCTCGTTGCCTGCCTGAGCGGCTGTTTTGAGAGGCTTCTGCTGGTGGGGGATCAAGGAGAGCGTTTTCACAGCTATGGCCTGCCGGTGCTGCCGGATCTCTACCCCGGCAGTTCGCTGGGCGGTTTGTATACCGGCCTGTACCATGCCGAGACCAGTCATATCTTTGTTTCCTCCTGTGACCTACCCTTCCCCAATGCTGAGCTGGTTCAGCTGATCTGTTCCCAGAAAAAGGGATACGACGCGGTCATCCCCACCACCAGAGGGGGGATGGAACCGCTCTTTGCCCTGTACGGCAAGAGCTCTCTTCCAGCCATGCACGCAGCCCTTGATGCAGGGAATTACCGCATCACGGAACTTCTGGCAGGGCTGCACGTCAATTATCTTGTGCCGGATCTGGTAGACAAAGTTGATCGTGACGGCAAGGCGCTGATCAATCTCAACACACCGCAGGAATATCAGCAGTGTATCAGGAGCACGATATGAACAGATGGATAACAATCTCAACCGAAGGAATCAAGCAGAGCAGCCTGCCGGGGTTTAGGCAATGAGGGACGTGACGACTCTGCGTGACACCTTTGGTCGCCGGATCAACTATCTGCGCCTGTCGGTGACCGATCGCTGCAACATGCGCTGCTTTTACTGCATGCCGGCAGAGGGAATACAGGATGTTGGCCATGATGCGGTACTCTCCTACGAAGAACTGCAGTTGATCGCCGAGAGTGCTGTTGGCTTGGGGATCGAGAAGATCCGGATCACCGGCGGTGAGCCAACGGTGCGCGCCGGGATTGTAGAATTTCTTGCCAAACTGGCTGCCATTCCTGGGTTGCGCCATCTGGCCCTGACGACTAATGGCCAGTTGCTGGAGCAGATGGCTTCTGATCTCTACCGGGCCGGAGTGCAGCGCCTGAATGTGAGCCTTGATTCCCTCAACCCGCAGACGTTCCGGGAGATCACACGCGGCGGTGACCTCGGCAAGGTGCTGGCCGGTCTGGATGCAGCGGTAGCGGCCGGTTTTCCGCCACCCAAGATCAACATAGTCATCATGCGGGGGATCAACGATGGCGAGATCCTTGATTTTGCCGAATTGACCCGCAGCCGCGGCAACTCGGTGCGCTTTATCGAATACATGCCGGCAATGAAGGATGAAGGGTGGCAACGTCTCTGTTTCCCCGGTGAAGAGGTGCTGCAAAGAATCAGGGAGCATTATCCACTGGAGGCGGTGGACAAGGGTACCTTTGCCGGACCGTCCCAGGATTATCGCCTCCCCGGCGCCAAAGGGAGCATCGGCATCATTACCGCCGTGTCAGGCCACTTCTGCAGTGACTGCAACCGGATCCGGGTAACGGCCCGGGGGCAGGCCAAGGGATGTCTCTTCAGTGATGAAAAGACCGATCTGAACCCGTTTCTGCGACCGCCAGACCGTGGAGGTCTAACAAAGGTGCTGCAGGAGATCGTCAGGACAAAACCGGAGGGTCACAGCATCAGGTGCGGCGACTATACCCACAGCAATTTCAGCATGGCCCAGATAGGAGGGTAGGATATGGCAGAGGTAGTTGCAGTCAGTATCAGCGAGAACAAAGGGGAACGTAAAAAGCCGGTCGTTTCAGTGGAGCTGCGGGAGAATCACGGCATTGTCGGGGACGCCCATGCCGGAGACTGGCACCGCATGGTAAGTCTGCTGGCACAGGAGAGCATCGACAGGATGCGTGCGCTCGGGCTGGATGTGAATGCGGGTGACTTTGCCGAAAACATCACCACCAGCGGCATAGACCTGGTATCCCTGCCGATAGGAAGCCGCCTGAAGATTGGGAAAACGTTGCTGGAAGTAACCCAGATCGGCAAGGAATGCCATAACCGCTGCGCCATCTATTATCAGGCCGGAGATTGCGTCATGCCGAAGGAGGGGATTTTTGTCAAGGTGCTGGAGCCGGGCGTGATAAGGGCTGGAGATGGAATACTAACCGTTCTATGATGGGGCAACTGTTTTTAAAAGCTCGTCCCACTCTTCAGGCTTCAGCGGTATCGGCCGCATCACCGCATTCTTCCTTATTGCACGAGGGTTTTTCAGCCAACGTTTCAACCCTTCCTTATCCCAGATTTTATTACCCTCAAAAGTATGGGGATAAAACCGGCTGAGCAAACCGGAAAGGTTCGGCCCCACAATTCCGACCCCCAGACCGCCGTCCTGTTTTGACAGCAGCTTATGACAACTGCCGCAGTTTTTGACAAAGACATTCTGTTTCGCTGATTCGGCATCGCTGAAATGCACCACCTGGGGTGGCTCCTTGAGAGCCTTCCCAGCCTTCAACCCTCCTGCCAGAACCGCTGTCACCAGACGGTCAAGATCCTTCTCCAAAAAATAAAAACCGGGCATGTACAGGGCAGGATTAACCAACGCCAAGCGAATAGCCTCAGGCCGGGAGCTCCAGAGCAGAGTGTCAAGGTTCGCAGCCAAACGGTTACCGGTGCCTGCCAAAACGTGGCAGCGGCGGCAGGCTGCTTTTTCAGCCAGCTTGCCCCCTGAAACCACCTCAGCTGAGCTGCTGTTGGTAAAGCCGGCATAACGTCCCCTGATCAAACCGCTGTGCGCTAGTCCCTTGCGGCTGGTGCGCTGATTGCCATGATGGCAAAAGACGCAACTACCCTGCCCGGCATAGTGCACCGGATGACACTCCAGACATTTGTTACCGGGTGACGCCGTCGCCGGAAAGACACAGGACAGCAGAATCACAACCATCAGAACGGCATGACGAAGGCCCAATTTTCCCCCCTGAAGAACAGTCCAACCAGCGTCAGCAGCAGCATCACCACAAACAGAATAGAGAAAGATATCGCAATCAAACGGTGCCGCGGTCCAAACCAGACCGCCCTCTTCGGCACCCTGTCGATCAACCACGGCATGGCGGCAAAGAGCGTTCCGGCCAGCATCACCGGATAAATCAGCCAGACCCGGTAGCTGACCAGCTCCTGAATCCAAAGCAGAAACCAGGCCGACTTGACCGGATTCGGCACGACTGCAAGCTTGGCCGGTTCCTGCAGAGGAGCCGGTATCAACGCAGCAAACAGCATGAGCAGGACCGTACAAAGCCAGAAGGAGCGCTTGATGAGGGAAAAAAAGTATGGTGAGCTTTTAACGTAGGTTTTCATAGGTAAGGGAGTAACCCCTTCTGCTTACGTACCAGATAAAAGTGCAGCATGCAGAGGCAGAGCGTTAATGTCGGCAGCAACACGATATGCAGGACATAAAAGCGGATCAGCGACAGCGGTCCACCAACGCTGTCCGGCACCAGAATATCACGAATAAATCCGCCCAGTGGTGCCGCCTCCAGTAGTGTCATGCCGGTCTGGGTCGCCCAGAGTGCCAGTTGGTCCATCGGCAGCAGATAACCGGTATACGCCTCAAAGACCGCCAACCCCAGCAGGCAGCTGCCGATAATCCAGTTGCGCTGCCTTGGCGGTGCAAAAGCGCCGGTCAGCACCACCCGCAGAGTGTGCAGCATAATCAGAATCAGCAGAGCGTGGGATGATATCCGGTGCAGGCTGCGCAGGTACTTGCCCCCGTAAACCGAAGCTTCCAGAAAGATGATCGAGCTGTAGGCCTCGGTGGCTCCGGGACGATAGTAGAAGATCAACAGCAGTCCTGACAGGGCCAACAGCAGCAGTGCCGTAAACGCCAGCCCACCGAGACAGAAGGTATAGCTGATCCTCAGGTTCCGCTGCAGCACAACTCTGGGGAAGAGATGTTTTAAAAAGTCTGTGAACACCAGCGCTCCTCCGTCACCCTCGCACGACAAGATCATTCCCGTGCTGTTCCACGGCCAGTCGCACCAGCGATTTTTCAGCGGGACCGGAAAGCACCTTGCCCAGACGGTCAAAGCGGCTGCCGTGACAGGGGCAGACCATCCCCTCCGGGGTGACCGAAACGGTGCAGCCAAGGTGGGTACAGACCAGACTCAGTGCGACGAATGAATCACCTTCACGCATGATCGCAACCCGCTCACTGCGAAAGGCCAGCGCTCCCCCAACCGGGATATCTGCCACCGCTACCTGCAGAAGTGCCTGTTTCTTCACCCCCCTGGGTGTCAGAAACCGCCATAGCCCGGCCAGCAGAAGCGGCAGAGTTATTAACGTGGCAATGAAGCTGCGACGGGTGTGACGATTAGTTTCCATTTTTGAAGGTAAGCCTTTTTGTGTTTGTCTGTTTTGAAACGGTACTGTCCACCTTTATCATGATTACAAAGGTCTGACAATAGGAGGTAAGGTCGCACAAAAAATGGCGCAAACAAAAAAAAACCGGCGGAGGTTGTCCGCCGGCATCACATGGAGGAGGATACATGAATATATCCTGTTGTTGAATGTTTCTGAGCGGCCATCAGCGGCGCTCGGCAATACTAGATCTTCACGTTTTGATGAGAAGTACGGCTCTTTTTTTTAAACGTTGTCACCCTTTTTAGTGGCAATGGCACCCAACAACCCTATGAGGTTGAAGCCGTTTAACTGCTTCAGGGAGGGGCGCAACATCCTGCCCATGAAGATGCGACGATAGTTGACTTCGGCCATCTGCTGCGGTGTTGAGCTTTGGGTAAGGAGACTTAAGTCCTTTTTCTTGCCGTAGTAACGGACATTGGGGCCGATCTTTACCTTGGCGCTCTCCAGCCTGATGGTCCCTTTGGCAACATATCGAGCTATAGCCGATTTTTTGTCATTCAAATCGCCGTAAATACGGGCACCGGCAAGACAGGTCTGGACGCAGGCAGGCTCCAGACCAACGGCTGTCCGTTCAACGCAGAGCGTACATTTATCCGCTTTGGGTGTGCCGTTTTCTTCAAAGACATAGCGCGCCGTATAAGGGCAGCTGTCAGCGCAGGCTCCACAACCCAGGCAGCGCTCTTTGTCAATTTGTACCGTGCCGTTAAACGGGTCTTTCCACGTAGCGGAAACGCTCAGTGTCTTTTTCTTACCGGTTTTAGCATCAGTGAAGGTTACATCCACCTTGTCGGCAGGGCAGCTTTCCACACAAACCGGGTTGTCGCAATGGTTGCACAGGCCGACGTAATAGGTTGACGCCAGACCGTGCGGAGTGGCATCGGGTCCAAGACGTTCAACCCAGTTTCTGCGTTGTTTTCGTTTCGAACTGTCTACGCCGACAGGCACATCCCATTCAGCCCTGCAGGCGACACTGCAGGCGTGGCAGCCGACACACTTTTCCAGATCTATGACCATGCCGTATTGACTCATAATTATCTCTCCATCTATCGTTCAGAATTTATCGTGGCACTATTTTGCGGGCTGTTCAGGCCGGTATATTCAGGACCTTGCCGCCTTTCATTATCCGCACAAAGCTTGTACGCATACCGTGTGCGCCGGTTTCCGGATCAACAGCTGCATTCGTGATCAAGGACTGTTCATCAAACCCTTTGTTTACAGCATTTGTCATGGCAGGATTTTTCGTGCCATAGCCATGAGCCGTAAAGATCGTGTCTTTGCGGATGCCTTGAGTAACTTTGAGGATACCGGCATTTGCCGAGACAACTCCATCCTGGTTGACCAGACTAATCCTGTCTCCGTTTTTCAGGCCTAGTTTCTGCGCAGTATCCTGATTCAGCCAGATCGGATTCTCAGGTATTTCTGCATTCAGCCAGGCATTGTTCATTGTACGGTTAAAGGTATGGACCGGCACTCGCCCGTACACCAGTCGGGCAAAGCCCTTTGGCGGATCCGGCACAGGAGTATAGTTCGGTGCGCCTGAATACCCTGCTTCAGCAAGATCTTCATTGAAAAACTTGACCGGATAGACAGCCCCATAAGGGTCGGAACCAGGCTGGAGATGGATGCCGTCTTCCTTCCTTATTTGGGCCAGAGAAAGATTGGCGCCCGCCAGGATTTTTTCCACCATCGCTTCAGCAGTGGGCACCTGAATCTCTTTTGCGTGTCCCAGCCGTTTTGCCAGTTCGTTGGTGATCCAGACTGAATCTTTGCGCTGATGATCTGCGGATACGGCAGATACCAGCGGCATACGCGGGGCGATATATTGCTGATGCTTGTCGTTAAAGTTCCACTGAACTCCGGTCTTTACGATATCGTACCGCTCCAGATAGGAAAGTTCCGGCAGCAGAATATCAGCATACATGGTGATATCTGTCGGCATGACATCAACCACCATTACAAAATCCATCTGCTGCAGCATCTTTATAGTTTCCTGTTGGCCTGGAATAGTCTGGATCGGGTTCTGTCCCCAGGTAATACAGGCCTTGATTGGATACGGTTTACCGGAAATTGCCGCATCTCTCAGCATCTGGGTCGGCGTACCGGGAGGTGAAAAGATGTGTTTTTCAGCCATTTTATGCAGGGCAAACTCTTCCGCATGTTCAGTACCGACGTGCGGCCAGGCTACCTTGCCCAGTTTGGGCCCCTTAGCCTTGACAAAACCTCCCTTGGCACCAATGGTCCCCAGCAGCCCGGTCAGACAGGCGAGCGCCCGCTCCCGCTGGAAATCGGTGCCGTACCAAGTAACGTGACGACCGGGATGGATAGAAACGTGGGGTGCGTTTTTGGCGAGAAGATCGGCAACTTCCTTGATCTGAGCGGCAGGGACATCACAGATCTTTGCGGCCCAATCCAGCTCTGCATGGGCGATAGCCTTGACAAACTGGTCAAACCCTTCACCGTTCTCCTTAACATAGGCCTTGTCGTAGCCACCTTTTTTGACCAGATAGTTCATAATCGCCAGCAGGAAGGCGGTATCTGTGCCCGGCTTGATCTGCACCCATATGTCGGCCTTCGCTGCCGAGGATGAAAAACGCGGATCGACCACAACCAGCTTGGCTCCGTTTTCAAGACCCTTCAGGTACTGTTTGACATGGGAAACATGAATATTTTCGCCGATATGGGTACCCACAAGCAAAATTGCTTTTGCATTCGGCATATCCACGCTTTCACTAGCCTCAACGCCAAAGGTGTGAATATACGCCATATCGCGAGGACCGCGGCATTGGAAAAAGGAAGCCTCTGAGTTATTGGGGGTGCCAACGACATGCTCGAAGAAGTGCATCGGATAGGTAGCAGAGGCACCGTGTGGAAAGATGGCAATGCCTTGTGGCCCATTTTTTTTGATAACACCCTGCAGGCGGGATGCGCACTCGTCAAGAGCCTCATCCCAGGAGATTCGTTTCCATACAGGAGCGCCGCGCTTGCCGACGTTCTTCAGCGGGAACTTGAGGCGATCCGGGTCGTACAGCAACTTGACTCCGGCGTTGCCGCGCGCACAGATGCTTGCGCCATTGTCAACACTTTTGGGGTTGCCTTCAAGCTTCACCAGCTTGCCATCACGCAGCTTACCGACAAGTTGGCAGCGCCAGAAGCACATTTCGCAGACGCCTCCGCTAACGGTGGTGGTGTCGCCAAAACTGCCGGGGGCGGTAAACGGCTTTTTAACGAAGCCGGACTGGGCCTGCGCTCCTGAAGACAGCCAACCTGACAGCGCGGTGGTCAACGCTGCTGAGGCCGATGCCTGCAGAAAACTCCTTCGGGTCATCTGAAATGCCATGTTACGGTTCCTCCCTGGTAAAGAAATCAACCAATGTGAGTAATGTGGAATAAAACTTGTTTGTTGATCCGTTCAGAACTCTTTCCTTGAAGCTGGGAAACCACCTCCTGAAATGTTCGCTTAAAAACTGTTCTGCCGCGTCTTCCTGACCCTCCTCCAGCAATAGTCCAAGGAAGTCAAGCTCAAGCACCAGATGGTCAGGGAGGTCTTCTTCGCCCGCCAAATCAAATCCATGCAGTTGGTAGAATTGTTTTGCCCATACCGCCGACCGGCCGTACAAGTTCCCTTCCTTATCAAGATAAATAGAACTGTAAGGTGGTGCAACAACAGCGGGAATGGCGTTTATAAACATCCGGGTATACTCTATCTGTAATTCTTCAAGCCCTTCCTCACTGGCGCAGTAGCTCTGCCGCAATCCAAGGGCATCTTTGTTGAGGTCAAGGTTTTGTGAGATATTTTCAAGCAGATCAAAATATGGTCCAATTAGCCATGTCCGCTCAGGATAACGAAATGATTGTGCCAGGAAAGTATAGAACGCTGCAGGAGTTTTTGGTTTTGAATTATTCATCAGCACCCAGGTTTTATCAGGTTTGTTTTTGCTTTAACACCCCCTCCCTGGACGAGAGGGGGTGTGGGGGGGGGTGAAGATGCAAACGTTATCAGACCCGCTTACATCTTGCGGTTGTTTTAGCAGCCCTGCATGGAAGCAGCAGCCTTGTCAACCTTGACTGTATCGCCAGCTTTAAGTTCGCTAGCAATTTTGGCCTTAATGGTAATCTTGGTACCATCAACGGAAATTACTTTGCCGCTCTTGCCGTTCAGCTTGACGCCAGCGCCTTTTTTCAGTTTGGCATCGGTACCCATTTCAAGGACAGCCTGACCGTCAGCAACGGAAATAACCTTACCTTCAGCGGCAAAGGCAGCAGTAGCAGCAAAGAGGGACAGGGCCAACATGGTGATGATTTTTTTCATAAGCTTGTTCTCCTTTTTGTGTGATCATAGCTTGATCAATGTTGCAATATATGCCGGGTTTTTCATTTAAAAGTAAAACGAATGTTTGTCATACCCACGCAACAAAGTGGAATACCATACTGTTTCCAAGACCAAGTATTGGCTGCCTGTCCGTCACTCAGAAATCGGCGCATTCCATTTGAAGCGTGCACCAGACTTTTTTTCAGGTGCCTTTTCAGTCAGCTTCCCCTCATCTTTGGTTTGGAGCGTTGGCTCTTTTTCAACCTGCTCCTGCTGTTTTGGCGCTGAAGCATCCTCCCTTTTTTGTGACTTTTGCTGCAGCGCTATCCCGCCGACAAACTGCCATGATTTTATCCCCACACTTGGTTCATCGAGTACAACAGTCTGTGTCTTGCCGGAACGATAGGTAATTACCAGTGAATCGGCCTGGCAGATGCCGGCAACAAAAATAATTAGAAAAGCGGTAGAGAGAACGGCTACACGATTCATGTATTAACTCCTTACAAAGGGGATTTGACTGACGGACATGTTCATCCAACACCAGAGTACGCCCCTAGGGTACCACCTTCAACATCATTCTAAAAGTGTCAAAGGCTTTGTTCTTTTCGGCAACTGCAATTTGGGACAACCATGACAACACGTAATCATAGGCAATGCCACTTTTGACGATAAAAAAATGACGAACAGAACCGCCAAAAAAGTGTAAAAACAACCTGTTTGTAACATCCATATTCACTGGAGCCCCAGAAGTAACTCCAGTGAATATGGATTTACACTAGAAAATCAGCTGTAACTGGGTAACGAAAGTTGTGAAATCCTTGCAATTAGCTGCTTCCTTGTCGAATGCGGTGCGTGATACTTCTGCGGTCAGTTTCAGGTTCTGGTCACGGAAATAGTAATTGGCACCCACTCCGTACCAGTCGATCTTCTGGTCGTAAACATCGTTGAGACTGGCGAAATTCCACTTCTCATAACGGCAGAAAAACTGCAGCGGCACGGCGGGGAGCATGTAGCCGCCCTTGACATACCAGCCGTTTTTCTGCCCGTTGATGCCGATTGTACCTGGATCTACGTTTACAATCCCTTTGTAAGCGTCATCCAGATCTACATCCTCATAGGCTGCGGAAGCGGTGATTGTACCGGCTCCTTCAAGAGGATATTCGAAGAAAGCATCAACGGTCCAGGCGGTGTAATCCTTCTTATCTGCTTTGGTGACAGTGTTGCCATAGGCAACTTCCGGCTCAAACTGATAGGCGCCACCAAAGGTCAGGACCTTCTTTTTGCCCATATAGGTACCTTTGTAGCCATATTCGTTCTCAGGATCGAGCAGCGTGACATGGCCGCGGACGGAGTAGCGGAAGCTGGAACTGGGGGCGGTATCACCGGATACGGCCTTGCGTCCTTCCATAACATCGGCACGATACTGGAACATGTCGTTGAACAGGTTGCCCCAGACCGCTACCCCTTGATCGCGGGTGGAGGTGTAGGCGGTGCGGACAAAGAGCGAGCGGTCGAGGGTCAGCGGCATTTCGCACGCTTCCAGGTTCTCACGGGAAAGGTTATACTTGAATTTACCGACGTTCACCTTGAAGGCGTCGTTGACGTTGAAGCGCATGACCGCGTCAAGCATCTGGAACTGGGCTGCCGGATCGCTGTTGCTGTTCACATCAAGTGTGGAAACGTTCGAATCCCCGGTGAATTCTGTCTGGGCATAGAGACTGAGCATGTCGCCGTACTTGCCCATCAAGGCGATCCGGTTGCGACGAAAGCCGAAGTTAGTGGTAGTTTCGTCATTATTAACGCCAGATCCGGTATCCCGGACCGTCATCTGGAACTGCCCCTTGTAATCGAGCTGAAGTGCGCCTTCGTCATTAGGGCCGAAGGTCATCTGCGGCCCGGCAAAGGCGGTGCCGGCCATCAGGGTCAGGCCGAGCGTTAATGCTGAAAGTTTACCTGCCTTAAGCTTTGTTATCATGTAGTGGCTCCTTTACATTAGTGTCGAATCCCCCGCCCCAAAAGGGACGGGGGAGGTTCAAAGGTCTAATCAAATTATTAACAGCCGCCGCCTTTAGGAATGAATGCTGTCGGTGCACTTCCGCCAGATGTAGCAGTAGCTCCCATGTACGCCTTATCTTGTTCAAAAATAAGGTTGCCGCTCCCCGTGTAATTGGGATAGGTCTTCACCGTTGGCCAATCAACCGCGCCGCTGTACGTACGCAGCATCTTCAATTCATTGGCAGTGCCTTTCAGCGCGTTATCATTGATTGTTTTGGTCGGTCTGAACATGACGTGTTCTGACCTGGTGACGGTATCCCACTTGGCTATTCCGCCCAGGGGGCCGCCCGCTTTCAAGTGGCTGGAGGCATCTGCTCCGGTATACTTATCGACGAATTTTGTGCCGTTCCATTCCAGGTACTTATTGGGGCCGGCAAAGAAGACAACTGACGGGCTGGCGGCCGGGTAGCTCGGGAACGCCGAGTAATCGTCTGTCATTACATAGGTGTTGTCAGTCGGCTCATATGCTGCGAGCACCGCCCACTCCTGCCAGGACCCATCGTACATGCGAACATTTTTGAATTCACATATTTCACTAAAAACATACCAGTAGATTGAGGCAAGCGCGCCGGAGTTGCAATAGACGACAATCGGTTTGCTGCCGTCGATGCCGGCTGCGGCAAATTTCGGCAACAGTTCCGCTTTGGTCAGATAACCGCCATCAGTAGTGCGGGTTAGTGCCGGAACGGTAATATTCCAGGCTCCGGCTTTGGTGACCTTGGCCCCTTTGACAATACCTTCAAAAGCAGCCCCTTTGGCGCCGAGTGGAATAGCCATCGGTACGCCGCCTGTCAGACTTGGACCGGTCGCTGTGGTAATCCCCACGTAGGGATTAGGCAGGGTGATCGGCGGATTTGTTGTGCCGCTGAAGGGAACACGTGCAGGCGTTGTTTCTTTGAAGAGAATTTCGCTCAAGGTCAGCACCGCTGAGTCTGATGTCCGTGTGAAAAGTTTATTCGAAGCGACAGTATACCCGGCCAGCTGAAAAACATCCGGGATACCGTCACTATTCTGGTCAGCCAGGTAGTAGGCGACCGGCGGCTGGCGGGTGTCGAGTACAACTACCTGGTTAGGGTCGCTGTCCGGCAGAGAGGTTCGGCCACTGTCTACCAGGGCGATCAGTTCGCCAACACTAATGCGGGTTTCAAGATGGCGCTGCGGCAGCTCTGCAACGTCAAAGCTTGATGGAGTGACCACCGGCAGCGTCACACCCTTCTGCAGCGGATAGCCTTTCATTGCATACGCTTTGTTGCCGCCGTTGAGGACGCGGATATTCTCCTTGGCAAAACCCCAGTAATAGAGTGTCCACCAGAGACGCGACGGGCAAAATCCGGGGTAATCGTAGCGGGAGGTAGAAATGACGATAACGTCATCCTTGGTCACTCCGTATTTCTGCAGCATCTGACTGATCAGTGTTCCGGTGCCGACCTCATGTTCAGCATCGATCGGGCCGTCGTTACGCACGGCAACTTCATACCCTTCGTGGGAGACATTGGGAATGGCACCGGGGATATGGCCGAACATGCTGTCTGGCATACCGTTGAAGGACTTGTACTGGGCGCTTGTCGTCCCACCATACTGGTCACTCAGGTTTTGCAGTACCTTTGCCTTGTCCCCTGCAAACCAGCTTTCTGTGTCATCGTAGGAGAAGACTCCTGCAGCATTCGGCACGCAATCCAGAATGACAATCCTTTTCCCGTCATCTGTTTTGCCGCCTGCATCTACCCAGTCTTTAACGGTAGAAGCTTCTACCAGTGAAATACCGGCTTTTGCATCGTTTTTGTAGTACGCGGCGGTAGATTCTGCCACCGGGTTGTCGTACGATTTGCCACTGCAGCCCCAGATTGTCAGGGTAGTTAGTACAGCAACTCCCAGCAACGCAAGGATCATCAACTTCGTCTTTTTAATTGTTTTTTCCGACATACCATCTCCTCTCAAGATTCATATTTTTTTGTTACGACCCGCAAACAAGTAAAGCTTCATCACCCCCTGAGTTTATTTCACTTCTGATTCTTTAAAAACAACTTCGGCACGGAGCAGTATAAATTCACCAGTCCTGCTTAGTTTTTTGTCTTAAAAAGGGTGGAGGATATCCCTGCCGGATCACCAGCACATGCAAGTGAGGATACATACCCAAGAGTCGTCTGATTTATTTGTGTTGTCCTATTTACTGATTTTTGTGTAAAACTGATATTCATTGTTTGTTATGGTTCGATACCAACTTGTAATAGGAGGAAAACCCTATATATGGAATCTGTATACCTGAAGACGCTGGTAGAAGTCATAAATGCAGGAAGCATATCCAAGGCAGCTGACAAGCTCTGCGTTACCCAACCTGCAGTTTCCCGTCGCATCAAGTTTATCGAAGAGCAGTATGGCTACCCGCTTCTTGATCGCTCCGGACAAACGTTGCTCCCCACAAAACCGGGTAAACTGGTATTTGAGAAAGCTGTTAAGCTTCTGGAGATCGAGCGGGAACTCCTTTCCGGTCTCAAGTCGATGCGGGAAAATAAAAGCATTGCCTTTATCTGCACCCCCACCTTCGGAATCGTTCACCTCCCAACGGTCATGCGTGAGTTCATGATGGAATTTAATGATCTTGCCGATCTCTCCTTCATGTTTGACACACCGGCGAAAATTATAGAGGCGCTAAGAGACGGCATGTATGACCTTGCCGTCATGGAACATTGCGAATGCATTGATTTTTCAGACTTAACAACGATAGCTCTGCCGGGAGACGATATGATCTTCGCAAGTTCTCCGGCACTTGCTTTACCCTCAAGCAATACAAACCCTGACGCTCTACTTGCTCAAACCGTATTAGTACGAAAAGAGGGGTGCTGTTCCAGGACACTTCTGGAAGGAAATTTGCGCGCGATAGGCAGAGAATTATCAGATTTCAGGAGCTTCGTGGTTATTGATGACATGCATATGATTATTCAAATGACGCGTGAGGGTCAGGGGGTGTCGTTTCTGTCCCGCGAACTTGTGAAGGATCAGATTGATGCCGGCCTTCTATGCGAACACCGTATCGATGGCTTCAGGCATCATCGCAATAGAACCTTGATTATTCATGGTGACTGCCAACAGCAAAACTCTCCGCTCAAATATTTTATAAATATCCTCACCAAACGTTTTGTTTAGCCGATAACCTGCTGAGAGTATGTCCCCCAACAGATAACTCCCGACTTGACATTTCAATGCTCTGGACTATATATGACTAAACAGTCATATATAGTTACTCCCAATATATGCGGTCATCCTTCCGGTAGTAGTCTCTGATGTTATATTTCCGGGTGGCTGTGTAACAACTGTGTTCGCTATGTGTCTATTCAATATGATCATCTGAAAGGGCATCTCCTGACATGAAAGAGAAACTCTACACCAGCGCAAATTATCTGGCGCTGTTCACAATCTTCTACAACATTGCTGAAGGTGCCATATCTGTCTGGTTCGGAGCCGCCGATGAAACCCTGGCATTGTTCGGCTTTGGTGTTGATTCATTTATTGAAGTCATTTCCGCGGTCGGCGTCTGGCATATGCTGCGCAGGATCAAAGCAAACGCCGGAGAAACAAGAGACGAATTCGAGCAGCGCGCACTCAGGATTACCGGTGTCGCGTTCTACATCCTGTCGGCCGGTCTTGTGGTGACGGCCGGCATGAACCTTTACCAGCAGCACAAACCGGAGACAACCTTGTGGGGTATCGTCATCTCGCTGTTTTCGATAACGTTCATGTGGTTTTTGATCCGCCAGAAGACAAGGGTCGGCACCGCGCTCAATTCGCCCGCCATACTTGCAGACGCGGCCTGTTCCAGGGCCTGTCTCTATCTGTCTTTGGTGCTGATGATTTCCAGTGCCGGCTATGAGTTGACCGGCATCGGCAGCCTGGATGCCATTGGAGCCATCCTGATTTCATGGTTCACAATCCGCGAGGGTTGGGAGTCTTTCGGCAAGGCAAAGGGTATGAGCTGTTCATGCAGTTGCAGCTGCAGTGCCGATCGGGAAGATACGCCATGACATCCATTGACGTGAACATATCCAGACGCCTGATGTTTGCCATAGTCCTGACCGCCATCACCCTGGTGGCGGAAATAATCGGCGGCATCTGGTCCAACTCCCTTGCTCTCCTGTCAGACGCGGGACATGTCTTTCTCGACCTGTTTGCGCTGCTGCTTTCGCTGGGAGCGATCAAGCTGGCGACCCAGCCTCCAACCGATAGTCATTCCTATGGCTTGCACCGGGCCGAGGTGCTGGCGTCTCTGGTCAATGGCCTGACGATCTTTATAATGGCGATCGGCATCCTCTATGAGGGAAGCAAGCGGCTGATTTCGCCGGAAGAGGTGAAAACAACGCCGATGCTCATCATTGCGGTGCTGGGATTGATTGCCAACCTGCTGGCGGCCAAGGGGCTGCACGGACATTCCCACGACGACCTGAACGTGCGCAGCGCTTTTTTGCATGTCATTGGGGATGCGGCTGCCTCTGTGGGGGTTATTGTCGGGGCCCTGCTGATGCACTACACCGGGTGGTATCAGGCCGATCCGATCATATCCATAGGCATTGGTCTGCTGATCCTGGTCGGATCGGGGCGGGTGCTGCGGGAGGCGGTCCATATCCTGATGGAAGGCGTACCGCGCAGTCTGTCTGTCGAGCAGGTAGCGGCACAAATCCGTGGTATAGAAGGTGTCCTGGATATTCATCATCTCAACATCTGGACGGTCTGCTCACATATTTTAGCCCTGTCTGCTCATATCGAAATAGATCCGGCCTATGACGGAGAGCGCAGCCGGTTACTGCACACCATCGAACACGAACTGCAGCACAACTTCCATATTACCCATACCACTATCCAGCTTGACTGCTCCACCTGCAGCGGCGGCCCGCTGATCAAGGAGTTGAATCACCGGCAGCGGGAAACTTGTGCACACAGGCATACTTGAGAGAAAAAACGGTATCAGAGTCCATTTCTCTTTACGGGATGCAGCGCACAATATGCGGTCCCACAAGATTCGTCAGCATCAACGGCAGCCGCTGCCAGGCTTGGATAGCAAGCTGGAATTTGGGATTTTTCGGATTAATGTCAGGGAGTGCCCCACCATCGCGCAGCAGGTACTGCCAATAAAGCTGCACCGGCATGGCGCCCCACTGCTTCTTGAAATTATATGTCCCTTCACCCGGAGTTGAACGGCCAAAATCGAACGTACGGACTCCCGTGCCGATGGCGAAGCGGATTGCTTCCCAATAGAGGAGATTGTTGGGGCACAGCTGGCGAAAATCCCTGTTGGAGGATGCCCAGGGGACTTCCAGGGTATCCTTGTACCAGGTCATAAGAGCCGACGCGATGGTCCTGCCATCATGAGTTACCGAGAGGATTCGGGTGGTATCCGGGAATTCGTCTAGAACGTTAGAGAAAAATTTCCTGCCGTATACCGGCGTCCCAAGATCACGCATATTCCGGCAGAATACCTCGTAAAATCCGTCCAGCAGTTCCGTCCTTCCCACAACAACCTGCAAACCGCTTTTTTCGGCTTTGCGCACCTGGTTACGCACCTTGGTATCAAGGCTGTTCCACTGCTCCTCTTCACTCTTTTCCAACTTCAGGAGCATGGTCACCTTTTGCTGTTTTGTCGCCTCGATGTCATTGCACCTCTTGATGTGCCGTAGTTCAATATGGCCCACACCGTTACCGGACAACAACTTTCGTGAAGCATTGAGCAATACGGCTACGACAGAATCTTCCGACACCAACAGTCCTCCGTAATTAAAAAAAGGGAGCGAGACAAGAAAATTGCCGAACAGCCAGCTTTTCATCTGAACGTACGGGAGGACACCACAAATTTCGTTGTGACTGTTGGTAGCAGACAGATACATGGTTCTGTGCTCAAAACTTTTTTCCACGACTTTCCGCCACCCATACTGGTGATAGTTGGTACTGTCCTGATGGTTCGCCACAAATGTATCCCAGGCACTGCCGTCTTCGTTATATAAATGTGTCGTGATTTCCATGAACTGAGACCTCCCACAACTACATAAACGTTTTTATGCCTGACTGCTCAATTTTGCAGTATTTACAGACCGGGGCGTGCCACTTGATCAACTCCCCGCAGTTCGAACATCTCCTGAACACCCCCTCGACTTCACGCACCGGCCTGGCAAAATAGAGAAGCAGAAGAAGCGGAGGCAGCAGAGCGCAGAGCAGGCACCAGAGCGCAACCCTTCGACCTCTGTCGGCCGCCATAAAGCCGCCGATCATCCCGGCTCCAATAACAACCAGAAATATGAAAAAAACCGGTTTGACATACCCTGGCATTGCCGTCCCCCCATAAGATGTTGTATTTGTTCGCCACTGTTTCACTGACAACGATTTATAGTTTCGTACCTCGGGATTGAAACCCTCAACGGGACCATGTCACTCTGACAGGAGCCTCGGCATGACCCCAGATAAAGTGAAGCTGGCCGCCGTGCGCCTTGTAAACATCGCGTCCGATTTTCTGGGCAAGTTTTACATCTGTGGTGGTGACAGTGAGGCCTTCCTTGTCCGTGCTGATATCAATTACCCTGCCGAGCGGATTCTTTACGGCTGCACCCTGGGCCGTATTATTGATCAGATTGTGTATCTCATTTTCGTGGTCCGCAAGGAAGTCTCCACTCATGGAAACGATCCCCGCCGGGTTGTGGTCGGCAATCCGGCGGCAGGCCGGGCAGACGATTTCATCACCTTCATGCTGACCAGAAGCACTATCTTCATGATGCCAGCGCTTGTTGCTGAAAACAGCGCCGCATGAGCAATATGCAGCCCCCTTTACTCCACCCTTTTCCTGATAGACATCCATACTGCGTGGAGTGCGCTGCCCTTTTTCTCCGGTTCTCCTGTTTGCGGTTACCATCGTTATCGTACCTCCCCTCTGTTTTTATGGCACCAGGACTCCAGACCCGCTGATTCTGCCTGTCCGCAGCGCTTCCAGCGCCTCGTTGGCACTCTCCAGCGGGAATACTTCTACGTTGGTTATTACCGGTATCCGCGGAGCCAGTTCAAGAAACTCTTCACCGTCGAGGCGGGTCAGATTAGCCACCGAGATGAGCTTTCTCTCGCCCCACAGGAGTTCATACGGGAAGCCTGGAATCGGGCTCATATGGATGCCGCCACAGACGACCGTTCCCCCCTTGCCGACCGCATGAAGCGCCAGCGGCAACAGCTCACCGGCTGGAGCAAATATAATGGCCGCATCCAGCAAGACCGGCGGCAGTTCTGTTGCCGCTCCAGCCCAGCAGGCTCCCATCTCCCGTGCAAAGCTTTGCCCGGCAGTGTCCCCTTCCCTGGTAAACGCGTAGACCTCTCGCCCTTCCCAGAGCGCCACCTGGGTGACGATATGCGCTGCCGAGCCGAAGCCATAAATGCCCAGCAGCTTTCCGTTCCCGGCCATACGCAGCGAACGGTAGCCAATCAGCCCGGCGCAGAGCAGAGGTGCAGCCTGAGCCGCTGGATAGCCATCCGGAATAGTAAAACAGAAATCAGCATTGGCGGTGCAATATTCGGCAAAACCGCCGTTACGCTGGTAACCGGTAAACAGCGCCTGATCACAAAGATTTTCCCGACCCGAAAGGCAGTATCGGCATGTCCCACACGTTCCGCCCAGCCAGGGTACACCGACCAGATCGCCGGGATGGACGCCTTTCACGCCTTTCCCTACTGTCTCCACCACCCCCACGATCTGATGCCCCGGTATCAGAGGGAGCTTCGGTTCACTCAACTCACCGTCCAGAATGTGCAGATCGGTACGGCAGATGCCGCAAGCCTGCACCTTGAGGAGCAGTTCGCCGACCCCCGCCACAGGTATCGGCAGCTTCATCGCCTTGAGCTGCCCACCGGGCCGTTCCAGCACCATCGCATGCATGAATGACTCATGGATCATGTCTGTTGCCGCCTATTCCACGGTAATTTTTTGTACATTCTTTTTCTCGGTCTCGCTCTTCGGCATTCTGATTTCCAGCACACCTTCCTTGAAAAAAGCGTGAGTTTTGTCAATCTGGACTTCGACCGGCAGGCGCAACTTCCGGGTGAACGAACCAAAGGATCGCTCGAGCCGGTAATAATCCTTGCGTTCGGTCTTCTCTTCAGATTTTTTCTCCCCGGAGATGGTAACAACATCGCCTGCGAAATCGATGCTGATCTGATCCTTTTTCATGCCCGGTATTTCTGCCTTGATGACCAGATCATCCCCCTCTTCGAACATGTCAACCGAAGTGGATACATCGGCTAGCTCCGGGAATCTCAAGCGCGGCATCCATGATGGCGCAAAGAAGCGCCGCTGGAAGAAATCCTCGAACA
The DNA here is from genome assembly GCA_028683435.1 of Desulfuromonadaceae bacterium. Classification (GTDB taxonomy): domain Bacteria; phylum Desulfobacterota; class Desulfuromonadia; order Geobacterales; family Pseudopelobacteraceae; genus JACRCG01. The sequence goes on along the minus strand of JAQUIG010000038.1, from coordinate 3,844 downwards.
TCTGCTCCATCTCGCCGAACGTTGAAGAACGCTTCTGTAATTCACTTTTCTTCTCATCACCTGATTTTTTGACCTCTATTTCCTGTTTTTCATCTGACATGGTTTCATCCTCCTTTTTTGTATGTAATTACATTATCAGGTTGCTACCCCGCCTTTATTTCAATCTTGCGCGGCTTGGCAGTTTCTGCCACAGGAACCTTCAGAGTCAGGACGCCGTTACTGAAATCAGCTTTAGCCTTCTGGTGGTCCAGAGTCTCCGGGACCGAAAACTGGCGGTAGTAGTGGGCAAACTCGAACTCAGTGTATATTGGTCGTCCCGGCATGCTGTGTGAAACCGGTGCATTCAAGGTCAGAATCCCCTTATCGACACTGATATCCATGGTTTTTTTTGACGCACCGGGGATGTCTGCGATCATGGTCAGTCCATCCTCTGTCTCGATGATATCCACCGCCGGTTTGATGTATCGCTCGTCGGCCCTGGTTTCTTCACGGGCCTGGACGTTTTTATCTTCGTTTCTTTTGGCTACTCTCGTGTCTGCCATAACGATAATCTCCTTGATTTAATAAGTTAGAAGTCAACGCACGTATCATTTTTATCTGGGCCAGGTGTGGTGTGGCCGCTATGCGGGCTTGATTTCAATCTTTCTTGGTATGGCACGCTCAGCCTTGCCAAGGGTAACCCGCATGATCCCATCCTTGCACTCGGCCTTGATCTTGTCGGGGTCGATATCAACAGGCAGTTCGGATGTTCGCGAGAACTTGCCGGAACCGAGTTCACAGCGGTGCACGATTTGCCCCTGCTGTTCCTCAAACGGTTTCCGTTCTCCACTGATGGTGATACCGTTTCCCACCACCGTGAGATCAATGTTTTTTGGATCGACGCCCGGCACGAGTGCGTCAATATACAGGTTCCCATCGTCCTCACTGAAGTTGACCAGGGGAAAACGGCGCGTTGTTATCGGCGCAAGAAACGTCGACCCGAATGGGCGACCCAATCCGGCACCACGGAAGGCTTCATCAACCTCCCTCCTTAAATTGTCCAGTTCTCTTAACATATCCCAGCTTGCCATGTTGATTTCCTCCTTCGCAGTTAATTGTTAGCAAGGGGATAAATCCATTTTCCATGCCAGAAGAGAATTATTTAAATAGCCACTGATTCAGGCAGGTTATAAATGCAGCCATTGAATTGCCAGATGTTACATATTTATATCCGGATAATATTAAATGGGTACAAATCCGGATAAGACATGTAATTACAGGTGCTTATTGGAGGTAATTTTTTATTCCTGCTATTAATTTCTTCCATATTTGGCTGACCCGAAAAGTGGAAAGTTTACTTTTATTCAGACGCACCCAACCTGCAATATCGGTACTCTAATTACGTTTTTTCAGCTATCAACAGGAGAACAGTAACGGGTGACGTAAGCCCCGGATCACTCCATGGCTTGTGATTCAGCTGTATTGTTGGTTGCGCAGGGGCAAGAAGAGGTTGAGTACACCATAGAGACTGTACAGATAGTACCCCCGGAGGCGCGTGTGGCCTCCGGGGGTAGAGACACCAGGTTACGGACGTGTTGCAATGCCGCTTGTCGCATCAGCCTTCAGCCAGACTGCAGCTTCGGGATAAGTTGTCAACATCGAGGCACTCAGGGTAATCGTCCCATTCAGCACACCATTGTCCATCCAGTCGATGGAGTCAAATATGAGTCGCTTGGTGTAGATCCTGTTATGTACATAGGCACAAGGCTCATCACCAATCAACTTGCCGTTCTGGTATGCACCATAGGCATTGTCTGGTACCGCCACGGTGTCGCTGTAATTAGTACCAGTAATAGCAAGAGCCAGGTAGTTTACAAAACCTGCAACGTTAGAAACATAATTATTCAGAATAGCGGATGCCTCTGCATAACCAGCCTTCTCTTCCTCAAGCTTGGTTGCGGTCATCTCATACGCACCACCAGGAGTATGGCAGGTGTTGCAGAGCGCTTGATTGGTTATTGCAGTAATCGCACCTGCAACTTCAGTAACTGCGGCAAAAGAGTGATTTTTCCCACCCATATGACAACTTGCGCACGGACCTGAAGCATTCAGGCCGATTTTGTCATGCTCAAAATGCGTTGTCGCGTTGGTGTAATCTTTTCCGGCGTACTCATAGCCGATATGGGTTTTTTCGTTGAACATTACGCCGGCAGTAGGTGCGTGGTGTCCCTGGAATCTCGAGCTACGAGGACTTTCCACGTTACCGCGACCACCATGGCAAACCGCACAGGCGGTAGAATTTCCAAGGCCTGTAATTTCTACAGGTTTATCTTGATATTCGAAATCAAGGACGGCTTTTGTTGTGTTGCGAAGTGTGCCTTTACCGGCATTGCTGTGGCAACCCCAGCAGTAGAGCACTTCCATCTGTTTGGAGGCCGTGGTTGCAACACCTGCGGACGCTTTTACCCAGCCATTCAAATGAGAGAAGTCATTTCCTGCCCCAGTGTTGTCATAAGTATCAGGGTTATCCAGCAGATTTGAAATACCGGTCGAAGTGTGGCATTTCTGGCAGGCACCACGATCAGCTGTGCCATCGGCTTTAGTTGTTTGTGTCCAGGGGTAATGTACCCATGCGTCTCCAGTTGTGCTATCAGCACCTGCTGCTAGGACGGTATCCACACTAGTGGCATTGGCATATTTTTGAGCCAGTATTTTGCCAGCATGTGCAGATTGTGCCCAGTCGGTGTGGATAGTAGCGTCTGCGGGGGTTGTACCTGCAGTGCGAGTTTCTGTTTTAGCCTCATGACCGTGGCAGTCAAAACAGGGGTTTGTACCTTTCATTCGGATATTGTAGCCTTCAATTTTGGTTGTGGTTAGAGGATCATCATAGTGGGTGGTGGCAATGATGCGGTACCAGTTGGTGGTGTGGTGACCTACAGTACCTGTGGTAACCCCGTTTACAACAGCGGTTCCATTTGCCAATAGTGTGTTTCCATTGTAGTTGTACATAGTATGACAGCTGGTACATAAGTTGAACTGGTTATTCTTGTTGCCAGTGGCTTTACTCGGGTTCCATGCGACATCTCTTCCTAAAGTATCTTTTGCAAGTATATTGCGCAGGCCGCCACCATGATCATGGCAGGTTTCACATTTAATTCCAGTGTAAGCACCTGTATACGCAGGCGCAATAAATGTGCCGCCATCAATAACCGTGCCGTCACCGGTGAAGCCGCTCTTGTTGGAAAGCACTGCACCTTCATGAGTGTGACAGCGCACACAGACACCAGAAGTATGGGATGGTGTGCCTTCTGCATGGTTAGACGTTTCAAAAGCTGTATGTGCATTAGTGGCCTGTGCAGTTACGCCGTTATGGCAGGTAGCACAGCGGTTGGCGTCGGGAATGGGAAAGGGAATCGGCCCCACTCCGTTGTGCTGTGCACCTCCACCGTGGCAGGCTTCACAGCCGTTTCCATCATTAACGTCTTTATGGGGGGAACTGTTCTGGTACTGAGTAATGATACTCTCACCCGTCAATGCCTCGGTCACAGTGCTGTGACACTGGATACACTTTGTATCGCCAACAGATGCTACCGAATCCAGATCAGCGGTGGATGTATTACCCTCCTTGCTTGACGACCCGCAACCGCTCAAAAACGCGGTCAGGGACAGAACACATAACAGCATGATAAGACTTGATTTTTTATTCCGCATAACTCTCCTCCTTGGTCTGATGTTTGCTTAATACGTTCCCGGCAAATGACACTTCAAACACATCTTCTCATTGGTCCTGTCTTTAATATTCCCTGCTTTCCAGTTGCGTGGATGCGGCCTGGTCTTGCCACTTGAGTGACACTGGATACAGACA
>JAQUIG010000076.1 GCA_028683435.1 Desulfuromonadaceae bacterium | reverse complement strand
TTCCACCGGCAGCGCCCCGCGCGATCTGATCGACGAGCCGACCGGCGACGGTATGTTCGAGGGGTCGCTAAAACTGCAGTTTCCACGCACCGCCAACCTGGACGCCCGGACTGATCTCAAGAACAACGTCAGCAAAAAAGCGGAGATCATCTGCACCGGCCCGATCATCGAGGGCGATATCCCGTACAGCATCACGTTCCAGATGCCACACCTGAAGCCGAAACAGTACGAGAACCCCTACGAAGCCGGGATCATCAAGAACGTCCGCGAGTTTGACGTACTCGGCGCAACAACGGCACCGACCGGCATGACCGGGATCACCGATCCGTTGTGGATCAAACTGACGAACAAGATCAGCACGAGTTTGCTGGCGTAAACGAGATTGGCGGGGCCTCTAACCTTTCGGGGGTCGGAGGCCTTGCCACCCTCCTCACCGCCTTTTTTACATAACATTCAATTAAATCTACGCAGGAAAGGAAAACACTATGAAAATCGGAATATTCGATACACCCCCACAAAAATGGTTCCCGTTTGACAAGGACACTGAAGTGCTTATCCAGCACATCGAAAAAGCCAAGCTCAATGTCATTCTTATGCAGGGCGCTGAGGCGGCTAAAAAGATGAAAGCCAAGGCTGGCAGCGTGCAGGATATCTTCCTCGGAAAATCGGCGGTATTCGGCTGGCGAAAAATTACAGAGCATAATCATCCCGGCATGCTTCTGCCGAATGGAGATCCGCTGCCGTTCACTTCAGAAAACAGAAATCTGGCCATAACGAAGAGCCAGCGTTTTTCTGAATTTGTTTACCGCATTGCCACAGATGAAACACAATTTATTGATGATGATATTCCGGAACTTGATGCGGATGATCTGAAGGGCCTGGAAGATATTCTCGCAGAATTCAGCAAGGAAGAGCAACCGGGAAACGAATAACCGCGTACCTCTGGGCGCGTGATGATCATCCGAAGGTTTCCTGCGAGGCATGCCGTGAAAATTTTGAAACTGACGGTATAGAACCTGACTGTATCACCGGATCATGTCCAGCGTGTTTTGACCAACTGGGAGATGAAGAATTCCGCATCCTGGAGGCACACTGGCTGATCTCGCATTTATCGGAAATGGGTTTATCCCAACTGGCAGCAAAAGAATATAACCTGAACCGTGACGATCTTATCCAACTGGCAACTATTGAATCGGAGTGCCGCAAGATAGCAAAGGGAAAACAGGGAGAACCTGATGGCGAAGGACGTTAGATTCAACATAGGGGCCAACCCGGATCAAGCCGTAGCCGCAATGAAAGAAATGCAGGCGAAGGGCGAAGATGTTTCCAAATATCTAGGCGCGGCTTTCTACCAGCTGGGCATAAAATCGGAAGCGTCGTTTGAAAAACAAAAGCAATCTGCTATCGCTTCATACGAGATGATCAAATCCAGCGGCACAGCCACTTGGAAAGATCTGCAGAACGCCCATGCCGCTATGACCGCAAAGATCTCCGCCCTGGATAAGACAAATAATTTTCAGGAAAGCAACAAAGGAGCGAAGAGCCTCACACAAAATATCGGGGACCTTGATTCATCCGTCAACCGCCTGACGGGACGTTTCAGCGCATTACTGACCGGCATGGCAGCCTATTATGTTGGCGGCAAGATATGGCAGGGATTCCAGTCCGGAATCGAAACGGTCGATGATTTCCAGATGTCGGTTGTTCAAATGGCGGCGACGATCACCAGCCTGCAAGGCGGCGCCGATATTGCCGGGGATTATGCGTCCGCCAAAATATATGCTGAGGGGCTGAACACCACGTTGATGAAGGTAGATGCCAACACCTCCCTCAATCTCACCAACCTGCAAACGATTACATTTGAGATGGCAAAGCAAGGCGTCCTCTTGGACACTAACAATGCCAAGCAGGTCGAATCATTCATCCGTTTAGCAAATGCCGTGGCGGTATACAGCAATAACGGCCGCAATGAAATGCAGGTACGGCAGGAAATATCTGCCCTGATGCGCGGTGAGGTCGACCAGAATAGCCAGCTGGCCAGCATGCTACAAAAGACTGTCGATGGCCCGCTGCAGCAACAGGTGGATAAGTGGAAACAGTCAGGCACACTGCTGGAGGAACTAGGCAAGCGCCTTGGCGGCTTTGGTGAAGCATCAAAAGATATCAGCACAATGTGGTCTGCGGTGAAATCATCGTTCCAGACCTCCATGACGGTAATTCTGCAGGCCGGGTTCCCCGCAATCGTCAAAGACATCTCGGAGTGGCTGGGCAAAATTAATGGTTATCTAAAGGAACATAAAGACGAGCTGGCCGGTGATATCAAGCGAGGATGGGAAACCGTCAAGGAGTACATGTCCACCGCCGCCGATATCGGCAAAACGATCTATAACAATTTTGAACCGTTCGCAGCGTTTTTTATCGGCGGGATGTTGCTTAAGGGTATTTTCGGGGTAATTTCTGCCGTCAAGACCCTTGGCGAGGTTGCCGCCGCCACCCGCGCCGTTATGTTGACCACAGGGATGTTAACCGGCGGGGCTGGCATTGCCGCTGCCGGTACTGCAGCGGCTGGCGGGGCTATAGCAGGGAGTACCGCAGTCGGTGCGGGTCTGGGATTATTGGGAGCTGGTGCAGTTGGGGTTGGTCTCGGCTATGCCGCGCAACCATTGGTACGCTGGGCGGATCGGAAGTTATATCAAGGCACAGGATTAAACCTGACCGGCGAAGCGATGTATGACGAAGCCCAAGGACGTGACGAGGAAGCCACCAAAAATCTGGCTGCCGCTATGGCTAGAAAAGCAGCGCGGGAACGCAAGGCCGGGCCGGCTGTACCAACGATCAACCCCCAGGACACGCAAGAACAGACTGATGAAAAAATAGCTCTCCAGGACAAAGAGCTGGCGGCATACAAAGCAGCGCAGGATCAAAAGGCCAGCTACGCAAAAGCCTCGGCTTCCCTAGAGTTGGCAGATCTCAAACAGTTCTATGCCGCCGGCAGTATAACAACGCAGGAATACCTCGAAGAAGAAACCCGTATTGCGCTCTCAGAAGCCGAAGCCAGATATGACAACTCTGTAGCTTATTACGATAAAGAGGTTGACCTGCTCGACACGATTCTTGAAAAAAAGGGGGTTAAGAGCAAGGAATACCAGAGCGAACTCGCCAAAAACATCAAAGCCGACGAAGCCGTCTCCCTGGCCGCTCTGGATCTCCAAAAAACAAAAATAACCGAAGAGACGAAACTTCAGGATGCAGTCCGGTCGACCGGTCAGGTCTATGCAAAACTACTGGCGCAATCACAGGAAGAAGCCGGCCAGTATGTGCAGGCTGCCGAAACCAAGATCGAAGCCGAAAAGAAAACAGCGGAATTCAAACGGATGAACTCGGAAGCGCAGGCGCTGAAAGAGCAGGGGTTCGCTAAACAGCGTGCAGAGGCCAGCAACAAAGAACTGGAAGAGCTGAAACAGTATGCTGAGGCGATAAAAACCCAACAGACCGAACTGGACACGCTGAATGGCAAAACAAAGACGCTGACGGATGCGGAAAAAAGTCTGCAGGAAGGCAGAAAAACTGCGGTTGATTTGCAAGGCAGACTTAATATCGCAGTCGCCAACGGTAATGCGACAGCTATTTCCGGGCTTTCCCAACAGATTTCATTGCAAGAGCAGTTAAACCAAAAAAAGGCCGCACAAGTGGAATTTGAGCAGCAAGTGGGAGTATTGAACGGGACAATTGTTGGGTTTTCCGGGAATACCCCCGTATATGCCGATGCATACCAACGAGAATTGGCCGCAAACGGGTATCAATCAGCTGCCGCGGCTGTCGCTGCCTCAAACAATTCAACCTCTGCCTCAAGCAACTTTATCAACAATAATGCTTTCCCTTCCAGCCTGAACTCACCATTTTTGGGCGGGTTTGATATCGGTACAAACTACATCCCCTCTGATGGTTATGCATATCTCCACCAGGGTGAGGCCGTAGTGCCAAAGAAATACAATCCCGCAGCCGGTGGCTCTGGCGGGGCTACATCCATCACCCTGCAGGGCGGCATCTCCATCACAATCCAGGGCGGCAGCACCAGCCAGCAGACCGCCGCCGAGATCGCCCAACAGGTTTACCCCGAACTGCAAAAACTCGCCCGCCGACAAGCGGCATAAACAGGAGCCCACCATGCCCAAACTATTCACAGTCGATGCCCGTTGCGCCCGCTGTTATAAAAAAACAGAATGCCTGGTGCGGGTGGAAGTTATCACCACGCTTTCCCTGCTCACCAACAAACTGAACACCGACCCCACGCTGGCCGAATCGCCCGGAGAAGGGATCATAATCCTGTCCTGCGATGATTTTGCCGTGGCCCCGGCATAAATGCTGCGCCAGCGGAATGGCATATTACCGGCCGGATACGTTGATGAAGCCTATTACGAATTGTGGGCCCCGCCGGTCGGGACGCACAACGTTAACCATGCGCTGATGTCGTTTGACCTAGCGCGTATGCCGTCCTACCCTGAGTTCACCATTGAATTTAATCAGTGGGGCAAGGAATCCGGAGGCGGGGCGCTGTTTGCCGGTGCCCCCTATGCGGTGCGGTTGTTTCAGTCGCTCTCCTGGCCGTCGATCCGCACCGCCGACCGAGATCTGCTCGAGACGTTTTTCCTCACCGTTGCCCGCGCTCAATCTGAACCGTGGGAATGGTACAGCCCTGAGCAGGGGCGCGTCTGGCCCGTTCGTTTTGCCGATGCCAATTTTCCCGAAACCCCCGAAGTCGGCCACGGCTATCACAGCCTCTCTGGCATGCGCCTGATGATCGACCTCAACTACTCCGGCCTGGAGCCCTCCGGAGTGGCGGCATATACTCCGGACATGGGCACCGCGTTTTCAATCGGCGATGTGCTGATGCAGTTCCCCCGGCCTGGCAAATCCGGCACCGGTTACGGCCTGACAACACGGCACACGCTGGAGGATTCCAGCGCCGCCATGCCCGTTGCCTATCGCGTCGGCAATTCCAGCCGCAAAAACTGGACCCTGTCCTGGTCGAACATGAATTACATACACTGTAACTGGCTACATGGTTTTTTTATCACCTATTGCCGCGGCATGTTACGCCCGTTCACCTGGCACGATACCGACGGCACGCCGCGGGTCGTACGCCTGGCAGAAACAAAAATTACTATTAAACAGTCGGGTTGGAATCGTTTTAGTTGCAACCTCCCCTTGATTGAGGATATCTGATGCGCACATTCACTCCAAATCTAGCCGCCGATCTGGCGAGGACTGACGGCAGCGGCCCGGTATGGCTGCTCCGCTTTACCGCCGCCGGCACCGATTACATTCTCTGCCAGGATGCTATCAATATTCCCCCGTGGGGTAAAGCCGCGCTGCCGTGGATCGCCTCATGGGGGCAACTCACTGAGGGTGTTACCAGCACTCTGTCTGATTTCAACATTTCCAGCCTGTCCGTCAACATGATCAACGATCCGAATGCCACTCCAAACCTGCGATCGTTGGCAAAAGCCCGGGCGCTGAACGGCTTGGCGGTGTCGGTATATTTGTGGGTTGACGGCTGCACCGACGAACCGTTCGAGATGTTCAGTTTTATGATTATAGATATCGATCTACCCGACGAGGCGTCGGTAAACATCGAAATGCAGGACGAGTCAGCACGTCATGAGAACTCATTCCCCGGCACAATAATCACTAAAGAGGTCTATCCGGAAGCTGGTCCGGATGATGTTGGCAAGGTGCTTCCTATGCCCTTTGGAACAGTGTCCCAGCTTACCGCCCTCTCGCTGGATTCCGGACGCATGACAAGCATCCCCATTGCAATATCAGCAACTGCAATAACGTGGCGCGTGTCCAGCACTGAAGGGCTATTGCCCGGCAAGCGGATGAAAATTGATGATGAGATTGTCGAAATCATCTCGATCAGTGGGGATAATCTGACTGTTACGCGTGGAGTTTTGGCGACAATTGCCCAGACGCATCAGCGCGGTGCGATGGTGTGCGAGGTTAAAGACAATTTTATATATGCTGTGGCATCCTACCCTGTAACCAGCATGCCAAAAGCCTATGGCCGGGTCGGGCAGGCAATTATGGATATCAGTGAGATTTGTACTGTCTGGCCAGCCGGTGACCACCCTGATTACCCTGGCCTGGCAGTTGTCAGCGTGCCGGGGTACATCTCTCTAACCCAGGCTATAGAGATGTTGGTAAATGACGGTATCGATCTGGTGGACGTCCTTGCAATAACAAATACGCTGGATATCACTGACACAATTACCATCAATGACCTGATCGGCATCAATGAAACAATTGCTGTGTCTCCGCCATCTATAATAAATGCTGCTCATACACATACAGGTGGGACATCGGTCACCCAGGCAGCGACAAACTGTCCGGTCGGGCCTGTTTCATACACTGCATCCGGACAGTACATCAGCGTAACGTTTCCCGCTCTCGCGGGCACCCGTTCTGCGGTCACCTATTCAGTAACGATCCATCGTATAAATATCCCGGCCCTTAATGCTGCGGGGATAACAATAAAAGTTGGCGACGTGACCTATATTTCCAATCTTGCTGAACTGCAAAACACAGCTAATGGGTCCAGTATCACGTTTACATTTTCCGTAAACTCCGCACAATTCAGTAGCAATCAAATAGATATCAACATCGATCAGTCGTCATACTCGAATGATGGTATATCCGACTGGACTATTTCATCAGCCAGTCGGTCAATTTCGTATGATGCAACGGGCGGATCAACTACGCCAGCAAACACAGTATCCGGTGCGGTTAAAACCGGCACAGTGGCAAAAGTGAATTCCGTCACAAAATTGGGTACAACAACGCTCGGCGGAGATATCACTCGCAGTTCTACAAATGTGCTCAAAACCGGTACTGTTTCAATCTCCGGCAACTCCGTAGCAAATACCCTCATCGGTGACGCCATCCTCGTTGACGTCGTCAGCCCCATAACTACCCCGCCGGACGTCATCACCAAAGTCCTCGGCACCCCATGCAACCTCATCGGTACATTCCCCGCCGGATACTCATTTAACGGCGCCATCACCAGCAGCAAACGCGCTCCGGAATGGTGTCACGAACTGGCCCGGCAATGCCGCTCATATTTCAAATGGGTACTCGGTCAACCGACGCTGATCGTGCGCCCCGACACCCTGGCCCCGGTCAAATCAATCAACGAGATCCGCCTGAACAACGGCATGATGTCCCACGGCC
>JAQUIG010000001.1:10392-275771 GCA_028683435.1 Desulfuromonadaceae bacterium | reverse complement strand
GATGCTCCCGTAGACTTCATCGGTCGAGACGTGGATGAACCGCTTGACACCGTGGTTCAGCCGCAAAAGGTCGGAAGTTTTTTGTGTTAGATGCAGGCCGGCCCCAATCTGAGTGCGTCCCGCCTCACCAAGCTGATAGAAAATAACGGCCAAAGTTTCCCTCAACTGAGCGTTCGCGGAGGAACTCTGGATGCGGGCGTGCGCAGCCAGGTCGTACAAGATTTCTCCCGCAACATCCTTGGCACTCGATGCCGAGCTTTGCAGGGTTTCCAGAAACTTCGCTTTCAGGCTTTCCAGATCAGTGTAAGTGCGGGTGAGGTCCTCACTGAAAAATGCCTGCGACCAGCCCGCCGCTTCTTCCAACGACAGTTTAGAGGCTTCGGCAATCTGCATCAGCGCAGCATCCAGCCCGGCGACGGCCTGTTTGATGCATGTCCGCGTGATTTCGGTTTGTGCCGCTGATTGTTGTACCTCCTTTTGCGCTCCTGCTCGCGCGCCACGCAGAACGGCACTTGCAATTTGCCGCAAGGATTCGATATCGAACGAGCGCTCACTGATTGTGCGCAAGGTGAGTTGCCGAACCATTTCCTGCACATCGTGCCCCTGCTCGACCGCGCTACGCACTTCAGCTTCGAGCAGAACGGTATCGTTGCTGCCGCCAATATTGTTGCCTGTTTCGTTTTGCATGTTGGTGCTCTCCCTGAAATAGTGGCCTTGCGCTAACCCGATCTGTGAGACGGGGCCATTTCCATCATCCGATCCAATTCGTTATCGCATCCAGCACCTTGTTGGCAGCCTCCCTGGTAGCTACAACTGCTTTCTGCGTCGCTTCCCTGGCGGTTTCTGCCGCATGCCTGGTAGTTTCTTTACCGGACTCGGCCGCTTTTTTGACCGCTTCCTCGCTCTTCCGGGCCGCTTCCCCGGCTGCTTCAACCGCTTGGTTGACCGCTTCCGAGGTTTTTCGCAGAGTTTCCCGGGTGGCTTTAGTGGTTTTGTCGACGAGCCTGGCATCGAACTCGGCAAGTCGGCCTTGGGCCGCCTTCAGGTTTTCCTGAATGCGGGTGTGCAAGTCGGCAACCTTCTCACCGGCTTGATCGGCAGTCGTCTGCAAAAGCGCATCGGCATCCGCAATAATCTGTTTTATGTCGGCGATAAGTTTGTCTTTGGTCGAGTAATTGAGTTTTTTTAATTCAGACATGGCATACCTCCCTTTCAATAATGTAATTACCCCGGAGGGCGTTGTTGTGATTTTCAACCTGGGCGAAACATCCGCCTGCACGCCACCCGCGCAAGTTTTTGCAGGAGCATCGTTCTTGCTTCATGCCCTTTCCTTTATTTCAAGCAGGATTTATCGGCCACGGTTCGATACCTGGTTCCCTCATCACTCTTGCCAAGGCTGTTGCGCAGCAAGCCGATCACGTGCTGTGCCAGCACGGCGGGGTTGTCTTGCTGGGTCCGATGCCCCGGCATGAACTGGCGGGTTGTACCGGCCTCGAAGTGGAAGAACACCAGGCCGATGATCGAGACCGCAAGCATATGGGCGTCATGGCGCGGGTCCAGTTCAGCTGCCAAGCTATGGACAGCAACGAATTGATCCCTGAACACATGCTCCGCCAATTTATATTGACGTGTCTCATTGCTGTCCAGCATTACCCATTGCATCAGGCGCAGAAAATCTTTATCTGTTGCATTCAGTCGGGCGAGGCCTGCAACATATTCTTCGAGCCGCGTCCAAGGAGACCCGAGGCCGTCGAGGATGCCTTTCAACTCTGCAGACCTTTCCCGGCATGCATGCATCACAACGTCCAGGTAGAGATTCTCCTTGTCGGTAAAGTGGTAATAAAGCGCTGCGGGGGTGAGTCCCATGGCAGCGGCGATATCACGCATGGAAACTCCGTCGTAGCCGCACCTGGCAAAAAGCGGAACCGACAACTCGAGAATCTCTTCCCGCGTTTTTCTCTTGGTAATGATTTGGATCATTGAATTACCCATGGTTAAGCGTCTCCCGACAGCTGAGCTAACGTTTAATAAAATACGTGTATGCAAATTTTGGAAGTCAAGTGCTCTATCGCACTATTTTCCGGCTACCGTCTTGATGCATTGAGATGTCCAGGGAAGCAGTTGTGTGCATGCCCGGCGGTCATTTGCAGTCCTCACGCCAGAGGCATTTTGCCTGGCAGCGCTCCGTCGCTTTTCCGATGCCGAAACAGGGAATGTTTCCCTCCTCGGACTGGATGGCCCGGATCAGTTCACCCTTGTTCAATTTTACCGTCTTTAATCCCAGTTTTATGGCAATTTCTTTAATTTCCTGCATTTTCATGACGACTACCTCCTTTTGCCTGTTGGCTAATTGTCTCAACCTGCTCTCGCAGCTGCTAACCATTGATCCATCATCCCTGTGTTTTTTATGGAAGCTGTAAAACAATAGACATATTACAGATTAAGCCTACCCATCGTTACTTAAGCAAAGTGGATAACCAGATTGAGAAGATATGGGAAGACTAAAAATTCCAGCTTACTCCGAACATATGCATATCGACTCCCGGATTGGGGGTACTGTTGGAATAGAGAATACGATTGTTTGATAAATGCTGTATGCGATATCCTACCCCAAGTCCGCCTGCAAAACGGTAGGAAAGACCCATAGAGGCGCCCCACAGGAGAATACTCCTGAAATCCTGCTGACCGAAGTGGTCTTTGTTCAGGAGGTCGAGGCTAACGCCAGCCTCCAGTGCGATACCGTTTCCCGGCCTGTTGAAGGCGAGACCTGTCCCCACTGAACCGATGAAGCCGGTTTCATCGCCGCCAACCAGAGCGCCGGCGGATGTGTTGAGCTGTGTGGACAATGCCCATCCCGAAGACGTCCGCCACTCCCATGGCAGGCCATACACCGCATAGGCTTCGTACAGATGGAAATATTCACGCTTCGGTGTGGCCTGGATACCCATGCGCACACCGGCCTCCTGCCAGCCTCCCTCCGCTGCCGTGCATGCCATAGGCAAAAAAAGCTGGAGCATCAGGATGGCCGCAATCCAAATCGATGATTTTTTACTCATGGGGGGTGAGGGGACAAAGGTGCGGTTCATGGCGGGTTATCTCCTGTATCAGATGGTTGATCGTGTAGCAAATCGCAGTGTGCGTGCACAATTTAGTATTGATAAATCAGGAATCCGGTTCTCTACAAAACTCTAAGTTGCTGGAATTTACTCCCCTGCTGACGATCTGCACATTTGTCCGTGGGACTCTCAGAACCACTCGAGAACCTCTTCACAAGTGGTTCTCAGAGGTAATGGTTTCGGGCCATTGAATCACCCTTGGTTAAGCACATCTCGATAACTGAACAAACGTTTAGTAAAATACTAGCATGGAGGTTTTGGAAGTCAAGTGCATGACCATAATTATTTTCAAGGACCTGTCTGGCATTTAGTTTTTATAAAAAACTTTTTGAATGTGCGTACAGTTTTAATAGTAGGTAAAATCGATTTTTTGAGATCTAGTCAGGCAAGCACCACAGCGGAACCAGCTACTCAGTCAATGACTCACCGGCTCGTTTCCACCGACGATGGACCCAGTACCAGTCAACAGGGTGGCGTACAATGAAGTTCTCAATAGCCCTTGAATATTTTTGTACGTCTGCCGCCATTCCTTGCTCGGAGTTATCATTGGTGAACATAAGTTCAGGATGGATTTCAATGATATGTCGGTCGGCTTCGCGATGAATAAAAGCCGGAACTACCGCTGTTCCCAACTTGCGTGCCAGCAAGACCGGAGCCTTTGAAGCCCACGCCTTCCGTCCGAGAAAATCGACTAACACACCGCTTTCAGGGAATACAGCCTGATCCACCAAAAGAGCGATCATGCCATTCTTGCGGATCACTGACATCATGCCCCTCAAAGCATTATTCTTGTAAATGATCAGATTGCCGTAACGGAGTCGCATTTTTTCAATCAGTCTGTTGAGGTAGGGGTTGTTCTGACGCCTGGCAACTACAGACATGGGAGAATTAAAGTGCTGAGCCAATGCCAAAGCTGCCAGCTCCCAGTTGCCGCAATGGCCCGTAAGAACAACAACTCCCTTGCCTCGGGCTCTGGCAGCCTCCAAATATTCCCACCCTCTAACTTCAATGCATTTTAGCACCTCTTCACCTCGACTGTGGTACAGGCGGCAGGTCTCAACCAATGAAATTCCCAAGTGACAAAACATCAGGTGCGTAATTTTTTCGGGTGTATGAGTGTGGAAATCCAAATCCGACTTTTTCATCATAGCGGGAAGCGACTGACGGATATTATTGATGGCTATGTGACGTCGCTTCGGAATCAAGACGAAACCAAACGTGCCAATCAGGCATCCAACTGGCCGAACAAGGCCCTTTGGGAGAATGGAAAATGCAAGGGTAAAAAGGTAAAAAAATAACGCTTGAATTGACCAAATCACTTTTTTCATGTCAAATATAAAACTCCTCTCCGGGTAAATTATCCCCTAAAATACCAACAAAGTTGGGAGAACTCCGTCCAATGATATGTGCCGAAAATAATTGCAGCACTGACGCAAGGTCATCCACTTCAACCACAGGAATATGAGCCATGTTCTTCAGGGCATCAAGAGTCCCCATTTTCCCGAGAACTACTTCAGATAAAGTCTCAGGAACTCTCTTAATGACAGTCTCGCAACCGGGCACCTCCCTTATGCCATCTGCAATTGCCTCCGTCATTTGGTATACGTGGCCTTACATGCTGCAATACACTATCAAAACTCTGCTCATGGGTTACTTAAGCAATTGTCCATGGCCATCAAGTGGAAAACCGAATCATTGTTGGTCTTGTTGTGCATCATGCCGCTTCTCCTTCATTTCCCAACTATGCAAATTTTTCAAATTGCATAGCCACTTCCTGCTTTTAATCCATCCAGAGGAGCGCCACCGTCTTATGGGCGAGCCTGATTGCCTTGGCAATTGCACCGTCCATATGCAGTTCTCCTGCCTGCATATGGACATATCTTCAATTCTCAACCGTATGTTGGGAGCGTCACGGTCGATATAGTCACTCATGGGCGCATTTTGGGTAACTCGATCAGCTGCCGCGATCCTATGAACTCATTACTTGCATTGATATTTGGTAATAAGGTGAATTAAGTTTATCGGCCAGCCTGGCGACGGTTCCTGAGCCAAATGATACAGTGCCGCCACAAGGGTGAGTAGTGCTATGGTCCAATAAATAGCCATCCTTGATGTTTTCACGGTGCCCTCCTCAATATTCTTACGAAATATTCAGCCAACCTAAATTCCCGAATAATTCAGTCCGGATTTATAATCCAATCATAATGTAGCCGGCATCCACGTAATGGATCTCTCAAGATACGCTGCCTGCCATATCACTACACAGGTACAAGTACGGATTAAGCTACATCCTCCTGGGTGACATTACGGCGAGGAGGGGCCCTTGCATCAACATGGTCGAGTGTCTGACTAAAACCATTCACGCCAAATGCGGACAGGGTGCGGATGGGGCCAGAAAAGATGGCGTTTACTCATATCTTTTCGCTACCAAGCGCTTCGGCCAGATAACGGACCGAGGACTCCAATGCCGCCTTGGCGACTCCCATAACATTGTCGTTTGGAAATACTTTGACTGCTCCGTAATGGCTGAGTGTCAGGGCAGCGGCGTTGCGCCCCCGCATCATGGGCATGGCCTCTTTCAACTCTTCTCTCTCAGCAAAGGCAACCGCATGGATGACGATATCCAGACCGTCCCATACTTTGGATATTTTGTGAAAAACTGCCTTGATTTCATCATCGTTCTTGACGTTGTACAAATCTGCACCTTGCGCTTCGCGGTCAGCGCGGCATTTCGATCTCGCGGTTCTCCTCAGGCGATACGGGATTTGCCCCCTCGGGCTGAACGGACTGTTCCATCTGGAAGTGAAGGCGTCCCCGTTCACCGCTTAATTTCGGGGCCTCCTCGATTACTTGCCAGTTTTTACCGACCGGCAGAACCAGAGGTTTAGGGGACATTACCACAGCCCGACTAGATTGCTTTGGGTCAAATATGGTACATGAGCAGAGAAATAAAAGGCCGATGGCGAGGAATCGTGGGTGAATATATTTCATGACAGGTCTCCATGAATCTACTGGATATTTTTATTTCACACCATTACACCTCTAGGTAATCTGTCTTACCGGATTCGGGCAAAGGTGTGATATCGACACCCGGTTCCCATGGCATACCTAATTTTAAAGCAGCAATGGCCTTTGAAAAGAGTTGCAAAAACTTATCTGATCCAAATTACCGGTGTATGGTTATTTCCGGCTCGCATGGGAGTATTCCGATTTCTGCAGCATATGAATAAAAAAGCTTTAATGATTCCATGTGGGATGAACTCAAATCGTATGAAATAGCACGCCAGTAATCCACAAGCTGATCATGTCCCATCCAGTCCATGTACCCGCACTTGTCAGCGAGCGAATCCAGAGATCCGCGGGCAATTGTTTTCGCTGCATGAAGAGCTGATACGAGTCCGGCGACTTCATTCGGACATTTTTCAGCTATCTCCTTACGTAGTATCCAGAGCGCAAAAACAAACGGAAGAGAGGTGAATTTGTACCACAATATACCCAGGTCATAGACGTAGAAGTCCCGGCATTCAGCCGCCTCTTTCAGTGCGGAATCGCCTATAAGAAGCATGGCGGGAAAGATGGCAAGAGATTCTTTCAACGGATGGGTGGAACGGATAAATGTATTGTGAAAGCCATAAAACTTTTTGAGTATGATCCGGAGTAACGCGACCGAAGTGTCTGATTCCTTCGTCAGTGCCACCTGCTGACCATCCAGGTTGAAAATTGGTATGCGTGAGAAGAGCAAGACGCTTTTCACCGCATCAACGGCGCTTATGGAAAGGTCGGAGAGAATAACGTACTTCTGAAATGATTTTGCGTATTCAATTGATGATGAAGGACTTACGTCAATCTTCCCGGCATTCAGTTGCTTGTTTAAATCTGCCGGAATGCCTTGCACAAACCGGTACCCCTTACAATCAAACCCATCTTTCAAAACGGAAAAAAGTGGGAAACAGTTTGCATAGCCGATTTCACCTATTTTCAATTTCATAGCGCCCCCGCACAATCTTGCTGTGTCTTCCTATAGTTGATGCCTGGAGTAATCTTGCATCCTTCGGACTTTTTCCTGAAATCGGCAGTAATATGCTGATAAGGCGTGGCACGGACACATATGATACGTTGTCGGATATCAAACAGTGAGGTCTCTTATGGCGAAGCGATGAATGGCCGGCACATCTCACGCGGCTGGCCGGTGGATGCCAGTACGCTGCTCCAAAGCCACTCTTCGGGATCGATCTTTTTTCTTTGCCCTGTGGCAAGGGCAATGGGGACATGGGTGAACTGCTGGTTCCAGAACCCCACCACCATGTTTGTCCGTCCACTCATGCCGGCATGAACGGCGTTATGCCCAAGGAGCAGGCAGAGGGCCGAATCGTGAGGATTGGCCGGCTGACTGCGTATGATGTAGCTCGGGTCGATGTACTTGAGGTTGATCTCCATGCCGGTGCCGGCGAAGTGCTCCTTGATGGCATCCCGCAAGTAAATGCCGATGTCGCCGAGCTTGGCATTGCCCGAGGCGTCGCGTTCCGCCGTGGTTGCCAGCAGATCCTGGCCGGCTCCTTCAGCCACGGCGATTACCGCATGGCCGCGCAGCATAAGGCGCTCATTCAGGTTGTGCAAAAATCCCTCCAGGCTGAAGGGCACCTCCGGCACCAGACAAAAATTCACCTGGCTGTTGATTAGTGTCGAATGGGCGGCGATGAAACCCGAGTCACGTCCCATCAGTTTCACCAAACCGATACCGTTGCGTGCCAGATCTTTTCGCAGTACTCCCTGATTGAGCGGTCCGAGGAGAATTTCCCCATGCGGTCTACGATCATCAGATTTTCGGCCCTCTCCTTCGGGCTGGCCCAGCACATCGATTACGATGTCCAGATACGCTTCGAGCATCCGGTCATCACCGCCGAGACCGGGCAGTTGTCCCTGAATCCATGACTGCCTCTGCTTGCAATGCGCCGGTTTCCCATGGCTAACTCCCCGGTTTCAGTTGGCCATGTCGTAGTCGCTTTTCATGGTGTACAGCATCCGCAGCAGCTCGTACTCGAACGGAGAACCGGTCTGGTGGTAACGGAAGGGAACCCGGTGCCGTTTATCAACGGCAGAGGTTCCGGAGAATGCCGTTGTTATTGCGGTGTTATTGACCAATGCGGCCGGGCCTGCGAGGCTGAAGGCGGCCGTGTCGGCAATGAGTCCTGTGGTGTCGCGGGCATTGGAAGGCCCCATAATCGGCAGGACAATGTAAGAGCCGTTACCCACCCCGTAGTGACCGAGGGTCCGGCCGAAATCCTCGGCCTGGCGCTTGAGTCCCCAGGTGCCGGCAGGGTCCCAGAGGCCGGCGACGCCTATGGTGGAGTTGACGGCGAAACGGCTCAGGGTGATGCCGGCACCCTTGAACTTGAGCTGAAAGAGGTTGTTGGTGAGGTTGCCGAATTCGTTGATATTGTCGATGGCGTTGGAGACCCGGTCTTCAACATAGTCCGGCAGGATGAATTCATAGGTGCGTACGACCGGGATGAAGAGATATTCGTCAAAATAGTAGTTGAAGCGGTAGGTGCCGCGGTTGAACCCTTCGATTGAATCGCCGACTTCAAGCAGGTGCGGGCCGTCCCCTTTGACTACGTCTTCATAGCTGCGCAGGGGGGGGAGGGTGTCGCGACCGGTTTCGGGAAGGGTGCTGCATCCGCACATCAGGAACATCGCTGAAAGAGCAGTCGTCACGAGCGTCATTCGTGCAGTGGTTGATTCCATAGTCAGTTCTCCTTCCCGGCCAGAAAGTCGATCATGAAAGAGGCCACGTCAGGGTGGAACATGTTGCCCATGTGGCCGCCGGTGGGGAATATCCGCGCCCTGTTGCCGAATACACCCTGCAGGTAGTCGATATCGCCCGGCACAAGAATGATGTCGTCCTCGTTGTGGATCAGCCCGATCTTTCCCGAACCATTAAGATACTGTTCGATGTAACGCAGGTTCAGTCGCTCCAGGAGGGCTAGCCTGGTCAGGTCCGGCCCCCGCTTCTGGTAGTAAGGCAACAAATACTCGTTGAAGTAATCGACGAATCTGGTGCTGTAGGAGACCGTGGCGTAGCGGGTAAGCGATGTCGAGTTGGAGAGTCGTGCATTTTTCGGCACGATGTAGCCGCCACCGTTCATTACATCGGCGGTAAAGATCATGTTTGCCGAGTTCATGCGGAACGCAAGGCCTATGAGGGCAGCCAGATTCTCCTCGCTCGGGGAGAGTCGCTTATACGCGTTGTGGAGGAAGTCTCCGCTCAACTCCGCATGTCCCATCTCCTTCGTGACGGAAGAAAATTCAGCGAGGACATTCCGGAACCACAGCTCGAACTTCTCCATGCCGCCCGGGACGTTCTCTACGAGCAACTGGTCAAGGGTTGAAACCGAATCATAGAGGCTGACCGGCGGGTTGATGAGCAGAACCTTGCTGAAATTGAAGAGCTTCTTCTCTTCGTCGAGTTTGGCGACAAACGCCGCATTGAAGGCGCCGAGGCTGTAGCCGGAGAGGGCGAAGTACGATACGTCGATCTTGCCGCGCACCTGTTCGTAGGCCAGTTCCATGACCCGGTAGAGGTCCCGGGCATCATCGAGGGAATCCCCCGGCAGCCCAGCCGAGGCGTTCACCACGAAATCCATGTGGGTCGGCGAGGTGAGGGAGATGACGTGAAATCCCCCCTGGTAGAGCACCTTCTGGAGTTTCTTCATTCGTGGCGTGTCGTGGCTCGATCCGGTGCCGGCAATCACGAAGATTAGCGGCGCCTTGTGGTCCTGGTAGGCCAGGGTGCAAATGAGCCCGTCCTCGTACCAGAAGACCTCGGGGATCTCGCGCTTGGGAAATATCCGCAGGGTGAACTCCCTGGTGGGAACCTTTTCCGGCAACTTTACTTCCAAGTATTTAGGCAATTCCATGACGGTTGCCTCATAGGGATTAACGAAAGGATAAAAATAGGGTCGGGACGCAGCCGTCGCGTACTGTGTCCACATCAGACAACCCGTCAGGAGTACCAGGGTGAGAAGTCGCTTCATCGTTTCCTCCGGAGAAAATGGTTTGTGAAGTGGCTCAGCCTGAACGCCCCTCAGGGGGTAAGGCCGACCTCGCGGAAATAACGCTCTGCTCCGGGATGGAGGGGGATGGCCGTGACGCCGGCTGCATCACGGGGTGTCAGACCCTGCAGAACCGGATGCTGGCGCCTTAAAAGATCGAAGTTGGTCATGACTTCCCGTACCAGGCGGTAGACTGTTTCTTCCGCCATGTCGGCGCGTGTGAACAGAACTGCCCTGACGCCGATGGTCGGCACTGATCCATGGTGCTCCAGGCCAGGATAGAAATTCGTCGGAACGTCCGCGGGGAGCAGGAGCGGATTGCCGGCGGTTACCTGCTCGATGAGCGGCTTGTCGAGGGGGACCAGCAGCACCTTCCGCTTGCCGCTGCTTGCCTCCAGCACGGAGAGGTTCGGATGCCCCACCATGTAGACGTACGCGTCGATATCGTTTTTTTGCAGTAATTCAGAGGCAAGAGCGACGGGATGCTCCGAGAGGGTCGCGTCTGCCGGATTTACTCCGGATAGTTGGAGGAGAATCGCGCCATATTCGTAATCGATAGAACCGGGAGCCCCGATGTTTACCCGCTTCCCCTTGAGATCGCCGATCTGCTTGATTTCGCGATCGGCTGCCGCGACGATCGTCACGGTTTCCATATGGAGGCCGAGGACGGCACGCAACTCCTTTCGGGCCTTTCCTTTCCACGGGCCGACTCCTTGCGCCGCCCGCTGGAGCATGACGATCGGGGCTATCCCGAATGCGGCTTTTCCTTCCGCTACGCTGTCGACATCGGCTACTGATCCCTGGGACGAAGCGGTGGCGATACGCATGCCGTAATCGGCGCATTTGCGATTGAAAATCTTGGCTATGGCACTTGATACCGCATAGTTGGCTCCGGTGATGTTTCCTGAACCGATGGAAAGCGATGGCTGCGGGAAAGCTGGAAGGGTGGCCGGCGCCAGCAGGAGTATCGCCGCAGTCAGGAAAGGCAGGGCGGGGCATTTGAACCGGGAGAAGCAGATCATCGGTTATTTCCTCCTCTGGTAATGTAAGGTCGGATGCTTGAAATGTACGGCATACCTATAGCGTCTGAATCGTCATAAAGAGAGTGCCGATCTCTCTGTCAGCGCCCTGTCTCCGACGGCCATATACAATTTACTGATTATCTCCTTCAGCTTTGTTTTTGCCAGCTGGAACTCTGCTAATGCGTGATTGTATTCATTCCAAGCGATCTTTTGTTCAACCTTGCTCTCCCTTTCAGAAAGAGATCCTTTTAAATAGTGGGTTCGCAGTATGAAATAATATCGCTGTTCTTCACAAAGCCAATATGCCAACGCAGCTTGTGCCATGTCACATGCACTCAAGAACTCCGACATCTCTTCAGACTCTTCAAATTGATCCGCCAGGTTACGGATATATGAGCGCGCCGTTGCAGGATCATTAAACCGCTGATTGACTGTTTCCATAAGCAGATCCTTTTCATAATGTGTTCAAAGCATGCTTAATGACACAGGGCAACGGCCGGCAGCTATCCGGCGTCTGGACAGAGAGCATCACGTTACGGCTGAGCCACTCGTAAATGACAACACGGGCATTGCCCCCTTCGTGAGGGTACGGTATTTACCCAGCGCCATGAGCGGGAAACAATTCCGATAAATATGGTACTTGATCATGAAATATTTGGGGAACCCGGTGCCGGTGTATGCTTCTTCGTCCCAACTGCCGTCCAGCCCCTGTGTTTCAAGGAGGTATTTAATCCCCTTAAACACAATTACGGAATTTGCATCTCCAGCGGCCATGAGAGCCAGGAGAGCCCATCCTGTCTGAGAGGTGGTGCTCTCACCAATGCCTGCCAGCGCCGGATTACTGTAGGACTCGCACGTTTCACCCCAGCCGCCATCCGGATTCTGATGGATGATAAGCCACGCAACGGCCTTGCCAATCCAGGGCTGTGTCATGTCCTCACCGATGGCGGCGAGCCCGGACAGCACAGACCACGTGCCGTAGATGTAATTTACCCCCCAGCGTCCCCACCAGGAACCATCCGCTTCCTGAGACTCCCGGACGAATTTCAGCGCACGCACTGCAGCAGGGTGACTTTTGCCGGAACAGCCGAATGCCCCCATCAATTCCAACATTCTCCCGGTAAGATCGGCGGTCGGCGGATCGATAAGCGCTTCCAGGTCGGCAAACGGGATCTTGTTGAGGATATGCTTCGTGTTATCTTTGTCAAAAGCCCCCCAACCGCCGTTTCTGCTCTGCATGCCGATACACCAGGCAAAACCGCGCTGTATCGCATTATCTTTGATTATACTGTTTCTGACCGCTATATCCTTGATTGCCATCATCACAACGGCGGAATCGTCCACGTCAGGATACCGGTCGTTGTGAAATTCAAAAGCCCAGCCACCCGGTTTCAGATCAGGTGACTTGACTTTCCAGTCTCCAGGCGTCCGTATCCCACGGTCAATAAGCCATTCAGCCGCATTAATCAGGGCCGGATGGTCTTTTGGGACATCTGCATCCTGTAGTGCTTTCAACGCCAGCGCCGTATCCCAAACAGGTGAAATGCAAGATTGAAGGCACAGCGTATCTTTATTCTCCAGGGAGAAGTTTTCCAGTGCTTTCAGTCCCTTTACAATCACGGGATGTTTGTTGTCATAGCCAAGGCAGTGCAGGGCAAGAATGGCATTCAACATAGCCGGTTGAATGCCTCCCCAATCTCCGCTTGATTCCTGATGGTCAAGTATCCACTGTTTGGCCTTTGCAATTGCCTTTTGCTTGAGCGGCCTGATCGGGCTTGCTTCATAGACTTTGAGCAGGTGGTCCACGCCGATAAAGACGTTCTTCAAGGTGAAAATTCCGTTTTCTCTGGTGATCGTGTAGTCGATGAGGCGAGGCGGGCGGACATAAAGTTCCTGTACGCGCGCCCAAGACGGTAATTCATGAACAGGACGTTTCGCCATGACTACTGAGAGTGGAATGATGGTGGTCCTTGACCAGCTGGACATCTCATACGCATTAAAATATGCCCAGTTGGGCAGCAGCATCAACTCGACCGGCATGGAGGGAACCCCCAACCAGGAAAACTCACCGAAAATCGCCAAAAATATCTTGGTGAAGACGCGAGCCTTGAAGATGCCGCCATTAGCCAGAATGAACTCCCGCGCCTTTCTCATGGCAGGATGATCTTCCGGATAACCTGTCAGCTTGAGAGCAAAATACGCCTCTATTGTAGTTGAAAGATCACCAGGACCACCGGGCCAGAGGGTCCATGCTCCTTCCGTTGTTTGCTTGCCAAGGATATAGTTGGCCATTTTATATTCTTTGGCTGTTACGATCCCCAAAAAATGGAAAAGCATTATATATTCGGCGGTGATGGTAACGTTGGATTCCAGTTCGGCCCACCAGTGACCTTCCGGAAGCTGCTCCCGGAAAAAATATGCACAGCTCTGTTCAATTGCCTGGTTGAGTGGACTGTTCGTGCCGATTTCCCTTTTTTTGGAGATGAATGTGGGAAGATAGTTTATTTTTGCCGACACTGGTGACGATAGGTCTTCCATCTCCACTCCTGCTATGCCATTTGAATAAGTCAT
Source organism: Desulfuromonadaceae bacterium (assembly GCA_028683435.1). Classification (GTDB taxonomy): domain Bacteria; phylum Desulfobacterota; class Desulfuromonadia; order Geobacterales; family Pseudopelobacteraceae; genus JACRCG01. Next base: position 262,010 of record JAQUIG010000001.1, on the reverse strand, counting down.
GGTGTGCGATAATGCGTCACAAGGGGGTATTAACGTTACCTAGCTTTGTCCCGGCACCGAGGATCAAATACCATGCGTGCCAGTTGGCTGCGGGTCATGCCGGCAGGTTGAATTATCGGGACAGTAGTGATCATATTCACAGGTAGAGCCTTCTCCGATTGGAACAGCCGTTGGAGAAAAGAGCTATTACGGCAAAAAAATATGTTAAATGTGCTCAATAAAGGCGAATCATTTAATTCGCTCATCTCCCCCGCCCCCCAGCACCTTGTATAACGTCACCAGATTGGCCAGCCTGGAAAGGCGGACTCCGATCAGCCCCTGCTGTGCCGAGTAGAGTGAACGCTGGGAGTCGAGGACGCTCAGGTAACTGTCTACCCCCTTGTCGTAGCGCGCCTGGGAGAGCTTGTAACTTTCGGCCGCGGCGTTTGTCAGAGACTGCTGGGCCTCCAGCTGTTCATCAATGGTGCCGCGCTGGGCAAGGGCGTCAGCCACTTCCCGGAAGGCGTTCTGGATAGCTTTTTCGTACTGGGCAACAGCGATGTCGCGGTCTACCTCAGCCACCTTCAGATTTGCCCGGTTGCTGCCGGCGTCGAAGATCGGCAGTGTGATGCGCGGTGCGAAGCTCCAGGCAAAGGAGCCCCCCGTGAAGAGCCCGGCCAGTTCGCTGCTGCCGAAACCGACGGACGAAACCAGTGATATGCGTGGAAAGAAGGCGGCACGCGCTGCGCCGATGTTGGCGTTGAACCCCTTCAGCTGGTTCTCGGCCTGGAGGATATCCGGCCGGCGCAGCAGCAGATCAGATGGCATGCCGGGGGTGATATCCTTCAATGCGGAGAGGTTTTCGGAAAGCGCCGCCGGGAGGAGCCCAGCCGGAACAGGTGAACCGACTATCAGGCTCAGGGCATTCTCGTCCTGGGCCACCAGGGTTGTGAAGCGGGCGATGTCTACCCGTGCCGTAGCCAGCGTGGTTTGAGACTGGTTGAGATCGAGGGCGGATGAAACTCCCGCATCGAAGCGGTTCTTGGTAAGGTTGTATGAGGATTGCTGACTTGACAGTGTCTCCTGCGCAAACTGCAGACGTTCACGGTCGGCGGCAAGGGTCAGATAGCCGGTGGCAACCTGGGACACGAGGCTGATCTGCACAGTCCGCTGCGTCTGTTCCGTGGCGAGATACTGCTCAAGAGCCTGGTCCTTGAGACTCCGTACCCGCCCAAACAGATCCAGTTCGTAGGAGCTGACACCCAGTCCCACGTTGTACTGGTGAACGGTTTCTGCCTGGCCGCTGCCTGAGAAGTCTTCCGGCAGCCGCTGGAAATTTGCGCCGGCAGAAGCGTCAACCTTCGGCAGTAAATCGGAACGCCGGATCTGGTAAAGGGCCCGTGACCGCTCGATGTTAAGGGCGGCGACACGCAGGTCGCGGTTGTTCTCGAGGGCCAGGCCGATCAGCTTGCGCAGCTGAGGGTCTACGAAAAATTCCTGCCAGCTGATTTCGGCCAGCGGCCTGTCAGCCGGCTTTCCCCCCTCTTTATAGGCCGGCCCGCCGGGCCAGTCGGCCGGAACAGGGGCGGCCGGCTGGCTGTATTTCGGTGCCATCGTCGAACATCCCGCCATGGTTATCATTGTTGCGATGACTGGTAGCATAATACTTCGTTTCATATCAGTTAGCCTCCGGGGCGTTGCCTAAAGCGTCAGTTCCTGTGTGTGGAAGTTTGGGCTTCTTTATAAACCACCGCGACACCAGCACAAAGAAAAACGGGATAAAGATCAGGTCGATGAAGGTTGCCGTGAGCAATCCGCCGGTGACAGCGGTGCCGATGGCGTTCTGTGCGGCAGCGCCTGCCCCTTTGGTAAGCGCCAGCGGCAGGGTGCCGAAAAAGAACGCCAGCGAGGTCATGATGACCGGACGAAGCCTGATCTTCACCGCCGCCAAGGTTGCCTCGACAAGTTCATGCCCTTGGCTCATCTGCTCCTTGATGAACTGGATGATCAAAATGGCGTTCTTGGTGGAAAGACCGATGGTGGTCAACAGTCCGATTTGGAGATAGACGTCGTTGGGAAGAACCCGCAACGAAACGGCAGTGATCGCTCCGACCAGCCCGAGCGGTATCATCAGCAGGTTGACAAAGGGGATGGTCCAGCTCTCGTACAGTGCCGCCACGGAGAGAAACACCACCAGCAGCGAGATGGCGTAGAGCAGCGGTGCCTGCGCGCCGGCATTCTTTTCCTCGTAGGAGAGACCGGTCCATTCGTAGCCGAATCCCGGCGGCAGCTTGGCTGCCATCTCCTCCATCTCCTTCATCGCCTCGCCGGTGCTTATCCCGGTCGCCGCCTGTCCCATGATTTCGGCGGACGGAATGCCGTTGTAGCGTTCCAAACGGGGTGAACCATACTTCCAGCTGGAGGTGGCAAAGGCCGAAAACGGCACCATTTCACTCTTGTCGTTGCGCACGTACCAACTGCCGATATCTTCCGGCAGCATCCTGTATTTCGCATCGGCCTGGAGATATACCTTCTTGACCCGGCCGTTTTCTATAAAGTCGTTGACGTATGAACTCCCCCAGGCGGTGGCAAGAACTTCATTGATACTTGTCAGCGGAACGCCAAGCGCCCCGGCCCGGACATCGTCGATGTCGATTTTGAACTGGGGTGAATCATCCTGTCCGTTGGGGCGGACCGCTTTGAGTTTCGGGTTTTGCATCGCCATCCCGAGCAGCATGTTGCGGGCTTCCATCAGTTTTTCATGCCCGAGCCCGCCACGGTCCTGAAGCATGAAGTCGAAGCCATTGGCCTGCCCCAGTTCAATTACCGCCGGTGGCGAAAACGCAAATGCGAGACCATCCCTGAACTGGGAGAAAGCCCCCATGGCCCGGCCGGCAATAGCTGGAGCCTTCAAATCAGGGGACTGTCGGTACTTCCAATCCTTCAGTCTGACGAAGGCCAATCCCATGTTCTGACCCCGCCCGGCAAAGCTGAAGCCTGCCACGGTGATGACCGCCTCCACCGTTTTTTGTTCATTATCTAAAAAGTGATTCTCCAGCTTTTTAACAACCTCCATGGTACGCTCCTGGGTTGCGCCGGCCGGAAGCTGAATCTGGCAGATGATAAAACCCTGATCCTCATCCGGCAGGAACGAGGTCGGAAGGCGCAGGAAGAGGAACACCATTCCCACCACAATCGCACCGTAGACCACCAGATACCGCACCGGTTTATTAAAGGAGCGTCCGACGATCCCTATATACTTATCCCGGCTGAAATCGAAAAATTTGTTGAACCAGCGGAAGAATCGGCAGAACCAGCCACACTCGCCCGGTGTATGCCCTTTTTCCACCGGTTTGAGCAGGGTGGCACAGAGTGCTGGCGTCAGCGTCATGGCAAGCAGCACCGACAGGATCATGGCGGAAATGATCGTGATGGAAAACTGCCGGTAGATGACACCGGTTGAACCTGGAAAGAAGGCCATTGGAAGAAAGACCGCCGTCAGCACGGTGGCAATGCCCCAGAGGGCGCTGGTGATCTGCCCCATCGATTTGATGGTCGCCTCTTTCGGGGACAGCCCTTCCTCGGACATGATTCGTTCCACGTTCTCGACGACGACGATGGCATCGTCAACCAGCAGGCCAATGACAATGACCAGGGCGAACATGGTGAGGGTGTTGATGGAGAATCCGGCGACAGACAACACCCCCATGGTGCCGAGCAGTACCACCGGTACGGCGATGGTCGGGATCAGGGTGGCGCGGATATTCTGCAGAAAGAGGAACATGATGATAAAAACCAGGAAAATCGCCTCGAGCAGGGTCTGGACCACCTCTTCGATGGAGATCTTGACAAACGGGGTGCTGTCATAGGGATACACGACCTTGACGCCTGCCGGGAAGAATTTTTCAAGCTCGGCCATCTTTGTTTTGACCCTGGTGGCGGTATCGAGAGCATTGGCCCCGGCTGCCAGGCGGATAGCCATACCTCCGATCGGGCTCCTCTTGTAGCGGGCCTCGATGTCGTAATTCTCGGTGCCGATTTTACATTCGGCAACATCCTTCAGCCTTACGGTGGAGCCGTCGCCGTTGGTGCGCAGAATGATGGCATCAAACTGATCCGTTGTCTGGAGCAGGGTCCGCGCCGTAATAGTAGCGTTCAGCTGCTGTCCCTGTGCCGAGGGTTGACCGCCGAACTGGCCGGCGGAAACCTGGGCGTTTTGCGCCTGCAGCGCTGCAATCACGTCATTGGTTGTCAAACGGTAGTTGTTAAGTTTAGACGGATTTAACCAGACCCGCATGGCATTCTGGGAGCCAAAGACCATCAACTCGCCAACCCCTTCCGTCCGGCTGACTATATCCTGGACATTGGCAACGAGGTAGTCGGTCAGTGAGTGGCGGTTCATGGAGCCGTCTTCAGACACAATGCCGACCATCATCAGGAAGTTCTTCGTGGACTTGACCACCTGGATCCCCTGCCGTTGGACAATCTGTGGAAGCAGCGGGGTGGCCAGCTGCAGCTTGTTCTGCACCTGTACCTGGGCGATGTTCGGGTCGGTGCCGGCCTTGAAGGTCAGGTTGATGGCGATCGCCCCGGCGGAATCGCTGGTGGAGGACATGTAAATGAGATTGTCGATGCCGTTCAGCTTCTGTTCCACGACCTGGGTGACCGTGTCCTGCACGGTCTGGGCGGAAGCCCCCGGATACATGGCATTGATGGTGATCTGCGGCGGCGCGATCGGCGGATACTGGGAGACCGGCAACGTCTTGATTGACAGCAGACCCGCCAGCATGACCAGTATGGCGATCACCCAGGCAAAGATCGGGCGATTAATGAAAAATTTAGGCATGGAGCGGCTCCTTTATTACATATAAATAATCCCCTCTCCATGAGGGAGAGGGTTAGGGTGAGGGGGGAATGCTGCAGCTCTCCCCTCATCCGGCCTTCGGCCACCTTCTCCTTGAGGCCCCAGAGGGTCCTCAGGGAGAAGGAACTTTCATGCTATTTCTTTACAGTCGGAGCTGCTCCGGCGGGTGCTGCTGCCGGTGCGCTGCCAAACGGAACCGCTTTGACCTGTGTCCCAGGCCGTGCCTTCTGGATCCCTTCCAGAATGACACGGTCTCCCGTTTTTAATCCGTCACTGACCAGCCAGTTGTCCCCTACCGTCCTTACTACCTTGATCGGGCGTGGCTCAACCTTCTCCCCGGCTCCAACGGTCATGACCAGGGCCTCACCTTTCGGATTGCGGGTAACTCCCCGTTGCGGAACCAGTATGGCAGCTTCATTTACCCCTTCAACCAGAACGGCACGCACAAACATACCGGGGAGAAGTGCCTGTTTGGGATTGGGAAATACTGCGCGCAGAGTGACGGAACCGGTGCTTTGATCTACGGTGACCTCGGAAAATTTGAGCGTTCCGGTCAAGGGATAGGCCGAACCATCTTCCAGGAGCAGCTTGACCAGCGTTGAGTCGCTCTTCTTCAAGATGCCGTTGGCCAGGTTCTGCTTCAGCTTGATCATGTCGGAACTGGACTGGGTTACATCAACATACATGGTGCCAAGTTGTTGAATAGTGGCCAAGGCTGCCGGTTGGCTCGCGGTTACCAGTGCCCCGTCAGTTACGTTTGAGCGACCGATTCGTCCGGCAATCGGAGCCGTTACCTTGGTATAAGCCAGATTAATCCCGGCAGTTTGCACCGCCGCCCTGGTGGAAGCCACGTCCGCCTCAGCCTGCTTGAGCGAGGCCTGGGCATCATCATTATCCTGCTGGCTGACCGCATTGATCTTTACCAAATCCTGATAGCGCCCTGCCTTGAGTCGCACGGAAAAAAGATTGGCCACAGCCCTGGCCTCGGCAGCCTTGGCGCTGGCGTAGGCGGCCTGATAGGAAGCGGGGTCTATCTTGTAAAGAACCTGTCCGGCCTTTACGTCGGAACCCTCGGTGAACAGCCGCTTCTGGATGATCCCGCCCACCTGGGGGCGTACTTCGGCAATCTGCTGCGGTGATGTGCGTCCCGCAAGCTCCGTGGTTAACGTGACCCGTTGCTGCTGGATGGTTACCACCCCGACTTCCGGTGGGCCCTGTGGCGGACCGGAAGCGGCCTGTTTTTTACCGCAGCCGCTGAGTAAAAAGCTGACGCTAAGGATTCCAATGCTGGTAAATAATGTGCTTCTGAGCGTGAATTGCATAGACACCTCTGTGGATATTTTGGAATGAATGTTCATTCTGATGCGTATAGTAAAAGGTTTTTCTGCCGCCTCAGCCGTTATCGATTATCGCTTGATTCCATCCCAGCAGGCTTCGATTGTGTGATGAATCAGGACTTCGTCCAACTCGACGAAACCGAGAATATGGTCACGGGCGACGGACAGTACCGGGCCGAAAAAGAGGGCGAACAGTATCACCAGGGGGAGGTCTTTCAGTATCTGCTGGGTTGTGCCCAACTCAAACAGCTCTCTGAATACATTGCATTCACTCGTCGACGTCCCCAGTATTTTATCTCGCCGAAAGGCCACGCCGTAGGGAGAATTATGGAACTGCTCCAGGTAGCGAAAGACAAGCGGATTGTGTATAAAATGGTGCAGCAACTCCGTGCCTAAATGGAGAAAACGCTCCCGGAACGGTTTTTCGACGGAATATCCTTGCTGCAGAGCCTCCATGATATTCTTTTCGATATCCCTGTACAGCTCAGTGATCAGCACGTCCTTGTTTTCAAAGTAGCGGTAGATCGTCCCGGCCCCAACTCCGGCACGCCCGGCGATCATCGCCATCGGCGCACCATGAAAACCATGCTCGGCTATCAACTCCAGCGCCGCGCGAACGATCTCGTCTCGTTTGTCATTTTTTACCATGGACAGCTCCTATCAGAATGAACGTTCATTCAGTAATAGCTTTTTGACGTTACGTTAGTCAATAATTTTTTATATGAGTTGAAAATTGTCTTGTCAATTAAAGCGTCCGCTCTTTTGCAGAGGTGAGTTATGGCGATAAGATGGCAGGGCACGGATGAAATAAAATTATTGCATTAAACCAACTCTTCAATCTTTCCCCCCGGTTTCAGAACAAATCTGCTGCCGCGCCAATCTACCCGATTTCCCAGAAAAGAAAGCGCCCAGGTAAAAAAAGCCAGCATATCCCGCAGCGGCAGCAGCCAGAGCCAGCGGGGCAGCAGCCCGTCCCGGACGAAGCGGCGGCTGAGCAGGGTGCAGACGCTCAGCCGTACGGTGTACAGCAGTGCGACGGCCGCGATCCCGATGACCGGTGACGGAGCCAGCAGTGTTGCGAGCAGAGCAGCGGGAAAGGGGAACGTCACGCCGGATGCCAGATAGCCTCCCGGCCGGCTGACCCGCATGGTGCGGGCCCAGCGGAGCTGGCGCGACAGTACCGTCATCAGATTTTCCGCTTTGATGACACTCTCGACAAAACAATTGTCAAGCGCAAGCAGCCACCCGGCACGGTGGATCTTGTTGCCGAGCTGATAATCATCGGCCAGATATTCCGCCAGTGATTCGAACCCGCCGATATTCATCAGCGCCTCACGCCTTACCGCCATCGAAGCACCGAGGGCAAAGGTAAGCCCTTCCAGCTGCCGCGCCACCATGACATTGGGAATCATCTCAGACGTAAAGCCGAGCGCCTCAAGCGCAGTGGCGATACCATGCACGTCTGAGGTGCGGTACAGTGAGGTGACCAGGCCGACCTGCGGGTTACGGAAATGTGCGATAACAGACGTCAGGTAATCCGGGGTTACGCTGATGTCGCTGTCGCAGACGATAATGATGTCATGCCTGGCGTGCGGAAAAGCGTTAATCAGGTTGGACACCTTGTAATTTGGCCCATGCAGTGCCGGATTTACCACCAGGCTGATATCGTGATTGGTAAAATCAGCCATCAGCTGCCGGATGACCGGAATGATCGCGTCATCAGGTGACGCGGCGGCAAAAATGAGTTGTGTCTTCCCGGCATACTGCTGGGTGCAGAACGAGGCGAAATTATCGTAACTGTCTGCATCCATCCCTTTGACCGGCTTCAAGATCGATACACCGGGAGGAGATGCGCTTGGCGTTGGAAGATCGTGATTTTTGAAATATTTCACTGCGCACCGGAGCGAGATCAGCGAATAGGCCAGTGAGGGGAGGATAACGACAAAGGGGAACAGATAACCGGGCATGTCAGAGCGACCTCTGGGCAAGCAGCAGGTAAGGCGCATCCGGGGTGACGTTGGTCTGTCCCATGCGCCAACAATGATGTGTCCGCGGATCGAGACGCGCGGCCCACCCGTCGACGGTGGATTGCTCTTCCGCGCCGCCACCGTGTCCAGGGTAAACCGCCACCAGCACAATGCCGCCGGCTGCAAGCAGAGTCAGTGATTGTTCAAGCGCGGCAACCGTTGTACCCGGCCGGGTAATGATGCTGCGATCACCACCCGGTCGATAGCCGAGATTGAACAGCACAGCCTGCAGCGGAACGGTGACATACTCTGCCAACTCTTCATGTCCTCTCTGCAGCAGCGTTACCCGGTTCGACAGCTCCGCTCCTGCCAGCCTGCGACCGGTCTCATCAATCGCTTGAGGTTGAATATCGAAGCCCCAGACGTGGCCGCGAGCGCCGACCAGTCCGGCCAGCAGCAGGGTGTCATGGCCGTTGCCGCAGGTTGCGTCAACGGCGCTGTCCCCGTCACGCAGAAAGTTGCGCAGAAACAGGTGCGATAGCGGCACCGGTCCGCGCAGTGCCGCTATGGATGTGCAGTTGGCATCAGTCATAGTGGCGAAGGATAGCAGAACGAGGAGGCTTTTGCCACAAAGGATTTGTTTGCCTTCGGGGGCTAAAAAGGGTACTACGAACGGCATGATACTACGAAAAAATGTAGGAAAAGAGCAGAACGGCAGCCGGCTCGATGATGCGATCAGTACCCTCTGTCCGGGGGTCAGCAAATCAGAGGCGCGCCGTATCATCGACCGTGGCGGCTGTACGATCAACGTTGCGCTGGTGCGGGTGGCATCGAGGAGTGTCAAGGCGGGTGACGTCATCGAGATCGGCGTCATGGAAACGGGGCGCTTTAAGGAACTGCAGCTGCCCCCCGAGGCGCTGCTGTATGAGGATGAGGAGCTGATCGCCGTCAACAAGCCGGCCGGGATCAACAGCCAGCGCACCCCGTATCAGCTGAAAGGGACGCTCGAATACTGGGTGACCGAATATTTCAAGGCGGCCGGGAGCAGTGAACCGGCCCGGGTTGTCCACCGCCTCGATCGCGGCACGTCGGGAGCGATGCTCTTCCCGAAAAACCGGCAGAGTGCCGCTCGACTCTCCAAGCTGTTTCAGGATGGCCTGGTTGACAAACTCTATCTGGCGCTGGTTTCCGGACGCCCCGATCAGGAGCGGTGGACGGTGGACGCGCCGATCGGCAAGGTCGCCTCGGCACGTTACGGGATCGTTGAAGGCGGCAAAGCGGCTGTCACCGAATTTCGGACGGTGGCGACATCAGGTGATATCTCATTGGTGGAAGCGAGGCCGCTGACCGGCCGCACCCACCAGATCAGGGTGCATCTTGCCTCGGTCGGCCTGCCGATTTTAGGCGATGCTACTTACGACGGCGGCGCGGCGAGGCGGATGATGCTGCATTGTTCGGTTATGAAGTTTCAGAATACAAAGAAGATGGAAATAAGTGTAAAGGCGCCGCTTGCCGGCGAGTTCGAAGAGATTGTGCGCGGGTTGCTGTAGATTTACTCCCCAAAGACCTGGGCGCTGAAGATATAAATATCACACTCCCCCTGCCAGGCGTCCTTTGTCAGACCGGCTTTTACGCAGGTATGCTGCAGGAACTGGTCACGGTTCCAGCCGTATTCAGTCGCCACCTGCGGCAGCGTATAAATGCGGTATAAATGCGGGACAGATCTATTTATCGGTATAAATGCGGGACAGATCTATTTATAACTAATGAACAGTTGATGCAGCGGGATTAGGTAGGTCTACAAAAGATGATCATTAGAATCAAATTGATCTGTCCCAGTTTTTTAGTTTTTTGTGAGCTTTGAGACGATTCAAGGCAAACGGCATCTTGCTCGTAAGAAATTTGCAGAAGACCAGATAAACCTGTTCTAAACCTCGGTCACCGACGAGGACTGTCTCAACCACATACAAAATAAGTTGGGAATCAGCGGCTAAGGAAGCAACGTAAGTGTCGCGTCTACACATTGACTAAAGGCGGTAATATATTGTGGCCCATTCACCCGAAAAAGTCCTGTCCCTGCTCCCGCTGCTTGAGGAGCAGATTGCCGATGAACTTGAATCCGAAACCCTTGACTTCAAGGAGTGCCCCACTGAGGCTAAGTTGCGCGAGCTTGCCAAGGAAATGGCGATATGCTTTGGTAATGCTTCAGGTGGTACGGTGGTCTTTGGTGTGAGGGAGCGAGTAACCGGCTGTGATAAAGCAATTATCGGAATCGACTTTGCCCCTGATTTGGAAGCGTTGAAAGCCACTTTGTACGATTGTATCGACCCTAAGTTGCCGGTTCAGTTCGAATGGTTGGTGTATGGCCCACGTCGCCTTCTGTTGATGCACGTCTATCCGTCCATGCCTCCATATACCACGACATCAGGCAAGGGATGGATGCGGATAGGTAAGGACTGTAAACCGCTGACCGGCTCTCTGCTGCGGCAATTACGCGAAAGAGCAGGCCTCAGTGATCAGACGTCATCCGTTTTGCCAATTGAAGAGCCCTTCAAAGCCATATCACTCGCAGCGCTTGAGATTTTGAGACGAGAGATGAAGAGCATGAGAGCCCCCAGCGACCTCTTGGCCTGTGATGACTATGATTTATGCAGCAAACTCGGGTTTTTCAAGGATGGACGTTTGACCCTGGCCGGTCTTTTGGTTGCTGGAAGGGATGATGTGCTTGCCATCCATGCGCCAAATCATGAGTGGAAATACAGTCGCATGCGTACCGACACCGATTACGAGACCCAGCCATTCGGTGGTCGTGACTGTATCTTGGTGGCGCTGGACAAGATCATGCTGCTTTTGGGACAGAACAATCCTGTCACAATTGTTCAATCCGGACTTTTTCACCCGGAATTTCCACAATATCCGACCATCGCCCTGCGTGAAGCGTTGTTGAATGCCTTTGCCCATCGAGACTATTCTATTCCGGGGATGGTTTTTATCCGCCATTACCGCGACCGGTTTGAGATAAACAGCCCAGGTGGATTTTCAGGCGGTGTGACCCCTGCAAACATCCTCCACCACCCACCAGTCACAAGAAACCGGTATCTGGTTGAGACGGTTCTGCTTGCGACTCGGCTGGCGAACCGTCAGAATCTTGGTGTCCCAAGAATCTTTAGAGCCCTGTTGGAAGAAGGCAAGGAACCTCCGAGCTTTGACGAGATTGGCCAAACGGTCAGGGTGACGTTCCCTGGACAGAAGGTTGATACTGCATTCAAGGCATTACTGGATCTTCTGGTCGACGTTAACGGAGCTTATCTGGATGTGGATGACCTTCTGCTCTTACACTTTTTCCGCCGACGGCATGAAGCACAATGGAATGAAGTACGCGAAGCTTACCCCTATGATGACCGTCGTCTGAAAGAAAAGCTTGCTTCACTTGAAACCAATCTGCTCATGCTGGAACATAGCGGCACAGGGCGTGGCACTGTCTATCGACTGTCCCGTCGTTCTGCAGCGATTCTGAGTGATGGCGCAACCTATGACATGACCAGAAGGTTGGACAGAGAGGCCATCAAGGTTCGCATTCTCTCGCTTGTTAAGGAGCGCCCGCTCAGTAACAAGGATATACGGAACTTTTCTGATCTTGGCCGAAAGCAAGTGACTGGGGTGCTTAAGGAGCTTGAGGCAGATGGCCAGATTTTCTCATCCGGCCATGGTGCTGGGGCTTTCTGGTATTTGCAAACTAAGGATCGACCCTGAATTGACACTATTGGTCAATTGTTGGTCAATTATGAGATAATTGCCTCGGTAATTGCCTGAGGTCAATTATTGGGGCAATTGCCTGATGGGGGACTTATTCTTGCGGTCTCTGCTTACTCCCCAAAGACCTGGGCACTGAAGATATAAATGTCACATTCTCCCTGCCAGGCGTCCTTTGGCAGACCGGCTTTTATGCAGGTATGCTGCAGGAACTGGTCACGGTTCCAGCCGTATTCGGTGGCCACCTGAGGCAGCAGCACGCCGCGATAACTCCCTTTGACGATGAAGATGCCGTGGATTCCGACCTTGATCTCCTCGACCGAGTCGGCCTTTTTCAGTGGTGAAAGCACCGAGATATCAAGCGAAAAATCGGCCAGATCCTCTGGTTTCATCGGATAAAAACGGGGATCGCTGGTTGCCGCCGAGACCGCCATCTCCTGCACCAGCAGATAAAGCGGCTGGTCGGAGACAAAATTGCCGATGCACCCACGCAGCTCCCCCTTCTCTTTAATCGTGACAAAGCAGCCGGAGTGAAGGTTCAACCCCGGTGATGTTGATGTGACGGCGGGAACTTTCCGGTTTGTGACATAGTCAACAACCGTTTCCCGGGCGATCTTCAGCAGTTCCTTACGTTCTTTTTTAGTCAAGAGATCCGGCATGGTTTCACCTCATCAGTTAATCAATAGCTCTTTCGCCGGAACAGCCCGGTTTTGATGCTCGTTACCCGGTCCAGGAACAATACACCGTCCAGATGGTCCATTTCGTGCTGGATTGCGACCGCCTCAAAGCCGCTCGCGGTTATCTCACGGAGGTTTCCGTCCGGCTCGCTGAACTGCAGCGTAATTTCGGTGGCCCGATCGACATCGCCGGTGTAATCAGGCACACTCATACACCCCTCGCGCATCGTCGCCGTACCGCTGCGATCGGTGATCTCCGGATTGATCATGCGGAGCAGGCCGTGGTTGTTCTCTTTGCCGTGACGGTTCTTCGACACATCAACCACACAAACGCGGAGCGTGACGCCGATCTGCGAGGCAGCAACACCGACTGAGCCGGGCCCCTCATGCATCGTATCAACAAGATCCGTGATCAGCTCATGGATCTTCCGGTCGATTTTTTCAACCCGATGGCAGAGCTTTTTCAGCACCGGATGCGGATAACGTAAAATTGGCTGAACCGCCATAGCTAGAAAGCCACCGGCGTAATGACCCGAACACCGATCTCCACGTTCAGCTCTTTTTTAAGATCAGCCAGAGTACGTTCCACTTTTTCAGCGGTCATGCCGTCCGGCAGCGCCACCTCCAGCATCAATACGTAGACCGGCTCCTCCTCGGTCCCGATCAGCTTGGTATTGAGATCGGTGATGTTGATATTGAGAGCGGCAAGCTCGCGGGTGACGCGATACACGATGCCCGGCTGGTCGGCGCCATAAACCGAAATCATGCAGATCTCGCTGTCACTCTCCTGACGGGCAACCTCGTCTGGATGGAGGGTCCGAACCCCCAGCGTCATCCCGATCCGGTCGCAGACCGGTTTCAACTCCTCAAGCAGCCGTGATTTGCTAAACGGCTTTTTAAGCGAGATAATCAGGATCATCGCAAACTCGCCACCCAGCATCGTGCAGCTGGAATCGGCGATGTTGCAGCCGAGGTTAAAAAGCCCCTCGCTTATGGCGGCCACGATGCCGGGGCGGTCTTTGCCGACCACAGAAACGGCGTAATGAAGGATTTCCGATTGTTGCGGCATGGTACACCTCTCAGATTTATAGTCTCCGGTGTTATCGCATCAAAACGATTTCATCTGCAAATGTTTTTTGAAATCGGCTATAGTCGTGCAGACATTCCAGGAGTAAAAGGACATACGCCATGTCGGTAACAACCCGTTCCGTCTGCCCCTATGACTGCCCCGATGCCTGTGGCCTGCTGGTCACCGTTGAAAATTGTCGCGCCACCGCTGTCAGCGGCGATCCTGGACACCCGGTTACCCGCGGCCTCCTCTGCCCGAAGATGGGGCATTATGAGCGTACAGTCCACTCACCCCGGCGGCTGACGACACCGCTCCGGCGGGCCGGGAAGAAGGGGGACGGAGTATTCGAGCCGATCTCGTGGGAAGAGGCGACAGCAACGATCTGCCGCCGCTGGCGTGTGATCATCGCCGACCACGGAGCAGAAGCCATCCTCCCCTACTCCTATGCCGGTACGATGGGGCTCGTGCAGCGCAATGCCGGCCACGCCTTTTTCAACAAGCTGGGAGCGTCGCGGCTGGAACGGACGATCTGTTCGCCCGCCAAGGATGCGGGATGGAAGACGCTTATGGGGGATACGCCGGCGATGGACCCTGCCGAGGTTGAACAGAGCGATCTGGTGATCCTCTGGGGAATCAATGCCGCTGCAACCAGCATCCACGCGATGCGTGATGCCCAGAGTGCCCGGCGAAAGGGTGCCCGGTTGTGGACGATCGATACCTACCGCACACCGACCTGCGATGCGGCCGACGAAACCTTTCTGGTCCGCCCCGGGGGGGATGGCTCTCTGGCGCTCGGGATGCTGCATGTCATTGAGCGGGAAGGGCTGCTTGACCGGGAATTCATCGCCGCCAACGTGCTCGGCTTCAAGGAGCTGGCGGCTCAGGTTCTCCCGAACTGCTCACCTGCCCGGATGGCTGAGGTTTGCGGTCTGTCGGCCGGGGTCATCGAGCGGCTGGCGCGGGAGTACGCCCGGGCAAAGGCCCCCTTCATCCGTTTGGGGAGCGGCCTGACGCGTTACGGCAACGGTGCCATGACCGTCCGCACGATCAGTTGTCTCCCCGCTGCCGTCGGTGCCTGGACCAAGCCGGGTGGCGGCATCTTTCTCGGCACCTCCACCGGAGGAGCCTTTCCACTGCAGTGCGTGACACGGGAGGATTTTATGGCAGGCTCGCCGCGAACCGTCAGCATGAATCAGCTGGGGGGGGCGCTGACCGAACTGGACAATCCGCCGGTGATGTCGCTGTATGTCTATCACTCAAACCCTGCCGCGATCGCCCCCGACCAGAACGCCGTCATCCGCGGCCTGGAGCGGGAGGAGCTGTTCACCGTCGTCCACGAACGTTTCCTCACCGATACCGCCCGCTATGCCGATATCGTCCTGCCGGCCACCTCTTCGCTGGAACATCCCGATCTGTACCGCTGCTACGGCAGCTACCACGCCCAGCGCTGCAGCGCTGCGATTCCGCCGGTCGGTGAAGCAAAAAACAACTGGGAACTGTTCAGTCTGCTGGCGGAGGGCATGGGGTGGAATGAACCGTTTTTCCGCCTTTCGGCCGATGAACTGATCGAGCTGCTGCTGGCCGGAGAAAACCGCTGGCGGGACGCTGCCGTTACCGAAAAGTTGCGGCAGGGGGAGCCGGTCATGCTGACCCCACAGTCCGAGCCGAAGATGGAATGGGTAACACCATCGGGAAAAATTGAAATTCTGAACGTGAGGGAAGAAGAAACGTTGCCGCGCCTCCTCCCGACCCATGCCGAACGGGACGGCTATCCGCTCAGCCTGCAGCCGGCGACCACGCCGTTCGCCCTCAACTCCAGTTTTTATGAGCAGGACGATCTCCGCTCGAAGCAGAAATGCATGGAGCTGCTGATGAACCGGGTAGATGCCGCTGTGCGTGGTCTGGCTGATGGGCAAACGGTGACCGCCTGCAATGACCTGGGAGAGGTCCGTTTTACACTGCGGATTTCGGAGCGGGTGCCGGCCGGAACGGTCGTCACCGAAGGGGTCTGGTGGCGGGAGTTCATCCCCGGTGAACGCGGGGTCAATGCCCTGACGTCGCAGCGACTGACGGACGGTGGTCGCGGGAGTACGCTGTATGATGTGGCGGTGGAGGTCAGCGGGGCGTAGTGATTTTTGCCTTGTCCACCTCATGCCAGGCCAGCGCCGCCGCACCCAGAACCGCACCACTACTCTCCGGCAGTCCCGACCGGAGCAGTTTTACCTTCCCTCTGTACGGGGTGAACAGAAACTCCTCCAGATAGCGCCGTGTCGGCGCCAGCAGCAGATCTCCCGCCGCCGCCAGCCCGCCGGAGAGAAAGATCGCTTCGGGGCTCGTGTGCGCAACGGCGTCGGCCAGCTTCATCCCGAGAATACGAGCCGTAAAATCGAAGGCGGCCAGCGCAATGCTGTCCCCGGCGCAGGCCGCTTCATAGATCATTTTTGAAGTCAACTGGCTGAAACAGGTCTCCCGCAGGGTGCTCGGATCACGCCGTTGTCCCAGCAGCTCGGAAACGCTCCGGCAGAGGCCGGTGGCGGAAACGTACGTCTCCAGACATCCCCGCTTGCCGCAGGCGCACGACCGTCCCCCCGGGTCGACGGTCGTATGGCCGAGTTCACCGGCGAAGCCGTCGGCGCCGTACAGCAGCTCGCCATTGGTGATGATGCCGCTTCCGAGGCCGGTTCCGAGCGTAATGACAATTGCATGCTTCATCCCGCGGGCGCCGCCGAACAGCAGCTCGCCGATTGCGGCGGCGTTGGCATCATTGGTGATCGCGACCGGCAGATCGTACCGCTGACGAAACGGCCCCACCAGATTGGTTGACGCCCCCCATTTGAGATTAGGCGGATTTTCAACCGTCCCCCGGAGGTAATTGGCGTTGGGGGCGCCGATGCCGATCCCCGAAAGCCTGACCTGCGGCGGGAGCACCTTGAGCAAACTCCCGATAGCGTCACAAAGACGGGCAACAAGGGTCTCTGCCGGCTGATGAGCGTGCGTGTCCAGGGTCGTCTCGAATAACAGGCCGCCCTGACGATCCACAAAGCCGAACGCGGTGGTTGTTCCGCCGATATCTATGCCTATGGCAACTTTATCTGTCTGCATGGCTGCTCCTTGAAAATTGTTTCCAGCGGCGGGGGAACACCGGGATGAAAAAAAGGTACGAAGCTTAGCCCCATACCTGTCAGGTACCCATGAAACAGTATTATAACAGCCGTCAGAAATCTAAAGGGCCATCTATCCTTCAACGTCAGCGGCAGTCTCCGGCTTCAGCATTTGATCTTCCATCTTGGCTACCATCTCCGTAGGGATCTGATAGACGACATTGTTGCTGCTGTCCATGAACTTGATCCGTACCTTCCCCTGCTGATTATATGACTCTACAACATGACTCATTGCCCGAACAGGCGTATTCAGCTTTTCAATGCCTGCATCCGGAGCTTGTTTGTTCGCAGGAAAAATCTTGTTATCGGCCTTTACAACAACATTTGGCGGCTCCGTTTGACTTGATGGCGGGTTATTTGCCGCTGAAGCCACGGTAGTTGACCGACCTGGAGGGACAGCCGCACTCAAAGACGGCAACGTGTACGCAGCCGCATCACCTGTTATCGAGTTCACATCCATGGCATCCTCCACTACTTCATCTTAGGCATTAATAATGTTTATACACCTTTGCGCTTAACGCTTCAATGACTTTTTTGGCTTCACAAAGCTGTTTGATTCTCTTTGTTTGCTATCTCAATCACGTGCCGCCTTCTGCAGCGCTTGCGCAGAAATTGTCACGGTATCGCTCCTCGATGCCTGAACCGACTGCAGGGCATCCTGATTAATTTGAGGAGCCGATGTTGCCTGCTCTGCCTTGACCTGTGGATTCAAATGTGCAGGATTGGCAATAACGCTATTGGGTGAAAGTTGTGCCATTGACATGAGGAGACCTCCTGGCGCTTCGAATATGCTCTATATATGGCTTATCGACATCTATATGAAGAACTATACTACACATTTGATCATACTCAAAAAAAACAATTATATATTTAGCGAAAATGCCGATATATTATCCATACCCTTTACTTTATGTCATTGCCAGTTCCATAAAGGATCAAAACATGGACTTTACCACATCATCCAACAACCTGTTCGCCGCCCTCTCTACAGACCAAAGCCAGCTGCGGGCTTCACTTGCACAATACTCGCTGTCGACTGCCGGTACATTCCTCCAGGCCGGCAAATACCCGGAAGCGATCGGCCAGTTAAAGAAGGCACTCAGCATGGATCCAAGTTCCACGGATGCCTATAACAATCTGGGCAATACCTATCTGGCAATGAACAATACCGCAGACGCCGTTGTTGCCTACAAAAACCTGATCCGGCTCGATCCGACGTCAGCCGATGCGTACAACAGCCTCGGCAACGCGTATATGCAGGCCGGCAATAACGCTGAAGCAGAAAAGCAGTACAAGATATCGGCAAAAATGGATCCGTCATCCACCTATGCCCCCTATGCCCTCGGCAACATCTATGCCCAGAACAACCGGCTGGGCGAAGCGGAGGTACAGTTTACCAAAGTCACCAAAATCGCACCGAAAGATGCCCACGGCTATTACGGCCTCGCCATGGTGGATAACAAACTGGGCAAGTATGACGATGCGGTCGCCCTGGCCACCAAGGCGCTCTCTTTGCAAAAGGATTTTGAGGAGGCCCATTTCGAGCTCGGCAACGCCTATAAAGGGCTCGGCCAGAACGACAAGGCGCAGGAGCAGGTCGACATCCTCACGACATTGGGCAACGGCACTCTGGCCGGCGATCTCAAGCAGGCGTTGTTCGCACCAAAGATCATTTCCAGCCTTCCCGATGCTTCGAGCTTCAAAAACCTGACCGGCCCCGGCACGCTGCTCAAGTCTCTTGACGCCGCACTCTTTTTACCCAACACCTCAAAGGATTTCACCATGGTGTTCCAGTTCGACACGGAGATGGATTCCGCTTCGATCATGAATGTCGGCAACTGGTCCATAGCCAAGGCAAACGGCGGCGAGGCCGGACTGTACAACAACGGCGTCAATCTGAACTCGGATACGGAAACAAGCGTCGCAAGAACCCCGAAGCGCGTGGTATATGATCCCTCCAAAATGCAGGCAACCCTCACCTTCACCATCTCTCAGAACGCCTTTGCCACCGGCACAATAGACCCATCCCACCTCGTATTCCAGTTTTCCGGCACAGATAATTTTGGCAATAAAATAGACCCGGCTGCAGATCAGGTTGACGGGTTTAAGGCTCTATCGTTCTGATTTAATGATTGAAGGGAGTGCGAAGATTGTCCCCGCGATTGGAAGGAAGGTGATATATCAGAATACGAAATATCACGTACATAGATACCAACCGCCTTAATATGACCGCACGCATCGGAGTGCCTTATGAATTTGGCATCGTTTGGGAGACAATAACCGTTTCATATAATGAGATCCCAAAATCATGACTCGACAAATCATCATTTATGAAGGCCAAGATGGAGCTACGCAACTTGAGGTACATCTTGAAGCGGAAACGGTATGGCTAACCATTGACCAAATGGCGGATCTTTTTGCGCGTGATAAATCAGGTATTTCAAGGCATTTAAGCAATATTTTTAAAGAAAAAGAACTCGACAAGGATTCAGTTGTTGCAAAATGTGCAACAACTGCCGCAGATGGGAAAACATATCAAGTTGATTATTACAATCTCGACGCAATAATTTCTGTCGGCTACAAGGTAAATTCGAAACAAGGCACCAAATTCCGGCAGTGGGCTACAAAGGTACTCCGCGATCATCTTGTCCAGGGCTACACCATCAATAAGACCCGCATTGCCGAAAAGGGGCTTTCCGAGATGCAACAGGCAGTCGATCTGCTTGCTCGTACTCTCTCCAACCAAGCTCTTGTAACGGAAGCTGGCCAGGATGTTTTGGCCGTGATCGTGGGCTATGCAAAAACTTGGCGGCTCCTGTTACAGTATGACGAAGACGCTCTTGCCCTCCCACCGGGTTGCCAACCAGCAAGAGGTGTTCTTGATTACAAGTATGCTGCGCAGGCCATAGCCGACCTCAAATGTGAATTGCAAACACATGGAGAAGCTACTGGGCTTTTCGGGACAGAACGCGGCGATGCTTTAGATGCTATTCTTGGAAATATCGAACAGACTATGTTCGGTGAATCATTGTACCGGACTCGGGAAGAGAAGGCAGCACACCTGCTTTATTTCATCATTAAGGATCACCCTTTCCTTGATGGCAATAAGAGGATTGGAAGTTTTCTTTTCGTGTTATACCAGCGGCAAGAAGGGATGAACGCTAATATCAATGAGAACATGCTTACCGCCCTTGCTCTGCTGATAGCCGAAAGCCAACCTGAGAATAAGAACTTGATGGTTCGATTGGTAGTAAACCTATTGGTAGTGGGTGAATAGTCCATGCCTACCAATATACTCAATCTCCCAGCCTACGCCATAACCAGCATCGTTGAAACCGAATTCGACTACCATATCAACGTCAAAAACCGGTAATCCACCACGAACCTGTGAGAATTGCAGTCGTGACAATCTCGTTGGCCTTGGCCGGAACGAAAAACTGATCCGCGATTTACCTGCCCACGGCAAACGTGTAGGAATTTAAGCGGATAACGAGGCGTTTTCAGTGCAGGTCCTGTAACAAAACCTTCTATGAGCGGCTGCTGAACTTAGGCGGCAAGCGGATGATGAAAAGGTGATGCAGAGCGTTTGCTGATTTTTCCCAGGTGCCCGCAGGCAGGATGAGGGGGGCTTTTCTTCCCTAAAATCATTCTGTCCACCTTTTCGCGTTATGCGGCAAGACGTAAGGGATGGACTTCATGATCAAGGCGGTCCTGAAGTGCTTCAAGTGTCACTTCCATATCATAATGGGTCTGAAGGTTGAGCCAGAATTCAGTTTCCATGCTGAAAAAACGACCGAGGCGCAACGCGGTATCTGCAGTAATGGCCCGCCTACCATGCACAATTTCATTTATGCGCCTTGGTGCTACGCCAATATCTTTTGCCAGGCAATACTGGGTAATCTGCATCGGATCTAAAAATTCTGTCAAAAGAATTTCTCCAGGGTGGATGGGTGGAAAATCGCGCGTTGTCATAATGTCATCTCTCAATGGCAATCGGTTCCATTGTTCTCAAGATGTTCTCTTCAAAAAACCATCCGGCGGATACCCGACCCCTTTGTCCATAAAGCGGCTATCTCGCTCAAGATCATCCCGTCCTTCAAGAAAACGTGAGACCGCTACTTTTCCGAAGGCGTGCCTGCCGGAGAATTGGCCAGATCCTCAGGTTCGTCTTTTTGTGGACGTGGTCAGCATTATGGTTGGGCATTTAATAACCTATTTGACCGCTTCGAGATTCAGGCTCATCAGAGTCCCATTTTCCTTATCCAGATGCGGAATATATGCTTGAGAGTAATCATCAATATCGGCATGTTCCGTCAACCGCCAATCCCAGCGACGCACCTCACGAAACCCCGCTGCAAAAAGCTCCCCTGTCAAAAATGGTTCATCAAAAATCATCTTGTGAAAATCGTACTCATTTCTTTGTCCGCCGCATATCAGCCCGATCAAACCGCTCAGGCCATCCTTGAGACCCTCTTCGTAGTATATTTTGGCACAGGCAGAAAAGTCCGGCACCGCAAGTCGGAGTATCCCACCGGGTGCGAGAACCCGGCACCACTCACGCAGAAGGTTTCGCATCTCAAAACGCCCGAAATGTTCCAGTACATGGGATGCATAAATCAGATCGGCACTGTCATCAGGATAGGGAAGGTTGCAAACCGAACAGTGGTGATCGATATGATCACCCTCAATAATATCAATGTGTATAAAGTCGGGAATAAATTTTGAGCCACACCCCAGATGAAGTTTCACGATTACACAACTCCTTCCAGCCAGCTTCCGGGGCGCGAAAAACCTGCTGTTTCGCGCATTGATCGGGTCTCGGCCTTACGACCGTACGCTAACAGGCGATCGTTGAAACGGCGATAAATCCTGATGCTGGAGGGCTCAAAACCGGCATCAACCATCCAGCGTCCCAAGGCAGTTTCATTCGGGGCATACCAGTTCCACCCTTTCTCCATCGTACCAGAATAGCCGCAGACACTTCCTTCTCCCGCTACCGCCTTTGTTTCCAGAAACACCTCTCCGCCAGGCTTCAAATAGGCAAACAAAATTCTCAAAAATAGTAATGGATCGGTGACGTGATAAATCACGCCGGAGCAGTACACATAATCGAACTTTCCTGCCCAGTCGGGGCGGTCTTTATACAAGCTCGCCTCAATAACCGGGGCATCCAGGCCGAGCAACGCTGCGAGGCGGTGTGCTGCGCGTGCCGCAATCGGATGCTCTTCGACGCAGGTTACCTGTCCGCCAAGACCTGCCAGTACCAGCAGATCGCCTCCACTCCAACAGCCGACATCGAGCACCTTCTTGCCGTCCAGTCGAGCGGGAAGCATCCCCAATTCGAGCGCCTCTGCGGTAATTTCAATATGGCGGCTGCTCATGGCCCCAGCGCGGCTGATGCCATGGCCAAAGTTATGATTATGACCCCACACGAAAAAATCACGAAATGCCACAGATGAAGCATCGTGCCAGAAGCCATCAGGCGGCTCTTGATCGGGGAATTCATCTGCCAAAATGGTGGAGACCCGCAGGGCTTCTTCGGCGGTTTCCATTTGCCATTTGGTCAATATATCAGCCACAATGCTATCCGCTGATTCCCGTGTCATGACAGGCTTGGGTGTTGAAAATTTCAATAGGGCATCTTTGTCCCGAACGCGGTCTATCGTTACCATGAGCTAATTCTCCTGAATATTATAGATGATTCAAACTGTTTTTTGCATGTTTGTTCGCCACCGTTCAAACATCCCTCCATAGGCATCTTCCAGCTTCCCGGCAAGCCTCTTTGCATCGCATAGTGGACTGGAGGCCATGCGCTCCCGCTGGCTTACCCTCATGACTTCACGCCCCGCCACATCATGGGCCAGCTCAGTCACTTTCGCCACATATTCTTCTTCAGATTCTGCCAGCCATTCAGGTCGCCCTATTGCATCCAGCATTGAGGCGGTCATACGCGATGCCATGCGATCACCGGCCATGCTTACTACCGGCACTCCCATCCAGAGCGCGTCGCAAGTGGTTGTGCCACCAGCAAGGCCGCCTACCGGGTCCAGCGCAATATCCAGGCGGTCATAGTATGCCATATGGCTGGCCCAGTCCACCGTGATGCGGCTGTCCTGCAGTTCGATGCGCTCATTCCCGATGCCGTGGTTGGCCATGGTATCCATGATGCGCTGGCGGTTCCGTTCTTCCGTCAGTCCCTTGGTCTTAAGGAGCAGTTTTGCTTCCGGGAGCTTATGGAGCACCTGTGCCCAGAGGGCAAAGGTGGCAGGAGTGAGCTTGGGCAGATTGTTAAAACTTCCCAGCCACAGCGTGCCGTCCGCTGTCGGTTGCCAGCAACTTTCGGGTGCTTCTACCTTGCCCTCATAGCAGACCCAGGTTCGTGGCAGACGCCACACCGTCTCACTGAAATGATTATCCGTCTCAGGCGGGGTGAGGATCGGGTCACCAATCCAGTAATCCATCTCCGTGAGCCCCGTGCTGGCGAAGTACCCGAGCCAATGAGCCTGCACCGGTGCGGCGCGCAGTGCGAACACCCCCAAACGGTTCTGCGCCGTATGCCCGGAAAGGTCAATCAGCACATCAATCTCGTCAGCTTCTATGCGATCACGCAGTTTCTGATCTGAAAGCCCGATCACCGGAACCCAATGCTCGACCAGGGCCTCGATCCGCTCGGTGACGGCATCACGCGTTGCACTGGCACTGTAGGCAAAAACCTCCAGGCGGGCAGCATCGTGATGAGCAAAAACTTGCTCCACAAAGTAGCTTACTGCGTGTTGTCTGAAATCAGCCGATACATACCCGACACGCAATCGGCGGCCGGTGAGAGTTGGGCGGCTGAATCCCCTTGCATGCGCGACACGCCTGTCTGTTTCAGAGATGCAGCCGGTCTCCCAGGCACGGGCCTCTTCAAGGAGATACGAAGGAGGGTGACTGGCTGCGTAGTTGAGGGTGAAGAGCAGATTGCTGTGCGCCATTGCGTAATCCGGCTTGATCTCCAGTGCCCGGCGGTAACAGGCTTCGGCCTCATGCTGGCGCCCCAGATCCTTGAGGGTATTGCCAAGGTTGGTATATGCCTCAACGTAATCAGGATTTATCTCCACAGCGCGACGGTAGCAGGCTTCGGCCTCTCTCATACGACCCAGACCCATTAAGGTAATACCAAGATTGGTATGTGCCTCAACGTAATCCGGCTTGATCTCCAGCGCGCGGAGATAGCAGGCTTCGGCCTCACGCTGGCGACCCAGGTCCATAAGGGTTATGCCAAGATTGTAATGTGCCTCAACGTAACCTGGCTTGATCTCCAACGCGCGGAGATAACTGGCTTCGGCCTCATTCTGGTGGCCCAGGGCATTGAATGCTTTGCCAAGATTATAATGTGCCTCAGCGTAATCCGGCTTGATCTCCACTGCGCGGCGAAAGCAGGCTTCGGCCTCATT
This sequence comes from Desulfuromonadaceae bacterium, assembly GCA_028683435.1. GTDB lineage: Bacteria > Desulfobacterota > Desulfuromonadia > Geobacterales > Pseudopelobacteraceae > JACRCG01. Next base: position 237,767 of record JAQUIG010000001.1, on the reverse strand, counting down.
CATGCGGTCAAGATCCATGAGAGTGTTGCCAAGATTGTAATGTGCTTCAGCGTAATCCGGATTGATTTCCAGAGCACGACGGAAAGAGGATTCAGCCTCATTCAGGCGACCGAGATCTCGTAAAATGACGCCAAGGTTGCTATGTGGAAGGGCGCAATCCGGCTTAAGCTCCAGCGCACGGCGATAACAGGCTTCTGCCTCGTTCAGACGGCCAAGAGTCTTGAATATGTTACCGAGATTGCTCTGTGCCTCAACGTAATCCGGCTTGATCTCCAGAGCCCTGCGGTAGGAGAGTTCTGCTTCATTCAGGCGCCCCAGATCATTGAGAGTGATGCCAAGATTGAAATGCGCTTCTGCGTCCATCGGCAACAATGTTGCCGCTTTCTGCATTGCCTCCAGCGATTCCATGATACGACCCTGAGATTTGATCATCAGTCCCAAGACCTTCCAGAAAAAACCATGTTGTGGAAAACGCTTTATTTGTTGCCGGGCAATGGCTTCTCCTTCTATGTAGCGACCCTGGTTAAACAGAGTCACTAAAAGTCCTATTTCTTCCGAAGTAGGATTTTCGACCGGTGGTGAAGCACCCGCTCCTGGTGTTTGATGCGTCTGCCCGGTCTTGTTATGACCACTTTTTGCTCTCGTTTCGGTAGCCCGTCTTTGTTTTCGGTTGGTCATGCCCGATCCTCTGCTATTGCATGTTTTCAACATTTTTCGTTTTGATTATCTGCGGAATCAACCCACTATTTCCGCCAACTGTTCAAACATTGCCCCATAGGCATCTTCCAGCTTCCCGGCAAGCCCCTTTGCATCGCATAGTGGACTGGAGGCCATGCGCTCCCGCTGGCTTGTCCTCATGACTTCACGCCCCGCCACATCATGGGCTAGCTCAGTCACTTTCGCCACGTATTCTTCTTCAGATCCTGCCAGCCATTCAGGACGCCCTATTGCATCCAGCATTGAGGCGGTCATACGCGATGCCATGCGATCGCCGGCCAGGCTTACTACCGGCACCCCCATCCAGAGGGCATCGCAAGTAGTGGTGCCGCCGCCGACTCCGCCAACCGGGTCCAGCGCAATGTCCAGGCGGTCATAGTATGCCATATGGCTTGCCCAGTCTACCGTGATGCGGCTGTCCTGCAGTTCGATGCGCTCATTTCCGATGCCGTAGCTGGCCATGGTATCCATGATGCGCTGGCGGTTCCGTTCTTCCGTCAGTCCCTTGGTCTTAAGGAGCAGTTTTGCTTCCGGGAGCTTATGGAGCACCTGTGCCCAGAGGGCAAAGGTGGCAGGAGTGAGCTTGGGCAGATTGTTAAAACTTCCCAGCCACAGCGTGCCGTCCGCTGTCGGTTGCCAGCAACTTTCGGGTGCTTCTACCTTGCCCTCATAGCAGACCCAGGTTCGTGGCAGACGCCACACCGTCTCACTGAAATGATTATCCGTCTCAGGCGGGGTGAGGATCGGGTCACCAATCCAGTAATCCATCTCCGTGAGCCCCGTGCTGGCGAAGTACCCGAGCCAATGAGCCTGCACCGGTGCGGCGCGCAGTGCGAACACCCCCAAACGGTTCTGCGCCGTATGCCCGGAAAGGTCAATCAGCACATCAATCTCGTCAGCTTCTATGCGATCACGCAGTTTCTGATCTGAAAGCCCGATCACCGGAACCCAATGCTCGACCAGGGCCTCGATCCGCTCGGTGACGGCATCACGCGTTGCACTGGCACTGTAGGCAAAAACCTCCAGGCGGGCAGCATCGTGATGAGCAAAAACTTGCTCCACAAAGTAGCTTACTGCGTGTTGTCTGAAATCAGCCGATACATACCCGACACGCAATCGGCGGCCGGTGAGAGTTGGGCGGCTGAATCCCCTTGCATGCGCGACACGCCTGTCTGTTTCAGAGATGCAGCCGGTCTCCCAGGCACGGGCCTCTTCAAGGAGATACGAAGGAGGGTGACTGGCTGCGTAGTTGAGGGTGAAGAGCAGATTGCTGTGCGATATTGCGGAATCCGGCTTGATCGCCAGTGCGCGACGGTAGCTGGCTTCAGCCTCATTCTGGCGCCCCAGATCCTTGAGAGCCATGCCCAGGTTGCTATACGCCTCAACGTAATCAGGATTTAACTCCAGTGCGCGGTGGTAGCAGGCTTCAGCTTCACTCAGCTGATTCAGCTCCTTGAGAGTGATGCCCAGATTGTTATGCGCCTCAGCATAATCCGGCTTGATCTCCAGCGCGCGGCGGTGGCTGGCCTCGGCCTCATGCAGACGACCCAGAGCATTGAGCGTGTTGCCAAGATTGCAATATACCTTTTCGTAATCCGGTTTGATCTCCAACGCGAGGCGGAAGCAGACTTCTGCCTCATTCAGGCGCCCAAGGTCCATGAGAGTGTTGCCGAGATTGTAATGAGCATCGGCGTAATCCGGCTTGAGCTCCAGTGTGCGGCGAAAGCTGGTTTCTGCCTCATCCAGGCGACCCAGATCCCTTAGGGTGACACCGAGATTACTATGTGACAAGGCGTAATCGGGCTTGATCTCCAGTGCGCGGCGGAAGCACGCTTCTGCCTCATTCAGGCGGCCAAGAATCTTGAACGTGTTACCGAGATTGCTATGAGCCTCAACGTAATCCGGTTTGAGCTCCAGCGCGCGGCGGAAACTGGCCTCAGCCTCATTCAGGCGCCCCAGATCATTGAGAGTGCTGCCCAGATTGAAATGCGTCTCGGCGTCCTTAGGCAACAATAGTGCCGCTTTCTGCATCGGCTCCACCGATTCCAAATCGCGTCCCTGAGATCTGATCATCAATCCCAGGGCTTTCCAGAAAAAGCCATGGTGCGGGAATCGCTTTATCTGTTGCCGTGCAAACGCTTCACCTTCCGCGTAGCACCCCTGATTGAACAACGTCACCAAAAAATTGATTCCATCAAATACGTTGGGGGATTGTCCCGGCTTACCGGCGGAGCGCTTTGCTATCGTCTCTGCTCCCCTTCGTTGCTTTCGAGAGAGAGTTTTGTCTGTTGTCATGAACTGGTTCCTTTAAAGCTGAAAATGCGATCGGACATTGGTGAAGAAGTACAGGCGGGGTTTATGTGCGGGGTTACTCTGTCACCGGTTCGGCCAGTTTGATAAGCAGATCTTCATAGTCAATCAGCTGATGGGCCAATTTCAGCGCCGGGTAAAGTTTCCCTGCTGATATCGATTCATTGATCTGGGCAACTAAAGCTGCGGTGCTTGGTGCCGCTGCCACGAGCTCCCTGACCAGGTCTTCATAGCTGTTCTGATAATCGGCAGACTTTCCCCCGTCGATGTACATGAGCTGGATGATGAAATAGATCCGCTTGCAGGGGGTGTTTGCCCCCGCTTCGTTGATGATATCCTTTTCCCGCAGGATGGAGACGTTGTTCTCGATAAACAGATCGACGACTTTGTTGCCGTTTTTAACAACAGCGCCACCGATAATCATCCGTTCATGCGGCTTCAAGCTGATCTTTAATGCCATTGTCTACCTCGACGCTGCGTTTGCTATCAATGTTGCGGCCTCTCCTGCCAAAGCCGCTCTGCCGGCGTCAAGAGTCTTTCTCGCACGATCCAGATTCCCTATCGCCTGATGAATCTGCGGATCTGTCGCTTCCGGCACGGAATCGGCCAGTGCCGGGATATTAAGTCCCCCCTTCCCGGTGCCAAGCCCCTGCAGCTTGAGGGCGATGTCGCTGGTCTCGTTGGGGCGCGGAATGGTGAGGGCATCGATCTGCTGCCGTAGTGAGTTGAAGTTTCTGAGGAAATTTATTCGCTCATTACTCCCGGGGGGATAGGGGGGAAAATTCTTGACGATTATTTCCAGGTTCTCTTTCATGGAATCAATCTTGGTGCCGATTTCCACCATGGTGCTGTCGGCGTTCTTGATGCTGGCCGCCACTTCGTTCCGGGTCGATTTATCGGACTGCATTTTATCGAAGCGCGGCAGAGCCGGTATTTCGGCGTTAAGGTCTATTGAATCAGCGCCCGCTTGTGCGCCTGATTGTTGATACGAGCGGCCGGGCGGAAGGGGAAGAGACTCCGCTGCCTTTTTTTGTGCCGGGTACGAAGGTTGTACATCTACAGGTTGAATGGACATGGGGTCACCTCCACCGTGGTATACTTCAAACGGTCATAAATTGAAGATAAATCTCTTTCAAATAGCTAGCGTTGTCCAGACAGGTTTTTGCTTAACGTCAAAAGCACCCCTCATCCGGCCTTCGGGCACCTTCTCCCTCGAGGGAGAAGGTGCCCGAAGGCCGGATGAGGGGGATAACACTGCCGCATAATCCACCTCTGCCCCCTCACCCTAGCCCTCTCCTTTAGGCCCCAGAGGGTCCTCAGGGAGAGGGGACTGTTTTGTCGCGACTGCGGGAAACTGATTCTACTCAGAAAAGAGAAAAGGAGGGGGATTTCCATCCCCCTCCAATATCATTTAAAATACTTCTGTTACCGATCCTAGAACAGTTTCAGGATCGACTGAGCGGCCTGTGAAGAGAGACTCAGAGCGGTGGTGCCGAGCGACTGACGCGTCTGCAGCATCAGCATGTTGGCGCCTTCCTGGTTCATGTCGGCCAGGGTCAGGTTATCGGCGCCCTGTGTCAGGGTTGAGATCATGTTTGAGGTGAAATCCTGACGGGTGGTGACGACCGACAGGTTCGCTGCCAGTGATGACGACTGGGTCCTGAGTGTGGTCAGGGCGTTGTCGAGTTTTGTTGAAGAGGCGTTAATAGCGGTTGCACCGGCGGTGGCGTCAGTGTTGTTCCAACCATCAGCGATGGCTGCAGTAGCAAGAAGGGCCAGATCTGCGGCAACAGTGTTGCCGGCAGCTGCTGCTGTTCCAGCTGCAGCTGCTGCTGCGTTCTCAGTAGTTTCTGTAGAGAGTGTTGTACCGCCAAGAGCTGCTACTGTAGTATTGGCAGTCGTAAGTAATGCTGCGGCTGCAGTGAAGGCAGCGCTAACAGCGGTTTCGCCAGTCGCAGTTGCCGTGTCGCCAGCCAGAGTCGCAGCAGCGGCATTAGCGGTCGCGGTTGTGGCGGCGGCGGTTGCGGCCGTTGCAGCGGCAAGGGTTGATGCTTCGACAGCGGTTGTGTCGACGGTGTAAGCATCAAGTTTGGCAGCGTCGTCTGAAGCATCAATTGCTTTTTGTGCAGTTGGTGCTGCTAAAGCGGCCTTGGCTGTCCCAAGGTCTGTTGCTGCATCGGTGAAGAACGCCGCGGCGGCAGTATCTGTGCCTGTTATTGCGGCAGCAGCAAGACCGGCGTTAGTAACGGCGGTGTCAATTGCGGCTGATGCGGCGACCGTTGCTGCGGCTGTTGCGGTTGTATAGGTAAAAGCAGCAATTGCAGCAGTTATATCTGCACTGGTACTGTCTGCTACAGTAGACCCAGCGGTAAGACTAACGCCGGCAGCTCTAAGGACATCAGCAGCATCCGTAAACTGCTTTTTATCAGTCGTATCGGTAATTGTTAAAGCATAAGCATCAAGTGTATCAGCGGCTGATGTGGCGGCAGTGCCGGCGGCAGCGTCAGCGGCCGTACCAGCAAGGATTGAAGCTTCTACGGCAGCAAATCCATCGGTGGCGACAGTCATGGCGTCATCTGATGCTTTGGCGGCGGTGATTGCGGCACCTGCATCTACAAGTGCGGTTTGAGCGTCGCCTGCTGCCGTAAATGAATCACTGATCGTGCCCAGCGCGGTACCTGCTGCTGCGAGTGCCGTGTCGGCAACCCCGGCAGCTGTAAGAGCTGTTGCTGAGGCGGCGTAGGCAGCCGTGGCCGGTGCGGTGATACCGAGGCCGACTGTTGTGGCATCAAAACCGCCGATTGCAAGAGTTGAAGCATCTGTGCTCTCGTTGAACTGGACGGTCAGGGTGGCACCGTTAAGCAGGTTGGTGCCCTTGTAGCCGGAATCATTCGCCAGATCGTCGATCTGGGTACGCAGGGTGTTGAACTGATCCTGATAGCTCTGACGGGCTACAAGATCGGTCGTGCCGAGGGCGGAGCTGGCGAGACCTTTTGCTGCCTGGATCAGTGACGTGATGGCGGTGATACCGGCGTTGGCGGCCTTTACGGTCTGGATGCCTTCTGACATGCCGTCTTTGCGGTCGCCCAGGTCGGATGCGCGCTGCAGATGTGACTGAGCAGAGAAGAAGTTGGTCGGGTTGTCAAGAGCGCTGTTTACTTTTTTGCCGCTGCTCAGGCGGTCCTGGGTCTGGGACAATGCTGCTGCTGTACCCTGAAGGGCCAGAAGGTTGTTACGCATACCGGATGTCAAGGAAATGTCGTTGATTGCCATGGTGAAGCTCCTTTTCTAGGTTTTTTCCGGCATTCTTGCCGGGGGTGTGATGAGAACCGTCGCGCGCCGGTTCTTTATTGTATCTAGGTACTCATATCGGAGGGGGGTCGATAAACTTTAGGGGCTATTTTGGGTTGGTTGATTTTTTTTGGGGAGGGGCAAGAATATCCCTTCTCCCTTGAGGGAGAAGGTGGCCGAAGGCTGGATGAGGGGGTGGGGTGAAGGGTTCGGTGCACGGGGCAGAAACAATTATCAATAGACACCCTTAAGAGCCTTGATTTCTTGCGCCAGCAAGGTTACTATTTTAATTAGCCTACGACACCGAACCGGCAACAAACCCTCCAGAACATAAGGATGAACAATGTCATACAGCCCAGCAAATGCGTATTCAAACATGCAGAAGGTCGGTCTCTCCGGAAGGGAGCTGGAAGCATCGGTGCTGTCCCGTGCCGGCATTATGCTGAAAAAGGTGCAGGAAAACTGGGATGATGCGGACAGCTATGCCAAGCTCTCCGAGGCCGTAAGTTTTAATCAGAAGGTGTGGAGCTTCTTCCAGACGGAACTGACCGACCCGGAAAACCCGCTGCCGCAAAACCTCCGCGAAGACATCCTCAATCTGAGCATTTTTGTCGAGAAGCGGCTTTACGAGGTGCTGGCCTACCCCGATCCGGAGAAGCTCTCTATCGTCATCGAGATCGATTTCAACCTCGCCGCCGGCCTGCGCAGCAAACCTGCGGATGCGCCTGCCGCTGCACCACCGTCAGGTTATACCCCCTTTGCTTCAAATAACTGACAATCTCCCTGTCCGAGTCCCTCAGTCACATTCAAAACCAACCCCCTTAATCTCCCCTGATAAGGGGAGATTAAGGGGGTTGAAGGACGTGCATCTGCTGATAAAAAAATCCTTCGAGACGACCTCGAAGGATTTTTTGTTTTTGTATATGTGATCCAATGTTGTCCAGTTTAGTGTATGCAGCGAAGCTAAAATCCTGCTTTACCCCCTCACCCGGCCTTCGGCCACCCTCTCCCGCTGGGAGAGGGTATGATTATTATCCCTTCTCCCTGAGGACCCACAGGGCCTAAAGGAGAAGGTGCCCGACAGGGCGGATGAGGGGGCTTTTGACGTGTAAGAAAAGCTGAGCAGGGGCCTATTACACAACCGTCAGTTTGTATCCCTTTCCTTCCAGATATCCGACAATCTCCTTGATATGCTCATAGCCACGTGTTTCCAACTCCAACGACACATCCGTCCGGCCGATCGCCAGGGATTTGGAGCGGCGGTCATGGGTAATGTGGAAGATATTGGCGCGGGTCGCGGCGATGTTCTCGGCGAGGGTCGCCAGCGCGCCGGGGTGGTCGTCCAACTCGACGACCAGCCTGAGGTAGCGTCCCCCGGCAATCAGCCCCCGCTCCACAACCTGCGAGATCGTTTTGACATCGATGTTTCCACCAGAAAGAAGGCAGACGGTTTTCCCTTCGAGATTTGGAATTCTCCTGTTCAGTATCGCCGCCAGCGTGACCGCCCCCGCCCCTTCGACCAGCATCTTGGTCTTTTCCAGCAGGGAAACGATCGCCAGGGCGATATCCTCCTCCTCAACCTGGATAATCTCATCGACCAGATCGCAGATAATCGGCACCGTCCGCGACCCTGGCAGTTTAACGGCGATGCCGTCGGCAAGGGTGACGCGTACCGGCTGCTCGACCGGTTTTTTGGCGGCAAAGGAGGCGGACATTGACGGCGCGGCGGACGATTCGACGCCGATGATGCGGACGTGTGGCGCACGCTCGCGCAGCGCCGCCGCCATGCCGGCAATCAGGCCGCCGCCGCCGACCGGAATGATGACGTTGCGCAGGTCGGGGAGATCTTCCAGGATCTCCAGGGCGATGGTCCCCTGCCCCGCCATGACCAGTTCATCGTCAAAAGGGTGCACGAACAGAGCTCCGCTTTGCCGCTGCGCAGCTACCGCTGCCGCACACGCCTCGTCAAAATTGCGTCCGATCAGTACGACCTCGGCACCGTAATCGCGCGTCGCCTGGACTTTCTGCGGCGGGGTTATCTCCGGCATATACACGGTGGCGGCGACGCTGAGCAGGTCGGCGGAAAAGGCGACCCCCTGGGCATGATTGCCGGCCGATGCGGTGATGACACCATGCTGCAACTTCTCACGCGGCTGGGAGGTCATGAAGTTGAGCGCGCCCCGGATCTTGAAGGAGCCGGTCCGCTGCAGGTTTTCGCATTTGAAATGGAGCGGCAGCCCCAGCAGTTCGCTGTAATAGTGTGAATAGATCAGCTCGCTGTGCCGGACACGCTTTTTCAGGCGGTCGTACGCATCGGAAATAAGCTCGATAAGCTCCATGGTTGTACTCCTCATGATAAGGGTCTGATAGTAGCAGATGGGTCGGCACCGGTCAAACAGACTCCTGATTAGTATCAATTTTCCGTTTTGGTGACTAAAGTCCCCTCTCCATGAGGGAGAAGGGACTCGCGGGAGATCAGTGCTGCTTGAACACCTCGGTCAAACATACTTGGCAAGCGGACGGTTTGCTGTTATAAATATGCAACACTTTTCAGGAGGAAACATGGATCCGATTCATCATCGACTCATTATACTAGGTGCCGGCCCTGCCGGCTATACGGCGGCCGTTTATGCCGCACGCGCGAATCTCAACCCGGTTCTGATCACCGGTCTGCAGCCGGGCGGCCAGCTGACGACGACAACCGAAGTGGATAACTGGCCGGGCGACCATGAGGGGGTTGAGGGGCCTGCATTGATGGAGCGGATGCGACTCCATGCCGAGCGCTTCAACACGGAGATGATCTCCGACCATATCACACGAGCCAATCTGAAAGTGCGCCCGTTCCTGCTGCAGGGTGATTCAGCCAGCTACAGTTGCGACGCCCTGATTATCGCGACCGGCGCATCGGCCCGCTACCTCGGCCTCCCCTCCGAAACCGCCTTCAAGGGGAAGGGTGTTTCGGGTTGCGCAACCTGTGACGGCTTTTTCTACCGCGGCAAGGATGTCGCGGTGATCGGCGGCGGGAGCACGGCGGTCGAGGAGGCGCTCTATCTTTCAAACATCGCCCGGCACGTTACCGTCGTGCATCGCCGTGAAGAGTTCCGCGCCGAAAAGGTGATGGCTGACCGCCTGATTGCGAAGACGAAGGGGGGGAATGTCACGATCGAGTGGAACCATCAGCTGGACGAGGTCCTGGGTGATGCCAGCGGCGTGACCGGGATGCGCATCCGCCACCGGAGCGGGTCAACCAAGGATCTTGCGCTGCACGGGATATTCATCGCCATCGGCCATTCGCCGAACACTGCAATATTCGAGGGGCAGCTTGATATGCTCGATGGGTACATCCGCACCAAATGCGGCGGCCTTGAGGGTGATCTGACCGCCACCAGTGTCAAGGGGGTCTTCGCCGCGGGTGATGTGCAGGATTTTACCTACCGCCAGGCGATCACCTCGGCAGGTACCGGCTGCATGGCCGCCAAGGACGCAGAACGGTATCTGGACATGCTGGAAGGATAGGAGATAATCCATGGCAGACGTGGCAGACGATCTTGACAAGCTTCTTGCGGACGTCCGCAAGACCATCTCCGACAACAGGCAGTTTCTTGAAAAGCTTGTGGATGAGAAGGTCGAGGATGATGCGGGGAGCGAAGCAGAAGCAAAGTCTGTTGAAGAGGATTTCGAGGAGTTGTAGGCTGCATCCGAATAGTAGACACGCACGACAAAGCCCCCGGAGACTATCCGGGGGCTTTGTCGTGCGCGGTTTCCGTTACTGCTCGTTACCGCCGCCTGCGACGTCCTGGCCGCCGGCGGAATGGCATTCGCTGCAGTTGGTATTGTTAAGTTCGTCACCGATGTCAACCGGGTGGACAAATTCGGTAACCGGTTTTCCCTTGGGGACGTTCTCCTGGATTTGCCCCAGCATGGTGTGACATATAGTGCAATCCTTGGAAATCACCTTCCCCTCGGGTGATTTGTGTTTGCCGTCATGGCAGCGGAAACAGCCCGGGGTATAAAAATGACCGATATGGTTCGGGTAGGTATTCCAGGAAACTTTCATCCTGGGGAAATAATTACGTTTGTAGATCCCTTTTATCTCGCCGATAGCCCGGGTTAGTGCCGGCCCCTGCGTGCGGACGACATCGGGGTAATTCTTTGCATAGTAGTCATTGATGCCCGCCTCGATAGCCGCAACCGCTTCTTCCGATGTACGGTACGGTTTTTCCAGCAGATTGACGGCGACCTTTTTCAGGTAGGGGATGCTACGGTCAATCGTATTGGAGGCAAAGTGCCGGTCCATCTCCTCGCCCGGAGAGTGGTAGATGTGGGTCGGTTTGTTGTGGCAGTCGATGCAGTCCATGAGGCGTTGCTCACTCTTGGCGATCTGATCCCTGGACAGCGGTTTTGCCGGATCCATGTACTCCGTTATTTTTCCATCGGCACCTTTAACCGCGACGTAAGGAATCGTCAGCCGTTTCTTGTCTCCGGCAATATAGTTGACCTCACGGCCAATGTGCCAGTGAATACCCATGGCATTGGGGGTCTTGGGAGTCCCGCCGATCTTGATCAGCATGTCAATTTCTCGCGGGGTATTATCTTCGTTTGGCGCATAGTGATAAAATATTTTTTGACGGCCGGCGTAGAATTTCTCCGGCCAATGGCAATGCTCGCAGGTTGAGCGCGCCGGCCTAAGGTTTTCAATCGGGGTCTGAATGGGGGTCGGCCAGGAACGGTTTAGCATAACCCACAACTGGCGCAAGCCGGAGATCTTGGCTTTTACATACCATTCAGCACCAGGGCCGACATGGCATTCAACGCATTTAACCTTGGCATGCGGAGAGTTTTTCCAGGCGGTGAGCTCCGGTTCCATCGGTACATGGCAGAGTTCGCCGCAGAAGGTTGTCGACTCGGTAAATTCGTACCCCTTGACGGCAGCAATGCCGACGATCAGAAAAAAGACAACGGAGGCCAGAATAAAAAAGATGGCCAGTCTCAGTTTGTTTGGGTCGTTGAAGTCGAGACGCGGCAGGGGCGGAATGCCGGCTTCAGGGTCGCTGCGGTACTTCTTTCTTGCCCGCCAGCTCCCGGCCGGAATCAATATCAAGCCCAGGATCAGCATCGCAGGGAAAGCAAAGTAAACAAAAATGCCGATATACGCATTATCCAGTCCGCTTGACGCCTCAAGGACCAGAAACGCCACTATAAGTATGGTGGCAGTCAGCGCCAGCAAGATCCCGGTAATACTGACAGGGTTCATCAGATATCTATAGGCGGTCGGTTTTTTCTGTTCCATCATTTTCTCCAGTATGCAACCAATTGAGTAAAGTATTAAGGTATATATTCTCTATACAGCCGGCAGGTCGATGTCAAATAAAAAATGTTTTCTTACAGTCTGTTAGCACAACAAAAGGCCGCACCTGCGAACAGGTACGGCCTTTTGTTGTGCCGGTTGTCATTACTCAGCAGGGGCTAGTGTCCGCCTCCTCCGGCAATGGCAAGGATTATCAGCACCAGCAGGCCGAGGCCGATGAACAGGGCGGTGAATCCGAAACCCTTCAAAAGGAAGTCATAGATCACGCCACTGTTCTTTTTGCAGGCGAACTGTTCGGTGATGCCCTCATCCTCATAGCGTTTCCACTGGTCTCCGCGCTCCTCGATCATCTCTTCTTTGGCGATTTGACCATTGAAGATAACGAAATCCATCGGGAACTTCTCGGGACGTCCGTGGGTGTTGAAAAAGTGGACCGAGAAGATAAAGCCGGTAGCCAGGAGCGCCTCGTCAGAATGGACGATTGTGGCTACGTTAAACGCCCATCCTGGCAGAAACAGCCCGAAAAATTCGGGGAACCAGAGCATCAGGCCGGAACCGCCTATGGCGAACATACCCCAGAATACAGCGACAAAGTCGAATTTTTCCCAGTAGGTCCACCGCTCGAAGGTCGGTTTCGGCCCCTTGAAGAGGAACCATCTGACCATATTGTACACATCTTTGATGTCGCGCAGATTGAAGCAGAGTGAATCAGGGCCGAAGAGGCGCTGAAGCGGATTCCCCTTGATATCTTTCCGGATGAAAAGAAAGTTAATGCTCATCACAATGGCGGAACCAAAATAGACGAAGGTAATGGCGGCTCCGATGCGATGGAGCAGAGCGGCATTTGCAGCACCGCCGTAAAGGTTCATCAGTGCTATCGCCCATGTCTGAGTACTGAACTTGAGCGGCAGGCCGGTCAACGAAAGGAGCAGGAAGCTGGTGATGACCAGGAAATGAAGGAAGATGTGCAGACGGTTAAAGCGACGATACTGCTTGTGTGCATCAGGAATGACGTGAAGATGTGTACCCGCTTCAGTAACGTGAACGTGATGAAGGGCGCCTGAAGCCAGCTTGGCGGCTTTCTCCCGGTTTTCAACAAATCCGCGGAACATCCAGAGAAGAGTATGTATCCAGAATACGGCAAACGTAGAAAGCAGTAGTCCGGTCATAGCGACAAACGTGTAGAACAGGATGGGATATTTTTCCCGGTCGGTCATCTCGCCATGTGCATAATACTGGGCGAAGAGAGGTGTTGCCTTGGAATGGCACACGGCACATTGCTTAACCATATTTGCAGGGTTGATACTCGATTGCGGATCAGATTTCGGCAACACCGAGTGTGCGGTATGGCAATCGGCACATCCGGCAACTTTTTCAGGGTAACCGAGACGGTAATTCTTGCCGTGGTAACTCTCCATGTATGATTTAACTGCGACATTCGTGACATTGTTTCTTGCCATCATCTTCTCGTCACTATGGCACTTCAAGCAGACTTTTGTCTGGAATTCTCTCCCTTTGTGGTCATTAGCAGCGCCAAGTTTGCTAATCGCGTGGAGATTGTGACAGTCGTTACAGGCGGCTGAATCCATGTTGCCGGCTGCAACCGACTTGCCGTGGATCGACTTCTGGTAGACAGCTTGCTTGTCGTGACACTGGATACATTTGGCGACGACGATACGTTTGTCATTATTCCAGTATTTATGGGTATGGATGTCGGTGTGACACTCGGCACACGTCACCCCTTTTTCGGCATGTACACTTGAATAGTGCTCGGCGTTCTGTTTTTTATGGCAGCGCTCGCACTGTACCTTCTGTACTTTGATCTCCTGTTTCATATGTTTAGCGAGATCGGTAATGTCGACGTGGCAACTGGTACAGGCATTCTTGCCATGAACAGACGCTGCAAAATCATGAGCAGACATCTTGTCGCTGTGGCAACCCAGGCAGGTGGCCGGATCAATGGCCATCCCCTGCTCGGCAGCCGCCGGCAAGGCGACAGCGACAAACAGGGACAATAAAGGAATGAGACGACAAAGCTTGTTCAACATCAATGAATCCTCCATGCGGTAATATGTGAATATGCTAAAATATCGTGATTGTTGAATTGAGTAGATTGGCTGCAAAAGAGTGGCTGTATGAAAAGTATATACACTAAACGGAATGTCTATACACTACAGAGGGTACAAAATCAATAATTTAATAAGTATGCAAAAAATGGGGTGACAAACCGTTGTTTGTCACCCCATTCGAACCTAAGCTGTCCGCTTGCTTTGTAGCGGTGCGTCCTCTGTTACGACTGTTTGCCGTGACACTTCAGGCAATCTCCCTTTACAGAGAAGGCACTGTTACCGTCGTGGCAGGCGCCGCAAGCGGCACCGGCCTCCATCTGCTTCATGGTGGCGCTCTTACCGTTGCCATAAGGAAACAGCTTGGAGTGGCAGTCGTTGCATTTGTAGATTTCAGTATGAAACGCATGGCTGAAATATCCGGTGATCGTGCCGTTCTTACTTTTGAAAGTCAATTGGGCCGGTTTCATGCCTTTGTGGCATTTGTTGCAATCACCGGACGATGCAAACGCATCCTTGCCGTTGTGGCAGAGGCCACAGGACTTGCCTTTGGCCATGTCGTCCATGGTGGCTTTGCCGACAACCGTTTTGTAAGGAAAAGTTTTTGTGTGGCAATCTTTGCAGCTGTAAACCGAGGTGTGAAATGTGTGGCTGAAAGTGGCAGGTGTTACCCCTTTCAGTTTGAAGGCAATCTCTTTCGGCTTGAGGGTTTTGTGGCAGCGGTCACAGTTTTCCGTTACAGTAAATGCGCGTTTGCCGTTGTGGCAAGCACCGCAGGTACGCCCTTTTTCCATTTCTGCCATTGTTACCGCTTTTTCCTTGCCGGTTATCACTTTGCCGTTATGACACGCTTTGCAAGAACCGCCTGCCTTGGCAATGTGTGATGCATGGCTGAAAACGACGGAACCAAGGCCTTTTACTGCGTATGGTACGCTTTGCGGTTTGCCTGTGTGACAGCGCGAACAGTCCTTGTCACTGGCGACACTGAACGTCTTTACCCCACTATGGCAGGCACCGCAGGATTTAGTTTTTTCCATTTCGGCCATTGTGTAGCGCTTTTTGTCTGTCAGATTAAAGATGGCGTTGTGGCAGACTTTGCAATTATTATTGTATGCTTTCAGGTGTAATTCGTGACTGAACACAACGGAACCAGCGTTTTTGAAATTGAATCTGACATCTTTGGTTTCAGCCGCACCGGCGCAGATGACTGACAGCAGTGATACTGTAATGGCTAACAATAAAATTCTTTTAAACATGGGGAGCGCTCCTCTGTACCGGTGGAATGTCATTTGAGCGCGCAACTATACAGGCAGAGAATGACATCGTCAATTGCAAACTGCGCCCTAATCATGTTCAATAATCAAGTATTGAGGGATTTGCCGCCAATAAATCAGTGGCATGGTTTTATTTCGGTTTCAAGCTTTGGCAGAGAAGATTGTTAGTCCTGTTCCTGACAAGCCGCAGAAAAAGAACTCCCATGACGGATAGACACAAGCCGGTGCACACCAGGAGATAGCCAATAGGTTTGGCATCCCCCCAGCCGAAGAGATCCTGCCCCCCCATCAGAAGTACGAGGGCGATACCTCCGAATGTACCGACCCCCCCGACAATGTACAAAAAGAAAGCAGTTATCGTGAGGAAAAGATCAGGTGTCTTTTTTGGCATATTAATGAACTCCTTTTGGATTTATGATACGACGGCAGTTATCAATCGCACAACTAAAAAGCACCGTTTTGCAGTTGCCGTGCCGCTCTTTTTCCCCCTTCCTCGCTGTATCTTGACTTTATCCCCTCCATTTGCTAGCGTAATAACACGCTAATGAACCACTATATTTCTGCACCGGAGTGTTGTGTCATGCATAAAAAACTGTTTATTCCCGGACCGGTTGAGGTTCATCCTGATGTTCTGAAAGCGATGGCCGCCCCCATGATCGGCCACCGCATGAAAGAGTATGCCGAGCTGCATGGCCGGGTCACCTCCGGCTTGAAAAAACTGCTCTTCACCGATGACAAGGTTTTTCTGGCGACCTCCAGTGCCTTCGGAGTTATGGAGGGGGCGATCCGCAACCTGGTCGGTACGCGCTGCGCCAATTTCTGCAACGGCGCCTTTTCCGACAAGTGGCACGATGTCACGCTGCGTTGCGGCAAGCAGGCCGATGCCATCCGCTTCGACTGGGGGACTCCGGTGTCTGCCGAGGCCGTTGAAACGGCTCTTGCCAGCGGGAAATACGACAGCATGACCATGATCCATAACGAAACCTCCACCGGCGTCATGTCCCCGCTGGGGGAGATCGCTGAAGTCATGCGCAAATTCCCGGAGGTCATGTTTATTGTCGATACGGTCTCGTCAATGAGCGCCCTCAAAATTCCTGTCGATGAGCTCGGCATCGACAGCTGTATTTTCGGAGTGCAGAAGGCTTTTGCCCTCCCGCCCGGTCTGGCTGTCTTTACCGCCAGCGAAAAGGCGCTCCAGCGGGCAGCCGGCATGGAGGGGCGCGGCTATTATTTTGATTTTACCGAGTTTGCCGCCAATGATGCCAAGAACAATACCCCATCGACCCCCTGCATCTCACTGATCTATGCCCTTGACTGTCAACTGCAGCGGATGTTTGCCGAAGGGCTGGAGAACCGCTGGGCACGCCACAATGATCTTGCCGGTTATGTGCGCAGCTGGCTGACCGATCGCGGCTTTGAATCTTTTCCGGAAGCGGCGTACCGTTCACAGACATTGACCTGCAGCCGCAACAGCCGCGGGATTGATCTGGCATCGCTGAAAAAGAGCCTTGACGAAGCGGGCTTTGCGTTTGACGACGGGTACGGCAAAATCAAGGGAAAAACCTTCCGTATTGCCCATATGGGTGATATGACGCGCGCCGATCTGGACGGACTTTTTAGCGCAATCACAACGATTTTGCCGGAACTGGCATAATTTATAATACCAGCAGAAAACTCAGTATGGAGGTAACACAGACAATGAAATGCCCTAACTGCGGCAGTCGGACGGAAATTGGTCTCGATATGCATTCAAACGGTTTTACGGCTGAACATTCGCCGGTTAAAGAGTGCGGGGTGTGCGGTTTGGTCTGGCGGGTTATAATTGAAGCCGGTGAAACGAAGGTCGATATCATAAAGGCAGCTGATAAGAAGTGAGACAAAAAAAGCGTGGCGGGCATGAGAGCCCGCCACGTTCTGTTTACTCTTTTTCGAAGGCATCCTTGCCGGCGCCGCAGAGCGGACAGGCCCAGTCATCCGGAAGCGCCTCAAATGATGTCCCAGGCGCAATCCCGCGATCCGGGTCGCCAACGGCGGGGTCGTAAACATACTGGCAGATAGTGCAGATCCAACGTTCCATAATTTACAGCTCCTTTTTATCTGATTTATGCCCAGCGGATACACTGGACCGGACAGCCGTCAATCGCACTCTGGATTTCAGCTTCAGGAGCACCGGCAGGGTCAAAGCATTCCGACTTGCCGCTGCTGTCAAATCTGAAAACAGCCGGACAGGTTGAGATGCAGAGGCCGCAACTGATGCAGTTTTCCGTTTCTACGACAACTGTTTTCATACCTTATTCTCCGTTAGTTGGTTGCTGGTCTGGTTGCATAAGTGTATCATGTTCACGGCGGATGTCAATAAACACTCTTTTCCGGATTCCCCGCCTGCCTTATATGCCGCTATTGCTGAAACTGGAGATAATCCATGATATTTGAATCCATTGCTGTCGGTCCGCTGTCAGTCAACTGTTATATTGTCGGATGTGAAAGTAGCCGCGAAGGGATCGTCGTCGATCCGGGTGGAGATGTGGAGCTGATTGTCACCCGTGTTCAGCAGCACGGCTTGAAGATAGGCACGATAATAAATACGCACGGTCATTTTGACCATATCGGGGGGAACCGTCAGGCGTCGGCCGCCTTTGGCGCCAGGCTTCTGATTCACGAGGCTGATGCGCCCATGCTCGGCCGGGCGGCTGAAGTCGCCCGCAAGTACGGTGTGCAGGGGGAAAATTCACCGGCCGCTGATGCCTATCTGACCGACGGCATGGACATTCTCTTCGGCACATGCCGCCTGAAAGTCCTCCATACCCCTGGCCACACCGGGGGGGGATGCTCTCTCTATTTTGAGGAGGAGGGGATAGTTATTACCGGCGATACGCTCTTCGCCGATTCAATCGGGCGAACCGACCTGCCGGGCGGATCACACGAGCAGCTGCTTGAATCAATCCGCACCAAACTCTTTACCCTGCCGGACGATGTGATCGCATATCCCGGACATGGCCCGCAGACGACCATCGGGCACGAAAAACGTTGTAATCCCTATTTTTGAGGCGGGCCGTTATATGCTTGGGAATAAAAAAATAATTCTTGGGGTTTGTGGCGGCATCGCCGCTTACAAGGCGGTTGAACTGCTGCGGCTGCTGACCAAGTCCGGAGCGGACGTTCATGTCATCATGACGCGTGCCGCCCGGGAGTTCGTTGCCCCGCTTACGTTTCAAACACTTTCGTCAAACCCGGTCCATACCGAGCTGTTCAATCTGATTGAGGAAGGGGAAATCGGACATATCAGCCTGGCTGACCGCGCCGACCTCTTCATTGTCGCCCCGGCCACGGCCAATGTTATCGGCAAAATTGCCGCCGGCATCGCTGATGACATGCTCACCACGACGATTATGGCCACTAAAGCGCCGGTCCTCTTCGCCCCCGCCATGAACGTCAACATGTACAGCAACCCGATCTATCTGGAAAATGAAGGTAAGCTGCGCCGCCTCGGCTACCTGTTTGAAGCCCCGGTCAGCGGCTCTCTGGCATGCGGATGGGAAGGGGAAGGAAAGCTGGCCGCGCCTGAAACCATCTTCGAGGGAGCTGTCGCGGCTGTGACAGCGAAGGATTTGGCCGGTCGAACGATACTGATAACCGCCGGGCCGACCCGTGAGGAGCTTGATCCGGTCCGTTATATCAGCAACTACTCCTCGGGCAAGATGGGATATGCCCTGGCGCGTGCGGCGCGGAGGCGCGGCGCTCAGGTGCTGCTGATCAGCGGCCCGACATCCCTGGCCAGGCCGGAGGGGGTAACGGTTGTCACCGTTACAAGCGCAGTGGAGATGCAGCGGGAGGTTCTGGCGCGAGTGGCCAAATGCCACGTTGTCATCAAGGCCGCGGCGGTGGCGGACTATCGACCTTTGGTGAGAAACAACACAAAGATCAAGAAGAAGGGGGATTCCATGACGATCGAACTTGTTAAGAACCCCGATATTCTTGCCGGTCTGGGGGGGATGAATGGCGGGTTGACACGGAGTCCGTTTCTGGTCGGTTTTGCAGCTGAGACCGATGCGCTGGCCGAAAATGCGGCAAAGAAACTGAGCGAAAAAAACCTTGATATGATCGTCGCCAATGATGTCAGTCAGCCGGATGCCGGCTTCAACGTTGATACGAACCGCGCTCTGCTGATTTTCAAGGACGGCAGTTCCTATGACTGCGGGCTGATGTCCAAAGACCAGCTGGCCGGGACAATTCTTGACCACGTCGCCGCGCGGCTGGCAGAACGCTGAAGAGGCGTAGCGGCTGCCTCCGTTTTGTCTTGACTTGACTGTTTGAAAGTACTAGCTTTTTTAGCCTATAATCAAAATGGAGGTATCATCTCGTGGAAATAATCTCCAGCGCAGGCATTGTTGTTAAGCTCGTTCTACTGCTGCTGCTATCATTCTCGGTCGTTTCGTGGGGCATCATCCTGTTCAAGTTTTTTCAGGTCCAGCGAGCAAAGGGCGAATCTGAAAGGTTCATGGATTTTTTCTGGAAGTCAAAGCGTTTTGACGCCATCGCCTCACAGGTTGACCGCTTTGCCCACTCTCCGCTGACAGTTTTATTCAATGAGGGGTACAGTGAGCTGAAAAAGGTTGTCGAGAGCGACAGCAAGAGCGACGGCAGCGCTCTCAGCACCGATCTTGGCGGAGTTGAGAATGTCTCCCGCGCCCTGCGCCGCGCCACTAACTCAGAGATAACACGGCTCGAAAAGTATTTGACGTTCCTCGCTACGACCGGCTCCACCTCCCCTTTCATCGGGCTGTTCGGTACCGTCTGGGGCATCATGACTGCCTTTGAAGGGATCGGCAAGACCGGTTCCGCCTCGCTGGCTGTTGTCGCTCCCGGCATTGCCGAAGCACTTATCGCCACCGCCATCGGCCTGGTGGCAGCCATCCCGGCTGTCATGGCCTACAATCACTTCCAACATAAAATTCGCGTACTGATAAATGAGATGGACAGCTTCACGACTGAATTTCTCAATATCGTACAGCGCAATATCGCGGGGAAATAGACCATGGCCATGGGAGGACAGAACAACAATCGTGCCGTGATGGCAGAGATAAACGTCACTCCGCTGGTGGATGTCATGCTGGTGCTGCTGGTTATTTTCATGGTGACCGCACCGATGATGCAGCAAGGGGTGCAGGTCAATCTTCCGAAAGCAGATACCAGGGCTATGACTCCGGCCGAGGAGTCAGTCGTTGTCTCTGTCGACAGTAGCGGGAAGATCTTCATCGACAAAGAGGAGGTCCCGGCTGGAGAGCTGCGGGGACGGCTCTCTACCATGTTTGCCACCCGGACAAAAAAAGAGGTGTTTTTGAAAGCCGATGCCGGAGTGCCGTACGGTGAGGTGGTACGCACCATGGCCGATATCAAGGGAGCCGGCATTGAACGCCTCGGCATGGTAACGGAACCGGCGGCTAAATAATGGTCTCCCGCACCCCGAGAATCGACACCGGCATGAGTGCCAGTTTCATCGCTTCGGCCGTCATTCACCTGGCGGTTTTTTTGTTGCTGGCGTGGTCGGGGCGGCTGCTTCCGCTGCAGACGCCAGTTCAGGAGACATATTATGTTGATGTAGTTAATCTGCCGACCGCTAATCCCTCGTCAGGTGCCCCAGCGCAAAAGCCGGCTGAATCGGAGGCGGCGCCTCCTCCACCTCTCCTTACCCCTCCTGCGATGGCGCTACCCCCATCCGTGACATCTCCAAAAGCCGTTAGTAAACCTCCCCTGGTACCAGTGCCGCATAAATCAGGAGCGGCTGATGCCGCGTTTGCCGAACGGATGGCAAAACTGGAGCGGAGCGCAGAGGCCAGGCGGGAAGAGGCCGTTTTTGATACATTGCGGAGTAAGGTGAAAACAGGCGGCAGCTCTAAAATCGGCATGCCTGGAGCAGGCGGCGCTGAGGCGGGAAGCCGCTATGGGGATTACATCAAATCACGGCTAGAAGATGCGTTGAAAGTGACAAGCAGCTACTCAACCAAAAACCCTGAAGTGGTCGTGCGATTGACCATCGCGCCTGATGGCCGACTTTCAGGGGTAAAAATCGAAAGGAGCAGTGGTGATGCGGCTTTCGAGCTGGCGGTCAGGCGGGCAATCGATCTGGCCAGCGTAAAGTTTACCGTACCTCCCGGCCGCACCGTTTATGAAAACGGCTTTGTTTTCAAGCCAAGGAGTATCTCCAGCGGCACATCACGATAATTTAACAGGACACACCATGAAAATATTTCTTGCGTTGCTGCTTCTTCTCGCTTCTTCAGCTTCTCTGTATGCCCAATCCGGTTATATTGAAGTCACCGCTCCCGGCAATCGTCAGCTGAAGATGGCCGTTGCCCCCCCGCGTTCACTCGATGTCTCTCCCGATTCCGCATCAGCCGGAATCGCTTCTGATGTCATCGCATATGATATGAACCTGTCCGGTCTCGTTGCCGCAGAAATTCATACGGAGCAGTCGGCTGACAAGGGTTTTCCACCGGCGGATATCGATTTTGTGCCGTGGCTGAGTGCCGGTTTTGATATGCTGGTTCGGAGCGAATACAGTCTGAAAAACGGCCGGCTGACAATCGAGTTTCGCCTTTTTGATGTCATTAATCGCAAGTTGATTACTGCAAAGCGTTATCTCGGCACAGCAAAGGATCTGCGCCGAGTCAGCCACGCGTTTGCCGACGAAATCCTCCTCGCGCTTACCGGCGAAAAAGGTCCCTTCACGACCAGGATCGCCTACGTATCGACTCAAACTGGCAACAAGGAAATATTTGTCATGGATTGGGATGGTCATAACCCGCTGCCGCTGACAAAAAACGGCTCCATCAACCTGAACCCCGCTTTCTCTCCTGACGGCAGAGAGATCCTCTTCACGTCATACAAACGGCGCAATCCTGATCTGTATCGCCGCTCCCTGTCGAATACGGCAGAGGTTGCCGTCTCCCGTAGTAAAGGGCTTAATATTACCGGCAGCTGGTCACCGGACGGGAGTAAAATAGCGCTTGCACTCAGTAAGGATGGTGATGCCGAAATTTATACTATCGGCAAAGATGGCAGTCATCCGACCCGTTTGACGATCAATCCGGCTCTCGATCTCAACCCTGCCTGGTCGCCGGACGGCAAACAGCTCGCTTTTGTGTCGGATCGGCTGGGGAAACCACAGATATTTGTTATGAATGCGGATGGCAGCGGTGTCAAAAGGCTGACCATCTCCGGCAGTTACAACGTCAATCCCAGCTGGTCGCCAAAGGGGGACAAGATTGCATACTCCAGAATGACGGGTGGTGGGTTCAACATCTTCGTCATCGCCCCGGATGGCTCTTCCGACACTCAGCTCACATTTGATGGCAGCAACGAAAACCCTTCCTGGTCAGCAGACGGCCGTTTTATTGCTTTCGGCTCAAAGCGGAGCAGCGGCAATGGGGTATACGTTATGCGCGCCGATGGGGCCGGGCAAGCAAAAGTTTCTCATGGCAAGGGAGGGCATTTTCAACCGGTCTGGTCAGCGCGCTGATGCTGCGGGTACGCGCAGAACCGTCGCAGAAATCTGACATTACCTGTTGCAATACTGATTCTGCGATGTATAATAATTTCTATGTAGTTTTTAAAGGCATTATGCCTCATTTTATGCAGCACAGGAGCTTGTTATGAAAAAGACCATGATCACACTGTTGGCGAGCATCAGCATGTTCGCGTTGCTTACCGCCGGTTGTGCAAACAAGGAAGCGGTAAAAAAGGAAGAGGCCGTTGTACCTCCGGTAGCAGTCGAAAAGGCCGAACCGACAAAAGCTGTTGAACAGACCCAGCCGGTTGAGGAGACAGCGCCGGTACAGGATGCGGTTGTCAGTGCGGTTGCCCCCCAAGATACCCAGAGCCCCGTTGCCGAAAACAGATTCGAAGCAGTATATTTCGATTTCGACAAATCGGACCTTCGTCAGGATTCCCGCGATGTCCTCTCCAAAAATGCCGATGTTATTCTTAAATCATTGCCGAATGCAAAAATTCAGATCGAAGGTCACACCGATGAGCGCGGCTCTGCCGAATACAATCTGGCATTGGGTGAGCATCGCGCCAAATCCGCCCAGAAATATTTAATAACTCTTGGCGTCAAGGCTGAAAACCTCTCCGTAATCAGCTATGGTGAGGAAAAACCTGCTGTAAGTGGTAGTGACGAAGGTGCCTGGGCAAAAAACAGACGTGCCGAGTTTGTAGTCGTTAAATAATAAACGGATCTTATTTCCTCCATTTCAAGGCCACACCGGCATCTCTGTTATGCAGAGCCGGTGTGGTTTTTTTTGCGTGCGTATTTTAGTTGCCGGTTGGGGAAAAAACAATGCCAAGCACGCCGGCGCGTTTATCTGCCGTGGTTTGCTTTGAGTCATACACCGGTTGACCGCAAGCATCCTCCTACCTCAGTACCCACCCTTTTCCATATATAGCTTTACAAAGCACCTGTTATCTGCCATAGTTTGCCGCCGTTTTTTAAGGCCACGCTACTTACTATCCAGAACGCGGAGATTATACATCATGGCAACAATACCCAAAGAGACAATAAAAGCCGCCCCAAAAGCGGCAAAGAAGACCTCAACGATAACGACAGCAAAGAAGATAGTTGCTGCAAAATCAAAGGATGAATCAATCCCGACCCAGGACCCGGCGCAGGTTGAAGGGGATAAGAGCACAAGCAGTGCTTCAAAAGCAAAATCACACCATCCCCCGGAGATTGTTGAGCAGGAGATCGTCCCCAAGCCGGCTGTGGAGAGCACACCTCCCCGAACAGCTCAGGATGTACCCCAGGATCAAAAGTGGCAGGAGATCAGGGTTATTCTTGAAAAACTCAAAGAAGACACCCTCCGCGAGATCAGGAAATCGGTCAAGAGCGGTACTGAAGCGGTAGCAGCAATCGAGCCAAGCGGAGACATCTATGATCAGGCGTCTTCCGAGCGGGACCGGGAGTTGGGCTTGCTGCTTGGTGATCGCGAGCGTGAAAAGATTCACAGTATCGATGAGGCTCTGCTGCGCATCAGTGAGGGGGATTATGGCATTTGCGAAGAGTGCGACGAAGACATCCCTCTTGGCAGACTTAAAGCGATGCCGTTTGCCCGCCACTGTGTTAAATGCAAAACCGACCTTGAAAAGATGCAGGCCCAGACCAAACGGGTGGAGGAGGAGCGGGCCTATCGTGAAATTCCGATGGGATCTGAAGAGGAAGAATAATCAGCCGTTTTTTGTTCCTGACAGCAGCATCAGAACCCTGAGAATCATCCCGCTTTTGATCTTCATGGCATCATAAGGACAAAGTTCACGACAGCACCAGCAGCGAATACAGCGCGCATTGTCAACCGACAGCGCGCTGTTTTTAATGGTGATCGCTCCCGGAGGGCAGGCGTCGCGGCAGACACCGCACAGGATGCAGATGTCAGGATCGGCTGCCGGATACGAGGTGAGGTGGCTTTTAAGTGTTCTTGCCAGGAAATGCGGCAGTCCGAATTGAACGTCAACTCCGGTGGGGAGCCTGAAACGGATTTCTGGAATGGTCTCAACCGGTGTGCCGCAGAGCTGAATATCTTCAAACAGCGCGCCCGGAAGTCCCATGCTGACCGCTTCCTGTTCGATCGGTAGCAGGTCGGCAGGTATTCCGGCCACCCTTCCGGCGATGAGGTCAACCGCCACCGGGTTTACCCCGGCGATCAATAGTCCGAGTTTGATCGGGTCTCCGCTGCCAGGCCCGTTCCCCTCCATCGCAGTGATCGCGTCGACAATATTGAGGGCCGGTTTTTTCAGCTGATATATTTCAAGCAGCAGCCGGGCAAACAACTGCCGTGAACTGCCGGCCTTCAGATGCCACGCCGCTTTCTCCGCTCCAATCACCGCTCCGAACAGGTTTTTGACCGCACAGGTCATCGTCATCATTTCATGGGTTTTCAGCTTGGGGAGGTTTATGATCTTATCCGCCTCGTAATAAGCGCGAGCCAGACGAATGGAGCGAAATGTACCGTTTCCTTGAAGATCGACAGCCTCATCGAATTCAACAAGTGCGGTACCACTTTCTCGCGCAGCGTCAGATATTCCGCATTTCTCAGCTACCCGCGCAAAACCGCCGATACCCGGGCTGTCGCCGATCTGTACGATACCGCCAGCTTCTCTGGCGAGCTCGGCAACGACCCGTACCAGCGCTGGATGAGTGGTGACGGCAAGATCCGGTTCTTTGGCGGCCAGCATGTTCGGTTTAAGCAAAACCCGCTCCCCGCTGCTGATAAATGCAGAGATGCCGCCTAGCGGTTCAAGCAGCTTGATCACGGCCTGCCGCAGGTTTGATAATTCATACCCGTCGGATGTTGTAATGGAAACAGTTTCCACGAAATGACCTCTTTGAATTGATATTCTGCTGCTATTTATAAAAAAAAGGGATGGCCGAAGCCATCCCCACTATATCACAGCAATCTGATAAACGGTGTTAGTGCATTTACAAGTACATCTTCTGCACAGTCAGCAGAAGATGTACCCTCACTTTTAATGCTCGACAGCCTTGGCCATGCCGAGACCGGTGTTCTGGCGGACATACACCTCGTCGAACATCTCTTCGGATCTCTTGTTCGGAAACATCAGGCATCCCAGAATTGCGGCGATGAAGCCGAGCGGGATCGAGAGGATGCCCGGGTTTTTCAGGCCAAAGAGAGGTTTATCAAGACCCATCATGGATGTTCCGTCTTTCAGTTCGTCAACTTTAGCCTTGGCAAGCGCTTTGGCGTCCTTCTCATCAAGCAGAACACCTGCAGGCAGTGCAGCCTGTTTCTTCTCCATAGCAACAACGACCTTCTTAGCGCCGGCTGCTACAATCTTCGGATAGGTCATGTTGGGGGAAACCATAACCAGACCGATGGAGGCGACCGTACCAACAACCAGGCCGGAGATAACACCGGCAGTATTGAACTTGCGCCAGAAGAGCGACAGCACGACGACCGGCAGGTTGCCGGAGGAAGCGACGGCGAAGGCCAGCGCAACCAGGTGGGCAACGTTGGCTTTTTCGGCCATGAGGCCGATTATGATACCGACAACGCCAACTACCAGCGAGGTGATGCGGGCAGCCATGACCTGCTCATGCTGGTCGGCGTGGCCGTCCTTGACGACGTTAACCCAGATGTCGTGGGCGATGGCTGCGGATGCTGCCAGAACCAGACCGGAAACAACCGCCAGGATGGTGGCAAAAGCAACGGAACAGAGGAAGGCCAGGAAGAGGTCGCCCATGATCGGGGCAATATCGGCGCCCAACTGCTGCGCCAGCATCAGGGTAGCCATGTTGCCGCCCGGGTCAACCGAGATAATGCCCTGTGGTGTCAGGTTAATGGCTGCGCCGAAACCGAGCAGAGTGGTCAGGACATAGAAGAAGCCGATGATGAACATGGCGATGATAACAGATTTACGGGCTGCCTGTGCAGTCGGTACGGTGAAGAAGCGCATCAGGATGTGCGGCATACCGGCTGTACCCAGAACAAGGGCCATGCCGAGGGAGATCTGGTCGAGTGGTGATTTCATGAACAGACCCGGCTCAAGGAAACGCTGTCCGGCATCAATACCGTTAAGGATAACACCATCTCTCAACACCAGCTTGGAGACGTGGTCCTGAATGTCGGGGCTATGGACGATCATGTCAAAGAAGTAGATCGGGTTAAAGCCGGCTTTGGCCAGAACCAGCACGGACAGCAGGAAGGCGCCCGACATGAGCAGACCGGCCTTGATGATCTGTACCCAGGTAGTAGCGGTCATGCCGCCGAAGACGACATAGCCGACCATCAGGATACCAACGCCGACGATGGCGGTTTTGTAAGGTACGCCGACCAGAAGAGCCATCAGCTTGCCTGCGCCGACCATCTGGGCGGTCAGGTAGAAGGTCGAGACGGCTACCGTCGAGATGGCGGCAAAGGCGCGAACCGGCTTGGGATTCGTACGGAAGGAGAGGATATCCCCCAGGGTGTACTTGCCGGCGTTACGGCACGGCTCGGCAACGATAAGGAGAACGGTGATGTAGGCAACCAGCCAGCCGACGGAGTACATGAAACCGTCATACCCGTACAGCGAAATCAGGCCGGAAATACCGAGGAAGGAAGCTGCCGACATGTAGTCACCGGCGATGGCCCAGCCGTTCTGTGTGCCGGTAATACCGCCACCGGCGGCGTAGAAGTCTGCGGCGGTCTTGGTCTGCTTGGCGGCCCAGACGACAACAGCCATGGTGATGCCGATGATGACGGCGAACATCGAGAGGGTGACAACCTTGTTGGCCTTCAGCTCTCTCTTTTTGGCAAGTGGCGGTGCGACGGCGGGAGCCGTTGTCTGATCAGTTGCTGCGGACAGTGCCGGTGCACCTTGGGCGGCCGGGGCTGCAACAGCGGGAGTTGAACCTGGAGCGGTCGATGCCTTTGTCGGCTCTTCAGCAAAGGCGGCTGCGGCAATAGAGAGGGTCAAGCTTGCGGCGATGATGATTTTTTTGAAAGTCATGTCGTATCCTCCTTTTCTAAAGATGAAGTTCGTCGATCAGTTCCCTGGTCAAGCGGTCAAAGTCCTTGTTGGCAACGTGGGCATAGTAAAGCGCCAGTGCCCAGGATACAAAAAACTGGGAAAGGGCGAATACATAACCGAAGTTGATGACACCGATTATCTTGATCTTGAAGAGACCGGGTGCATAGGCTGCTCCGATGGGGAGCAGGAAGTAGTAAGCTGTTGAAAAAATCCACCAACCGAAAAGGAATGCTGTCTTTTTGTGGGTGAGTTCAAGGAACTTCGGATTTTGCGCGATTGTCGCCCAATCATACTGTCTCTCTGCCATTAGTTACTCCTTTCTTGTTTGCGTACAGGATTTGCTGCTTAATGCGATACCGTCATCTCCTTTCATTTTATTTTGCATAAATAGACTTGCGTTTACTTTTAGAACGGTCGGGATGTGTCAACGGTTGTTTTAAAACAAATGTACTATATTGAAAATATAACCGGTAATAAATTTTTAGTTGGCTGAATTAAGTAAAAAAATAATAGCAGCAGGTTGTAAAAATAGTTCAATAAATATAGGCATATACACCATATATTCCAGGTAATAAGCAACAATACTCGCTAAAAGTGGGGTATACATAACATTGTTGAAACAGTAAATGCAACATAAAAATAATCAAAATTTAAACTGCGTTCTATCTTTAAAATGTGATGCGGGTTTGGATGCGGGGTTGCTGCCGGTTATACTGGCTATTAAATAGTTATCAGTGTGATAACAAAGGGGAAAGGCGACTTCTGAGCGGGACAAGCAAAGATGTGCCGTGATGTTGAAAAACCTTATTATATGAAATAATATTCTCCGGTTAATATGCCGTTTTCTACCATGGAGATACCGGTCGCCATGCGGCGTGTCCGGTATGCTCCCTCGTAGATGGCACGGTATTTTGGCGCGATAATAAAATTCTTCTTTCTGAGTCGAGAGCGGACGGTTTTTGATTCGTAATTTCTGAATGGAGGTGGGTCAACGGTGAACCAAAGTAAAAAATGAGTCATGAGGTAAAATAATCATTGACACGGACCAGCTAAACAGGTATAAAACTCTTCTTTTTGAGCCGCTAGCTCAGTCGGTAGAGCACCTGACTTTTAATCAGGTGGTCGTTGGTTCGACCCCAACGCGGCTCACCAAACATTCAAGGGGTTACAGTTTATGCTGTAACCCCTTTTTTGTTGTTTTTGAGCCGGGATTCTTCCAGAATGGCAATAGATGAACCCAGTATCGAAGGAGAAAAGTCATGAGTAAAATATATGCAGACAACTCACTGTCGATCGGCAACACCCCCTTGGTCAAACTGAACCATATCGTTGGCAATTCCAAAGCGACCATCCTGGCAAAAGTCGAGGGTCGCAACCCTGCCTATTCGGTCAAATGCCGCATCGGCGCCAACATGATCTGGGACGCCGAGAAACGCGGCATTTTGAGGCCAGGCATCGAGATCATCGAACCGACATCAGGCAACACCGGCATCGCACTGGCTTTCGTTGCAGCCGCCCGCGGCTGCGGATTGACCCTGACCATGCCGGAAACGATGAGTATCGAGCGTCGCCGCGTACTGGCCGCACTGGGCGCCAATCTGATTCTGACCCCGGGTGCCGAAGGTATGCAGGGAGCCATCAGCCGCGCCGAGGATATCGCCGCCGCGGAGCCGGAAAGGTATTTTCTGCCGCAGCAGTTTAAAAACCCGGCCAACCCGGAGATTCACGAAAAGACGACCGGCCCAGAAATCTGGAACGACACCGATGGCGGGGTCGATGTTGTCGTTGCCGGAGTCGGCACCGGCGGGACCATCACCGGGATTTCGCGCTACATAAAAACCGGTAAAGGGAAGAAGATTATATCGGTAGCGGTTGAGCCGAAGGAAAGCCCTGTCATCAGCCAGCATCTGGCCGGCCAGCCGCTTCAGCCGGCCCCGCACAAGATCCAGGGGATCGGTGCCGGATTTATCCCGGATAATCTCGATCTCTCCCTCGTTGACCGGGTCGAACAGGTGGATAGCGCTGAAGCGATTGAATTCGCCAAACGCCTGGCAAAAGAGGAAGGGCTGCTGGTCGGTATCTCCTGCGGCGCTGCAGTGGCGGCAGCGGTACGTCTCGGCCAGTTGGATGAATTCGCCGGCAAGACCATCGTGGTTATCCTCCCTGACGGCGCGGAGCGTTATCTTTCGACGCCACTGTTTGAAGGGATCTAGTGCCAGTCGGAGCTGCTGTCCTGCGCGTGAATCGTCACCTCTGCTTCAGCCGCAGGCATGACAGTATCAACGTTTATACGTCTTGCTCCGCTGT
Organism: Desulfuromonadaceae bacterium; assembly: GCA_028683435.1. Classification (GTDB taxonomy): domain Bacteria; phylum Desulfobacterota; class Desulfuromonadia; order Geobacterales; family Pseudopelobacteraceae; genus JACRCG01. The sequence continues at coordinate 207,972 of JAQUIG010000001.1, read as the reverse complement.
CTCGCGGTTTTGCTGCTGCGTATGACAAATTTTCGTGTAAAGCCCCCCCTGTTTAAATAATTCTGCAGGGGGGCCCTGCTCGGCAATCAGTCCCGATTTAAGGACGAGAATGCGTTCGCAATTGCGAAAGGCTGAAATCCTCTGTGAGACGATCAGCACGGTCCTTCCGGCACAGAATTCCTCCAGCTTGTTGAGGATCTCCTCCTCGCGGCCGGCGTCGACAGATGAAAGCGGATCGTCGAGTAAAAGGATCGGCGGATTGCCGGCAACGGCACGGGCGATCGCAAGACGTTGTTTCTGACCGCCGGAAAGGGTCACACCACCTTCACCCACCCGGGTTTCAAATCGTTCCGGAAACGATTCAACATCCTCAAGAAAACCGGCCTGCTCCGACGCTTTAGTGACACTATTCGCAGAATGTTCACCCGTAATTCCGTACCTAATGTTGTCGGCGACGGTTCGCGAAAAGAGGAAGGTTTCCTGGGGTACGTATCCGATCAGGCGTCGCAGGCTCGCTCTGGTTATCGTGGTGATGTCCCTGCCGTCCACAAACAACATCCCGTCAGCGACCGGGAGCAATCTTGCAATCAGTCGCAACAGGGTCGTTTTCCCGCTTCCAACCTCTCCGGTAATCCCTACCGTTTCCCCTGCCAGAATATGAAAAGAGACGCCGCCGATAACCGGTTCGCCCCCATAGCTGAAACCGAGCTCACGTGCTTCGATCCCCTGCTGCAGGGCGTTGATCGGTTGTGCTGTGGGTTGATCGACCACCGTCGGCTCGGCTCCCAGAATTCCGGCCAGGCGTGACATGGAGGCGCCACCCCGCTGTGCCAGGGTCAGTATCCACCCCAGAACTGCTGTCGGCCAGACAAGCATCGCCAGATACCCGCTGAAGGCCACAAAATCCCCGAGAGTGATGCTGCCGGCAATGACCAGCCGTCCACCCATAAACAGCACGATGAGGGTCCCAACTCCGGTCGCTGTTGCCATCACCGGGATTATAATGCCTCGCAATCGCGCCAGCCGAAGGTTATGTCCGAGATACCGCTCTCCGGTTTTGACAAACTCTTCCTGAAAATACTCTTCCCGGCAGTAGGACTTTATCAGCCGCACAGCAGAAACCGTTTCCTCGGCCTGACTGGAAAGGTGTGCCAGCTCCTCCTGGGCTTGAAGAGAACGTTGAAAGAGACGATGGCTGATTTTTTTGACGACCAGCACCATCAGCGGGAAGGGGAGGATCGCCCAGAATGTAAGCCAGGGATGAATGCGGGCCATCATCGTCACGGCGGCAGTATAGACCAGCAACGTGTTGATGGCGCTCATCGAGCCAAAGCCGGCCAGCATGCGGACGTTGGTCAGATCATTTGAAAAGCGGGACAGGATGTCCCCGCTCCTGCTGGTTGAGAAGTAGCCGATATCCAGCAGCGTCAGGCGATGGAACAGGTCGTCACGGATGCGGAACTCGATGATGCGGGCGGCATTAAGAATCAATGTCCGGGAAAAAATGCGGGTGATGCAGTGCAGCACGGCCAGGATCATGATCACGAGGGCACAGGTGGACGGGGAGAGGCGTGCCGCCTGCGGATGCTGCAGCGCTTCTACCGCCAGCTTCATGAACCAGGGGATCAACAGTGCAAAGGCGTTGGTAAGGAGGAGAAACAGCGCTCCGGCGGCATAGCGCCAGCGGAGCGAGGACACATAAGGTATGAGGCGGGCAAGGTCTTTGATAGATGCTTCCTGTTTCAACAAGAGGGTCGTTTGTTTACAATAATAGATACGCTGGGCACTTATCTATGAGAACCGGCACGGGCATCGCTTTGAAAGATTGACCATGTTAAACCGAGGTGGACGGAAGAATTCACTTTTTGGCGGAACAAGGGGCTGCCATCATTCGCGGCACCGCCATAATATCCGGCTTGCCCTCCGACATAGCCCCGGACTCGATCCGTGATGCCATAGGAGAGCCCGACTGTTATTGCACTGCCTAAATATCCGCCGTCTGCTTCATATGCAGGGCGGGCAGCGGTCGCAAACCGCGGTTCGACTCGATAAAAATACTGATGCAGTTTTTTGGTGGCAAAACTGGAGCCGATAGAGCAATTGATATTGATAGCAGAATTGAAAATGTTCTGCCGCTGGTAGAAAAACCTTGGATTGAAGAGGTAGCCTCTATGATCGAACCTTCTGAAATCGGTGGAAACTACCGCACGAACGGGCAGTTGCAATTCTGTTTTACCGCCGTACAATTCTCCGAGTTTGATCTTTAACTGGGGGCCGATTTCACCAAGATAATCCAAATCCGGCATCCCCCGCCGCGCATCATTATCGTCGGAATTGGCATTAAAGGAAGCTTCCAGACTCACATTGAGTTCTGTATAATCATTATCAATAAATACACCCTTCGCAATACTATCGCCCCCAAGGCGTAAAATATCTCCACGATAGACGATATACGGCAGAGCCAGCCCACGTAGACTGTTTTTATCAGCAGCCGGATAATCCGGGAAATACGTGCCACCCCCCACCACGCATAATTCCCAAAGGGGCTTGATGGCTTCCCTGCTGGGATTGATGTCTTGTGCCTGAACTTCCCCCCCAAGCTGGAATGCAAAAACGGCAATGGCAGAAAGAATATTCCTGATAATCATATTCAACTCCCAAAGGAGGGCGATTCAACTCAGAGGGGGAGTGAATCGTGAATTACGTGTACTGCAAGCGCTTTATGGAGAGACAGCAAAGGCGCTGAAGTTGTCGCGGCGCGCGACTGCTTACGAATCGGCCACGGAAAAACTATAATTATTTATCAACTCAAAGACAACAACAAAAAGCCCCACCATATCTGAGTATGAGGGGTTGAGTCTGATGGGGCTTTGTTTACATACTGTTCACATTATTTACCGAAAATCTTGTTTTATTCGGTGCTACTGTTATCTGGTTCACATAGGAAGCAATTTATTAAGAAACCCGCCTCAATAGAAGCGGGTTTCTTAATAAACATTTTTTTTGTTAGATCAGCTTATTGGTAAATAATATCAAGTAAAGGAGCTTTAGTGGTTGTCGCATTGTTGATCTCAAAAACTCCCGGATTAACAAGTCCCAAATTTTCCAATATGCGAATTTGGAAGTAACCAAGCCCTAATAATTGGGCCGTATCCACCAATCGGGTGACATCAATCAATACATGATTACCGACGTCAGACAGATAAATATTTGACGTTACTGTTTCTAGCGGTGGTAGAATAATACGGTCATAATCAGAACCCACTAATGGAGGAGCAAAAGAAACCAGCTCTATTCGTATGGGAATGATTCTGTCTATCGACTTGAAACTATCGATGAATAAATCAAGTTCCGCCGAATTAATGAATGCATTACCCGGGACTGCTGACAAAGAAAAATTCAGAAAAGCACGGGTTTCTGATCCTGTATCAGGGTCTATACCGGCAAACACGCTCGCGAGGCCATTCTGAGATATGATATATCCGTTGGATGTAAGTTCAATATCACCGTCATACGTTGGATTACTGAGAATCTGGACCCCGTATGTCGGGGGTGGGGAACTGCCGCCACCTCCGCAGCCTGATAAAGCCAGCGTGAGTGATGCTATGATAAGTACACAAAATAACTTTTTCATTTTTTCCCCTTAACTTGATAATTTAAATTTTAGTTTTTGACTGGCGCCATCCCGTGGCTTCATATCAATTTTACCCCTACCTCTGGCACTGTCAAGTTGCCATCGCTTTGTTGAAGACGGTCCGATTTGAAAATCGGATCACATTATGGTATCGTTGCACTCCTGACGAAGCAAATTGATACGTAAGTGGTGAATATTCAATTTTGCTGGTTTGGTCATAATTTGTGCCCTTTTTCTGCTTTTGAGAGAACAACGTTTCAAGCCGCACTATTCAACTTTTTCCCATGTAATCAAAGGATCCGCCATGAAAATCAAGATACTTCTTGCCTTTAAGCAGAAAAAAATGCGCGAAGGTCTCCGCAGCCTTCTGGGGAAGTACGACGAGTTTGAAGTGGCTGCCGAGGCCGACACCGGGGATGAAACGGTCGCCCTCACCGGTGAGCATAAACCGGATGTAGTTGTAATGGATACCGCCCTGCCCGGTTTGGACGGCATCGAGGCAACTCGCCGGATCATCTCCAAAGCCCCCGGCGCCAAGGTTATCGCCTTGTCAATGAATATGGAAAGATGTTCAACAGTTAAAATGCTCAAAGCAGGTACAAGCGGCTACGTGCTGAAGGAAAAAGCCTTCGAGGAACTGGTTGACGCAATCCGTGAGGTTATCTCCGGCAATATTTACCTGAGCCCCCCTGTCATCAGCCTGGTGCTCGGAGAATATGTCCAAAAGCAGTTGAGAGAAGGGACCACTATCTTTTCTGTTCTTACCCCCAGAGAACGGTGTGTTCTCAAGCTCGTAGCCGAAGGGCGCAGCACTCCACAGATTGCCGCCGACCTGAGCATCTGCGCGAAAACCGTCGATAAGCACCGGCAGCATATCATGGACAAACTGAATATCAGGGGCATAGCTGATCTCACCCGATACGCAATCCGCGAAGGAATTTCACCGCTCTAGCAGCGACATCCCAACGATATTTCTCCCCGTCACACAGGGACGACGCACGCATCAGCACACTTCCTCATTAGTACTTCCCCCCATAGTAATAACCGTTCCACACACGTAACATGTGAATATTTAAGAATTAAAGAACCCAAGGGCTTGGCCGGCCAAAAAGGCGGCACGGCTAGCGCCAAACCGCCGCAGGAGTGAACATACGATGACAGAGCCGCTCAATATCCTCGTAATTGAGGACAGCCATGCCGACTTCCTGATGGTCGAACTCCATCTCAGGCAGAAAGGGCTGCCAGCCCGCTGTCGCCGTGTGGACACCCTGACGGGGTTGAAAGAGGCGCTCGGCAGGGAGAACTGGGATCTGGTACTGTCCGACTACAATGTTCCCCTGCTTAATTTTCAGGTGAACCTGGATCTACTGCGGGAGATGCTTCCCGATATTCCGGTTATCCTGGTTACCGGTACGGTGGGCGAAGAAAAAGCGGCGGAACTTCTCAAATTGGGTGTCCGGGACTTTGTGCTCAAGGGGAATATGGCCCGCCTGGTGCCGGCCATCGAGCGAAGCCTCAGGGACGCCGCGGTACTCAAGGAAAAACGAACAGCCGAAAAGGAGCTGCGCGAAAGCAACGAACGCTTCCGCATGATCTACGAACACAGCATCGACGCTATTCTGCTGACCAGAACAGACGGCTCCGTCCTATCGGCAAATCCGGAAGCGTGCCGCGTTTTCAGGATGAGTGAGACGGAGATTTGCCGCGTCGGGCGCGCAGGTCTCGTGAATATTGATGATGCGAAATTATGCGCCATGCTGGAAGAGAGAAAACGTTCCGGACAGTGTCGCGGAGAAATCACCCTGAAGCGAGGAGACGGCAGCACATTCCCTGCGGAAACATCATCGGCGGTATTTCCTGAATGTGATGGCAGCCAGAAAACGAGCATGATCATCCGTGACGTCACGGATCGGAAAAAGCTCGAGGAGCAGATCCGCCAGGCTCAGAAGATGGAGGCGATCGGGCAGCTGGCCGGAGGTGTGGCCCATGACTTCAACAATATCCTGCAGGCGATCTTCGGTTATACCCACTTGATTCTGGCTAAAGCAAAGGACAACGAACCGGTTAAACATTATGCCGAAGAGTTGATAAAGGCATCCACTCGAGCCGCCGATCTTACCAATGGACTTCTGGCTTTCAGCAGAAAGCAGGCAGTAACTTTGGCTGTAATCGATATCAGCGAAGTTATAAAGGGAAATGAAGCATTTCTTCGCAGGCTGATCAGGGAAGATATCGAACTGAAATTATCATGCTCGGAGGAGCCGCTTACCGTACTGGCTAATCGTGGGCAGATAGAGCAGGTGTTCATGAACCTCGTAACAAATGGACGCGACGCAATGCCGAACGGCGGCAGATTGTCCATTGAGACGCGGCTCGTAACGCTGAATCAGGAATTTATAGAAACCCACGGATTCGGCACAGCCGGTATATATTCTTCATTTTCGGTGTCAGATACCGGTTCCGGCATGGACAAGGAGACTCAGTCACATGTATTTGAGCCGTTCTTCACCACGAAAGCGCAGGGGGAGGGAACTGGTCTCGGCCTTTCCATTGCGTACGGTATCGTCAAGAAACACGACGGCTTCATCACGGTCTACAGTGAACCCGGAACCGGAACGATCTTCAAAATCTATTTGCCCATCGTACTTGCACCAGCGGTCGCCGGCAAAAATGATGCACGGGAGGCAACCCCGGTGCGTGGCGGAACCGAGACCATTCTTGTTGGTGAGGATGATGCTGCCTTGCGGAGGCTGTCAAAAAACGTGCTGTGCCACTACGGCTACCATGTAATCGAGGCGGTGGACGGCCAGGATGCTGTGGATAAATTTATTGAATACGGGGATCACATCGATCTCGTAATCCTCGACGCGATCATGCCGAACAAGAACGGCAAGCTGGCGTGCGACGAAATGAGAATGCTGCGCCCCGGACTGAAAGTGCTTTTTGTCAGCGGCTACACGAAGGATATCTTTACGGAGGACAATCTGTTTGATGGAAACTCCGTATTCATCCAGAAACCGGTTTCACCCGACGTACTGCTGTCAAATGTACGGGAGATGCTGGACACACAGACACCCGGCGGACATGACAATTGAATGCATCAAATCCTGTCATACTCTGCGTTGATGATGAACCGGGCAACCTAAAACTCCTTGAAAGGACGCTCGGCACGTCCGGCTATCAGGTTATCAAGGCCAATGACGGCCGGGAAGCGCTCGATATAATCGGCAGCCGTGCGGTTGATCTGGTGCTCACCGATGTCATGATGCCGGGAATCGACGGGTTCGAAACCTGCCGGCGGATCAAGGGGGATGAACGATACCGGCATATCCCCGTGGTCATGATAACCGCCCTCGATTCCAAAGCAGACCGCATCCGTGGGATCGAGGCGGGAGCTGACGAATTCCTTGCCAAGCCGTATGACCATTGCGAAGTGCTGGCACGGGTGAAGATGCTGCTCAGAACCAAACAGCTCGATAACATGCTGGATGATTCGTACAGCAACATCCATAACCTGACATCGTTCGGCAACCGCATCATGACCTCCTTCCGCCCGGCGGGGTTCGACCTCATGCTGCAGATCGACAGCCTTGCCGGCCAGATCATCAGAAAGGACGCTGATTCCGCCGGCAGGCCATCAACGGTTCTGGTACGCATTCTCACCGGCAATTCGTATGAATGGTACCGCTATCGGTATGATTCCAGGGAGTTGGAGAGGAGCGCTATCGACCTGCATGCTCCATTGGACATTTCGGCCGGAGATCGCTCCTCCTGTTTCTGCAAAAATCCCGCATCGCTGCCCCAATTCAGACCGCTCGTTGAATGTCTCACCTCCAGAGGGATCGCCGTCGGAAACATGACCTGCTATCTCAGCGATATGGCATCGGTGTTTGCGCTTAATTACGGCAGGGAGGTGACGCAGTTCGATGCCACGGTACTGGAGAGTCTTGCCATGCAGACCCTGTTTTTCATGCATCTGGCGATTCAAATCAGGGAGAGCGATGACGCCCTGGCCTATACGGTACACTCACTTGCCAGGGCATCTGAGGCAAATGATGAGGACACCGGCGACCACATACTCAGAGTAGGAGAATACTGCGCCATTGTCGCTGGCCGGCTCGGCCTGGGGGAACAGTGGGTACAAAGCATCAAGCTGCATGCAACCCTGCACGATGTCGGCAAGGTGCATACGCCGTCGGAAATTCTTAAAAAGCCAGGTGAACTCGACCCGGAGGAATGGACGATCATGAAACTTCATACCATGAAGGGGGCGAAGATAATCGGCGACCATCCGAAGTTCGGCATCGCCAGGCAGATCGCTCTTTCCCACCATGAACGATGGGATGGGTCCGGTTACCCGTTTGGCCTTTCCGGTGAGGAGATACCTCTCGAAGGGAGAATCATGAATATCGCCGACCAATATGATGCCTTGAGGAATGCGCGGGTCTACAAACCGCCCCTCGACCATGCCACAACGGTGAAAATCATCACCGGGGGTGATGGGAGGACCCTGCCGCAGCATTTCGACCCGCAGGTGTTGAAGGCCTTTATCGCAACCGCGCCTCTGTTTGCGGCGGTATATGAAAATTTTGCCGATACTGCCAAACAGTCGGAGCGAGTAAGCAACACCCTGGCGACCTCCAGCCAACCTAATGAAATTGCTTTCCGTGATCAGGGCCTGACCGCAATTGGAGCTATCTAGTATGGAATCCCGGCCATCAATACGGAAAAACTCGTATCTTCACGCCTTCGTCGTTGCGAGCATCCTGACGATCGCATCCGGCTGGCTTCTCACCGGCTTTCTCGGCCGGATTGCGGCAAAGGAATTCGAGGAAAAGGTTGCTCGGGACGCAACCCTGATTTCCTTTTTCCTTCATGACAATCTGGATGATGTTACAAACGCCGCAAAGTCGCTGGGTCCGGCAGATGCGGTTGTTGCAGCCCTTTCCTCGGGCAGTCCTGCAGACGTGGAACGTGCGAACAGGCTGCTTGACCGCATTAACAATAATTTCGAGATGTCGCTCTGCTTCCTGATGGACAGAGAAGGGCTGACTGTTGCCTCATCAAACAGGAATGAACAAAACTCACTGGTCGGTAAATCCTTTGCGAGCAGGCCGTATTTCTCCGGCGCAGCGGCGGGACGGCTAACCAGGTATTTTGCCCTCGGCAGAATCACCCGCGAAAGGGGCTATTATGCGTCAATGCCAGTGACCGGCAACGCCGGTACAACATCTGGTGTTGTCGTTGTCAAGAGAAGCGTTGACGCTATCAAAGAATTCTTGAAGAAGTATCCCCATGCGTACCTGGTCAGCCCCGAAGGGATCATATTCATATCCAGCAGCGAGGAACTCCTGTTCAACAGCTTGTGGCCGGTTGATGAAAAAAAACGCGCCGCTTTGATGGAATCGGGGCAGTTCGGGAGCATCACGTTTGAACCGCAGCTGGAGGCAGAACCCCGAACCGGAACCTATGCACGGTTTCAGAACGAGGAGCATTACGTGGTGCGTCTGCCGTTCGGCAGCGGCGGCTGGACGCTCGTATTACTGGATGACCCCGGTATCGTTTCAACTTACCGCCTGTTCGGAATCATGGTCACTATCGTGTTTGCTCTTCTGCTGCTGCTCTTCTTCAACGTACTGCAGTACAAGGACAAATCGTTCGAGGCGACCCGAAATCTGCTCAAATCCAGGGATGACTGGAAACTGACATTCGACACGGTGCCTGATTTTATAGCGATCATTGGTGCCGATTACCGCATAACAAGCATGAACAGGTCAATGGCGGTGCGGTTGGGAATCTCCCAGGAGGAGGCGGTCGGCAGGCACTGTTATGAACTGCTGCATGGCTCCCAGGAACCTCACTCCTCCTGCCCTCATCAAAGAATGCTTGAGTCGGGGAAGACCGAATCAGGGTGCCATTTTGAGAAGAATCTGAACGGCGATTTTAGCGTCACCGCGGCTCCGATCCTGGCCGAAGACGGCACGATCGAGTCGTCTGTCCATGTGATGCACGATGTCAGCGAGCTGAAGCGGCTGGAACGTGCATTGAAAGAGCACGCACAGCGGCTGGAATTTGTGCTGGAGGGGTCAAACGATGCCACTTGGGAATGGGATTTGATTACCAACCAGGGAATCCTGAATACGAGATATTATGAAATGACCGAATATACGCCCGGAGAAGTGGACTCGACGTTTGAATTTTTTCTGCAAACCATTCATCCCGATGATGCCGCCGATGTGCAAAGGCGCGTGAAAGAAAATCTGGAAGGAACAACTGCTGAATATCAGGCTCATTACCGCATGGTCACAAAATCGGGGAAAATCAAGGATGTCATGGGAAGGGGGAAGATCGTCAGGCATGACGAAGATGGCCGTCCAATCAAAATGGCAGGGGTTATTACCGACGTCACCGAAATGAAACGACTCGGAGAAGAAGTCAACAGGATCAATAACCTGGAATCGATCTGCCTCCTCTCCGGAGGGCTGGCCCACGACTTCAACAATGTACTGAACATAATTTATGGCAACATAACCTTTGTCAAGATGCTTGCAGAGGGCAACGCGGCGGCTGTCGAACCGCTCACGGATGCGGAAGAAGCATGTGAGCGTGCCAAGGGACTCTGTATCCGTTTGCAGGCTTTTTCGCAAGGAGGCTCTCCGGTCAAGGAGTCGATAGTCCTTCCCGCCCTCATCAAGGATGCCGCGAAAACGCTATTCAAGGGTTCAATGATTTCGTTCGCCGTATCCGCACCAGATGATGCCGTTCAGACAGGAGCAGACCCGCGCCAGATCAGGCAGCTGTTTGATAATCTGCTGACCAATGCAAAGGAGGCCATGCCCGCCGGCGGAGCGGTCGCAATCAATATTGGAAACTGCTGCATCGACAGCAAAAAAGGGCTGCCCCTCAGATCGGGCCTCTATGTTTGTATTACGATTCAGGATGACGGCCCGGGAATCCCGGAGGAAAATCTTCCGAAGATCTTCGACCCTTATTTTTCGACCAAGGATACCTACAGTCAACGGGGGATGGGGCTTGGGCTCTCGATATGCCTCGCCATAGTGAAGAGGCATGCCGGACATATTTCCGTAGAATCTTCAGTGGGAATCGGCACCAGAGTTTCGCTGTATCTGCCGGCTTCCGTGATATAGGATCCAGCCCCCTCGAATCAATCGCGCTCCTTAATCGTTATTCCGCATAATTGAGCAATCTGATTTATGAACAGTAAACTAAAGGCCGGAAATCATTGGATTTCCGGCCTTTAGTTTACTGTTTCCAGTCATACCTGTTCTAGAACGGGATGTCATCATCCTGGAAAGGAGGCTCCTCGTAATTGCTTGCACCGCTGGTTTTTGGAGCTGAGGATGCTTCTCCGCCACTCCGCTCTCCCTTGGCGGAAAGCATCTGCATCTTGTCGCCGACAATTTCGGTCGTGTAGCGGTCATTGCCGCTTTTGTCCTGCCATTTACGGGTCTGCAGGCGCCCCTCGATGTAGACGGTCTTCCCTTTGGAAAGATACTCGCCGGCGATCTCTGCCAGCTTGCCCCAGAGAGTGATGTTGTGCCATTCGGTGCGCTCTTCCCATTCACCAGTCTTTCCCTTGAATTTTTCACTGGTAGCAAGGGAAAAACTTGTTACGGCCTGACCGGATGCGGTAAAACGTACTTCAGGGTCTTTGCCCAGATTTCCGATCAGCATAACCTTGTTAAGACTCGCCATGATGTGACTCCTTGTGGTTTGAAAATGTTAAAAAGTGTGCCCCGAAAGCCTGACACCACCAACTTTTTTATCTGCGAAGAATACCTCAGAAGGCCGGCTTTCTCAACCTCAAAAATCGGTGTGGATTATTTCCGCGCAACACCAATTATCGAGTGGTATAATTCTGACAGGCAACAAACATCAGATCGAAACCTTTAAGGGAGGTCAAAATGAAGGGACATGGGTTACATGCCGTTTTAGTGGCGACTGTTCTGCTTTTAGTGAGCATCGCCCCGGGGTGTGCTGACAAGCGTGAAGCCGCTCCGGTTGCCGACAAACCGGTGGCGTTAAAGGTGTATTCGTATGAAAAAGGGGGCTTTGTCATGAGCGAGCAGATCATAAAAACGGATACTGAATGGAAAAAACAGCTGACGCCGGAGCAGTTCCATGTACTGCGGGAAAAAGGTACCGAGCCGGCTGGAACCGGCAAATATGCATATAATCATGAGCATGGCATCTACCGTTGCGCCGGGTGCGGACTTGACCTGTTTCGTTCGGAAGACAAGTATGAGTCCGGCACCGGCTGGCCGAGTTTTTTCGCCCCAATTGCTCCCGACAACATTACGACAGCTGCTGACAACAGCCTGTTCTCGAGGCGCACGGAGGTGTTGTGCCGCCGGTGTGGTGGACATCTTGGCCATGTTTTTGAGGATGGCCCCAAGCCGACCGGGCTCCGCTACTGTCTGAACTCGGCCGCCCTTGATTTTACAGCGGTCCGGAAATAACGGGGAGGTGCGACATGAAAAGAATTATTTCATTGCTGGCGGGGGTGTTGTCTACCCTGCTTGTGGCAGGAGCGGCAAACGCAGCCGATGTAGAAAGGGCAATTTTTGCCGGAGGTTGCTTCTGGTGTATGGAAGCGCCCTTTGACAAACTCCCCGGTGTGGTCTCGGTTACCGCTGGCTATACGGGTGGGCAGAAGAAAAATCCGACTTATAAGGAGGTCTCTGCCGGAGGTACCGGGCATGCCGAAGCGGTACAGGTCGTGTATGATCCTTCCAAAATCTCCTACAGTGCTCTTCTCGCTGTTTTCTGGCGTAATATTGATCCGACCGTTAGCGATCGTCAGTTCTGCGATGTGGGCCATCAGTACCGCGCCGCTATTTTTTACCATGGGGAAGAACAGCGTAAGGCGGCGCTGCAGACAAAAGCGGCTCTGGAACGCAGCAAGCCGTTCCGGGAGCCGGTTGTGACCGAGATAGCCCCGGCAACGGAGTTCTATCCGGCTGAAGAGTATCATCAGCACTACTACAAAAAAAACCCGCTTCGCTACCGCTATTACCGGAGCGGCTGCGGACGGGATAAAAAGTTGAAGGAACTCTGGGGAAGTGAAATCGGCCATTGAAAATGCGTATACAGGTGGGGTGGAATCCTCCCCGAAAAGTGGATAACTTTGTTATCAGCTTAGCCTGACAATGAAATGGTGTCAATAACCCGACACATTCAATGGTTTGACACGTGTGGATATAAAGGTTTTCCAGGCGCGTACAATGACGCTGAGGGCCGTATCGCTGGACCGGTCCGTATTCCGGCAGTAGTCCAGGTCTAGCGGGCAGTGGCGGCACGAAAAATGCATATACAAGCCGTTCGACACTACTTGCGACAAGGCGGCTGACAGATATATTTTTATGGCAAATGGTTCAGTGGAAGCAATAGAGTTACGCGGATTCCGTAAAAACTCGGACATCTATGTCGCTGTAGGTTTGATCGGCATCCTGGCGCTGATGATTATCCCCCTCCCCGCGTTCATGCTCGATATCTTTCTGGCGGCCAATATCACGATCTCACTGGCAATTCTGCTGATTTGTCTCTATACGATGCAGCCGCTTGATTTTTCGGTTTTCCCCTCGGTACTGCTGGTCACGACCCTGTTTCGGCTGGCCCTCAATATCGCAGGAACCCGTCTGATACTACTGCACGGCAGTGAAGGGGCCGAGTCGGCGGGCGCCGTTATCAAGGCGTTCGGGCAGTTCGTGGTCGGCGGCAATTACATTGTCGGAGCGGTGCTGTTCCTGATTCTGGTGGTCATAAATTTTGTGGTTATCACCAAAGGCGCCGGGCGCGTTGCCGAGGTTGCCGCACGTTTTACGCTGGATGCCATGCCGGGCAAGCAGATGGCGATTGACGCCGACCTCTCGGCCGGCCTGCTGACCGATAAGGAAGCAAAGCTGAGGCGCATGAAAATATCCCGTGAAGCGGATTTTTACGGTTCCATGGACGGTGCCAGCAAGTTTGTGCGCGGGGATGCGGTTGCCGGCATCATGATCGTCCTGATAAATATCTTCGGCGGTCTGATCATCGGGGTCTGGCAGCAGGGAATGCCCCTCATGAACGCTCTTACCAACTATACGCTGCTGACGATCGGCGAGGGGCTGGTCGCCCAGATTCCCGCCCTTATTATTTCAACCGCCGCCGGTATCCTCGTAACCCGCTCCGCCGATGAAAACAGCTTCGGGCAGGAACTCACCGGGCAGTTTCTTAACTACCCCAAGGCTTTTTTTGTTGCTTCCGGCGTCATGTTTCTGTTTGCGCTCATTCCCGGCCTGCCGCATTTTGCTTTTTTACTGGTATCGGGCATTACTTTCCTGGTCGGAAAAATGGCCCGTGAGAAGGCAGAGGTAGTTGAAGAAACTGCCGTGGCGGAAACAACCGCCGGTGAAGAGTCGATCGATCAGGCGTCACATATCCGGCCACTTGATGTTCTGGAGTTGGAGGTCGGGTATGGACTGGTGCCGATGGTTGACGCCGCCCAGAATGGCGAACTGCTGGAGCGGATCCGCTCTATCCGCCGCCAGACAGCACAGAAGATGGGTTTCGTTGTTCCCCCTATTCATATCCACGACAACCTGCAGCTCAAACCGTATGAGTACAATCTCCTGATTCGCGGTGCCCGGGTGGGGGGGAGCGAACTGACCGGCCAGTATCTGGCAATGGATTCCGGCGGCGTTACTGCCAGCATGCCGGGCATGACGACCAAAGAGCCGGTGTTCGGACTGCCGGCGGTCTGGATACGGAGTGAAGATCGAGATCAGGCCCAGATCAACGGCTATACGGTCGTAGACAGCACTACCGTCGTGGCCACCCATGTCAGCGAAATTATCAAACGCTACTCTCATGAACTTGTTGGCCGGCAGGAGCTGCAGCAGCTCCTTGACAATGTTGCCGTCACCGCTCCCAAGGTGGTCGATGAGCTGATACCGAACCTGCTTAACCTCGGAACGGTGCTTCGGGTGGTCAAGAGCCTGCTCAAAGAAGGGGTTTCGGTACGGGATATGCGCACCATCCTGGAAAGCCTGGCGGACTATGCTTCGCTTACCAAAGATCCAGACGTATTGACCGAGTTTGTTCGCCAGGGGCTGGGAAGGTTTATCGTGGATCAGTACAAACTGGATGATGAAACCCTTTTCCTCGTGACGATAGACCGTGAGGTAGAGGATCTGATCGCCGAAGCGATCCAGCCGTCTGACCAGGGGAGTTATCTGGCAATAGAACCGGCGATTGCCCAGCAGATCATATCGTCTGTCCGGAGTATGTCCGAAAGGTTCGGGGCGAGTGGAGCCCAGCCGCTGCTGCTGGCCTCTCCGTCAATCCGCCGTCACGTCCGTAAATTGATTGAGCGTTTTGTTCCTCATATGGCGGTACTCTCACACAACGAAATACCTCAGAATGTTAAAATCCAGTCACTAGGGGTGGTAAGTTTACATGCTGGTTAAAACATTTCAAGCGGCGAGTATGCCGGAAGCGCTACGCATGATAAAGGCCGAACTCGGCCCGGATGCCATGATTCTCTCGACAAAAAAAGAGAAGGTCGGCGGTTTTCTCGGATTTTTCAGCAAGCAGGTCTACCGGGTTACCGCGGCGATCGATCCGGTGCGCAAACCGGCTCCACCGCAGGCCCCGCCGATCATTCATCGCGAGGCGGCGCCGCGTGAGCGGACCGCACGGGAGGAGATGGAAAGCTCGATGCTGGCACCCTTGGCACGGGAGCTGAAAGATCTGCGCGAAAAGGTGGAGTCACTGACCCGCCGCGAAGAGGAAGCCCGCGCGGAAGCGAAGCCGGTCGATGAAGCGGAAGCAGAACAGCAGGAAATCGGAATAAATCTCAAGAATATTCCCCGCTCTGATCTGGAGGAGATCAAAAAGCTGCTCCTTGCGACGCTGGCAAAAAGCCAGGAAGGGGGCGCCAAAGATGTCAAATGGCCGACAATTCCCGACGGAGGTGCCCAGGAGATGCAGTCGGGTGCCGATCTCCTCCCGGAGGATTCGCCACTTGCGAGAGAGTTGGCGGCCAGCGGGGTCTCTACCGATCTGATCAGGAAAATTGTCGATACACTCAATACGCTGCCGTTGCAGAGCGGCAGCCAGAGTGTCAAGGGGCGGCTGGGTGAAACGCTCGGGCGCTTGATCAAGTTTGCCGGTGCACTCAAACTGAAAAAGAACTCTCCCCGCATCATCGCCCTGGTCGGGCCGACCGGCGTTGGCAAGACAACAACCACCGCCAAGCTGGCCGCCATGTACGCCCTCAACAAAGGGAACAAAGTGGCGCTCATTACCATGGATATCTTCAGGGTGGGGGCGGTCGAACAGCTCAAAACCTATTCCCGTATCATGGGGATCCCGCTGGAAGTCGCCTCGACCCCCAAAGAGCTTGAAAAGGCCGTCGAGAAACACTCGGCCTGTGATCTGATTTTTATCGACACAGCCGGTCGCAGCCACAAGGATAAGGAAAAACTTGATGAAATGAAGAACTTTCTGGAGGATAAAATACCGATGGAGGTGTTCCTCTGCCTTTCAGCGACCACCAAGGATCGAGAGTTGGAAGAGATTCTTAACCGTTTCAGGATTTTCCAGGTTAGTAAGGTCGTTTTTACAAAAATAGATGAGTGTGAGAGTTTTGGGAATATGGTCAACCTATTGATGAAGGATAATTTGCAGATCGCCTATTTTACTACCGGCCAGCGAGTGCCCGAAGATATTGAAATTGCGACCCCGGCCAAGCTGGCAGATATGATTTTTCGTGAGGGGGCAGAATGAGCACCAGCAGCATGCAGGGGACTGGCGACCAGGCTGATACTCTCCGCCAGATGGCTCACACAGCAAAAGCCAACAAGCGAGCCGATTCCACTTCAGCGGGAGGTTTGGCTGATCAGCAAGGTATCAGGGTTATCTCGGTTACCAGTGGCAAGGGTGGAGTCGGCAAGAGTAATGTCGTCTCCAACCTGGCCATCGCGCTTTCGGCCCAGGGAAAGAAAGTGCTGCTGATTGACGCTGACCTCGGGCTTGGCAATCTCGATGTACTGCTGGGGCTTTCACCGCAGTACAACCTGAATGATGTCCTGAACGGCGAAAAAAACATTATGGACATCCTCATTGACGGCCCGGCCGGAATCAAGATCATTCCAGCCGGCTCGGGCGTGCAGGAACTGACCAGCCTGGGGCAGCATGCAAAACTGAAGCTGCTGGACGAGCTGGACATGCTGGAAGAGCAGTTCGACATAATGATTGTCGATACCGAAGCAGGTATCTCGGAAAATGTCACCTATTTCACCGTTGCCGCCCAGGAGATTTTTGTGGTGGTCACCCCCGAGCCGACCTCTATCACCGATGCCTACGCCCTGATCAAGCTTCTGGCCACCCGCTATTCGGAACATCATTTCAAGGTTCTCGTCAATATGGCCAAGGACAGTGAGGAGGCGCTGGAAGTCTTTCGCAAACTGGCCAACGTGGCCGGCCGCTTTCTGGACATTTCGCTCGATTACCTCGGGTGTGTTGTCAAAGATGAGAAAGTCGTCGAGGCGGTCAAGCGTCAAAAAGCCGTCACCGAACTTTTCCCCGATTCTGAAGCGGCTCAATGTTTTCACACGCTGGCCAAGCGGGTTGTTGAAAACAAGCGGCAGGGGCGGGTCAAAGGCAATATCCAGTTTTTTTTCCGCAGGATGCTGGATAATGCGGGAGGAAACTAAAGCTATGACTGGCGGGGACGATAACAGTCCGGGTATATGCCACTCTGCTGATCGCGAACAGCTGATACTGGCGCATATGCCGCTCGTGCGCTATCTGGTCGGCAGGATGGCGGCCAAACTTCCGCCGCACCTTGACCAGCAGGATCTGACCAGCTCCGCCATGATTGGTCTGATAAATGCAGCAGACCGTTTTGATCCCTCACGGGGCGTGCTCTTTAAAACCTTTGCCGAACAGCATATCCGCGGGACTATTTTGGATGAGCTCCGTTCGTACGATGTACTCAGCCGCTCCATGCGGGATAAGTACAAACGGCTGGAACGGGAAATGCGGGGGCTTGAAAACCTGCTTGGACGTCATCCTACCGGCGAAGAAGTTGCCGCTGCGCTGCAGATCAGCATGGATGACTATTTTGAACTTCTTGACGACGTGCACGTATTCACCTTTATCAGTCTGGACGACAGCTGGGAGGGTGATGACGGCAGTCCGCTCTGCCTTGCTGATGTGCTGTGCGAAGCCGAAGCAAAAAATCCGCAGCAGCAGGTCATGTCAATTCAGCTTGCCGAGGCGCTCGGGGGGGCTATTGACACACTGCCTGAGAAGGAACGGTTGGCGGTAACGCTCTATTACAACGAAGATTTTAATCTCAAGGAGATCGGTGAGACGCTTGGTCTGACCGAGTCCCGAATTTCACAGCTTATCAGTCAGGCGATGGTCAGGTTGCGCTCGCGTCTCAAACTGCACAAAAATTAGCACAAGGGGAAGCCGCCATGAACAGTGGTATGTATGCAGCAGTATCGGGAAGCCTGGCCGCCATGCAGCGCCTGGACGTTATCAGTAATAATCTGGCGAATATAAATACCCCCGGTTATAAAAAAGACAAGATGTCGTTCGAAGGTTTGCTGGCCGGCAGCGTCAACCCACCAGCGGTCCCGCAGGGGACGACGGCCGATCCTATCCTGCAGAAGGATAATATCTATATCGATTATGCCAGCGGCCCGATCAGTCAGAGTAGTAACCCACTCGATCTGGCGCTAGACGGCGACGGCTTTTTTGCTGTTACCACCCCGGAAGGAACCGCCTATACCCGCCAGGGAAATTTCCGTACTTCTGTTGACGGCACCCTGGTGACCGTGGATGGTTATCCGGTTCAGGGCACCGGTGGGGCACCAATCAGCATCAAGGGAAGTCGGGTTGAAATCGATACCAGAGGGGCTATTACGGTTGACGGCACAGAGGCTGGCTCGATCTCGGTTGTGGACTTTGAAAAACCATATACCATGACCAAGCTCGGCAATGCGCTGTTTGTTCCTGGCGATACGCAGGCAGCCCCCCAGGCCGGCGCAGCGCAGATCCGGCAGGGGCATATCGAAGGGTCGAACGTCGAGAGCATTTCGGAAATGGTGCAGATGATTGAAACCAACCGTTATTTCGAGGCATGTTCAAAGGTTATAAAAGGGTTCGACGATATGGCGGCAAAAGCTGCCACTGATCTGGGCAGGGTCTAGGATTTTATTTATCGACAAGGAGCTATACCATGATTCGTTCACTCTGGACCGCCGCATCCGGCATGCAGGGACAGCAGAAGAGCATCGACGTCGTTGCCAACAACCTGGCTAACGTAAATACGACCGGTTTCAAGCGGAGTCGGGCGGATTTTCAGGATCTGATCTACCAGAACCTGAAATCAACCGGCGCACCTGCTACCAACGCTACCCAGGTACCGACCGGAATCCAGATCGGCCTGGGAAGCCGTTTGGCCGCCGTTACCAAAATATTCACGGCGGGAGATTTTACCCAGACCGGCAACGAACTGGATATTGCCATCGAGGGGGACGGCTTTTTCCCGATTACGATGCCTGACGGTACTACCGGCTATTCCAAAGCCGGCGCTTTCAAGCGCGACAGCACCGGGCAGATCGTGACGCCCGACGGTAATCCGCTTTCTCCTCCAATCCTCATCCCGAACAATGCCACAAAGATAAATATCGGCAGTGACGGCACGGTATCGGTGCAGGTCGCCGGCCAGAGCGCCACGACGACGGTAGGAAACATCGAACTGGCGTCATTTTCCAATCCATCCGGCCTCTCCAGCCAGGGAAAAAACATGTATCTTCCCACGGATGCCTCCGGGACAGCTACGGTCGGCACCCCAGGAAAGGACGGACTCGGCACGATCGCCCAGGGGCTTCTGGAGATGAGCAATGTCAACGTGGCGGAAGAGATGGTCAACATGATCGTCGGCCAGCGTGCCTATGAGATCAACGCCAAGGCGGTCACCGCTTCGGACGAGATGCTGCAGACCGCCAATAACCTGAAACGATAGAACCGGACCTGACTTCTCATGAAATTCTTACTGTCGCATGTTTTTTTGCTGCTCCTCGCTTCGGCGCTCCTCCTCCCATGTCAAGCCTCCTCTGCAACCGGGCGGGAACAGGAGGTCCGCGATGCTGTCACCTCTTTTGTCACAACCCGTACTGCCGAAATGGGATGGGACGTCCGCATCCGTCGGATAACTGTTTCTGACGCTTTGAAATTTCCGGAGGGGAAGGTTGACTACGAGATCATCGCCCCGCAACAGTGGGAAGGGTGGGGAAACATAAACATAGCTGTCATTGCCCGACAGAAAGAGAGGGTGCTGCGCAATATTGCCGTCAGGGTGGATGTTGAAGCGTTGACTGATATGGTTGTTGCCCTGCACCAGATTGAACATGGCGAACTGATCACTGCGGCCGATGTTGTGATGAAAAAGCTCGAAATATCGCAGAATACACGTCTTGCCGCTCGGACGATCGATGAAGTGATCGGGAAAAAGAGCCGCATAACCATCAGGGCCAATCAGCCGGTTCGTGCCGATAGGGTCGAAAGGGTGCCGCTGATCAAGCCGGGCCAGATGGTGACTATCGTTGCGGAAAATGAAGTGTTGAAGATCTCCGTCTCCGGGAAAGCGCGCAGTGCCGGTGCAGAAGGGGATACCATCAGGGTGCAGAACCTGACCTCACTCAAAGAAATAGCGGCCGTAGTCGTCAGCGCAACCACCGTACAGGTTGCTTTCTGAGCAGCATCCGGCCGAAGGAATGTATATGAAACAGATATATTTGTTGGTTGTATTATTATTGCTATCCGCATGTGCCGTTGAAAAGACCGACATCAAGACCGCCGGCTTTGAGGAGCCACAGACGAAGCCTGCCGCTGATTATTCAAACGGTTCGATCTGGCAGTCTGCATCGCCTAGTTTGACTGAGGATCTGAAAGCCCGCCGTAGGGGCGATACCCTCACTATCGTTATTTCCGAGACCGCCAGCGCTTCCAAGGAGGCCAAGACCGGGACATCGCGAGACAGCTCGGTGAGTGCCGGGATACCCAACCTGGTGGGGCTTGAGAACAACGGCTTTGTAAAGAACAATTTTGCTGATCTGGCCAAGCTGATCAGTGCCAGTACCAATTCAACATTCAAGGGTGCCGGTTCCACCTCACGTCAGGAAAATCTGAATGCGACCATTACCGCCCGTGTGGTGGATGTACTCCCGAGCGGCAACCTGATGATAGAGGGGCGCCGGAATATCAGGGTCAACGAAGAGGATCAGATCATTGTGCTGGAAGGGACCGTGCGCTCACGCGATATCGCCCCTGACAACACCGTGAATTCGATCTACGTCGCCGATGCACGCATCAGCTATTCCGGACGGGGGATCATATCCGACCGGCAGAGCCCCGGTTGGCTGATGAATATTTTTGACAAGATCTGGCCGTTCTGATCGCTGGACGTCTGTACATCCACAAAAGGTAACCTTATGAAAAGCAGAGCAGCAATAGTATTATTGGTCCTTCTATTTTTGGTGACGTCCACTGCCCACGCGATCCGGATCAAGGATATCGCTTCATTTGAAGGGGTGCGGGACAACCAGCTTATCGGCTACGGCCTGGTAGTGGGATTGAACGGTTCCGGAGACAGCGACCAGGCTAAGATCCAGACCCAGTCAGTCGTCAATATGCTCGAGCGGATGGGAATCACCGCCTACGCCAATGATATCAAGCTTAAAAATGTAGCCGCTGTCATGGTAACGGCTAATCTTCCCCCTTTTGCCAAACAGGGAAACCGCATGGATGTTCTGGTTTCATCCCTGGGGGATGCCAAAAGCATTGCCGGCGGCACACTGCTCATGGCGCCGCTGAAAGGTGCTGACAATCAGGTCTATGCCGTAGCCCAGGGATCCGTCCTGACCAACTCGTTTGCTTTTGGCGGTCAGGGGGCCACTGCCCAGAAAAACCATCCGACCGCCGGACGGGTGCCTAATGGAGCGTTGATCGAACGGGAGCTTCCCAATACTCTGGCTGGCAAGTCAGTATTGAATCTGAATCTGAGCGTTGCCGATTTCACCACCGCCTCGCGCATCGTCACCGCGGTTAATGACAAGTTCAAGAGCGCCGTTGCCGTCAGCAGAGACCCCGGTTCAGTGACCTTGACGATCCCGGAAGCGTATGCAAACAACGCTGTCGAGTTTGTGGCGGCTCTGGAGCGACTTGAGGTCAAGCCGGATGTACACGCAAAAGTCGTGTTGAATGAGCGCACCGGCACCATCGTACTCGGAGATAACGTGCGGATCTCCACCGTGGCGATCACTCACGGCAGCCTGACGCTGGTTATCAAGGAAACGCCGCTGGTATCGCAACCGGCACCGCTCAGCAAGACCGGCGAGACCAAAGTTGTGCCGCGCACCGACTTGAAAGTTGCAGAGGAGAACCGGAGGCTGATGGTGCTGCAGGAAGGGGTCAGTATCGGCGACGTTGTCCGGGCACTCAATCTGCTGGGGGTGACGCCGCGCGATCTGATCAGCATTCTCCAGGCGGTCAAGGCTGCAGGGGCGCTGCAGGCAGAGCTGTCGATAATTTAAAACTCAATTTTTATACACAGCGGGACGATAAGAGCTAATATGGATATTAATATTGCCACAGCATTTCCGGATATGTCCGAAAGCGCGGCGGATAAGGCGCGTCTGCTACAGCGGGCGGCTTCGAACGGTACTGACGGGGTAACTGAAAAGCAGCGCCTGCAGGCAAAAAAAGTTTCGCAGGATTTTGAAGCGCTGTTCGTCGGCATGATGATGAAGTCGATGCGCGCAACGGTCGGCAAAGATAAGTTAACCGGCGGCGGTCACGGCGAAGACGTCTATCGATCGATGCTCGATCAGGCATACGCCGATGCCTCGGTGAAACGGGGCGGCGGATTGGGGATCGCCAAGATAATTGAAAAGGATATCATCCGTCAGGAGAGCCGCAAGGTCGCTCCGAAGGTTGATCGTCAGGAATAGTAACCGTAACCGCTGGAGTCCTCGCAAATGGAACTTAAAAAAATGATCGAAGAATTAACCGTCCAGACCGGTCTGCTAAATGAACTGCTTCAGGTGCTTGAACGGGAGACGGCAGAAATGGGTGATGTCAACATCAACGCCATGACTCTCTCCAACAAGGCCAAGGAAGAGCTGACAGCCAGGATTACAAAGCAGACACCATGTCTGCAGCAGGCGATTTCCGCTCAGGCTGTTCGTGAAGGTCTGCCGGGATCGGCCTCGCTCGGTACGGTTGCAGTGCATATTGCAAAAAGAGGCAACCGGGATCCGCTCGCCAGGCAGCAACAAATTCGTATGACCGCCGAACGGATTCAGCAGGTGGCATCTTTGAACCACGAAATTGCCGAACGTTTTTCGGCATCTGTTACCACCTCGCTCAATCTGATTTCGCGCCTGATCAATCAATCGAATGTTTACGGTGCGTCAGGCGGCTATCATCCGAGACCTGCCGGGGCTGTAATGATCAACAGGGAGGCTTGAAATGGGGCTTAGTACGGCTATGGAGATCGGCAAGAACGGTCTCGCTATATATCGCGTTGCTACCGAGGTGACCAGCGAGAACATCGCCAACGTCAATACCCCCGGTTATTCTCGTCAGCGGGTTCTTCTGGAAACAGCGCCGCCTACAACCG
This sequence comes from Desulfuromonadaceae bacterium, assembly GCA_028683435.1. Classification (GTDB taxonomy): domain Bacteria; phylum Desulfobacterota; class Desulfuromonadia; order Geobacterales; family Pseudopelobacteraceae; genus JACRCG01. Next base: position 184,639 of record JAQUIG010000001.1, on the reverse strand, counting down.
CCAATGGTTTTCCCTTGGGATCAGGGGTGCGCATCGCCACAGTGGAGCGCTATTACGATGGCCTGTTGCAGCAGCAACTCGTGAATGCCCAGACTACCCAGGGGTTCGACACGGCTAAATCAACAGTACTGCAGCAGATTGAACCTACCTTTAACGAGGTTGCCCAGGATGGTCTTGGTGCGGCAATTTCCAATTTTTTCGGCGCATGGGAGGATCTGACACTCAATCCGGCAGGTTCAGCGGAGCGCCAGGCCGTGTTGAGCCGCGCCCAGATACTGACGGATAATTTTCATTCCGTCAGCACAGCCCTTGAGGATACGATCTCAATCCAGAACGCCACCCTTAAGCCGCTTACTGACGACATCAATGCGACGCTGGAAAACATCGCCCAACTCAACAGCCAGATCAAGACAACAGAACTGGTGAGCGGCAACGCCAATGAAATCAGGGATCAGCGGGATCAACTGGTGCGAGATCTTTCCCAGCAGATAGGGATCACCTACACGGAAAACAGTGACGGGACAACCGACATAAATTATGCGGATGGTGGTGCGGCTCTTGTAACAGGAAGTGTGGCCGGATCATTTTCGCTTGTGCCTAATGGAGCCATCTCTGATGTATATGTGGCTGCTGCCGGTGGTGGCGCTGCTGCCCTTGTTGCACCAAAAACCGGGCAGCTTGGCGCGACCATGGCACTGCGCGACACCATTATTCCTGATTATCTTGCAAAAGTCGATGAACTGGCGAATCAGATTGCTACGCAAGTCAACAATAATCACAATGATGCCACGTCACAAACTCTCACGCCAGCGGGCCACTCTTATGATTTTAACGGTGCTGCAGGCGTAGATTTTTTCAACGGTACAACCGCCAAAAACATTAATCTGAATATAACCACAACGAGTCAGGTAGCGGCGTCAGGAGTTTTCGGCCTTGTCGGTGACAACAGCAATGCCCTGAAGCTGGCGCAGTTACAGAACAAACTCACCATGTCAACCGGTGCCGCCACCTTCAACAGCTATTTTGGCAGTCTGGTCAGCGAGGTTGGTCTGGATGTGTTGTCAGCCAAGAACACCGAAACTCAGGATATAGCCTTTACCAAACAGCTGAGTACACTTCGTGAGTCGAATTCCGGCGTCTCACTGGATGAAGAGCTGACCAACCTTATCAAATACCAGCGTTCCTACCAGGCGTCGGCCAAGCTGATCACCACCGCAACCGAGATGATGGACACTGTCATCAATCTCATCCGTTAGGAGATTTACCATGCGAGTTACGTCAAACATGTCTGCCGATAATTCTATTTACAATATTCAGCAGGGCCGTGCCAAACTGGACAAATTACAGGAGTTGACCTCCTCTGGCAACATAGTAAATCGCCCGAGCGACGACCCGATCAATACGAGGCTACTGCTGGATATTAGTGACAAACTTAGGGCCGGAGATCAGTATCTCAGTAACATACAAAAGTCTACCACATGGCAGAACTTCACCAGTTCAGCGCTTACAGGGATGTCCGACACAATGACGTTAGCCAAGCGACTTGCCTCTTCTATATCGGGAGGTAGCACCGATGCGACCGTGCGCCAGAATGCCGTGTCGCAATTGCAGGCGCTGAAGCAACAGATGGTCGACATGGGCAATATGCAGATGGGTGATCAATACATCTTTGGCGGTGCCAAGAATACAACGGCGCCTTTCAGTGCTACTGCGCCCTATTATACGGGGGATGAAACTGCGCTCAATATCGAAATTGGAAATAGCACCACCCAGCAGATGAATATTACCGGCAACCAGATTCTCATAGGGAGTAGCACTACTTCTCCACCAGGTCCAACCTACGGCACTACCAATATCTTCAAAGCCTTCGATGATTTGATCGCTGCGGTGGGCGCAAACGACGTAGCCGGTATTGAGGCCGGTTCGCAGGGACTTGAAGCCGGAGCCAAGCAGATAAACGATGCCCAGAGTGACGTGGCAGCTCGCTTGTCACGTCTCGATAGTACGGCCAAGATGAATGAAAACACCAGAAGTACCTTGATGACAGTTTACAGCAACACCCAGAATGTTGATTATGCCAAACTTGCTGTCCAGCTGAGCCAGCAACAGGTTGCCTTTGAAGCCTCGTTGTCGGCCACCGCGAAGCTTTCAAAACTATCTTTACTAGATTATTTGTAGGTTGAGCAGCTCTTTTTGGGTTCTGAGGCGAGGCCGTTCGGTCTCGCCTTTTTTATACTGGCTTCTGCCTGAAAATCCATTGACCTTCCCACCCTCCGGTCTTATAAATAATCCATGCTTTTTTCTTTTGCCATCTTTGACTCAAAGCCCCGCAAGTCTGTCTCCATCCGTCGCGACGTCTTCCGCCTTTCCATGCCGGTCCTTCTTTCGTCCCTCTTCCAGCGGCTGGTCTCAATTGTCGATGTTTTCCTGACCGGCGGCCTGGGCGCCTCTGCAATCGCTGCGACCGGTCTTGGTCAGCTCCTGATGGTCACCACGATGACGGTTTTCTGGGGGCTCTCGACCGGTGTGACAGTTGTGATATCCCATCTCTGGGGTGCCGGACGACGTGAAGAGGCAGCCAGGGCGGCATATGTGGCATGCCTGGCCGGCTTGGTCATGACGGTGGTCTGCTCACTGGCCGGCTCCCGCTGGGGTGGCGACATCGCCCGGTTGATGGGCGCATCGGGCGATGTCCAGGAGTTGGCCGCCGAATACATCCGGCTGGTGTTTCTCTGGATGCTCTGGACCACCGGGCTGAATCTCCTCTCGGCCATCATGCATGGCGCCGGTAATACCCGCACTCCGATGGAGGCGATCATTCTGGTCAATATCCTCCATGTACTGCTGGCCTGGCCGCTGATTTACGGGAAATGGGGGATGCCGGCGCTGGGGGTCAAGGGGGCGGCGATCGCCATCAACAGCTCCGAGTTCGTCGGTTTTGCCTATCTGCTGATTCAGGCGCTGCGCAAACGGTACATTACCTTCAGTCGTCCCGATTTCGGGCTGTTCGGCAGGATCTGGAAGATCGGCTGGCCGGTGGCGCTGGAACGGGTTGCCCAGCAGAGCGGCCAGCTGTTCTACTCAAGTTTTATCATCGCCTACGGCACAACCGCCTACGCCGCTCACCAGATTGGTCTTTCGATCGAGTCTCTGTCGTTCATGCCCGGGGCCGGTATGGGCATCGCGGCGGCGACGCTGATGGGGCAATCGCTGGGTGCCGGCAAGATCCGCCGGGCCCGGATCAGCCACAACGAGGCGTTGCGACTGGCGATCGTTGTCATGACCGTTATGGCGCTTGTCTTCTTCTTCGCCCCGCATTTTCTGATCGGCCTCTTCAGCCAGGACCCGGACGTGATCGAGAAGGGGAGCATGTTTCTGAAACTGGTTGCCTTCGCCCAGATCCCGCTGGCGATATCGTTCGTCTACGCCGGGAGCTTGCGCGGTACCGGCGACACGTTCTACGTGTTCATCATCACACTGGTTGCGATGTGGGGGATCAGGGTGGCGCTCTCCTGGGTGGCGTCAAGCTGGCTGCATCTTTCACTCTATGCGGTATGGGGAGTTTTCCTGATCGACTGGTATTTCCGCGGGGCCGCCTTTGCATGGCGCTATCACCGGCGCGATCTGCATGGCGTGGTTCTGTAGCCGGTGTAATGCTTTATTTGCCTTCATATTTGTAGCCGACACCATACAAGGACTGGATTAATTCCTCGCCTGATCCGGCAACCGCCATTTTTTTGCGCAACTTCTTGATGTGGCTGTCGATAGTGCGGTCACTGACGATCCGCTGGTCCGGATAGATATGGTCCATCAGGTGCTGACGCCCGTAGATGCGTCCGGGGTTTGCCGCCAGAAGAGTGAGGAGCTTGAATTCGACGGCGGTGAGATCCAGATCGATGCCGTGGAGGATCGCCCGATAACGTGATTCGTCGAGAGACAGTCCGGCCGCACTCTGCGCCGCTGCGCCACCCCGCCGCAACACCGCCTTGACCCTGGCGACAACCTCGCGGGGACTGAAAGGCTTGCAGATATAGTCATCAGCCCCAAGCTCCAAACCAAGCAGGCGGTCTATCTCCTCGACTCTCGCTGTCGTCATGATGATCGGCGTCGCTGAAAAAGTACGTACCTCCTTGCAGATCTCCACCCCCCCCTTTCCCGGCAGCATCAAATCGAGCAGAATCAAGCAGGGTTGATACTCATGAACCCATGGCACGACCGCCAGTCCGTCAGCAAGAGTGTGCGTTTTAAAGCCGGCCTGGCAGAGATAATCAACGAGAATCTGTGCCAGCTTATCTTCATCTTCAACAATCAGGACGATTCCGCTCATACTACGACTCCCGGCAACTCTATTCTGATCCAAAGCCCGCCGAACGGTGAGCTCTCTGCCGTGATCTTTCCGCCATGTGCTTCAACTATATTGCGGCAGATAGCGAGCCCCAGGCCTGCGCCTCCTGTCGATCTGTTGCGGGAAGATTCCACCCGGTAGAGCCGTTCAAAGAGCAGCTTCAGTTCTGACGGAGGGACGCCGGGTGTCGAATCCATAAAATCCAGTGCAACGATGCCGCTTTCGCGCCGCAACGTGATCTTCAGCGTGCCCCCGCCGTCGGTATATTTCAGCGAATTGCCGAGCAGATTGGAAAATAGCTGCTGAAGCCGTTCCTTGTCACCAAAAACAGACGCGCCACCGGCTTCGGGAAGCGCAACTTCAAGCAGTATGTTCTTGGAGAGAAACTCGCCCCGGTGTAGCGCAATGGATTCCGTCAACACGTCTGCCAGATCCAGCCCGGTTTTCCGGTAGGTGAGCGCTCCGGCGTCCGACAGCGACAGCTGATAAAGATCGTCCACCAGCCTGCCAAGCCGTTGTACTTCGTCGTGCAGCGAGTTGATTGATTCACGATTCGGCTGGCGAACGCCGTCTTGAAGGGCTTCAATTTCTCCCCGTAGAATTGCCAGCGGGGTGCGCAGCTCGTGCGAGATGTCCGCCACCCATTGTCGCCTGGTCAGCTCGCTTTTTTCCAGCGCCAGCGCCAGTGAATTGAAATCGCCCGCAAGTTGACCAAGTTCGTCCTGTGACGTGACCGGCACCCGGACGGTGAAGCTGCCCGCCGCCAGTTGGTGGGTAGCCTCGGCCAGTACGCCGAGCGGCCGCACGAGCCGCCGAGCGAGCAGCAGGGAGAGCAGCGCCGACAGAAGAACCACGGCTCCCGCAATCAGTGCAAATGCCGATTTCTGTTCACGCAAAAAACGCTGATGCGGTGCCTCCGCAAAGTTCGTGCGCGGCAGCAATCCCAGGTATCCGACGACTTTCCCCTGATGCAGTAACGGTGTCATGGCGTTGTCAGCCGGCACTTCGCCATGATCTACCAGCGCCTTCCTGTCGGCATCAAGCAGAAAGAGTCGCTGGCCGAAGTGTCGTGCCAGATGCGGCGGCAACGGCCTCGGTTTGCCTCCGTCAAAACCTTCCGGAGGGGGAGGGGCTTCGGGCAAAGAGGCCGCCACCAGCTGCCGCCACCGCGCCGGATCGCGCCGCAGGAATTCCCAGCTCTGCTCTGTACGGTAGCTCTTTTCAAGTTCGACAGCCAGCCGGGATATCCCCGTTTTTTCCATCGCATTGATAAACTTGAGAAAGCCTCTACTGAGGCTCCATTGCATGATCAGGGCAGAACTAACAACGGCAAGGCCCGCAGCAGTGAGGATTATCAGAAACAGTTTATGCGTAACGCCGATCTTCATCTTGCCACCTCCCGTTACCCTGCTTATGTTTTTATCACAGGTGGAGACGTCAGAGACAGAGTCATTCCTTTAGGCGTCAGTATTTCCTTATTTCTTACACATTTCCTGCACATTTGGCTGTTAGAAAGTACCCTCAGAATAATAAGCGAAGGGGGTGATACAACAGGGCAGGACCAAATCTACCGGGAAAGGAGGCAGCATCAGAGTACATGGAAGCGGAAACAGAAAATGTTCTATTGAGTGGCGCGAACGGGTGTATTCAGGCGTCATAAAAAGAAAGGAGCGCGCAAAATGGTAAGTTCAATTGGGAGTAGTTCAGGTGGATTAAATGCAGCCGCACTGAAGAAGATGCAGGAAGAGATGTTCAAGGCGGTTGACAGCAACAGCGACAACAAGATCGATAAAGCGGAAATGAGTGCCTACCAGCAGACCCAACAGGCGAACGGCGGGCAGGGTGGACCAACTGTTGACGACATTTTCAAGAATCTGGATGCTGATAACGACAGTGCTATCAGCAGGCTTGAATCAGATGCGGGGATTGCCAAACTCGCCCAGCAGATGCAAAGCGGAAAAACTGCTTCAGACCCCTCCTCTGAGTTGAAGGCCAAGGTATTCAACAGCGCCGATCAGAACGGCGATGGCGCTATCAGTAAGGATGAGCTAACGACTTTGATGGGCAACTCCAATCAGAGCAGTGCCGACATCGCTGAAACATTCGATGCTCTGGATACGAACCAGGACGGTTCCGTCAGCAAGAGTGAATCCGATGCTGCCGTCGACAAGGCCGGTCAACAGCGGAAGGCTCAGGGGCCTCCTCCACCCCCGCCGCCGTCTGACAGCTCATCATCTGAGAGTACATCCAGTACCACGGTTTTTGACGAACTGGATACGAATGAAGACGGGACCGTCAGTGCCAGTGAATTGTTAGCGGCGTTTACAAACAGCGACAGCAGTTCGTCTGACAGCAGCTCTTCATCAAGCACTTCTGCAGAGAGTTCAGCCGTCAAGCAACTTTTTGACGCCATGGACACGAACAAAGACAGCAGTGTCAGCAAGAGCGAATTGGCGGCAGCTCTTGCTAAGGCTGGCAAGCAGAGCGATACGCAGGCGGCCGTTGATGGTTCTTCAGCCAGCTCTTCTGCTGACGCAGCAAAAACCGAAGATTCTGCGCGCTTTGCCGCCGCCATAAAAAGTTATATGCAGGCTAGTATGAGCAGCTTTGCCCAGAATTCTGCAGCGGCAACATTCTCCTCTTCTGCTGTGTACGGATAACTGCTGCCACGTATTGATAAACCATGAAAGCAGGCTGGACCTCTTTGAGGGCGCCTGGGTGGATGCCGACCGATTGACGCATTCAATACCTGAATAGGGACTTCTACCATAGAGATACAGCCTGCTTCTCATGGGGGCAGAGTTGAAACAAAAAGAAAATTTGAACTAAAGCCGCTAATCAGATAGGGTGATTAGCGGCTTTATTGCGCGCTGCTGGCTGGTTCTCCGCAACGACTGGTTTTGGAGTATAAAATGACGACGGTACAATATTCAGTCAGTATATTCAGCATCCTCACCCTGATCTTTCTGCCGGGCTGCGTAGTCGGGCCTGATTACCGCACACCTGTTATCACAACTCCACCGGCATGGCAGGGCGGACTATCAGGTGGATTGAAAAATGGCGCGAATGAATCAGCTCAGCTTGCCCGGTGGTGGCAGACCCTTGGTGACCCGCTGCTGTCTGGGCTGGTTGACGAGGCTGCAGCTAACAACCTTGATCTGAAGCTCGCAGGGGCACGGCTGCGGGAAACCCGCGCCCGGCGTGACGTTTCCGGGACTGACCGACTTCCCGCGATAAAGGCCGGTGTCGGCGCCGGTCGCACTCGTTCGAGCGCAGAAACGGGGACGGGGGCGAGCCGGACGTCCGATACCTATTCCGCCCAGTTTGACGCCAGTTGGGAGATGGATCTGTTCGGCGGCAAACGTCGTGCTCTGGAAGCGGCTTCAGCTACCGTTGAGGCCTCTCAGGAAAATATACGTGATATACAGGTAAGCCTACTGGCTGAAGTGGTTCTGGCCTACATCGAGATCCGCTCGTATCAGGCACAGATTGACAGCACTGGTGCCACCATCGCCAGCCTGGCAGATACAGAGCAGATTGCCGGCTGGCGCTTTCAGGCCGGCCTGGTCAGCCAGCTGGATGTTGAACAGGCCCGGCTGAATCTGGAACAAACCCGCGCCGGGCTTCCGACACTTCTCCGCAACCTGGAACAGTCTAAAAACAACCTTGCCCTGCTCCTGGGGCGGGCTGACGGTGTTTTGAAGGAAGTGCAGATAATAATGACGATTCCCGTTGTTCCTGCCGAGGTGGCTATCGGCGTTCCCGCCGAAACCCTGCGCCAGCGCCCCGATATCCGCCGTGCTGAACGCCAGCTGGCAGCGGCAACCGCCCAGATCGGTGAGGCTGAAGCCGCACGCTATCCCGATTTAACCCTCTCCGGAACTCTTGGCTTACAGGCCGCGTCTGTCGGCAATCTGCTGAACACCGGCGCTTTCATGTACTCGCTTGCCGCCAATACGGCGGCGACTATCTTTGATGGTGGTCGTCTCAGGCAGAAGGTTGAAATACAGAACGCCCTCCAGGAACAGGCACTGATCAGCTACCAGTCCGTCGTCCAAAGTGCGCTGCGCGACGTGGAAAATGCTTTGGTGGCGTATGCCGAAGAGCAGAACCGGCGCGGCAGGCTACAGGATGCAGTTCAGTCAGCTCAAAACGCAGAGGACCTTGCCCGTAATCAGTATGCCGCCGGTCTGATTGATTTCGTTACGGTACTTGATACCCAGCGCTCGCTCCTCTCTTTGCAACAACAGCTCATTGTGAGTGAAGCCGCCGTTACCTCCAATCTGGCGCGTCTCTATAAAGCGTTGGGTGGCGGCTGGAGCCACAATTCCCCTCATGTCACGACGACGTTATCAACTGCAGCAGGAGTAAAACCATGACAGATCCCATAAAACCGGAATCGAAGGCTTCAACCAGCGATATTGCCCAGACGTTGGGGCTTGACCGGCAAACAACACGGTATGCTCGTCTGAAACCGTATCTTCTCTGGGGGACGGCACTGTTGCTGGTGATGATCATCGCGCTGCTGGTCTGGAAAAAACGTGCTGCGGACGGTGAGGTACGTTACCAGACCCAGGAAGTTAGTCGTGGCAGCATAACGGTAATCGTCTCCGCCACCGGTACGCTCCAGCCTAACAATCAGGTGGATGTGGGGAGCGAGATTTCCGGCACCTTCAAAACGGTCGAGGTCAATTACAACGACCGGGTCAAGCGTGGACAGGTTCTTGGACGGATAGACACCGCAAAGCAGGAGGCACAGGTCAGGCAAACCGCTGCGTCTCTTGAAGCCGCCCGTGCCAAGGTGCTGCAGGCCCATGCAACGGTTGGTGAAGCAAAGGCAAAGCTGGCGCGCTTTGTTCAAGTACAGGCATCCAGCGGCGGCAAAGTGCCGTCAAGATCCGAGATGGATTCGGCGCGTGCGACACTTGAGCGCGCCGTTGCCGATGAAGCAAACTCCAAAGCCGCAGTGGCACAGGCGAAAGCATCACTTGAGGTACAACGCATCGATCTTTCCAAAGCGGTACTCCGCTCACCTATCAACGGCGTTGTCCTGACACGTGCTGTAGAGCCGGGTCAGACAGTGGCCGCTTCCCTGCAGACATCGGTGCTCTTCACGCTGGCGGAGGACTTGACCCAGATGGAGCTGCAGGTTGACGTGGATGAGGCCGATGTCGGCAAAGTGCAGCCAGGTCAGAGCGCTGCTTTTACCGTATCCGCTTATCCTGACCGGACGTTTCCGGCCGTCGTCAGTCAGGTGCGCTTCGGCTCTAAAACTGTGGCCGGCGTCGTTACCTATACAACGGTTCTCAAAGTCAATAATTCCGACCTGCTGCTGCGCCCCGGCATGACCGGGACGGCGGGGATCACCGTGCAGAAGGTCGATAACGCCATGCTCGTGCCCAATACGGCACTGCGCTTTTCACCTCCCGCTGCAGCAGAGGCTCAGCAGTCAAGCGGCAGTGGCAGCCTGATCGGCAAGCTGATGCCGCGCCCACCCAGCACAGCCGCCAAGCCGCAGGAGAACGCTCTGGGCAAACAGCAGCATGTCTGGACCTTACGTAATGAGCAGTTGCAGAAGATTGCCGTTACGGCGGGGATGACCGACGGTGTCAAAACTGAAGTGAAGGCGGGCGCGTTAGAACCGGGGATGCCGGTTGTCGTGGATCTGGTCGAGGTAAAGAAATAGCCATGGATGGTACAGTCGCAACAGACCGGACGTCTTTGATCGAACTACGCGGCGTAACCAAGACCTACGGCACGGGTACGGCGGCGATGCAGGCGCTGCGCGGTGTGGATCTGCGCATCGAATCCGGCGAATTTGTTGCCGTCATGGGGCCGTCCGGTTCCGGCAAGAGCACTTGCATGAATATCCTCGGCTGCCTTGACACGCCTACGGTCGGCAGTTATCGCTTCATGGGAGTCGAGGTCGGCACTCTCAGTCGCGACCAGCGGGCGCTGCTGCGGCGGCAATATCTCGGTTTCGTGTTTCAGGGGTTCAACCTGCTCAATCGGACCACGGCGCTGGAAAATGTCGAACTGCCGCTTGTGTATCGCGGAGAGCCAATAGCCACCCGCCACCGGAAGGCGCGGGAGGCACTTGCGGCTGTCGGACTGGCCGGCTGGGAAGATCACACTCCGGGAGAGCTATCCGGCGGGCAGCAGCAGCGGGTCGCCATTGCGAGGGCGATCGTCACCCAGCCTGCCGTGTTGTTTGCCGATGAGCCGACCGGCAGTCTGGACACTACCCGCAGCCGGGAGATCATGGAAATTTTGACGACGCTCAATCGGGAGCAGGGGATCACGGTCGTTATGGTCACGCACGAGCAGGATATGGCGAATTATGCGAGGCGCACGGTTCATTTTCTCGATGGCCTGGTGATGGCAGAGCATGCGGCAGAACAGAAGGAGGTGCAGTGATGTTCTGGAACGCCCTGTTGTTGGCTTTGAGAGAAATACGGCGCAATGTGCTCCGCTCGATCCTCACGATTCTCGGCATCGTGATCGGCGTCGCGGCGGTTATTGTCATGGTGACGCTCGGCGGTGGCGCCACCGCCCAGGTGACGCAGCAGGTCGCCAGCCTCGGAAGCAATCTGCTTGTCGTCAGTCCCGGCAAGAGGATGGGGCCGGGGCAAAATGTCGGTGCCGCGCCATTTACGCTGGATGATGCCGAGGCACTGCGCCGCGATATTCCGCAACTGGTGGCGGTGGCACCCATGGCTTCCAAATCGATGTCGGTTATTTACGGGAATGCCAACTGGTCAACCCAGATCACGAGCAGCACGAACGCTTTTTTTGAGGCGCGCAACTGGAAGGTCAAAGATGGGCGGCTTTTCACCGACAGCGAACTCCGCTCGGGGGCGGCGACCTGCGTGATCGGCAGTACGGTGCGCACCAAGCTGTTCGGCAGTCAGAATCCGCTCGGCAGCAACATCCGCCTGCAAAGCATCTCCTGCCAGGTGATCGGTCTGCTGGAATCAAAGGGTCAATCATCCATGGGTTCGGATCAGGACGATGTCGTCGTCATACCGCTGCGCGCTTTCCAGCGCCGTATCGCCGGCAATCAGGACGTCAACCTCATCCAGGTTTCGGTGCGTGATGGTGTCTCAACAACGAGGGTGCAACAGGATATTGAGCGCTTGATGCGTGAACGGCGGCACCTTTCCGCCGTAGACGAGAATAATTTCAACGTCATGGATATGAAGGAAATTGCGACGATGCTCACCTCCACGACCAAGGTACTGACGGCGCTGCTCAGTGCCGTGGCTGCGGTCAGCCTGCTGGTGGGGGGCATCGGCATCATGAATATCATGCTGGTGTCGGTGACCGAACGGACCCGAGAAATAGGCATCCGGCTGGCTATCGGGGCTTTTGAACGGGAAGTGCTGATGCAGTTTTTGGTGGAGGCAGCGGTACTCTCTTCATTGGGCGGAGTCGTCGGAATTGTGCTGGCGCTGGTCAGTTCCGTACTGCTGGCGTCGCTGTTAAACGTGCCGTTTATCTTTAACGCCCCGATTGTCGCGATCGCTTTTGCCTTCTCCACCGCCACCGGACTGGTCTTCGGCTATTTTCCGGCGCGAAAGGCGGCGCAGCTGGACCCGATAGAGGCGTTGCGCTATGAGTGAGTGTGCCGTTCTTGACGAGCAGGCACTATTCGAATGCTACCTCTAGTATTACGCCCGTTCCAGCCCCGCAAACCTCAGCATTAGTTTTTTCGGCCCGACCGAGAACCAGACAACCACCTTCTGCCCGTCCCCCTCCCCCTCCATCTTGCGAATGGTGCCGACACCGAACCTGGAATGCCGCACCTTCATGCCGATATAAACGCCGTCACTTTCCTCGGCAGGTTCGGGGATGATTTCGATATCATCAGTGAAAGCGTCGGCTATCGCGGCGAGGTTGTGAGAGGCTGTATTCCCCTCACCCGGCCTCTTTTTACCCTCTCCCGAAGGGCGAGGGTAAAAAGAATCCCCTCTCCTCTGGGGAGAGGGATAGGGTGAGGGGGCGCCACCATCTTCGAGTAATTCCGGCGGGATATCCTTCAAAAAACGTGACGGGGGGTTACACTGCTCCTGACCAAAAACATATCTCCGGCGTGCATTCAGAAGATAAAGCCGTTCCCGGGCGCGGGTCATGCCGACGTAGCAGAGGCGCCGTTCCTCCTCCATGCCGTCCAGATCGTCCAGTGAACGGGCGTGCGGAAAAAGACGCTCCTCCATGCCGATCATGAACACGGCCTTGAATTCCAGTCCCTTGGCTGCGTGCAGCGTCATCAGGGTGACTGAAGGCTGACCGGCATCCCCCTGTTCAAGGTCGGAAACCAGCGACACCTGCTCCAGAAATTCGGACAGCCCCGCATCCGGGTTCTTCTCGCTGAATTCCTCGATCGCAGCCAGAAGCTGTTCCAGGTTCTCCAGCCGTTCGGCATCATCTTCGTCGTGGCTGTTCTTCAGCCGATCCAGGTAGCCGCTCCCCTGCATGACCGTCCGGGCCAGCTCCACCAGAGAGCTGCCGGCGGAACTTTGACGAAAACCATCCAGCAGAGCCACAAAGGTGCCAACCTTGCTCCGTGGGCCGGTGCTCAGCAGACCGTCCCTGGTAGCATCCTGCAGCGCATCAAAAAAAGTCCCCCCCTGCCGGGCCGCCTGGAGCGAAATCTTGTCCACCGTGGTATTGCCGATCCCCCGAGCCGGGACGTTGATGATCCGTTTCAGCGACACTTCGTCGGCCGGGTTGTCGAGCACCCGCAGGTAGGCGAGGATATCCTTCACCTCCATGCGGGAGTAGAAACGGACACCGCCGACGATGTGGTAGGGGAGTGCGCTTCCAACCAGCGCCTCCTCGATCAGACGGGACTGGGCGTTGGTACGGTAGAAAACCGCTATTTCCTCAAGCGGCACACCGCTGTTTCTCAGACGCCCGATCTCGCAACCCACAAAGCGGGACTCTTCGCGATCCGATTCGACCCGCTCGTAGCGGATCTTTTCGCCGGCCGGATTTTCTGTCCAGAGCGTCTTCCCCTTGCGCCCGAAATTCTGTTTGACGACTTCGCCGGCCGCCTTCAAAATCGTTGAGGTAGAGCGGTAATTCTGTTCCAGCCGGATAATTTTGACGCCGGGGAAATCCTTCTCGAATTCGAGGATATTGCGGATATCGGCCCCGCGCCAGGAGTAGATCGACTGGTCGTCGTCTCCCACCACGCAGAGGTTTTTGCGCTCCCCTGCCAGCAGGCGGATCAGACCGTACTGCACCGGGTTGGTATCCTGGTATTCGTCCACCAGCAGCCACTGAAAGCGCTCGCGGTAATAGCTGCAGACCTCGGGAAAGCGGGTCAGGAGGCGCACGGTCTGGATCATCATGTCCCCGAAGTCGAGAGCGTTGCACTTTTTGAGGCGTTCCTGGTAGGCGGCGTAAATTTCGACGACCTTCTGGTTGTAGACATCGCCGGGGGGGATGGGACCGATCTCCTCCGGAAAGAGGCCGCGGTTCTTGAAATCGTCAATACGCCCTGAGACCGCTTTGACCGCAAACCGCTTTTCATCGAGATCCAGTTCGCTGATGACGTCCTTCAGCAGTCGGTCGCTGTCCCGGTCGTCATAAATGGCAAATGAAGATTGGAAACCGAGATGGTGGATGTCGCGCCGGAGGATGCGTCCACAGGCGGCGTGGAAGGTGGAAATAAGCGGCAGGTCGCCACCGCCGAGCAGTTTAGCGACCCGCTCTGCCATCTCTCTGGACGCCTTGTTGGTGAAGGTCACCGCCATGATATTCCAGGGGCGCACCCCCCGCTCGCGGATCAGGTAGGCGATCCGGTTGGTGATGACGCGGGTTTTGCCCGAACCGGCGCCGGCCAGGATCAGCAGTGGCCCTTCGCCGTGCAGCACGGCTTCCTTTTGGGGAGGGTTGAGATGTTTGAGAAGGTCCATGCAGATGTTGTAGCCCGTCGTTACACTAGCGTCAAGCGGAAAGGAAATGATAATTAAGACCGAAGATCGCTGTTTGACGTGCCCTAAGCAGTTGCATTCGAAGATGCGAGGTTGTACATAAGGTGTGAATCATGGCACCGTTTCGACCCGGCATATCCAGATATATGTGGAGGCATTTATGATTATACACAAAAACGGTTGGGTTCATAACCTGCTCCTCTCGCTTTCCAGGAGGGCGGAGCAGTCTGAAAAAGACGGCCTCATGCTGGAAGATGCCTTGGGACATGCCTACGAAGGTCTGATCATTACCGATGTGAATGGCATTATTTTGAAGGTTAACGAGGCATACGCCCACTTTCTCGAAACAAAGATCAGTGAACTGGTCGGCAAGCAGGTTACCGACGTGATCGAGAATACCCGTATGCATCTGGTAGCTAAAAGCGGGGTTGCCGAGATTGCACAGTTGCAGAAGATCAAGGGGCATGAAATGATCTGCAGCCGCATTCCGATCATCGAACAGGGCAATGTGGTAGCGGTGGTCGGCAAAATCATGTTTCAGAATATCGAAGATCTCTTCACCTTTACCGAGAACTTCAAGAAGCTTAAGACAGAACTGGAGTTTTACAAAAGTGAACTCAGCAAGCATCTGAGCGCCAAATACTCGTTTAACCATATTGTCGGTATCAGCAGGGAGTTGGAGTGGGTCAAAGAGCTCGGCAGGAAGGTGGCCATGAGTACCACTACCGTGCTGTTAAAGGGAGAAAGCGGCACCGGTAAGGAACTATTTGCCCACGCCATACATAACGCCAGTCCACGGGCGTTCGGCCCGTTTATAAAGGTCAATTGCGCCGCCATTCCGGAAATGCTCTTCGAATCAGAGCTGTTCGGTTATCGGGAGGGGGCCTTCACCGGGGCGCAGAAAAAGGGAAAAAAGGGGAAGTTTGCTCTGGCTGATAAGGGGACGATCTTTCTCGATGAGATCAGTGAACTGCCGCTGACGATGCAGGTCAAGCTGCTGCGGGTCCTCCAGGAAAAAGAGATCGAGCCGGTCGGTGCCGAGGGGTCAGAGGCGGTGGATGTACGGATAATTGCCGCCTCCAACCGTGACCTGGAAACGCTGGTCAAGAGCGGCCTGTTCCGCCACGATCTGTATTACCGCCTCAATGTAGTCATGCTGGAGATCCCGCCGCTCCGGAGCCGCCGGGATGATATCCCGCTGCTGACTAAATTCCACCTCCGCCAGCTGGAGAAGGAAACCGGCATCCCGGTAGAAGGCGTTGAGCCTGATGTCGCCGAGATTCTCAAACAGTATGACTGGCCGGGTAATGTACGGGAACTGCGCAACGTTCTGGAGCAGGCCCTTTATGTGAAAGTCGGCACGACAATTTCGCGTAATGATATCCCGGGGGCCCTCGTCAAAGGGGCCACCTCATCATCATCGCCGGAAATCTTTCGCAGTCTGAAGTTTATTACCCGGCTGGCCGAAGAGGAGGCGATCCGGACAGCCATTCGGGAGGAGAAGGGAGACAAGCAGGCAGCTGCCGTTCGGCTTGGTATCAGTAAATCATCGCTGTATGCCAAGGCTGGTCAGCTCGATAGCGGATTGTAATTGCAGCAAAGAATTGCAGCCCTCGATAGATTCCAGAATACTGGAATTCACTCCAAATTATTGGAATGTATCTCTGGCAATAATAGTTACGCTTTTAAATTAATATGTTGGACAGCCCACCCCTCTGAAATCTCATAAATAAATCTCTGATTGCCAGCCATATTATTCCAATATTTTGGAATAATAGCGCGCTTCTTTCCAGTTTGTTACATCGTTTTGCCTCCATTGTAATAAAAAATACTGTAATTACAGGATAATATACATTATTGTTGAGGTGCTGTGCTGCATGGCATGGCGATTGCTTTAATTTTATATAAATCTGTTTTATCTGGAGCCGCCATGAGTATCAAAGATATTCTCCTTTATCTGGACGATTCTCCCGCCTGTGAACGAAGGATTGACGTCACCTTGACTTTGGCGAAGGCACATGGCGCGCGGGTGACGGGACTCTCAATTGTGGCCTACGGCTATTACCAGCCGCACTACCTGCATACTGAAGAAAAAATAGCGGCTGCCGGAGTGCTGCTGGGAGTAAAAGCCAAGGCTGTCGGCGTCGAGGCAGGTCATCGCAGCATCGAATCAAGCGTGGCAGGGGTGGGGGTACAAGAACTGCTGATCCGTGCATCGCACTGCTACGATCTGGTGGTTGTCGGCCAGGAATCGCGCCGGACAACCCGCAGTGAGGCAATTATAGAACGCATTGTGGCTACGTGCGGTCGACCGGTGCTGGTTGTACCTTCAACAGGCACTTTTTCCTCCGTCGGTACGCGCGTCCTGATTGCCTGGAAGAACGGACGGGAGGCCGCACGTGCGCTGCATGATGCCATGCCGATCCTGCGGCAGGCGGAACAGGTGACATTGCTGGCGGTCGCATCCGGGGAAGAGTTCGAGCAGGACCATCCGAAGGAAATCCAGGGACATCTTCAGCGTCATGGCATCCTGATTCGCTCGGAGCTGCAGCCGGTTACCTCGGCTCCCTTGGCGGACAGCCTGCTGAATCACGCCTGTGAAGGTGGCTATGACCTGCTGGTGATGGGTGCCTGTTCCCCCGGATCCCGTAAGGGGTCACAACTTGGAAAAGCAGCAGCCCAGATGCTTCGGGAGATGACCATCCCGGTTTTGATGTCTCATTAGTGCTTTAACGCACTTATCCTGTACATGAAGGGCCCGGAGCGAAGCAGATGACGGATCACATTCTTGTAACAAAAAATTTGTCCAAGGAATTCAAGGGGTTCACCGCCGTGTCTGCCGTTAATCTGCAGATTCAGCGCGGCCATATACATGCCCTGATCGGGCCGAACGGCGCCGGCAAGACCACCGTTTTCAATCTCCTCACCAAGTTCCTCATACCAACCTCCGGCAGTATCCATTTCAACGGCACCGACATCACGAGCGAAAAATCGGCCGATATCGCCCTGCGCGGGATCGTCCGTTCTTTCCAGATATCGGCGGTCTTCCCGAATCTGACCCCTTTGGAGAATGTGCGACTGGCGCTGCAACGCAAGCTCGGCGTTTCCTATCATTTCTGGAAATCGGACTCCATTCTTAACCAGTTGGATGCGCGTGCCATGGAGCTGCTGGATGCGGTCGGTCTGGCTGAATTTGCCGGAGAGATCACCGCTGAATTGGCGTACGGGCGCAAACGCGCCTTGGAAATTGCCACCACGCTGGCGCTTGATCCCGAGTTGATGCTGCTGGATGAACCGACCCAGGGGATGGGGGTCGAGGATGTGGATAAAATAACCGCGCTGGTGAAGAAGGTTTCCGCTAACCGCACCATCTTGATGGTTGAGCACAACCTCAAGGTCGTGGCAACGCTGGCGGACAGGATAACGGTTCTCCAGCGAGGGGCGATCCTCGCTGAAGGGGCATACGCGGAAGTGTCACAAGATCCGCAGGTTTTGGAAGCGTATATGGGGAGTGCTCATGTCTGAATCTGTACACAAGGAGATGCTGCGGATAGCGGATCTGCACGCTTTTTATGGTGAATCCCACATCCTTCACGGCATTGATCTGACCGTCGGAGAGGGAGAAGTCGTCACCCTGCTGGGACGAAACGGCGCCGGGCGAACCACGATCCTTAAATCGATCATTGGACTGGTCGGGCGGCGGAGCGGTTCTATCACGATCAATGAGGTTGAAACCATCAGGATGCCGACTCACAAGATCGCCCACCTCGGCATCGGGTACTGTCCGGAAGAGCGCGGTATTTTTTCCAGTCTGACGGTTGAAGAAAACCTGCTGCTGCCGCCGGTGGTAAAAGAGGGAGGCATGTCACTCCCGGAAATTTACGCGATGTTCCCCAACCTGCTGGAACGGAAGGGCAGTATGGGAACCAGGCTTTCGGGTGGAGAACAGCAGATGCTGGCTATGGCGAGGATCCTGCGCACCGGAGCGAAGCTCCTGCTGCTGGATGAAATCACCGAAGGGCTGGCACCGGTAATCGTTCAGACTCTGGGGCGCCTCATCGGCCAGTTGAAGGAAAAAGGCTTCACCATTATTCTCGTTGAGCAGAATTTCCATTTTGCCGCTGACCTGGCCGACCGCCATTACGTGATTGATCACGGTGCTATAGCAGAGATGATAACGAGGGACGAACTTGGCTCCAGCAGGGAGAAACTTAACCGATACCTGGGCGTCTGATCAGGTATACAAACTGAAAGGGGAATCTGTATGAAAAATCTGTTTTCAAAAGTTGCAATGTCTGTCGTCGTACTGTCAATGACAAGTGGAATGGCTGGCGCGGCAAGCAAAGGGGTTTCAGACGGCGTAGTCAAAATCGGGGTACTGACCGACATGTCCGGGGTCTACTCCACCCTCGGAGGAAAAGGGACTCAGGTCGGTGTCGAAATGGCGGTCAAGGACTTTGGCGGCAAGGTACTCGGGAAGCCGATTCAGGTGATCGGCGCCGATCACCAGAACAAGGCCGATATCGCCTCCGCCAAGGCCCGTGAATGGATTGATAATGAAAAAGTGGACATGATTACCGGCCTGCTGAATTCAGGATGCGCCCTGGCGGTGCAGAAACTCGCGGGAGACAAAAAACGGATCACGATGAACACCGGTGCGGGGAGCACTGATCTTACCAATAAAGCCTGCACCCCGTACAGTATCCACTACGTTTATGACACCTATGCAACTGGCAAGGTAACAGCCCAGGCTATTGTTCCAACCGGGGGCAAAAGTTGGTTCTTTATTACCGCCGATTATGCCTTTGGTCATTCACTGGAACAGAACACTACTAATTTTGTGAAAAAAATGGGTGGCAAAGTGCTCGGCTCGGTGCGTCACCCTCTTTCTACCTCTGATTTTTCATCGTACCTGCTCCAGGCTCAGTCATCAGGAGCTCAGATCATCGGTTTGGCTAACGCCGGCGGCGATACAATCAATGCGATAAAGCAGGCGCGGGAGTTCGGCATCGATAAGAAGGGGCAGAAACTGGTCGGCCTGCTGGTATTCGATACCGACATAAAGAGCCTCGGTTTGAATGTTGCACAGGGAATGCAGTTCACGTCCGGCTTTTACTGGGACAGGGATAATGCCACCCGCGCTTTTGCCAAGCGTTTCTACGCCATCCACAAGGCAATGCCGACAATGGACCAGGCCGGAGCATATTCAGCCACGATGAACTACCTAAAAGCGATCAAAGCTGCCGGCACCGATGATCCGGATGCGGTCATGGCAAAGCTGAAATCCATGGATATCTCCGATTTCTTCGCTGTCCACGGCAAGATAAGGGCTGACGGGCGGATGGTACACGATATGTATCTGATGGAAGTGAAGAAGCCTTCCGAGTCCAAGGGGGAATGGGACCTTCTCAAGATTGTGAAAACCGTTCCTGCCGCCGAGGCCTTCATGCCTCTTTCCGAGAGTACCTGTCCATTGGTTAAGAAGTAAATCGAAAACAACCCCTCTAAGTCTCCCCTTTAACAGTGGAGACTTCAAAGCATCCCCCTTATCAGTGGAGACTTCAAGGCCTCCCCCCTGATAAGGACCCTCTGGGGCCTAAAGGGGGACGGAGAGGGGTTGGTTTTAAATAACAGGAGAAAGCACCATGGAGATATCATTTCAGATGGTCATGTCGCAGGTTATGCTGGGCCTCAACAACGGTGTCTTCTACGCCATCCTGAGCCTCGGTCTGGCGGTTATTTTCGGCCTCCTGAATATTGTCAACTTTGCTCATGGTGCCCTCTACATGCTGGGTGCGTATGTTGCGCTGCTCGGCTTTACATCGCTGGGACCGCTGATCGGGATGCCGGACTTCCATCTCAATTACTGGGCGGCGCTGATCGTGTCTCCAGTTGTGGTAGGTGCGTTCGGGATCGTGGTTGAAAGGACCATGCTGCGCAGATTGTACAAGTTTGACCACCTTTACGGCCTGCTGCTGACCTTCGGTCTGGCTCTCATTATTCAGGGGGTCTTTACCAATTTCTTCAATGTATCCGGCGACCCGTACGACGCGAAACCGGAAATTCTGAACGGAGTGGTTAATCTCGGCTTCATGATGTTCCCGAAATACCGCCTCTGGGTGATTGTCGTCTCGCTGCTGGTCTGTTTCGGCACCTGGTATGTCATCGAGCGGACCAAACTCGGCTCCTATCTTCGCGCCGGAACGGAAAACCCGGAGCTGGTAAAAGCGTTCGGCGTCAATGTGCCGCTCATGATCACCCTGACCTATGGCTACGGCGTGGCCCTGGCCGCCTTTGCCGGGGTGCTTGCCGCACCGATCTATTCGGTCAGCCCGGTTATGGGCTCGGAGATGATTATTACCGTGTTTGCCGTAGTCGTCATCGGCGGGATGGGTTCGATCATGGGTTCCATTGTTACCGGTCTCTTGCTCGGCATGGTGGAGGGATTCACCAAGGTTGTATACGCCCCTGCCTCCAGCACCGTTATCTTCCTGATCATGGTAATCGTTCTGCTGGTCAAGCCCGCCGGCCTGTTCGGGAAGGAGTCGTAAATGAACAAGTACGGAATGAACAGGTACGTCTGGGTTCTCCTCATAGTCCTTGGTCTGGTGGCACCGTTTGTTGTGTATCCGATATTTATGATGAAGCTGCTCTGCTTTGCGCTGTTTGCCTCCGCCTTCAATCTGCTGCTTGGCTACACCGGGCTTCTTTCCTTCGGCCATGCCGCTTTTTTCGGGGGGGCGTCATATGTCACCGGATATCTGGTCAAAAACAGCGGCCTGACCCCTGAATTAGGGGTCCTGGGCGGTACGCTCTTCGCTGCTCTGCTTGGGTACATCGTCGGCAGCCTCGCGATCCGGAGACAGGGGATCTATTTTGCCATGGTGACCCTGGCTCTGGCTCAGATTGTCTATTTTGTCGCACTCAAGGCGCCATTCACCGGGGGGGAAGATGGACTGCAAGGCATTCCCCGCGGCGATCTCTTCGGCCTGATCAACCTGAGGCATGCTTACCATGTCGGCGGGAGCCCGCTCGGCCTCAACCTTTATTATTTTGTCTTCGCCATGTTTTGCCTCGGATTCTGGATCATTCACCGGACAATTCATTCACCATTCGGCCAGGTGCTGAAGGCGATCCGGGAGAATGAACCGCGCGCTGTTTCACTCGGATACAAGGTGGAACGATTCAAGCTGATCGCCTTTGTCATCTCGGCGGCGCTTGCCGGAATGGCCGGTGCGATGAAGTCGCTGGTATTTCAGCTCGCATCACTGACCGATGTCAGTTGGCACACCTCAGGTGAGGTAGTGCTGATGACTCTGCTCGGCGGGGTCGGTACGGTACTGGGGCCGCTGGTCGGAGCTTTTACGGTGGTGACGCTCCAGTCGGAGCTGAGTTCGGTCGGATCGTGGATAACGGTCATCATCGGCAGTATCTTTGTGATCTGCGTATTGCTCTTTCGCCGCGGATTTATCGGTGAACTGGGGCGGCTGCTGAAACGGTCGTTGTAAAAATATTCGTTCAAGGAGGCGGCTGATGGAGTGCAAGACGATACACGAGGCCCTCGCAGGGATTCCGGATGGTGCGACTCTTATGGTTGGAGGTTTCGGTCTGGTGGGGATACCGGAAAACCTGATCATGGGATTGCGGGATCTGGGGACCAGGGATCTGACCGTGATTTCCAATAATTGCGGGATTGATGACTGGGGTCTGGGACTGCTGCTGCAGAACCGCCAGATCAAAAAAATGATCTCTTCATATGTGGGTGAAAACAAGGAGTTTGAGCGTCAGTACCTCTCGGGTGAGTTAGAGGTGGAGCTGGTGCCGCAAGGAACCCTGGCTGAGCGGTGCAGGGCCGGCGGAGCGGGTATTCCTGCCTTCTATACTCCGGCCGGCGTCGGTACTCCGATTGCCGAAGGACGCGAAACCCGCGTTTTCAACGCACGGGAATACCTGCTGGAGACCGCCTTGAGCGCTGATTTCTCGCTGGTCAAAGGGTGGCGCAGTGACATGCGGGGAAACCTGCAGTATCGCAAAACCGCCCAAAACTTCAACCCGATGATGGCTGCCGCAGGCCGGATAACCATCGCCGAAGTGGAAGAGGTGGTGGAGGTCGGCGCCATGGACCCCCATCATGTCCATACCCCCAGCATCTATATCCAGCGCTTTATTTGCTGCAGTCATCAGGAAAAGCGGGTCGAACGCCGCACCGTGCGGAAAGGAGTGGAAGCATGAGCTGGACACGCGAGCAGATAGCCCAACGGGCAGCCCAGGAGGTAGAGGATGGATTTTACGTCAATCTGGGGATCGGCATGCCGACTCTGGTGGCCAACTACATCCCGGAGGGTAAACGGGTAGTTTTTCAGTCAGAAAACGGGCTGCTTGGAATCGGCCCCTATCCGACCGAAGAGGAGCTTGATCCTGACCTGATCAATGCGGGTAAAGAAACAGTCACCATGATACCCGGTGCGGCTCTGTTCAGCAGCGCCGAATCCTTCGCCATGATCCGTGGCGGCCATATCAATCTGGCCATTCTGGGGGGGATGGAGGTTTCAGCGAGCGGTGATCTTGCCAACTGGGTCATTCCCGGCAAGATGGTAAAAGGAATGGGGGGGGCCATGGACCTGGTTAATGGCGCTCGCCGGATCGTAGTGATCATGGATCATGTCAACAAAGAGGGTGAGCCAAAGATCCTGAACTGCTGCAGCCTGCCGCTGACCGGCAAGCGGGTGGTCAACCGGATCATCACCGACCGCGCCGTACTGGACGTTACTCCGGACGGTCTGAGTCTTGTTGAGGTTGCTCCCGGCTATACTACGGCGGAAATCCAGGCCTGCACGGAACCAACATTGATTATACCGCAGGGTCTTTGAGCTAAAGGAGTTCTATTATGCGCAACGTCGTCATCATTTCTGCAGCCCGTACCCCGGTCGGCTCATTAGGCGGGTCACTCGCTGCCGTACCGGCAGCCCATTTGGGGCAGATCGTCATTGGTGAAGTTATTCGCAGGGGCGGAGTGCCGGCGGAGCAGGTCGAAGAGGTCATCATGGGGCAGATTCTCCAGGGCGGATGCGGCCAAAATCCTGCCCGGCAGGCGGCCATCGGTGCCGGCATACCGGAGCATATCCCCTCCTATACGGTCAACAAGCTCTGCGGCTCCGGCCTGAAAAGTGTTGCCCTCGGTGCCTTGGCGATCGCCGCCGGAGAAGCCGACATGGTCGTGGCCGGCGGAATGGAGAATATGAGTCTGGCGCCGTATCTGCTTGACAAGGCCCGCAGCGGCTATCGGCTGGGGAACGGTGTTCTGGAGGATTCGATCCTTAAAGATGCCCTTACCGACGCTTTTTATGACATTCACATGGGTGTCACCGCTGAAAATATAGCCGACCAGTATCGCATCTCCCGTGAGGAGGCTGATGCCTTTGCCCTGCTGTCGCAGCAGAAAACCGCCAAGGCGGTTGTTGAGGGACTCTTCAGCAGGGAGATCGTCCCGGTGTCGATACCCGGCAGGCGTGGAAATACCGTCATGATGGCGGAAGATGAATATCCCCGCCGCGACACAACCATGGAGAGTCTTGCAACACTGCGGCCAGCCTTCAGGAAGGGTGGTGTCGTCACCGCCGGTAATTCATCCGGCATCAACGATGGTGCGGCTGCGGTTCTGTTGATGGAGGAGGGGGCGGCCGGGCGTGCCGCTGTCCGTCCGCTGGCCAGGGTACTGGGATGGGGGACGGCCGGTGTCGATCCGAGAATCATGGGAATGGGACCGGTTGGAGCGATCCGCAAAGCGCTGGTCAAAACCGGTCTAACGCTGGATGACATAGATATCGTTGAGCTGAACGAAGCATTTGCGACACAGTCACTCGCGGTAATACGCGAGTTGCGTCTGGACAGCCGCAAGGTCAATCTGAATGGAGGTGCCATTGCTCTGGGGCACCCGGTGGGGGCCAGCGGCGCACGGGTACTGGTAACGTTGCTGCATGAGATGGAACGGAGTGGGCTGCGGCGTGGTCTGGCTGCACTCTGTATCGGCGGCGGACAGGGGATAGCGATGATCGTTGAACGGGAGATTTAGAGGGTTATTAAAAAGGAGGGGGAGGATATGCTCAAGGGTAAAAGTGCGCTTATAACCGGTTCGACCAGCGGGATCGGGCTTGGTATCGCCCGTTCCTTGGCCGGGCAGGAATGCAATATCATGCTGAACGGCCTGGGTGACACAGGAAAGATAGAAACAATCCGAAGAGGGCTGGAAACTGAATTCGGGGTTACGGTACGGTTTTACGACGCCGACATGACCCGGCCTGAGGAGATCGCTGCGCTGGTGGAGAGTACTTTAGCCGTATTCGGCGGCATTGATATTCTGGTCAACAACGCCGGTATCCAGCATACCGCACCGGTCGAAGAGTTCCCTCCCGAGCGATGGGATGCCATTATCGCGGTCAACCTCTCCTCAAGCTTTCATACTATTCAACGTGCGCTCCCGCACATGCGGCAGAGCGGCTGGGGCAGGATCATCAATATCGCCTCGGTACACGGCCTGGTGGCATCGGCCAACAAGGCGGCCTATGTCACTGCCAAACATGGTCTGGTCGGTCTGACCAAGGTCGTGGCCCTGGAAACGGCCGGTTCCGGCATCACCAGCAACGCCATCTGCCCCGGTTGGACGAGAACCGAGCTGATCGAACCGCAGATTGCCGCCCGGGCCGAGGCGCTTGGGGTCGATCTTGAAGCGGGGGGACGCAACATGCTGGCGGAGAAACAGCCGTCGCAGCAATTTGTTTCGATCGAGCAACTAGGACAACTGGCACTGTTTCTCTGCTCGTCCGGAGCTGACCAGATTACCGGTACGGCGGTTCCGGTTGATGGCGGCTGGACGGCACAATAACTTGAGTTGAGATACGAACGATGAAACTGGTCAAGGCCCTTCCTGATGGAGGTCATTCTCCTGACTGTTCACCTACAGGAAGTTTTGCGAGACGGGAAATTCCTTTCCTGTTCCAGAGTACAACTTTTTTGCTCCTGAACGGCTGTTGGAAATAGATATCTTCCCGGTTGACAGCCCTTGTCGTGGGTTCATAGGTAATGAGGGCCACCTTGTCATGATTGGCTGCATATTCGCCGATCGCCTCTTTCGTCTCCAGAGGGACAAGCGGCTGGGTTAGTCTGCCGATGAACTGGTACTGTCCATGATATTTCCCGGAATGCATTATGCTGTATCCGGCGTCCTGTTTTTCTTTTATTGCCTGAGAAATACCGCGGAGATCATACTTGTCAAAAAATGTATTCCCGCTGAACAAAATGATTACAAAAAAAACGACCGATGATAATGCCGTATAGTTAACCAGTCCGGCTGTTGATCGCTTTTTCAAAAAGAACAGGACCGTTCCTAGGGCGATGAGTCCAAAAGACAATGAACGTGCTCCTGAAATGCCAATGTTTTCCAGGGCACCGCCCGGCTTCATGAAAGTCAGTGACAATAAAACGATTCCTAACGCGCTGTAGAATGCTGCGACCGGATAGTGCCACCGGACTGTTTTTCCGCCGCTTTCCCAGGTCGCCAGGTTTTTTGCCATGAGGAGGCTGAATGGTGGCAGCAGCGGGATGAGGTAGTGGACCTGTTTGCCGCTGATCAATGATAATACGATGAGAGCCGGGGCTATCCAGATAACAAGAAAGCGCCCGCCACGGTCATTTGTCAGTCGTGAACAGCCGCGCCAGACCGGTGTTAATAGTATCCAGGGCAACAGTAGGGCGAGGAGCCAGGGGAGATACCACCAGAACGGTCGCTGGTGCGCGAAGGAATTCGCGACGCGATTGACCGTCTGCCCCCACAGTATTGCTTCCCGGTATGATGTCCCCCCGGTCATTGCCGCAGGTATCAGCCACATGAGAACGACCGCTACCCCCACAGCCAATGAGAGTGCGAACCATGCGTACCATCTCCTGGAGAAGTTTTCTTTCGGCACCCATAAAAAGGATAAAATTACCACGGGGAGTATGTATACGAGAACAACCGGGCCTTTGGTGAGGATCCCCCCCCCGATGGCGATGCCGATGAGCAGCCAAGACTTTATACTCTGCTTTCCGGCTGCGGATAATAGTCCGTATATTGCCAGTAAAACCCAGAACGTAAGGACGATATCAAACATTATCAGTGCTGACCAAAGTAGATAGGACAGTGTGGAAGACAACATGATCGCTGCATAGCGTGCGATCTTTTCCTCATTCCACAGTTTCAGGCTGATCTTGTAAACGATTGTGATATTCAACAGGCTGAACAACAACGGGATTAACCGGAGTGTTACTTCATTTACGCCAAAAAGTAGCCAGTCCAGATTGAACAACCAAAAAAGGAATGGCGGTTTATGTGAATAGGGAAGGGCATTCTGGATGGGGACAATGAAAGAGTCATAGAGTTTCATCTCCCAGGCTACCGACAGATACCTCGTTTCATCAACTGGAAAATAGGGGAGAAACAGAGAGAAGATAACGCCGGGGAACACAATTATTAAAAAAGGAAACCATAATTGCTTAAACAGGAACATGTTTCTTTTCCTTATGCTTGTTAATGAAATAAAGATTTCGCAAATAGACGGTCGTGCCGAATGCCTGTCCGAGGATAAATACCGGATCTTTGCGGTAAATAGAATAAGTAAGCAGGATCAGAGATCCCACTATGCTGAAATACCAGAACGATTCCGGTATCACGCTCTTCCTGTTTTTTTCCGTCGCAATCCATTGCACAACAAAACGCATGGTAAAGAAAACCTGGCCGGTCAGGCCGATTATGACCCAATAAGTCTCTGGTATCGTCATTAATCGCACTTCCTTATTTTTACTTTTTTTGACCTGAGGCGGAGCCAGGAAACCCCGAGAATGTCGATGATGCCGACCCATAGCCGGTTAAAGGTCCCGTATTTGGAGGTGCCGTGCATTCGCGCCCGGTGGGAAACTTCAATCGAAATGACCCCCCCCCCCTGCATCTGGATAAGGGCGGGCAAAAAACGGTGCATATGATCAAAAAACGGAAGCTTGATAAACGCCGATCGGTAAAATACTTTCAGGCCGCACCCTGTGTCCGGCGTCTGGTCCCTCAAAAAAAAACTCCTGACGGAATTAGCTGCTTTTGAAGAGAGGATTCGCCACGCTGAATCATTCCTTTTCTTTCTAAAGCCCGCAACCATGCGGAGATTGGCACTTTTGCCGTTTAAAAGCGCCGTGACCAATCGGGGAATGTCGGCCGGATTATTCTGGCCATCGCCATCCATTGTCACAATCAATTCGCCATCGGCATGTGCTATACCCGTTGCGATTGCCGCACTCTGGCCATACGTGCTTTCGTGTTGAATGATCCTGAGTTCGGGAACAGCCGCTTTCAATGTAAGCGTAGTGGCATAGGTATCATCACTGCTCGCATCATCGACGATGATGATTTCATACGCGCTGTCTAGCTCAAGCTGCTTGATTTCACTGATAAGCGTGCCGATATTGTCCGCTTCATTGTATGCAGGTATTACGATTGAAATCTTTGTCATAATGGCTCTCTATATATCACTGAGATGCAGATTTTGTGTATCAACTTTCCGAGGACTGGCATGCACCAGTTTAAGAGCGCATGAAACGCCTGTCTGCCCCATATATTTTGCGCGACCGGCCACTGCTAGCGGAATGGCATATTATACACTCTTGGGTTTAGGGGATAGTTTTTTCTACACTATAGAGGAACTGTTCTGGCAAAAGTATTACGCGCAGATGACATTTTTGTCATCTGCGCGCGGTGAGTTATACTGATGGGGGGCTGCAGGGTTACTTTGGTCTCCTGTCCCTGCTCGCCGGACAGGACAATTTTAACCCTCCTCACTCCTGCTCCTGGATTCTGTGATGGAGCGCTTTTCAAGCATGATGGTCAACATTGTTTCGTCGGCAAGAGGCATTCCGATATCGGTGATTCGGCTCAAGTTGTGAATAGTCTCTTCTGCGCTGTTGCCGATAAAACCTTCTTCTTCCGTTATTCCGTGGCCGTTTAGAGCCATGTATGCCGCTCTGATTGCTGCATCAGTTGAGCTGACAACTTTAAGGGCGCACCCCCCTTTGGCCCCGTCGCAGAGCATGCCGCCAATGTCACTGATGATGGTATTAACCGCCAGATTTATCTTGTGTATGTCCGCTCCTGACTGCTGGTAGACTATCGCCACCGCAGCTCCCACACCGGCGGCAATGGCACACCCGCAGATAGGTGCCAGATCGCCGGTGTGGCACTTGATATACGCGTTGACGAGATGCGAAAGGGCTATGCTGCGCAGGATTGTCTCTTCCGGTATATTGAAGAAGAGCCCGACATTGTAGGGAACAAGTGTTGCGACAATCCCCTGGTTGCCGCTGCCGCCGCTTGACATGGCCGGGTATGAAAGGCCTGCCATGCGTGCATCAGACGCAGATGCAGTGAGAATTTTGCTGGATGAAACAACGTCGGAGAGCAAAAAACCCTTTCGTACAAGCTCTTCGACGTAATAGCCGACTTTGGTCAGACCCTTGCCTACCTCGGCAATACGCAGATTCATCTCAACGCCACGTTTCAGATAGGCAAGGTCACCCGGTTCAAGACCGTCAAGCAACAGGATGATTTCGGGAAACGTCATTTCCCGGAGGATTGCGCGATATGCATGGCTGTCGTTGGCGGCAACACTCTTGTCATCATCCAGCAAGATCTCTCCATCACACTCAAGGTGGACAACGTTTGTGTGGCCGCCCCGCAGAATAGCCCGGGCGCTCCTGCCGCCACCGCTGACAATGGCGTCAATGAACAGATCGGTTTGCCCCATAGCCAGAGCAACAGTGGCACGGCCTGAAGAGACCATGAGCTTCGCCTTGACAAGCAGCTCTTCCGTAGTCCCGGAGAGTATCTCCATCTTCAGTTCCGGACGGGCAACAAGAGAACCCAGTGCTGCTGCAATGATATTCCCCTTTAAGCCTCCCGTTTCAGGGACGGTGACCGCAAAACCGTTCTTGAAAACACCCGGATCGACGGTAACGGTGACGCTATCGATTTCACCGCCGAATAATTCCGCTGCAAGGCTGGCCGCATAGGCGACTGCAATCGGTTCCGTACACCCAAGCGCCGGGAAAACTTCGTGTTTTATGACATCATGGTAAATACTCATGCAATCTCCCGCATATAGAATTATAGCTTGGTTTGCATTATCATTCGACTTCAAGTGGCGTGCAAGCATTATTTAATATCCGTTTATTTGCATTCATTAGGTAACGGGGTTGTACATCAAGCAGGCGCATCATGCACCTTTCCGAACTGTTCCGCTTTTGTCGCCCCCTTCCGGTGTACTCACTCGTGTGCAAATACTACTCATGCTGAAGCGGTATACCGTTACCCGTATGCACCGGATCTGGCATGGTATCGGCGTAACTAGCTGACTATTAGGTTGAGATAGCCGGCAGCGGTGGTATAGTTTCATCGTGGCATACTACCTGCTAAAGAATACTGCCCGCACCAGTTGCGGGCCACTCATAAAGAAAATATTCACAAAGGTCACCACCCATGAAAAACAACCGACAACCGGTAAAACAGGGCCTCTACGATCCCCAATTCGAGCATGACGCGTGCGGCGTCGGTTTTGTTGCCAATATGAAGGGGAACAAGTCCCACGAGATCGTCAGCCAGGCGCTTGAGGTGCTCATAAACCTTGATCATCGAGGCGCGTGCGGCTGTGAAGCGAATACCGGTGACGGCGCCGGCATTCTCATCCAGATGCCTGACCGGTTTCTCCGTTCCGTCTGCACTCCGCTCGGCATCGAACTGCCGGAGCCGTTCCACTATGGTGTCGGCATGGTGTTCACCTCACCGAAAGCAACCGAGCGCAACGCCGCCCGCCATATCCTGGAAAAAATCCTGGTCGATGAGGGGGTCGAACTGCTCGGGTGGCGCAACGTGCCGACCGATAACGCTCCACTCGGCAATACCGCCTGGGAAGGGGAGCCGATGGTACGGCAGCTGTTCCTCAAACGTCCGGAGAGCTGTCTTGACGAGCAGGCCTTCAACCGCAAACTCTACATAATCAATCAGCGTGCAACCAACGAGATTCGGCGTGCCGAGGTTGATGAACACTGGTATGTCTGCAGCCTCTCCACCCGGACCATAATTTACAAGGGGATGCTCATGCCGGTGCAGGTTGACCAGTATTACCCCGAGTTGTGCGATCCGGTCATGGAAAGCGCCATCGCCCTCGTGCATTCCCGCTTCTCCACCAATACCTTCCCGAGCTGGGACCGCGCCCACCCGTATCATTATCTGGCCCACAACGGCGAGATCAATACCCTGCGCGGTAACGTCAACTGGATGAACGCCCGCCAGAACCATATTACAAGCGAACTGTTCGGCGATGATATCAAGAAGGCGCTGCCGATCATCAATACCAGCGGCTCTGATTCGGGCATGTTCGACAACTGCCTGGAGCTGCTCGTCATGAGCGGTCGATCTCTGCCGCACGCCATCATGATGATGGTGCCGGAACCGTGGGAAAACCACGCCGAGATGAGCGAAGCGAAGAAGGCTTTTTATGAATATCACTCCTGCCTGATAGCGCCGTGGGACGGCCCTGCCGCAATCGCCTTCACTGACGGCCGCAGTATCGGTGCGGTTCTTGACCGTAACGGACTCCGGCCCTCGCGGTATTACATTACCAACGACGATCTCGTCATCATGGCCTCCGAAGCCGGAGTCCTGCAGATCGAACCGAGCCGCATCCTGAGCAAGGGGAGGCTCCAGCCGGGGCAGATGTTCCTGGTGGATACCGAGCAGGGGCGTATTGTCCCCGACGAGGAGATCAAGGGGGAGCTTGCCGCCGCCAACCCATATGGCCAGTGGCTGAAAGAGAACTATATCCTGCTGGAGGAGTTGCCGTATGCATCCGACATGCAGCAGTCGGACCAGAGCACACTCGTCCAAAGGCAGCAGGCTTTCGGCTATACGTATGAAGATCAGCGGGTTGTGCTGGGACCAATGGCGCGTGACGGCATCCAACCGCTTGGGTCCATGGGCACCGACACCCCGCTGGCGGTCCTTTCCGACCAGAACCAGCTGCTGTACAATTATTTCAAACAACTGTTCGCCCAGGTTACCAACCCGCCTATCGACCCGATCCGTGAAGAGATTGTTACCTCCACGATAACGTTGATCGGCTCGGAAGGGAACCTGCTGGAGCCGACAGCGGCCAACGCCCGGAGGATCAAGCTTCAGAACCCGCTGCTCTGCAACCAGGAGCTGGAAAAGCTGCGCCAGATCGATAGCCCCGGCTTTAAATCGGCAACATTGTCGCTCCTCTTCCCTGTGACGCGTGGCGCCGCAGGAATGGAGCGCGGCTTGGAAGCTCTTTTTGCGGCTGCCGATGTTGCGGTGGAGGCCGGCAGCAATATCCTGATCCTCTCCGACCGCGGCGTAGATGCATATAACGCCGCTATTCCGGCGCTGCTGGCGGCTTCCGGCCTGCACCATCATCTGGTCAACAGCGGTACCCGCACTATGGTTTCGCTGATTCTGGAATCGGGCGAGCCGCGTGAAGTTCACCACTTTGCCGTACTGCTCGGCTACGGGGTCAATGCCATCAACCCCTATCTGGCTTTCGAATCCCTGGATGACATGATTCTTCAGGGGATGCTGCCGAATCTCGACAGCGAAAAAGCGGTCAAGAACTTCATCAAGGCATCGATCAAGGGTGTCGTCAAGACGATGGCCAAGATGGGAATCTCCACGGTCCAGAGCTACCGCGGCGCACAGATCTTCGAGGCGCTCGGCCTGCATCAATCGGTGGTCGACCGTTATTTCACCTGGACGCCGTCTCGTATCGGCGGAACCGATATTGACGGTATTGCCCGTGAACTGATGGAACGTCACGCCCGTGCCTATCCCGAGCGGGTTGCCCCCGAGGTGACGCTCCCCCCGGGTGGCGTTTATCAGTGGCGCAAGGATGGCGAGGAGCACCAGTATAACCCGCTGACGATCACCTCGTTGCAGAAAGCCACCCGTACCGACGATTACCATGAGTTCAAGACGTTTTCCTCGTTGATCGACGAACAGAACACGCGTCACTATACCCTGCGCGGTCTGCTTGGCTTCAAGGAGAATATGCCTTCCGTGCCGCTCGACCAGGTCGAACCGGTTGAAGCCATCATGAAGCGCTTCAAGACCGGCGCCATGTCCTACGGCTCCATCAGCAAGGAGGCGCACGAAGCGCTGGCGATCGCGATGAACCGCATCGGCGGCAGATCCAACACCGGTGAGGGGGGCGAGGATCCGGAACGCTTTACTTGGACCAATGACCAGGGGGATTCCAAAAACAGCGCCATCAAACAGGTGGCTTCGGGACGTTTCGGTGTCACCAGTGATTACCTGACCAATGCCGGCGAGCTGCAGATCAAGATGGCTCAGGGCGCCAAGCCTGGCGAGGGAGGAGAGCTGCCGGGACACAAGGTGTACCCATGGATCGCCAAAACGCGTCATACGACACCGGGCGTCGGGCTCGTTTCACCACCGCCGCATCACGATATCTACTCAATCGAGGACCTGGCAGAGCTGATCCACGATCTGAAAAACGCCAACCGCCGCGCCCGCATCAGCGTCAAGCTCGTGTCGGAAGTCGGCGTCGGCACTATTGCCGCAGGGGTTGCCAAGGCTCATGCCGATGTCGTGTTGATCAGCGGTTATGACGGCGGCACCGGCGCATCGCCGATCTCGAGTATCAAACATGCCGGTCTCCCCTGGGAGCTCGGCCTGGCGGAAACACACCAGACGCTGCTGCTGAACAACCTGCGCAGCCGGATCATCATCGAAGCCGACGGTCAGCTCAAGACCGGACGAGACGTTGCCATCGCCGCCCTGCTGGGTGCCGAGGAGTTCGGCTTTGCCACCGCTCCGCTCGTGACTCTCGGGTGCGTCATGATGCGTGTCTGTCACAGCAACACCTGTCCGACCGGTGTCGCGACGCAGGATCCGGAGCTGCGCAAGAACTTCAGCGGCAAGCCGGAATATGTCGTCAACTTCATGCGTTTTGTTGCCGAGGAGCTGCGCGAGATCATGGCACAACTCGGCTTCCGCACCGTTAACGAAATGGTCGGGCGCTGCGATGTGCTGGAGGCGAACAAGGCGATTGAACATTGGAAGATGCAGGGGCTTGATTTCTCCAACATGCTTCATCAGCCGAAGGTCGGGCTGAATGTGGGACGGTACTGTACGGAACAGCAGGATCACGGCCTGGAAAAATCAATCGACATGACACAGCTGCTGGATCTCTGTCAGCCGGCTATCGAGCGGGGTGAAAAGGTCAGCGCAGAGCTCCCGATTACCAATGTTCACCGGGTTGTCGGAACGATCCTCGGCAATGAAATCACCCGACACCATGGCGCTAGCGGGCTTCCGGATGATACGGTCAGTCTCACATTCAACGGCTCCGCAGGGCAGAGTTTCGGGGCGTTCATACCACGCGGCATCACCCTGAAATTGTCGGGTGACGCGAACGATTACCTTGGCAAAGGGCTGAGCGGCGGCGCGATCGTCGTCTACCCGCCGGAAGGGACGACCTTCAAGGCCGAAGAGAACATCATCGCCGGCAATGTCGCTTTTTACGGCGCGACGAGCGGCACGGCCTATATCCGCGGCATGGCCGGCGAGCGCTTCTGCGTGCGCAACTCCGGTGTCAAAGCCGTCGTTGAAGGGGTCGGTGATCACGGCTGCGAATACATGACCGGCGGTACCGTCGTGATTCTTGGCCGGACCGGGCGCAACTTTGCCGCCGGCATGAGCGGCGGCGTGGCGTATGTACTCGACGAACAGGGGGATTTCGCTTCCCGCTGCAACACGGAGATGGTTGGACTGGAGCCGCTTGATGATTCCGACGCCGCCACTCTCAAGGGTATGATTGAAAAACATGCCGAATGGACCGGAAGCTCCCGCGCAACGATGCTGCTGATCAACTGGCAGAACGTCCTGCCGCGGTTTGTAAAGGTTATGCCGGCCGATTACAAGCGGGTACTCCAGGCGCTTGAGCGGGCCCAGGCTGCCGGCCTCAGCGGTGATGATGCTCTGGACGCGGCATTCGAGGAGAATTCACACATGGTTGGGCATTAAAACCAACCCCTCTCGCTCCCCCTTGTCAGGGGGGAGGCTTCTATAAACTTATTTACAGGGAATTGAATTATGGGAAAACCAACTGGATTCATGGAATATAAGCGCGAAGTGCCTGCCGACCGGGAGCCTTTGGAGCGTGTTAACGACTGGAACGAATTCCATCTGCATATGCCGGATGAGGAGTTGCGTACCCAGGGGGCACGCTGCATGGACTGCGGCGTACCGTTTTGCCACAGTGGCGTGCTGATCAGCGGCATGGCCAGCGGCTGTCCGATCAACAACCTGATTCCGGAGTGGAATGACCTGGTCTATCGGGGCCTCTGGCATCAGGCGCTCGACAGGCTGCTCAGAACCAACAACTTTCCGGAGTTCACCGGGCGCGTCTGTCCAGCTCCCTGCGAGGGTTCCTGCACGCTGGCGAGTATCGATCCGGCTGTGACAATCAAGAATATCGAGGTCAGCATCGTCGAGCGCGGCTTCGAAGAGGGGTGGATCGTTCCGGCAACTCCTCGGGTCCGCACCGGTAAAAAAGTCGCCGTTGTCGGCTCCGGTCCTGCCGGGCTCTCCGCTGCCGCCCAGCTCAACAAGGGAGGTCACAGCGTGACTGTTTTTGAACGCGCCGACCTGCCGGGGGGGCTGATGATGTACGGCATCCCCAACATGAAACTTGATAAGCGCCACGTGCTGCTACGTCGCATCAAGCTTATGGAAGCGGAAGGGATCACCTTTGTCTGTAATGCCGACATAGGCGGCCCCGATTTTCCAACAACAAAGCTGCGCAGTGACTTTGATGCCGTCGTCGTGACGACCGGCGCCACCCTGCCGCGCGATCTTCCGATCGACGGACGCGCCCTCAAGGGGATTCATTTCGCGATGGAGTTTCTGACGGCCAACACAAAGGCCCTGCTAAACGGGAGTGATGACTTTATCTCTGCCAAAGGGAAGGATGTCATTATTATCGGCGGCGGCGACACCGGAACTGACTGTGTCGGCACGTCGCTTCGTCACGGCTGCAGCAGCGTCACCCAGCTGGAAATCATGCCCCGTTCTCCCGAAGGGCGCGCCGCCGACAACCCCTGGCCGGAATGGCCGAAAACCCACAAGGTGGACTATGGCCAGGAAGAGGCGTCGGCCAGGTTTGGCTCCGATCCCCGGGTATACCTGACGACTGCGACTCGGTTTGAAGGTGATGAAAATGGCGCCCTCAAAGCCGTTCATACTGTTGAAGTGGCGTGGCAGAAAAATGATACGGGACAGTTTGTCCCGCAGCCGGTTCCGGGCACCGAGCAAACCCGCCCTGCCCAACTGGTGCTGCTGGCAATGGGATTTCTCGGCCCGGAGCAGCCTCTGATCGACTCTTTTGGCCTGGAACAGGATCAGCGGAGCAACATCAAAGCCGAGTTCGACGTATACAGCACCAGCATTCCGGGTGTCTTTGCCGCCGGGGATTGCCGCCGAGGGCAGAGCCTCGTGGTGTGGGCCTTCAACGAGGGGCGCGGTGCCGCCCGGGAGTGCGATCGTTATCTGATGGGAAGCAGCGAGTTGCCGTAATAATGATTTGTATTTGAATTGATTTCATGTGATCATATTTTCAAACGCGCGGCAAAGAGGCCCGCCCGACAGAGTCGGGTGGGCCTCTTTTTGTTGTAACTGCTGATTATGAGCGGGGCGGCTTCAATTAATAGTGCGCGAAGCAATTTTCATAACACTAAATAGTTTTTGTGAAATTATAATAGCTTGCATCTTGCCACCGATTTGATGTATTAGACGTCACGCCGCTTTGTAAGTTGACGTGCGCGGCAAGTTATAAGCCGCTTGGCAAGTCACGTTACAACAACGTATTAAAAGAGATATGCGGGTATTAACCTCTCAGGAGAGGATTCATGCTGATAGTTGTCTGCATCAAACAGGTACCGGACACGACCCAGGTTCAGATTGACCCGGTCACCAACACCTTGGTCCGTGAAGGTATTCCCTTTATCGTCAACCCCTATGATACCCATGCACTGGAGGAGGCTTTGCGCCTGAAGGATCGTCTTGGCTGCAAGATTGCCGCCATTTCAATGGGGCCTCCCAACGCAGAGGCAACGCTGAAAAAAGCTCTCGCACTGGGTATTGACCATGCAATACTCCTCTCTGATCGGGTTTTCGGTGGTGCCGACACCCTTGCAACCAGCACGGTTCTGGCTGCTGCTATAGCCAAGCTGCACGCGGAAGTTGATGAGGTCGGTCTGGTGCTCTGCGGAAAACAGACAATTGATGGTGACACTGCTCAAGTCGGCCCGGGAATTGCCAGTCGCCTCAACTATCGCCAGCTGACACTGGTAGACAAAATTATCAGCCTGGACCTCTCTGCCAAAAAAATACGTGTCAGCCGCAAACTTGAAGGGCGTCACGAGATTGTCGAGGCCCCGCTGCCGGCGATGCTGACCGTCGTGCGGGAGTTGAACCGGCCGCGCTATCCAAAGGTGCAGATGCGACTGGCCGCCGCTGAAGCCGTTGTCGAAGTATGGGACAATAAAATCTTGCAGCTGGATGAACAGAAAATCGGCCTGAAAGGTTCTCCCACCTGGGTGTCCAAAATATTTTCTCCCGAGAGAGATAAAGGAGAAATTCTTGGTGACGGCTATGCCGATCCGGCCGGGGCCGCAGCGCTGCTGATAGATAAACTGATGGCGAAGGATATGTTACCGTTATGAGTGATCCACAACCAAAACCAAAAAGACCGCGCGGCCATGCCCGCCTGCTTGACGGGAGGTGCATAGCCTGCGGTGCACGTTGCCAGAGCTCCTGTCCGGTTAACTGTATCGAGATGACTGACGGCGGTGAACCGATCATCGAAGCGGCCAAATGTATCGGCTGCCAGAAATGCATCAAGATCTGTCCGGCATCCGCCCTGGAGATGTTCTTCACCCCTGAAGAACAGAAAATTCTTGATGAACTGGCCAAAACAGCGGGAAGTACTGTTGAGGAAGAGCCGGATGAAGAGGGCGCAGCCCTTGCCCTGAAACTGGCAGAATATCGCGGCGTCTGGGTTTTTGTCGAGCAGACCGAAGGTGAAGCGGCCAAGGTTTCCTGGGAGCTGCTCGGGATCGGTGCAGAGCTGGCCACCAAGCTGGGGGTCGAACTTTCTGCCCTGGTGATCGGTGAAAATGTCGAGCCACTCTGCGGTGAAGCCTTTGCGTACGGGGCCGCTAAAGTCTACCTGCTCGATGCTCCGGTCTATTACCACTACCGCACCGAGGCCTACGTGGAGGGGTGCTGCCACCTTATCGCGAAATATAAGCCCGAGGTCATCCTTATGGGTGCTACCGGCATGGGGCGTGATCTGGCCGGAGCAATCGCTACCCGCCTTGGTACCGGTTTAACGGCTGATTGCACCGGCCTCGCCATTGATGATACGCGCAACCTGATGCAGACACGTCCCGCTTTTGGCGGCAATATCATGGCTACCATCATGTGCGACAAATTCCGTCCCCAAATGTCCACCGTCCGTCCCAATGTCATGGCGATGCCGGAGCGGAGAGAAGGGGCAGAGGGGACGATCATCCGCGACCCCTTCACCGTCTCCGAAGACAGCGTTCTTACCAAAGTTATCGAGATCATTCGCGATTCACACAGCAAGGGTGCCGTTGATATAACCGGTGCCGACTTTATCATTTCCGGGGGGCGCGGCATGATGGCCCCCGAGAACTTTGCCATGTTGCAGGAACTGGCAGATGAACTGGGGGGGGTGGTGGGTGCTTCGCGAAGCGCCGTCGATGCCGGATGGATGCCGGGTGATCGTCAGGTCGGCCAGACCGGCAAGACGGTACGCCCAAAAATATACATCGCCTGCGGCATCTCCGGCGCCATTCAGCATCTGGTCGGCATGCAGGATTCCGATATGGTCATCGCCATCAATCGCGACAGCAGCGCCCCGATCTTTGAGGTCGCCACATACGGTATCGTCGGTGACCTGTTCCAGATCATTCCGGCGATTACGGCGA
The DNA here is from genome assembly GCA_028683435.1 of Desulfuromonadaceae bacterium. Classification (GTDB taxonomy): domain Bacteria; phylum Desulfobacterota; class Desulfuromonadia; order Geobacterales; family Pseudopelobacteraceae; genus JACRCG01. The sequence continues at coordinate 146,233 of JAQUIG010000001.1, read as the reverse complement.
AGATCCGGGAATTGAAACACAAATAATTGAGGTTTTAGACATGACACCACATCCGTCCCTATTCGCCCCGCTCTTGATCGCATCCCTGGCCGTATTTGCCTGGGGATGCTGGAAGCGGCTCAGTCTGATTTCGCTTGGTCAGCCGGAAGATCGCTTTAACAACATAGGTACACGCATCGGTGAAATGCTGCGGTATGCTTTCGGCCAGAAAAGGGTGCTCGCAAAACCGTTTGGCTTCAACCATTTCATCATCTTCTGGTCGTTTCTCATCCTGATGGTGGCAAACACCGAATTCATCCTCAACGGGCTTTTTCCTCATACGATCAAGCTGGTAAAGCTTCCCTTTGAGCTGTATCTGCCGCTCGCCTTCATGATCGACATCGCGTCGCTACTGGCCCTGGCAGCGGTAACGGTGGCGGCTCTGAGACGGATCTTTGCTCCCCCCTACCCGGAGGCCCGCACCCTGGACGCTTTTTTTATCCTGGGGCTGATTGCGACGCTGATGCTCGCCTCATTCACTCTCAATGCCTCGGAACTGGCCGCTTACATGTTGAAATCCGGAGCAGATCCGGTATCGTTTCTTGCCACAGCGCGCAAGATGATGCCGGTATCGGCGCTGCTGGCCGGCCTGCTGCCGCCGCTGCAGCTGGAAATCATCCATACAGCTGCCTGGTGGGCTCATGCTGTCGCACTGCTGGCCTTTATCTGCTATCTGCCGATCAGCAAGCATATGCATATTCTGACCGCAATCCCGAACTGTTTTTTACACCGGTTGGAAAAGCCAAACACCCAGCCGAGAGAAGAGTTCACCATCGGAAATACGTTCGGAGTCGGCCAGGTCGACCGGTACAGCTGGAAAGATCTGCTCGACTCCTTTACCTGTACCGAGTGCGGTCGCTGTCAAATGGTCTGTCCGGCCAGCATTACCGGTAAACCGCTTAATCCGCGCGCCGTGATCCATGATATCAAGGTTAATCTGCTGGCAAACGGGGCTGCTCTCAAAAAAAAGGGTACTCCCCAGATTCCGTTGATAGGCGAGGACGGCGAAGGGAGCGTATCAGAGGAGTCAATATGGGCCTGTACTACCTGCGGGGCATGCATGGAAGCCTGCCCGGTCCTTATCGAGCATATGCCCAAAATCATCCAGATGCGCCGTCACCTTGTCGAAAGTGAAGCTAAATTTCCGGAAGAGCTGTTGAACCTGTTTGAAAATATGGAGGGGCGCAGCAACCCGTGGGGGATTGCACCATCGGAACGGACCAAGTGGTGCAGCCAGCTTGACATCAAGCAATTCGACCGGGATACGACCGAATACCTGTTCTATGTCGGCTGCGCCGGTTCGTTTGATTCGCGCAACAAGCACGTCAGCGTGGCAATGGCTCAACTGCTGGACAAGGCCGGCGTTTCATGGGGCATCCTCGGCAAGGAGGAAAAATGCTGTGGTGACAGCGTACGCAGGCTGGGGAATGAGTACGTCTTTGACAAAATGGCGAGGGAAAACGTCGCAATGTTCATCGAGCGCGGCGTAACAAAAGTGATCACTCAATGTCCTCACTGCTTTACGACCCTGAAAAATGACTATCGGCAATACGGTCTTGAGCTTGAAGTCATCCACCACAGCGAACTTTTGCGCAATCTGCTGCAGGAGGGAAGACTCCTTCTGGGTAAAACAACGCAGGAAATGGGCACAACCGTATTCCATGATTCCTGCTATCTGGGGCGTCACAACGATGTCTATGATGCACCGCGTGCCGTCATTGAGGCGGCAACCGGTCAGGCTCCGTCTGAAATGGAGCGCAATCGGAGCAGTGCCTTCTGTTGCGGAGCCGGCGGCGGCAGGATGTGGATGGAGGAGCATGGAGGGGAGCGGATCAATCTGACGCGCATCAATGAAGCGCTGGAACAGAGCCCGGACACGATCTGTGTTGCCTGTCCCTACTGCATGACCATGTTCGAAGATGGGCTCAAGGATGCCAAGGCTGATTATGTAAAGGTGCGGGATGTGGCTGAAGTGATGGCCGAAGCCCTGCTGCACTGAGGTCGGGGTATAAATTTGATCTCCATTATCAACCGGTATGTAACAATACTGTATACAGATTGACATAACTGTTTTTTTTAGTCATCATCATGCCCTTTAATCCAGACTAAAACTTAATTCTTCAACTGGGGAGGCGGCATGAGTTACGAAGTAAAAAACGAGCAGCTGGTCAAGTGGGTAGCAGAAGTCACCGCACTGTGTGAACCCGAAACTATTCACTGGTGCGACGGTTCGCAGGAAGAATATGATAAGCTCTGCAACCAGCTGGTAGAAGGAGGCACCTTCAAGAAGCTGAACCAGGAGAAACGCCCGAACAGTTATCTGGCCTGGTCAGATCCGGGTGACGTGGCTCGTGTTGAAGACCGCACCTTCATCTGCAGTATATCCAAGCAGGATGCCGGCCCGACCAATAACTGGATGCACCCCAAAGAGATGAAGGAAACATTGACCAAGCTGTTCAAAGGGTGCATGCGCGGGCGTACCATGTATGTCATTCCTTTCAGCATGGGGCCACTCGGCTCACCGATTGCCAAAATCGGTGTTGAAATTACAGACTCCCCGTATGTCGTCACAAATATGCGCATCATGACCCGTATGGGCAAGGCTGTTGTCGATGTCCTCGCCAACGGTGAATTTGTCCCTTGCATGCATTCTGTCGGTGCTCCTCTGAGCCCGGGACAGAAAGATGTACCCTGGCCCTGCAACAAGGAAAAATACATTGTCCACTTTCCAGAGGAACGTTCGATCTGGTCTTACGGCAGCGGTTACGGCGGTAACGCCCTCCTTGGCAAAAAATGCCTGGCGCTGCGCATTGCTTCCAAGATTGCCAAGGATGAGGGGTGGCTGGCGGAGCATATGCTGATCCTTGGAATTGAATCACCGGAGGGAGAAAAAACCTATCTGGGCGCAGCGTTTCCGAGTGCCTGCGGCAAGACCAATCTGGCGATGCTGGTGCCGCCGGAAAATTTTAGTAAAAGCGGCTGGAAAGTTTCTACGGTCGGTGACGACATTGCCTGGATCAAACCGGGCGCAGACGGCCGGCTGTATGCCATCAACCCCGAGTACGGTTTCTTTGGTGTAGCACCCGGCACATCGGTCAAAACGAACCCGAATGCCATGGCTTCCTGTGCCTCCAATTCGATTTTTACCAACGTGGCGTTGACACCTGATGGTGATGTCTGGTGGGAAGGTATGACCGATGCCAAACCGTCTGTCCTGACCGACTGGCAGGGAAATCGCTGGACACCTGACTGCGGCAGGAATGCAGCGCACCCGAACTCCCGTTTCACTTCGCCAGCCAGCCAGTGTCCCTCAATTGATCCGGAATGGGAAAACCCGAAAGGTGTGCCGATGGCAGCCTTTATCTTTGGCGGCCGCCGGAACGATGTAATTCCGCTGGTCTATCAATCGTTTAACTGGAGTTTCGGTGTTTATCTGGCCGCTACCATGGGCTCAGAAACAACTGCCGCTGCAACGGGTGCTGTCGGGAACGTGCGCCGTGATCCGTTTGCCATGCTGCCGTTCACCGGATATCATGTCGCCGATTACTTCGCTCACTGGCTGCAGGTAGGACGTACTACGCCCACACCGCCGCGCATCTTCAGTGTCAACTGGTTCCGCAAGGACGCCGTCGGGAATTTCCTCTGGCCCGGCTACGGTGAAAATATGCGTATCCTGAAATGGATTGTGGAGCGATGTAGCGGAAATGCTGCCGCGGTGGAAAGCCCTCTGGGGTGGATGCCGCGATATGAAGATCTGGACTGGACCGGACTGGACAGTGTAAGCCGGGAACAGTTCTATGAACTGATGTCGGTTGACCGTGATGTCTGGAAGGAAGAGATCGTTTCCCACGAGGAGCTGTTTGTCAAGATGTACGACCGGCTGCCAAAAGAGTTCCTGCACCTCCGTCAGCTGATCCTGTCAGGGTTGTGGCGATCACCCGAGCATTGGGAGCAGTTTCACCCCGCAATCGATCAAGAATAGTTAAGCGGCTAGTCTGTTGTCGTCTGAACTAAAAAAGGGTGCCGCATATGTGGTGCCCTTTTTTAGTCGTCAACTTCTATTTCGCGCACTCGCAGCTCCTCCCCCGCCACGATGGCTACCCGATGGCTGCCGCAGTGACCGCACGAGCCGTACAGCTCCGTCAGCGGCGTTTCCCGCCCGCATTCCCGGCACTGTCCGGTGCCTGAAACCCTGATGATATTCAGCCTGGCACCTTCCAGCAAGGTTTCCCTGCTGCAGGCCTCAAAACAGAACTCGATCGCTTCCGGCACCACACTGCTCAACTCCCCGATTTCGACATCGAGTGAAGTCACCCGGCGTCCCCCGGCATGTTCAAGACAGAGGTCGATGATCCCCTGGGCGATGGACATCTCATGCATATTTGCTCCGATACAAATAAAAAAAGCCTGCGGGGCTGTAACCCCGCAGGCTTTTTTGCACTCCCCGAGGGGATAAACGAATTACTACTTTTTCTCTTCAACTGGTGCAGCAGCAGGAGCAGCAGCATCGGCAGCAGGAGCAGCAACTGCGGACATAGGAGCCTGAACAGCTGCAGGTGCTTCAACGGCAGGAGCAGGAGCAGGAGCTTCTTCTTTTTTCTTGCAGCCAGCTGCGAATACAGTTGCGAGTGCCAGTACCAGAGTCAACGAGATCAGTTTTTTCATGTGTAATACCTCTTTCTTTTTTTAAATTTACCATTAGAACGCTAAAGCGCATGGTTTCTAAATCGACCTAGGAATATACGCGGATTTTTTTTGGAGTCAAGTTTTTTTTCGTATCTAGTGTGTTTTTTTCGTACCGGCGATTATTTTGATATCTATTGATTTTTTCGCATGCCGACCTTCGTCGGCTCCGTTTCGGCGGGAAGATTATTGCGATGGCATGCGGCGCAATGCTACACTGAAAAACATATTCATTGCAGCAGAGAGCAGCTTATGTCCCAGAAATCATCCAGTGAGGCAACAACAATCTTAAACCTCGAAAATACAGCTATCCCCCTTAGCCGGGATGACGAACTGCTGGAGGCCCTTGCTGCCTGCAAGGATCGTCTGTTCGCCGTCATCCGGGACAGCCGGGAGGAAGTACTGCTGGCTGCACTGCGCAATCCCTCCCTTGACGTTCAGCATCTCCTCGCGCTCCTGAAGCGGCGAGAGCTCGGATCAATAATCAGCGCAATCTATGCCGGCAAACATCTTGTTGAAGCGTATGCTGTTAAATTCGCCCTGGTTGCTCATCCAGATACCCCGTCACATATCGCGCAAACCCTCCTCCCCCTTCTGTATATATTTGATCTGCTGAAACTTTGCCAAATACCCGGCGTGTCTGCCGATATACGCCTCGCCGCTGAACGAAAAATCGTCCAGCAGATTCCGACCCAGCCGCTTGGAAACAAGTTGACGCTGGCGCGGCGCGGGACCGCTGGCATACTGGAGGCACTGCTTCGCGGAGGGGTGCAGAATGTCCTGGAAGCCTGTCTCGCCAATCCACATCTGAAAGAGGGCTCTCTGCATCAGTTTCTGGCTTCGTCACACGCAACTGCCGAGGCGGTTTCGGCGGTCGCCAGAAACAGCCGCTGGAGAAGTCGTTCCAATATCCGCCTGTCCATCCTCAGAAACCCGCGTACCCCGCTGGTCTGGTACACCCTTTTTCTGCCGGGACTCCCTGATGCAACCGTACGTGATCTGCTTTTGTCACTCCGCCTGACATCCGCTCAAAAGGAGCTGGTGCGCCAGAGCCGCACCCTTTCTCGCTCATGAAAGAAATTGTTATTCTTGTCATGCTGTTCGGATATGCCATGCTCATGCCCTCTGAAGCCGCTGAATATGGTGTGGCGAGCATATCTGCCCCGGTATTGAACACCCCCGACTTTAAGTCGATCTTCGGGGGGACAAGCGGTCACACTCTGAAGGTTGATCGTTGCGGGCAGGTGCGCGCGCTTGAATACATTGCCCTGCCGGGAACGCTCTTCACGATCCTGAAAAAACAACGTTCCGGAACGGTCGATATCTATCAGGTTGAAACGGATGAGTACACGGCTCCGCCGAATGTTCGGCTGTATGTCGACGGCCGTTTTATAAAGCTGGAGCGCGTTGCGGCAGCGCCGCGCAGCCCGGTGCTGCCGCCGCTCGAGGAGGTGCTGTCGGCCCTCAGAGCGGTGTCGGGAAGCCCCTATGTCTGGGGTGGCAATGTCCCGGGTGGAGTGCCTGAGCTTGCTGCATGGTTCTATAAAGACATCCGTGAGGGTGACAAAGAGTGGCTCACGCTGGCAGGCCTTGATTGTTCTGGTCTGCTGTATCACGCCACCGGCGGCTGGACTCCCCGTAACACAGGGCAGTTGATCAATTTTGGCCAAGGGGTGACAATTGCCGGCAAACTGAGTACGGAAATTGTGAATATGCTTCAGCCGCTCGATTTAATAGTATGGAACGGTCATGTCATTATCGTTCTTGACCGGCATACCGCCATAGAAAGTCGCCTTGAATGCGGCAAATCGGGAGGTGGCGGGGTAGTGATGACGCCGCTATCCCAGCGGCTGGCCGGAATCATGCGTACGCGTCGTCCAGCAAATGCCTGGCCGGGGGGAGCGGAACGTCAGAATGTCTTTGTTGTCAGGCGCTGGTATGCCCAGTAAGCAAACCTTTTCAGGTGATAATTTGCTCCCCGAGTAAAAAAAACAATTGACATACATAAAGAAGTTGGGTATAAAACTCATCCTTCCGCGCTTCATGGGCCTGATTCCTTTAATGGAACAGCGCGGCAGTTTCAAACGTCCCCTTCGTCTAGCCTGGCCCAGGACACCGCCCTTTCACGGCGGCGACACCGGTTCAAATCCGGTAGGGGACGCCAAATATCAAAAAGGTCATTTTCCTCCGGGAAAGTGGCCTTTTTTCTTTGGTAGGCCCGGCTGGAAACAGCAATCATATTAGAGAGTTTTCTGAAGTTTGAAGCCAGTTCTCCACCCGCCCAAGTGGAGTTCGAGTAAACGCTTACCGTTGTCGATACTGACCTCATTATTTCCTTCGAGCTGTTCCACCTTGAACTTTAAATAGGTCAAGTCGCTCCTGAACTTTTTGCTCAACCGTGTATATTCCTCTTCGCTGATAACCCCATCGAGTTTGTCCATGTACATCGTATCCAACCGATCCTCCAGGCGCTGTTTCTGATGGGTGAGGAGACCTGCGTTTACGTGTTTCTTGCTCTCAGCGGCTGATGCGACATTGCGCTTTTGGTATTTCCGCGATTATGATTTATAACGCAAAAATAAAGCCAATCAATCAAGAATATGAAATAAGTGTTTGATAAAGTTGCCTATTATTGCCGCGCCTGTTACCAGTGATTTCTCATTTGTTGTTTTACACCCTATCAAGACTATTTATCGCGTCCCCGGCCCCGTTCTTCATCTTTGTTCTGGCCTTGTCCTTGGCCCCGATTAGGCTCCTGAGACTTTCCCTTGTCCTGCGGTTTTTTCACCTTTGGCGGCTGCTGCCCACGCGGTGCAGGGGCTGGCTGCTGTTTCTGCTGCTGCCTCTGATCAACCTGCTGTCTCTGTTCATTCTGTTGTTTCTGCTGTTGCTTTTGCCTCTGATCAATCTGCTGTTGTCTTTGATCAACCTGACTTGGACTTCTCGCCGGAGGCGCTTCCTGTTTTCCTCGTTGGGCAGGTGCGGGGGCTCTGCGTTCTAGTTCCTGAAAGTGCTGACGGACAGCCGTTTCACGCGGCTGGTAACGATATTGCTTGGTGCGAAGCGTTTGCTGCTGCTCTACCCGTGGGTACCTATCTCCCGAATACCGCTTCTGGTAAACTGGCAGCGGAGCGGGTGCCGGCGCAGAACCTCTATTCCAGCGGTCCCATCCGCTTCTACGTTGTTCCCAGTCTCGGCCCCAGTGCTGACCCCAGCGGGGCGGCGCATTCGACTGCCACCCGCGAAAGTACACGGGAGGCTGACGGTAGTAGTTCACGGGTATACGCAGGATAAACAGTGGCACATAATAGGGATCTACAATCCCCCAAGGGCCGTTGTACCAAGAACTGGCGTACCAGTTATCGTCCAGATAGACCCAGTACATGCCGTCGTAAAAGAAATAGTTGGCATCCAGCCGCGGAGCGTAGTAGACCGGGTAGCCCGGAACCGGGACGAGTTCCGGGAACAGTGGCAGGTTGATCCGGATGCTCACGCTGGGCAACCCGATACCGATGCTCACCTGGGCTTCGGCAGAATTTGCCAAGCACAACAATATACCAGCCACAATCAGTCCATAGCGAATTTTCTGCATGTTGTCCTCCATTTTAATAAAGCAGGGTCGTGGGCATTACTTGTCAATGGAAAGCGTCATCAGTTTTGCCATCATGCGTTCTCCTTTCTGTTTGCTGATGATTTCATTTTGCATCACAGCAACTATATCGCTCGCTGATGAAGTGTCAAATCCTATGGCCAAATTAACAAGCAACCATCTTAGAACCTTCTTTAAAAATATACGGGCACCCAAAAACGCGTCTCCATACGCACGGGCGGCTGCGGGAAAAGGGGGTAGAAGGTATCTTACTATCACAACGAGATGCTCTCTTTATGGTGGTGTGTGCGTGTGTATTCAAATGCCGGAGGGGCATCCAGAGTTTGATGGCGTTCGGCCTTCACAGTGGGCATGGGAGCTTCGAGGTGGCCGGGGAAAGGGCCGGAAAGGCGGTAGTGCAAATTCCCGCCGCGTTGACCTACATTTACAGGCCAGAATAGTCTGGTATACTTTGACTAATGAGTTTTTCAGGCACCGAAGCTCCCCTTTGCCAGGTCCAACACAGGAGGCAATATGAAAGAGATTAGATTGACCCTGCCCGAATTAAGCCTGATCGCGGGTACACGCGCCATGCTCGGAGGAGGTGTAGCCTTGTTGCTGGCGGAGCGGCTAGACAAAGAACAGCGCAAAGCTGTTGGATTAACTCTGTTCCTGCTGGGAGTTGTCAGCACGATCCCTCTTGTAATGTTGGCGTTCGGCAAACGGCGTTGAACTCTTAAAATTCCTGCGTTGTCCGATTCGGTCGGATAACTAACCAGAGAATACCTTCAACAGACTGGCGGTTGACTCGGCAATCCCTTTGATCAGGCCAATCATGGACTTGTTGACTCCCAGCACGTTGGCAAGGAAGAGCGGCACCTGCGGATAACTGACATCCATGAAGAAGCTGACCAGCCCCGCGAAAAAGACGTTTTTGCTGAAGCCGAAGTATTTTTTTCTTGGTCCATCCTTGTGTACCTCACCCGCATGGGGCTCACTCTTCACTACATTTGAATTGCCTTCGCTTTATCACCATCTGCCCAGCAAAACCAGGCCTGCCGAGTTTGCCGAAACAAGAGGCACAAGCGATACTGCCATGTTTGCGACAGAAGAGTGTTCACACGGGCTCCAGAGAAAAGGCACTGATTTTCCTCTGTATGATTTGAGTAGATTTGTAGGTGGCGGATAAAAAAAAGCCCCTACCTCTCATTTGAAGTAGGAGTTATTAGCTTTTGAAAGCGGTTTTGGCGAACTCCATCGCCGTCAAATTGTGGCGAAAACTTACCTTAATGCAGTACGAAGGTCAAGCAAATCTGTCCCGTTGTTAGAGTACTGTTAGAGTATTGATATGGTCTCCATTTTGGCAATAAATTCATTGGCATCCCCCTCGTGCAGAATACCAACCTGCTCTTCTTGACCCGGCGTGATACCTCCGCGTTTTAGTCTTTGTTCAGATATCTGTAGAAAGCCGGAAAACTGACAAAAAAAGCAAGACAGATCAGATATTCGACCGCTTTGATGTACTGGTAAAAATCCACCAGAGTGAATACTGACTTTACGTACCCTACAGAATTAAAGATGTCTAGCATGGTACTGCCCTCCGTATTTATTATTTATGCGTCGACGCGGCCGCTTCGCTCTTGCTGCTTTCCGAAGCGGCGGCTTTGATCATTGAGTACAGCGTAATGACAGCAGGAATGGCCTGTACAACCACGACTAAAGCAAGAAATCCGGCAAAGGCCAGCACTAGAATACCGCTGTTGAAGGTGAGGCTGGTGTCAACGTCACCAGGGGCAGCAGAGGCGATGGCAGAAGTAAGACTTGCAAGCAGTACGGTTACGGTGTTGATAATTGTAGTTGTCGTTTTCATGATATTTCTCCTTTAGTGTTGCGGATAAGTAATAACAGCTTCACGTTCTTACTTATCTAATTAGCATGAAAGGTGCCAAGTTATCTGAAAACAATACATATCTTCCTAACACGTCAGCATAATTGAATATAATAAACATATGGGGGTTTATCGGACTGGCCATATACATATTTGTGTATTAATTTATTATTCAGTAGGCTTTGTCAACAAGCAGTTGGATCATGGTAAGTCACTGTTATTATATTATATATCAAAAAAAGTGAAAAATCGTTTTTGTATTTTATATCTATACAGTTGAAATAAATGTCCGGCAATACAGATCCAGGCACACTGCGCCTCATAAACAATCGGCAGGTGACAATGAAATTAATCTGAAGGGCATGGAAAAACAGGCTGGAGTTGTTAAAGCACGATTTGAAGGGCATCAATTAGAAGATCAATACGTTGGCTGATCTGGCAGAAGACAACGTCATCCATAAAGAATCCTTTCATCACGATTCGAACCTCTGACGGTTTGGCGGGATAATATCTCGCAGGAGGTTCCGCGCTTGCAGGGGGAAATTGACTTCATTAACAGTGAGGATGTTGGATGGCAGCATGTAGTTAGGCAGGCAACGAAGCTGGCAGCTCTGTGGTCAGAGTTATCGTATGAAGCCCGTCAGGATGTACCAAGGAGGTTGCAGAGCGGATTAATATCAGTAAAGAGTCTCTGCACTTCGTTATTCATCATATTTTGAATTTAGGCAAAAAAGATGGGGAAACCCTTGCGGATTTCCCCATGTACGAGAGCCGTTCTGTGTAATCCAGTGATTAACGCTTGGAGAACTGGAAGCGGGCACGTGCACCTTTTCTGCCGTACTTTTTACGCTCTTTTATGCGTGAGTCTCGAGTGATAAAACCGGCTTTTTTGAGGACGCCGCGCAGTTCGGGCTCGTGCAGGAGCAGGGCTTTGGTTATACCGTGCTTGATGGCACCGGCCTGACCGGTATCGCCGCCACCGGCAACAGTTACGAACACATCAAAAATGCCGACTTTTTCAACCAGCTCAAACGGCTGACGCACAACCATCTTGGAGGTTTCGCGGCCGAAATATTCATCGAGGGTTTTGTGGTTGACGGTAAAAGTGCCTACGCCAGGCTTAAGCCATACACGAGCAATTGAAGTCTTGCGCTTGCCTGTTCCATAATAACTGACTGCTGCCATATCGTTTTCTCCTTAATAGTATTAAAGCGCCAGGTTCTTGGGCTGCTGAGCAGCATGTGGATGGCTTGGTCCTGCATAGATTTTAAGCTTGCTGAGCATGGCGCTTGCAAGTTTATTCTTGGGGAGCATCCCTTTAACAGCCTTTTTGATAAGATCTTGCGGCTTCTTTTCAAGCAGTTTACCCGCCGTAATCTCTTTCAGTCCACCGACATAACCGGAATGGCTGTAATAAATTTTGTCGGCTAATTTGCGGCCGGTCAGGGCTATCTTCTCAGCGTTTATGACGATAACAAAATCGCCGGTATCAACGCTGGGTGTAAAGAGAACCTTGTTTTTACCGCGTAACACACTGGCGATCTGTGTTGAAAGCCGCCCCAGAACAGCATCCTGTGCATCAACAATGTACCAGTCACGTTTTACATTTTCTGCTTTAGCTACTTCTGTTTTCATAGATTTCCCCATCCGCAGTACAACCTGTAGATTAATACAGGCCATGATTTTTTTGAAGAGGTGTAACGTACCGAAAGAGTGCAATCGTGTCAAGTGAAAAATTTTATGGGGGTTTAATTGATCTGATCAATGTTGTAACGGCAAAGATTTCATGGTACAAAAATGCGGCAATTATTGATTTTGGGAGTTGACACTAATGAAGATGACGACAGCAGATGTCGAGTATGTGGCACGACTGGCACGGCTTGAACTCACCCCCGGGGAAAAAGAGCTGTTTGCCGGACAGATGGATGCAATTCTCGGTTATGTGGAAAAATTGAAGGGGGTGGATACCGAAGGGATTATTCCGACCTCGCACGCCGTACCGATGGAGAATTCGTTTCGAGAAGATGTTGTACGTCCTTCCATCGGCCTGGAGAAGGCTTTAGCCAACGCCCCGGAACGTGCAGGCAGTTTTTTTGCCGTACCGAAAGTAATCGAATAAAAGCAAGGAATTCATCACCATGAATATTTTTGACATGACCATCTACGAACTCCATAGCGCACTGAAGGATAAACAGCTCTCTTCAGTAGAAGCTACAACTGCCATGCTGGAGCGCATCAAATCGGTTGAGCCGCAGGTCGGTTCTTTCATCACCGTGACTGCGGCAGGTGCGCTGGCAGCGGCAACTGCCGCAGACCGCCAGATCGCCGCAGGGGAATGTACGTTGCTCACCGGCATTCCGCTGGCAATAAAAGATATTTTTCTGACTGAGGGGGTCCTCACAACCTGCGGCTCCCGCATTCTCGAAAATTTTGTCCCACCCTACAGCGCGACGTCCTGGAAGAAGCTGGAGGGACGGGGAGCGGTGCTGCTCGGCAAGTTGAACCAGGATGAGTTCGCCATGGGCTCCTCAAACGAATCAAGCGCTTACGGAATCACCCGTAATCCGTGGGACACCTCCTGCATTCCGGGAGGATCGTCGGGTGGTTCGGCGGCGGCAGTTGCCGCAGGTGAGGCAATCGCCACGCTCGGAACGGACACCGGCGGATCCATACGCCAACCTGCTTCCCACTGCGGCTGCGTCGGCCTGAAACCGACCTACGGCCGGGTTTCCCGCTACGGTGTCATTGCCTACGCATCTTCTCTGGACCAGGTCGGGCCGCTGACCCGTGACGTGGCTGACTGCGCGGCCATGCTGGGTGTAATTGCCGGCCATGACCCCATGGATTCCACCAGCGTTGATACCCCGGTGCCGGACTATGCCGCCTCCCTGACAAAAGGTGTGAAGGGGCTGAAGATCGGCCTGCCGAAAGAGTACTTCATCGCCGGCCTCGACCCTGACGTGCAAAGGGCCATGGATGCTGCGATTGAGACCTACCGGCGGCTCGGAGCCGAATTTGTTGATATTTCTCTGCCGCACACCGATTACGCCGTGGCAACCTATTATCTGATCGCCACCGCTGAAGCCAGCTCCAACCTGGCCCGCTACGATGGAGTCCGCTTTGGTCACCGTGCCGACGCAGACTGCCTCCTCGACATGTACAACAAAAGCCGCAGCGAAGGTTTCGGGGTTGAAGTGAAACGCCGCATCATGCTCGGCACCTACGCCCTCTCATCCGGCTATTATGACGCCTATTACGTTAAAGCACAAAAAGTGCGTACGCTGATCATGAATGATTTCATGGCGACTTTTGCGAATGTAGATATCATGCTGACACCTGTCGCACCGACACCGGCGTTCAAGATCGGCGAAAAGGTAAACGATCCTCTTCAGATGTACCTGTCCGATATTTTCACCATCCCGGTCAACCTGGCCGGCACCTGCGCCATGTCGCTCCCGGCCGGCTTTTCGAACTCCGGCTTGCCGATCGGCCTGCAACTGATCGGCAAACCGTTCGACGAGGAAACAGTCCTGCGGGCCGGCTATGCTTTTGAGCAGGCGACTGAATGGCACTTGAGAAAAGCAACGATTTAACTTCCGGAGTACTTTTATTATGAAATACCAGCCCGTCATCGGCCTTGAAGTTCACGTCCAGCTCCTGACCGACACTAAAATATTCTGCGGCTGCTCGACAAAGTTCGGCGCCGAGCCGAACTCCCAGACCTGCCCTGTCTGCCTCGGACTCCCCGGCGCCCTGCCGGTGCTCAACAAGAAGGTCGTGGAATTCGCCATCAAGGCCGGTCTCTCCACCAACTGTTCCATCACACCGCGCAGCCTTTTTGCCCGCAAGAACTACTTCTATCCCGATCTTCCCAAGGGGTACCAGATCAGCCAGTTTGAAGATCCGATCTGTCAGTGGGGATGGCTCGACATACTGGTTGAAGGACAAGAAACCAAGCGGATCAGAATCACCCGCATCCATATGGAAGAGGATGCAGGTAAACTGGTGCATGGGGAACTTTCCGGCCCTGGCGATGGTTCGGGTGTTGACCTGAACCGGGCCTGCACACCGCTCTTGGAAGTTGTTTCCGAACCGGATCTCCGTTCGTCTGACGAAGCGGTTGTCTACCTGAAGCAGCTGCACGAGATCGTAACCTGGCTCGGAATTTGCGACGGCAACATGGAAGAGGGAAGTTTCCGCTGCGACGCCAACGTTTCGGTTATGCCGATCGGTTCAGCCACTCTCGGCACGCGGGCCGAGATCAAGAACGTCAATTCCTTCAAATTTGTCAAACAGGCGATCGAATATGAGATCCGGCGCCAGATCGATCTGATCGAGGATGGCGGCGCAGTTGTTCAGGAAACACGCCTGTTTGACCCGGACAGCGGCACAACCCGCTCGATGCGCAGCAAGGAGGAGGCCCACGATTACCGCTATTTCCCCGATCCCGATCTGGTGCCGCTGGTTATCAGCGACGACTGGATAGAACGCTCGCGCCGGGAGCTGCCGGAGCTGCCGGAGCAACGGCAGAGGCGCTTTATTGCCGATCTCGGGCTGACACTCTACGACGCCGAAGTACTGACCTCAAGCCGGGCCCTGGCCGACTATTTTGAAGCGGGCGTTGCCGCCGGCGGCAACGCAAAGGCGGTCAGCAACTGGACCATGGGGGAAATCACCCGGGCCCTTAATGACAGCGGAGTGTCCATTGAGGCGTGTCCGGTGGCTCCGGGGCAGCTGGCGGAGCTGCTGAAGCTGATTGACATCGGCACCATTTCGGGCAAGATCGCCAAAACTGTTTTTGAAGAGATGTGGAAGAGCGGCAAGACTCCGCAGAGCATTGTCGAAGAGCAGGGACTGGTACAGGTTTCCGACAGCGGTGCGATAGAGAGCATCATCGACGAAATCTTGGCTGCCAATGCCGGACAGGTGGCTGAGTATCGCGGCGGCAAGGAGAAAGTATTCGGCTTTTTCGTCGGTTTGGTCATGAAAGCCAGCCGGGGGAAAGCCAATCCGTCAGTCGTCAACGAGCTGCTGCTGAGCAAATTAAAGGGGTAAGCTATGGGCAGGACCGTGATGATTGTCGATGATTCACTCTTCATGCGCAAGATTCTGCGCGGGATCCTTGCTGAAACGGGGTACGTCGTCGTCGCCGAGGCGGCAAGCGGCATAGAGGCGCTGAAACAACTCCATGCCAGCCACCCGGATTTTATCCTGCTGGACATTATCCTGCCTGACTCAAACGGTCTCCACCTCCTGGGGTCGATCATCAGCATCTGCCCGGAGTCAAAGGTTGTTGTCTGCTCCTCGATCGGGCAGGAACAGGTCATCAGGAAATCGCTCGATCTGGGCGCCAGAGCCTTTATTCAGAAGCCGTTTACCCCCGAGAAGGTGACTGAAGTACTGGAAAGCCTGGGTGATTGACCAATGGACATGTCCCCCTACAGGGATCTGTTCGTCACTGAAGCCCGCAGCCATCTCTCCGCGTTCAGTGAGCTGATCGTACACCTCGAAGAATCCCCCGGCGACGGCACTGCAATACATGAACTCTTTCGCCATGCTCACTCTCTGAAAGGAATGGCGGCGACCATGGGGTATGAGAAGCTTGTGGCGATTGCCCATACCATTGAGGGCCAGCTGGGGCGGATCCGCAATGGAGAATTCCCCTTGGTACCCGCTCTTGCAGACCTGCTTCTGGAGGAGACCGGCGCGCTGACCCGCCAGATATCACTGATTGAAACGGGGAGCAGCACAGCTGAAGACATCACCCCCCCTGATTGAAGACTGGCGGCGTTTACCCCCACAGCTGAACTCCGCCATCATTCTCATGACGAGACGCCGTACGCAGCGGAAGAACGACCCTGCAAAGCGGCTGCCCAGCAGCACATCAATTCAGACAGACCGACTCCTTCAAAAGCATCCGCATCAAAACCGAAACGCTCGATCATCTGTCAATCTCACCGGGAAATTGATCACCAACCGCTACCGTCTGTCTGAATCGCGTTTCCGTCAGCCCCCTGAGCGGTTATATTGAAACGGTTGCGGAGGGAGCACATATATGGCAGAATCATAAATTACTGCAGCGTCGGTATTATCCGTAGCGGCAGACCAGATTCAAAGAAAGGGAATTATTAATGATTAGAATATTTACCACATGCGTACTATTGTTGCTTTTCGCTCTCCCGCTGTCGGCTGCACCGGCACCGGCTTCTCTCAAGGACGTTGTCGCCGCCCTTGAGAAAGGATATGCCGGGCTGCAGGATGTACAGGCCGATTTTTCCCAGAAAACCACCATATCGGCCGTCAATCGTGAGCAGAAAGGGAGCGGCGAAGTTTTGCTGAAGCGCCCGGCATCGGCAACCGCCATGTTCCGTTTCAATTACTTCCGACCGAAACAGCAGATCATCTCCAACGGCAGGCAGGTCTGGTTCTATACAGCGGAAAACAAGCAGGTGATGGTGAACAGTGTCGCCGGGATGTTCGCCGGAGGGAACTCCATCGCCCTGTCGTATCTGACCGGTCTCGGGCACGTCTCACGTGACTTTGAGGTCACCTTTGCGGCTGAAGCGCAGGACAAAAACGGCAACTATAAGCTTGAATTGACGCCGAAGAAAGCAAGTCCGGTTCTGACCAGGCTCGAACTGACGGTATCCGCCGAAGCGGTTAAACAGCTGCAGGGATCCGGAGAGGTCAAGAACCTCTTCCCGGTCGTCTCCTCGACAGTTCATGACGCCGGCGGCAACCGGACCCGGATTGACTACAGCCGGGTTCGGGTTAACAGGGGGATAGCCGACAGAAACTTCAACTTCAAGATCCCGGCAGGGGTCGAGGTAATAAAACCGTAATCAATCCGGAGGTTACTTTATGCCATCATTTGACATCGTATCGAAAGTAGACATGCAGGAGGTTGATAACGCCGTCACTCAGGCAGCCAAAGAGATCAGTCAGCGCTATGATTTCAAGGGGTCAAAGAGCTCGATCACTCCTGAAAAGGATTCCGTCAAGGTGCTGGCTGATGATGATTACAAACTGAAGGCGGTCATCGACGTTCTTCAGTCCAAATTTTTAAAGCGCGGCATTTCGATCAAGGCGCTGCAATACGGCAAGGTTGAACAGGCATCGGGGGGGATGGTGCGCCAGATCATCACCGTCCAGCAGGGGATTTCCAAGGAGAAGGGCAAAGAGATCATTGCCGTCATCAAGGAATTAAAACTCAAGGTCCAGGCACAGATACAGGATGAGCAGGTACGGGTGACCGGCAAGAACCGTGACGATCTGCAGGAAGCTATAGCCGCGCTTAAGGGGAAAGAGCTTGATGTGGAGATGCAGTTTACCAATTTCAGAGAGTAAAACGAGGGATATTTTGAGCGAAATCGCAAAACAGAAAGTCAGCATGGTCAGTCTCGGCTGCCCGAAAAATCTGGTGGATGCCGAAGTCATGCTGGGGGTACTCTCGAAGCAGGATTACGAGATCACCACCGACGAAAAAGATGCCGATGTCATCATCGTCAACACCTGCTCCTTCATCAAGGAAGCGAAGCAGGAAAGTATCGACGCGATTCTCGACCTGGCCGAACGGAAGCACGACGGGCGCTGCCATACCCTGATCGTATCCGGCTGCCTGCCGCAGCGCTATCAGGAGGAGCTGGCAGCGGAACTGCCTGAGGTCGATATCTTCATCGGCACCGGTGACTATCCCCGCATCGCCGAGATCCTCGCCGAAAAGAGCGGCACAGAAGGGCAGCTCCGCTATATCGGCGATCCCGATTTTATCTATGACGAAACGTTGCCACGCCTGAACTCATCTCCCGCCTGGTACTCGTATCTCAAAATCGGTGAGGGATGTTCCAACTGCTGTTCGTACTGTATCATCCCCACACTGCGCGGCTCCTACCGTTCGCGTCCGATCGACGCACTGGTGGCAGAGGCGGAGCGGCTGGTCGCCCGGGGGGTCAAGGAGATCAACGTCATCTCCCAGGACATCACCCGTTACGGCAGCGACATGGATGACGGCAGCACTCTGGAAGAGCTTGTCCGGCGGCTGGCCGCAATTGAAGAGCTGCGCTGGATACGGCTGCTCTACGCCTATCCGGACGGGATCACCGACGGCCTGATTGCACTGATACGCGATGAACCGAAGGTCTGCAAGTATCTGGACATTCCGATCCAGCACATCTCTGATCCGGTGCTGAAAGCGATGAAGCGGAGGAGTTCGGAACAGCAGATTCGCGGCCTGATCGTCAAACTGCGGCGTGAAATCCCCGGCATCGCCCTGCGTACCTCGCTGATCGTCGGTTTTCCAGGGGAAACCATGGAAGATTTTGCCATCCTGACAGCCTTTGTCGAGCAGACCCGCTTCGACCGTCTCGGGGTATTCTGCTACTCACGGGAAGAGGGGACACCCGCGGCCCAGATGCCGGATCAGGTTTCGGAGCGTGTCAAACGGGAACGCTACCGTAAACTGATGCGTGCCCAGGCGCGACTTTCCTTCCGTCATAACCGCACCCTGATCGGGACGACCGAACAGGTGATTGTCGAGGGGTACAGCGAAGAGACCGACCTGCTCCTCAAGGGACGCTCAGCTCGCCAGGCGCCCGACGTCGACGGTCAGGTCCTTATCACCTCCGGAACCGCCGATATCGGCGATATTGTCACGATCAAGATCACCGACTCGTCAGATTATGATCTGATCGGCGAAATGGTGGAATAGCAGATTCCCATGAAGCTCAACGCCAAGCTGATCATCATCATGCTCTCGCTGCTGGTTCTGGTGCTGCTGACCCTCTTCATCCTCAACCAGTACGCCCAGACCGCCCTCGTGAACGAGATTCAGGATAGCTCTCATGAGATATCCAAGGCGATCCAAATGAGTATAGAGGATCTCACCTCCGATACCGAGACCTCCCGGCTCACTGATTATTTAAAAAAGGCCCGCGAAAAGGGCATCAGCGAAATCAACATCATCAACTCCGAGGGTGAGATTATCGACTCTTCCGATCCTGAAAAGATCGGCAAGAAGCGCGAACTCAAAAAGCTGGAGAGGGGGATCCATGCGGTCCGGCGGCCGGTTGGCGGGGCAATGCTCTCCCAGAAACCGTATGAGGTGGTGGTGCCGGTCATTGTCGGCGACGAGCAGTTAGGCTATGTCCAGATCAATATGCTCCTGGACAATATTCGCGACATACAGCGGGCAAATTTCATCCAACGCCTGTTTGCAACAGGCATGGTTTTTGCGATAGGCATCGCCCTGACGGTTTTTCTCGCCCGCCGCTATACAACCCCGATTGAAAACCTGGTGGGCTACTTCAAGAGGATTTCCGCCGGTGACCTGTCTGTGACTATTCCGGTAGAGAGCAGTGACGAGATCGGAGAGATGGCTGTCGGCTTCAACAACATGGTTGAAAAGCTGAGGGAGCGTGAAACACTCGAAAAACGCCTCTATGAGGCCGAACACCTCTCACGGGTCGGACAGCTTGCATCGGGCATCGCACATGAAATCAGGAATCCGCTTAATTATATCAGCCTGGCGATTGACCACCTCAAAACAGAGATCCTCCCCTGCAGCGGCGACAAGCGCTCCGAGCTTGAGGAGCTCGCAGGAAAAATCAAGGAAGAGGTACGCCGGGCAAATTATATGGTGGTGAACTTCATGAATTATGGCCGACCTCTCAAATTGCGCCGGGCAGAGATCGCGTATCGGGAGCTGCTGGCCAAGGTGCTGCCGCTGCTGCAGGACCGATTAAGGGAACTGCATATAGTTGTCGATCTGCAGATCCCCCCTGATCTGCCGCCACTCTGGATTGACGGGGAGCTGTTCCGTAACGCCATCCTTAACTTTATCACGAACGCCTCACAGGCGATGCCGGACGGCGGCACGATCACTCTCGGAGCATTGCTTGATGGTGGAGAGGTTAGGCTGACCTTCAGCGATCAGGGGAGCGGCATCTCTCCCGACGACCTCGGCAAAATATTCCAGCCGTACTTTACAACCAAGGATGTCGGCATCGGCCTGGGACTGGCTATTACCGAACGGATAATCAAGGAGCACGGCGGTTCGATAGAGATTGAAAGCACGGTCGGCAGCGGAACGACCTTTACCGTTTCGCTGCCGCTGCAGCCGATCGAAACCTGAGGGACCATGAAAAACAAGGGCAGCATACTGATAGTTGATGATGAAAAGGGACAGCGGGATATTCTCAACCTGATCCTGAAAAAAGATGGTTACGATATCGTCGATGTACCCGGCGTACGCGAAGCGCTGGCGCAGCTGGAAAAACGAGAATTCGACCTGATCATTACCGACCTCAAGATGCAGGGACAGAGCGGGCTTGACCTGCTTGAAAAGGTCCATGCCGACGACCCGCAGCAGTGCATCATCATGATGACAGCCCACGGTTCCGTCGATTCTGCGGTGGAGGCGATGCGCAGGGGAGCATTTGATTATCTGGAAAAGCCGCTGGAGCGTGACAACCTGATACTGACCCTGCTACGGGCTTTCGAGCGGATCGGCCTGATGCGCGAAAACCGTGTATTACAGAAGCGGGTTGAGTCGATCGCAACGATACCCAACATGCAGGGCGAGCATCCTAAAATGAAAGAAGTTTTCCGCATCGTGGCCAAGATTGCCCCTTCAAACTCAACCGTCCTGATCGTTGGCGAATCGGGAACCGGCAAAGAGCTGATTGCCCGGGCGATCCACGAAGGGAGCCCGCGCCAGAGCAAACCCTTTATCGCGATCAACTGCGCCGCAATTCCGGAGACACTGATCGAAAGCGAGCTGTTCGGCCACGAAAAGGGGAGTTTTACCGGTGCCGATTCCCGCGAAATCGGCATCTTCGAAGCGGCCGACGGCGGCACGGTGTTTCTGGATGAGATAGGAGAGATGAACGTAGCCATGCAGGCCAAGCTGCTCCGGGCCATTCAGGAAAAGGAGATCCGCCGGGTAGGGGGCAAGGTCAATATCGGACTTGACGTACGGCTGGTTTCGGCTACAAATAAAGAGCTCGAGCAGGAGATAAAGAAGGGCTCCTTCCGTGAGGATCTGTTCTACCGGCTGAACGTCATCCGTGTCAACCTCCCTCCCCTGCGCGAGCGGGGGAGCGATATCAAGACTCTGGCAGAATTCTTCCTGGACAAATACAGCAGGGCTGCCGGAATCACGATGAACGGCATCTCGAAAAAAGCGCTGAAGCTGCTGATGAACTACAGCTGGCCCGGCAATGTCCGCCAGCTGGAGTCGGTGATTGAACGTTCGATCCTGATGGCCGAAAGCAACTATATCGAACCGGACGACCTCCCGACAGAGATAACCTCCTGCGGGTCACTGGCGGGGGGCATTAATTTCGACCTCCCGGCGGAGGGGATCGATTTTGAGGCGCTCGAAAAAGGACTGATCGTCAAGGCGATGAAACGGGCGGAATGGGTGATCGGCAAGGCTGCGCCGCTCCTCGGAATGAGCTACAAGACCCTGCAGTACCGGCTCGACAAGTTTGAGATAGAGCGCCCGGATAAGCGGGCAAGATAGAGATCAGAACGGATACCCAAGTCCGACAAACACCGCCGGCCCATCCTTGCCGACCCCCAGATCAACTCTGCCGATAATATTAGGGCGGACGATAGCCCGGAATCCGATGCCGGGGTTAAATTCAAAATTCGAACCGTCAGCCTTGTTCAACGCCTCCATCACCGCTCCAAGATCAATAAAGGGTGCCACTTCCCAGTCTGCCGTCACACCGAACACCTCCCAGCGGAAAAGCCGAATGCGCTCTTCGAGGTTGCAGAGCAGAAAACTGTTGTCGATGAAACGGCTGCGGCCGTATCCCCGCAGGGTATTCTCCCCCCCTAGAATACTCTGTTCCAGAAACGGGACATCTTTACCGAGGGTCTGATTGTACATCAGGCGAAATACGCTGATATACCTGGCGTTGCTGAGCGGGATGTATCCCTTGGCTTCAACCTCGTAATGTCGGTAATTGCCCTCCCCCCCGATATCCTTCATTGTCGGCTCGAATGAAATCCTGGCATAGCCGCCGTAGGTTGGTGTGTCACGGTTGTCAAGCGTGCTGTATGACAGAGAAACACGCAGGGAATGGGTGGTAAAGCCGTCAATACCCGGCACTGTTGCTGACGAAAATTTATCTTTGATGTCAGGGAGGGTGGTAAAAGCTCCCGAGCGGATTTCGACATCGCGGTAACGATCGCCGATGGTTATCTGATAGTGCCGTCCAATCCGGTAACCGGCGGAAATATTATAGCCGAGTTCATCATTGGCATAATTTGTTTCCATCTGTTGCGGACTCTTGGCGTTGAAACCGAAAAAGCGCGAAGACCCGTCTGTCAGCTTGAAGATAAGCCCGTTCAGCTCCAGCTTACGATCCATCTGTGAAGTATCTCTGATCCGAAGTTCGTAATCATGGTTTACCCTGCCGGAACGTGACAGATTGAATTCAATGTTCCGGTCAGCAGAGGGGTAGTACGCTCCATACAATGAAACGGTTGCCCCGAAGGTGTTGTTGTAAGTCACCTGAGGAGCCAGCAGGGTCGTAACCTCGTCCTGTCTGTTATGTGCCAGAAATGCAACCAAGGCACCGGTCGTAACCCCCTCGTTCGGGCTCGAAGCGATCACCGGCAGCGGCACCGTTACCAGTTTTATCGTATCATCGCCAGGGTGCCCGACCAGAGGAAGGTATGAATTTTCACGGGGAATATAGCTGGTACACCCGACCAGCAGCAACAGGGAAGCGCAGAGGATGTTACGGGCAGGGCGGATCGGCCGGAGTGTTGTAAAGATCGTCATCATGGTCGGTTCTTGTAGCATTGAGCGCCGGGAGTGTCAATCGGCACGCGTTATTTTACTCCAATGCTCTCTTGGCGGCTTTCTTACATGGTTCAATTGTCTTGCTGGATGCTCTGTTTTTGCGTAATATTTACACCAATTTATTTGATCCTTGGAGCTGACATCGTGAATATTACAGAAAAGGTCATAAAGATCGCGCAGGATGCCCGTCAGGCATCGCTGGTCATGGCACGGACTTCAACGGCTGCCAAAAATGATATGCTGCTGAAAATGGCCGTTGCCCTCGAGAAGGCAACGCCGCTCCTGATTGTAGAGAACCGGAAAGACCTTGCCGCCGGAGAGCAGAAGGGGCTCTCGACCGCCATGCTTGATCGCCTGATGCTTGATGAAGGTCGTATCAGCGGGATTGCCGACGCGCTGCGCGAGATCGCCGCCCTCCCTGATCCGATCGGCGAAGTGACCAGGATGTGGAAGCGCCCGAACGAACTGATGGTTGGCAAGATGCGCATTCCGCTCGGCACGATCGGGATCATCTACGAGTCGCGCCCAAATGTGACCGCCGATGCCGCCGCCCTCTGCCTCAAGGCCGGTAACGCCGTGGTCCTGCGGGGCGGCTCCGAGGCGATCAAGTCAAATCTGGCTATCGCCGGGATTTTGCAGGATGTGCTGCGGGAGATGAATATCCCGGAGGCCGCCCTGTCACTGATCCCTTTCACCGAACGTGAAGCGGTGCTGGAGATGCTCAAACAGGAAGAATCGATCGACCTGATCATCCCGCGCGGCGGCGAAAGCCTGATCCGCTTTGTGGTCGAAAACTCGCGCATCCCGGTCATCAAGCATTACAAAGGGGTCTGCCACGTTTTTGTCGACCTGTCGGCCGATTTCGGCAAAGCCGAACAGATCATTGTCAACAGCAAGACACAGCGCCCCGGTGTCTGCAACGCGCTGGAAACACTGCTGATCCACCGGGATGTGGCCGCTGAATTCATCCCCAGAATAGCCGCCACCCTGTCTGCACTCGGTGTGGAGCTGCGCGGCGACCCTACGTTTTGCCGCTACGCACCGCAGGCGAAACCGGCGGCTGAAGAGGACTGGGGTGCCGAATATCTCGAGCTGATCCTGGCCTGCCGGGTGGTGGATGACATCGATGCCGCTATCGCCCATATCAACCGCTACTGCTCGCTGCACACCGAATCGATCATCACGGGTGACTACAGCCGCGCCCAGCGCTTCATCCGCGAGGTCAACTCATCCTGCGTCATGGTCAACGCCTCGACCCGTTTCGCCGACGGCGGCCAGCTCGGCCTCGGGGCCGAAATAGGCATCTCCACCACCAAACTGCACGCCTTCGGCCCGATGGGACTGGAAGATCTTACGACGACAAAGTTCATCGTCTATGGCGATGGCCAGGTCAGGGAATAAACTTACTGAAAAGGAGCCTAGCATGACCATCCAAGAACAGATCAGCCAATTCCTCGCCTCACCCGCTTTCGGGGTAGTCGGCGCTTCCACCAACCGCGAAAAATACGGCAACAAGGTATTGCGCTGTTACCTGCAGAACGGCAAAAGAGCCATACCGGTCAACCCAAACGAGGCGGAAATTGAAGGGGTACCGTGCGCGGCTACGATCAGCGACCTGCCGCCGGACGCCCTGAGCATCTCGATGATCACCCCGCCGGCTGTCACCGCGAAGCTGGTGCCGCTGGCGATCGAAAAGGGGATAAAGAATATCTGGATGCAG
Source organism: Desulfuromonadaceae bacterium (assembly GCA_028683435.1). Lineage (GTDB taxonomy): Bacteria > Desulfobacterota > Desulfuromonadia > Geobacterales > Pseudopelobacteraceae > JACRCG01. The sequence goes on along the minus strand of JAQUIG010000001.1, from coordinate 121,500 downwards.
CCGGGTGCGGAGCACCCCGACGCGGTGGCTCTCTGTCAACAGCGTGGTGTCAACGTCATCGCCGACGGCAGCTGCGTACTGGTTGTCCTGGGATATCACGAGCATTAAATCAACGGGGTGTAAAAGATTTTTTACTTGACTATCGTATAAACAGTTGTCAAATCAACAAAAACCTGACATAGTGTGCAATCTTCGACGGGCATCACTGCCCGTCGTTTTATTTTGCGGAATTGAGGAGCTTGACCCATGCAGGAACGAATCAGAAACATCGCTATTATCGCCCACGTAGACCACGGTAAAACCACCCTGGTTGATGCCATGCTTAAACATGCCGGAGTTTACCGCGCCAATGAAGCCATCACCGAGCGGGTCATGGACTCAAACGACCTTGAAAAAGAACGCGGCATCACCATCCTGGCCAAGAGCCTCTCGATTCACCACGGCCCCTACAAGATCAATATCGTTGATACCCCCGGTCACGCCGACTTCGGCGGCGAGGTGGAACGCGTCCTTAAAATGGTCGACTCTGTGCTGCTGCTGGTGGACGCCCTAGACGGCCCCATGCCGCAGACCCGCTTCGTACTTAAAAAATCCCTCGACCTGAACTTGAAGCCGATCGTTGTCATCAACAAGATTGACCGTCCCGGCTCCCGCCCGGAAGAAGTTCTCAACATGGTATTTGATCTGTTCTGCGAACTGAACGCATCAGACGACCAGCTCGACTTTCCGGTTGTATATACCAGCGCCAAGATGGGCTACGCCAAACTGGATATCAATGTCGAGTCAAACAACATGGAACCGCTCTTCGCGGTGGTTGAGTCCAACGTCCGCCCCCCCAAGGGAGATGTCAATGCACCGTTCCAGATGTTGATCGCCAACATCGATTACAATGACTACATCGGCCGCATGGCGACCGGCCGCATCTTCAACGGCAAGGTCAAGGCCGGCGAGACCGTTGCCATGATCAAAAAGGACGGAACGATCACAAAAGGGCGCATCACCAAACTGCTCGGTTACGAAGGGCTGAAACAGGTCGAAATTGAAGAGGCCGGCACAGGCGATATCGTCACGGTCGCCGGTTTTGAGGAGGTCAGCATCGGTGAGACGCTGGCCTCGGCCGAAACTCCGATTGCAATCCCCTACGTCTCAATTGACGAACCAACCCTGTCGATGAACTTTATGGTCAACACCTCCCCTTTTGCCGGCCGTGAGGGTAAATGGGTCACTTCGCGCAACATCCGCGAGCGCCTTACCAAGGAACTGCGTACCAATGTTTCGCTGCGGGTGGACGACACAGACAGTGCCGATACCTTCATGGTTTCCGGGCGTGGCGAACTGCACCTTTCGATCCTGATTGAAACCATGCGCCGCGAAGGGTTTGAGCTTGCCGTTTCCAAACCGGAAGTCATCGTCCGGATCAAGGACGGCGTCAAGATGGAGCCGATGGAGTATCTGGTGGTGGACGTTGCCTCCGAGTTCCAGGGTGCCATCATCGAGAAGATGGGGCCCCGCAAGGGCGAGATGGTCGCCATGGCCCCGATGGGGGATATGGTGCGTCTCGAGTTCATCATCCCGGCGCGCGGTCTGATCGGTCTGCGCGGTGAGGTCCTGACCGATACCCGCGGCACAGCCGTCATGACCCACACATTTCATGAATATGCCCCCTACAAGGGTGACATCCCCGGCCGTAAAAACGGCGCCCTGATGGCCATGGACCATGGCGAAACGACCGCCTACTCGCTGGACGCCCTCCAGCCGCGCGGCACCCTCTTCATCGGGGCCGGCGTCGAGGTCTACGGCGGCATGATCATCGGCCAGAACAACAAGGACAACGATCTCGAAATAAACCCCTGCAAGGGGAAAAAGCTGACCAACGTACGAGCCTCCGGCACCGATGACGCCATCAAGCTGACTCCGCCACGAATAATGACGCTTGAACAGGCGCTGGAATTCATCGAGGATGACGAACTGGTTGAAGTGACGCCGCTTTCCATCCGTCTGCGCAAGAAAGAACTTGATCCTACCCGTCGTAAGCGCTTATTCAAGGGGTAGACATTCAGCACACAAAGGATATGCGGGCCGGAGATTTTTCCCCGGCCCGTTTTTTTTGGAATTTGAATCGGAACTAATCTGGTGATTTTTGACGATACGGGTGCTATAGTCCGCCCTCAAAAGCATCATACTTCCAATACGGAGCACGAACCATGGCACAGCAAACGATCTATCTGATTGGGGCAGGTTTCACCGGTTGGGACGGCTTCCCGGCAAAGGCGCTGGACATTATCGGCAAAGCGGACATCATGATCGGCCATCAGCGTCACCTGGCGGCTTTCCCCGATTTCAGAGGTGAGAAAAGAGTTCTGGGCGATCTTCCCGAGCTGATCGATTTTCTTAAGAAATCTGATCAGTTGATAGTTTTGCTCGCCTCGGGTGATCCTACTTTTTTCGGCATTTCCCGCTTCCTGCTGCGCAACCTCCCCAAAGAACGTATCGAAATATTTCCCAATGTAACCAGTATGCAGTACGCCTTTGCCCGGATCAAGGAGCCGTGGGACGACGGCATCTTCGTTTCGGCACATGGGCGCGGCATGAATCAGGCGTTAGACAAGATCATTGCCGCCGAAAAAGCGTGCGTACTAACCGACAAGATAAACACACCGGCCGCCATCGCTGCCGAACTGATCGAACGGGGTGCCGAAGGATATGAAGCGTGGCTCTGCGAAGATCTCGGCATGCCGAGCGAAAAGTTCACCAAGACGACCGTGCGCGGCCTGCTCGACATTGCGGCTTCCGAGCTGAATATCCTCATCCTGATCCGCACCTACGAGCCGAACCTCGTCCACTATCCATTGATCGGCATTGATGATGACGAGTTCCACACCTCAAAAAAACTGATCACCAAACTGGAAGTGAGGGCGGTCACGCTGGCAAAACTCCAGCTTCAGGATGATCTGGTGCTCTGGGACATCGGTGCCGGCAGCTGTTCAGTTTCAATCGAAGCCTCCAACCTGATGCCTGATGGCCGGATTTTTGCCGTAGAAAAGAATCAGCAGTGCATCGGTTTTATCAACGAAAACCTGAAGAAATTCTGTGCGCGCAATATAAAACTGATCGAGGCGTACGCCCCGGATGGCCTGGATGATCTTCCTGACCCCGATCGCGTCTTCATCGGCGGGGCCGGCGGCAAACTGGACGAGATCATCGATGTCGTTTCACAGCGGCTGAAACCGGAGGGTGTTGTGGTTGTCAATGCGGTGACTCTCGACACGCTCACCAGAGCGGTGGAGTTTCTTGAAGACCATGGCTTTGCGGTCGAAGCGACTTGCATCAATGTTGCAAAGACTAGCAACATGAGCGAATACAGGATTTTTGAAGCCCAGAACCCGGTCTACGTGATTTCAGCCCGAAGGGGTGGCGAATAGCGGCAACTGTGCATGACAAGGGGAAGCGGCCGCTCTCTTTCCCTTTAAATAATTCCCATGAAAAAGTCCGTTCATCACTGTGTAAACAGTGATGAACGGACTTTTTCATGTTGCGGGAACTACGTTCTTATGACGGTCCTTCTACCCCAGAACCGCGTGAGCCGCAGCGAGGCGTGCGATAGGAACCCGGTACGGCGAGCAGGAAACATAATCGAGCCCGACGTTGTGACAAAAAATAACCGATGACGGATCGCCGCCATGCTCACCGCAGATGCCGAGTTTGATGCCTGGGCGGGTGCTGCGCCCCAGTTCGCACGCCATCTTGACCAGTTTACCGACGCCGGTTTGATCCAGAGAAACGAAGGGGTCCTCCGGCAGGATGCCGTTATCTACATAAAAGGGAAGGAACTTGCCGGCATCGTCGCGCGACAGGCCGAAGGTCGTCTGAGTCAGGTCGTTAGTACCGAAAGAAAAGAATTCGGCTTCGACCGCAATTTCGTCTGCTGTCAGGGCGGCGCGAGGCAGCTCGATCATTGTACCGATCAGGTACTCGACCTTGACACCGTAGCGGGTGATAATGTCATCACAGATGGCAACGGCATTCTGCTTGAGGACCGACAGCTCCTTGGCTGTCGCAACCAGCGGGATCATGATTTCCGGAACGATGCTGAAGCCCTCGTCCTTGACCAGTTCGCAGGCTGCTTCCATGATCGCCGTGACCTGCATATTGTATATTTCCGGGTACGTAATACCGAGACGACAACCTCGATGACCAAGCATCGGGTTAAACTCATGGAGCGTTTCTATCTTGTGCTTGAGAGCGCTGACCGGCACCTTCATGGTCTTGCAGAGCTCTTCGATATCCTTATCCTCCTGCGGCAGGAACTCGTGCAGCGGCGGATCGAGCAGCCGGATGGTCACCGGCAGCCCCTTCATTTCACGGAACAGACCGATAAAGTCCCCTTTCTGCATCGGGAGAATCTTGGCCAGAGCGAGTTCACGCCCCCCAACATCTTCGGACAGGATCATCTCACGCACAGCGGCGATCCGCTCGGCATCAAAGAACATATGCTCGGTGCGGCAGAGACCGATCCCTTCGGCACCGAACTGCCTGGCCACCTTGGCGTCATGAGGTGTGTCGGCGTTGGCCCGCACCTTCAGCCGCCTGATTCCATCCACCCATCCCATCAACGTATCATAATCACCTGTCAATTGCGGCGACACCGTCGGAACCTCACCCAGTATGACCTCACCCAGTGATCCATCCAGCGTGATCATATCTCCCTTTTTGACGACAACCCCGTTTTTGGCGGTGAAACACTGGGCGGCATAATCCACCTTGATATCGCCGCACCCTGCTACGCAACATTTGCCCATGCCGCGGGCAACGACTGCTGCGTGCGAAGTCATGCCGCCTCTGGCGGTCAGAATCCCCTGGGCGGCATGCATGCCGTGGATATCTTCAGGTGAGGTTTCAACACGGACCAGAATCACTTTGCGGCCGACCTTCGCCTCTGATTCAGCTTCATCGGCGGTAAAGACCACCGTACCGGATACCGCACCAGGGGATGCCGGCAATCCTTTGGCGATGATATTCTTGACCGCTTTCGGGTCAAGCGACGGGTGCAACAGCTGATCAAGCTGTTCCGGTGCCACACGTTTTACCGCAGTCTTTTCATCGATCAGTCCCTCGGCAACCATGTCGACCGCTATCTTGATGGCGGCCGGTGCGGTACGCTTGCCGTTACGTGTCTGCAGCATGAAGAGCTTCCCTTTTTCGATGGTAAACTCGATATCCTGCATATCCTTGTAATGCTTTTCGAGAATCAAACGAATAGAATCAAGCTGCTTGTAGCACTCCGGCATCACCTCCTCCATCGGCGGCAACTTGGTCGCTTTGGCGCGGTTGATCGGCTGCGGAGTACGGATGCCGGCGACGACGTCCTCACCCTGGGCGTTGACCAGATATTCGCCGAAAAAGTAATCTTCACCGGTAGATGGATCGCGGGTAAAAGCCACACCTGTGGCACAGTCTTCGCCCATATTTCCGTAGACCATGGACTGGACGCTGACGGCTGTGCCCCATTCAGCCGGGATGTTATTCAGTCTGCGGTAGGTAATGGCGCGCGGATTCATCCACGAACCGAACACGGCCCCTATAGCCCCCCAGAGCTGGTCCTGCGGGTCTTCGGGGAACGCGACCCCAAGTTCTTCCTTGATCGCGGCTTTGAAGGCCGCTACCAGATCTTTCCAGTCGCCAGCAGTCAGGTCGGTGTCGAGGTGAACACCCCGTTCTTCCTTTTTCTGCTCCAGCAGATGCTCAAGGATCTGCTTCTCCATTCCCATGACGACGTCTGAATACATCTGGACAAAGCGACGGTAGGCATCATAGGCGAAACGTTCGTCACCGCTCTGGGCAATAATCCCCTGTAACGTGGTGTCGTTGAGGCCAAGATTCAGCACAGTATCCATCATCCCAGGCATGGAGGCACGCGCACCGGAACGTACTGAAACCAGCAGCGGATTGACCGGATCGCCGAATTTACGACCCATGATAGCTTCGACCCTGGAAAGGTGATCGGCAACTTCAGCGGCAAGCGAGGGGGGATAATTGCTGTCGTTCTTGTAAAACTCGGTGCACACATCCGTGGTAAGTGTGAAGCCGGGTGGGACCGGAAGACCGATACTGGACATCTCGGCCAGATTGGCACCCTTGCCCCCCAGCAGGTTTTTCATGTCAGCCCGACCTTCAGCCTGGCCGTTTCCAAAAAAATACACAAACTTCTGCACCATAGTACCGTCTCCTCGTTCATAGAATGGTTACGTCTGCATTACAGGAACTAAAAACATTTTATTTATAATGAATATAACAGCTTAGAGGTTAAATTAACGTGACATATTTATAACGTATATTTATAAAAATCAACTATATTGTGTATAAGTATTTTACTACTTTGTATCCCAACTGGTGATGTCAATGTCCTTTCCTTCCCCCCCCTTGACGCCGTCTGAACCGTAGGTAAATATGTCATAATCACCATGTTCTCCGGGAGAGAGGTAGAGGTATTCGTTACCCCACGGATCCTTGGGAATCTTGCTGCTCTCCAGATAGCCGCCATCCTTGAAGCTTTTTGGAATCACACCGACGGTCGGCTTTGTAACCAGCGCGCCCAGACCCTGCTCCGTGCTCGGATAACTGCCGTTATCAAGCTTGTAAAGCTTGAGAGCCGTCTCAATGTTTTTGATCTGTACCCGTGCGTCGGTAATCTTGGCGTCATCAGTTCGCCCCATCAGTTTTGGACCGACCAGTGCTGCCAACAGCGCCAGTATGACGATCACCACCATGATCTCAATCAGGGTAAATCCTTTATTATTGTTTACAAGCCGCATATTGCTGTGTCCCTCCTGCTTGGATTGTCTACTTTTGAGCTTACTCACCCCTGGGGCAAGTGTGTTAATAAAATAATTTTCTGCCAAATACCGTATAAAATTATTTCCAACTTACTAATAGATGGTCTCTATGGCAAGCTCTTTCAAACTTGTGGGTATTTCAAAAAATATCACCAGCGCCTTATATGCGATATAAACCACACCTTTTTCCCACTCTAAAAATGGAATTAACCAATGGATCCATATAGTTGTTTTCACGCTTGTAGATTGGCACTTAATATGCCAAAAATTATCAACCTTGAATAAACAGAATGTTGAGTGTATAATTCTTTGGAGTAGTTATTCAGAAAAAAACCAACAAAGGAGAAAACAAATGAAAAAAATCAGTGCCGTTGTAGCCATGTTTGCCGTCACCGCTTTTGCCGGAGCAGCTTTAGCAGCCGACGTAATTGAGTTGCCAGCCTCGTTCGGCAAGGTCACCTTTCCACACGCAAAACATGTGGCTTTGCTGAAAGACTGTAAAAAGTGCCATACTGGCGCTCCCGGCAAGATTGCAGAACTTAACAAGGATTGGGCTCACAAAACCTGTACGGGTTGCCATAAAGAAATGAAAAAAGGACCGGTCGGTTGCAAGGATTGCCATAAGAAATAAGCCACCGGAACTTCAAGAAGTATCGCTAAAAAATGAGGGTAACGCTGCTGCGTTATCCTCATTTTTTAGCGCAGCGCCAAATCCATCTCTTCCAGTTTTTTCACCCGGTCACGCAACCCGGCCGCCTTCTCGAAGTTCAAATCTTTTGCCGCTGCCAGCATCTCTTTCCGCAGTTTTTTTACCAGCCTCGGAATCTCTTTTGGTGCGATATATTCCTCACCGGCCTCACCGACTCCGACCGGCTGTGTGACATAATCCTTCTCCTCAATCGACTCCAGAATGCTGCGCAGCCCTTTTTTAACCGTTTCGGGGGTGATGCCGTGCTCTTCATTGTAGGCCAACTGCCTGACCCGGCGTCGCCCGGTTTCATCGATGCACGCCTGCATGGAGCGGGTCACGTTGTCGCCGTACATCAGCACCCGGCCATTGACGTTGCGGGCGGCACGGCCGCAGGTCTGGATCAATGACCGTTGCGAACGGAGAAAACCCTCCTTGTCGGCATCAAGAATGGCGACCAGAGAAACCTCCGGCAGATCAAGCCCCTCCCGCAGCAGGTTGATCCCGACCAGGACGTCGAATTCCCCCAACCGCAGGTCGCGGATGATCTGCATCCGCTCGATGGTGACGATATCAGAATGGAGATATTTTATCCGCACCCCCAGCTCACGGTAATAGTTGGTCAACTCTTCAGACATCCGCTTGGTCAGCGTCGTTACCAGCACCCGCTCGCCCCGGGCAACGACCTCGCGGACTTCGTGGAGGAGATCATCAACCTGGCCGAATACGTCTCCTTTTGCCGTTACCGGCCGCACCTCGATAACCGGATCAACCAGCCCGGTTGGGCGTATGACCTGCTCGACAAACACGCCGCCGCTCGCCTCAAGCTCATAATCGGCCGGAGTGGCCGAGACATAGACCGCCTGCCGGATGCGGGCCTGAAACTCCTGAAAATTGAGCGGCCGATTATCAAGCGCGGCCGGAAGGCGGAATCCGTAATTGACCAGCGTCTCCTTGCGCGAGCGGTCGCCCCGGTACATGGCTCCGGTCTGCGGGATGGTGATATGCGACTCGTCCACAAACAGCACGAAGTCATCCGGGAAGTAATCTATCAGGGTGTAGGGGGCCTCACCCGGCTGGCGGCCATCGAAGTAGCGCGAATAATTTTCGATACCGTGACAGAACCCCATCTCCTCCATCATTTCGAGGTCATAGAGAGTACGCTGCTCGAGGCGCTGTTCCTCCAGCAGCATGTTCTGTCCTCGAAAATAGCTGATCCGCTCCGCCAGATCGATCCGGATCTGCTCCACCGCCCGCTGCAGCGTTTCACGGGTGGAGACATAATGCGATGCGGGATAGATGGAGCACTTGGAGAGTTTTTGCAGCACGACGCCGCGCAGCGGATCGATTTCGCTGATCGCCTCCACCTCGTCGCCGAAAAATTCGACCCGGAGCGCCCGTTCACTGTCGTAGGCGGGAAAAATCTCGATCACATCCCCCCGCACCCGGAACGTGCCGCGATGGAAATCGATGTCGTTTCGCTCGTACTGAATCTCGATCAGTTTCTTGAGCAGTACGTCACGGCCATAATCCTCCCCCTGATGAAAGAAGATATGCATCGCCTGATACGCCGCCGGTGACCCGATGCCGTAAATGCAGGAGACCGATGCGACGATAATGACATCGCGCCTCGTCAGGAGGCTGCGCGTCGCCGAATGGCGCATCTTGTCGATCTCGTCGTTGATGGCGGAATCTTTTTCGATGAAGGTGTCACTGGTCGGGATGTACGCTTCCGGCTGGTAGTAATCGTAGTAGGAGACAAAATACTCGACGGCGTTATCAGGGAAAAGCTCTTTGAACTCGCCGTAGAGCTGGGCCGCCAGCGTTTTGTTGGGGGCGAGTATCAGCGCCGGTCGGCCGGTGCGGGCGATGACGTTGGCAACCGTGAATGTTTTGCCGGAGCCGGTGACCCCCAGCAGCGTTTGATGGCGGTCACCCCGCTCGACCCCCTCGGCCAGCTCTTTGATGGCCTGCGGCTGATCGCCGCGCGGGGTGTATGAGGTTGTCAGATTGAATGTCGTCATAAATATTTGAGATATAAACGGAGGCAAGCCGTCAGCAAACTATTTTACAGCCACAAACTCCCGCACCCTCTGAATCCGCCTCACCGTTTCCTCCACCCCCAGCGTCGCCACTATTTCACCGATACCGGGCGCCTGCGTACCACCCGAGAGTGCGATCCGGATCGGCTGTCCGACCTGTCCCATCTTCCACCCCTTCTCGCTGCAGATCTCTTTGAAGAGGCCGTCAATTTCGGCGGTATCAGTCGCTGGCGATGATGAAAGCTTCTCCGTAACCGCAGCAAAAACGGCTAATAGCAGTTCCTTGTCAAACTTGGCCAAGGCCGCATCATCATAACTGGTCGGTGGGTTATAGTAGAATACGGCGCGTTCGGCCATCTCTTCGAGTGTCTGTGCCCGCTCCTGCAGCGTGCGTACGACAGACATCAGATCCGGGCCGTTACGTGTCGTCACCCGACGCTTCGATAGATGCGGCAGAAGCAGAGCAGCCAATCGCTCCGGATCGCCGTTTTTAATATAGTGTGCGTTCAACCAGTTTAATTTTTCGGTATTGAAGACGGAGGCGGAACGCCCCACGTTGCCGATGTCGAATTTTTGAATCATTTCTTCGCGGCTGAAAATCTCGTCGTCGCCATGGCTCCACCCCAACCTGACCAGATAGTTCATCAGCGCTTCCGGCAGATACCCCATATCGCGGTAGGCGATGACGCTGGTGGCGCCATGACGTTTGGAGAGGCGCGCTTTGTCGGAGCCGAGGATCATCGGCACATGGGCGAACTGCGGGACCGGAAAACCGAGTGCTTCGTAGAGTTGGATCTGGCGCGGCGTGTTGTTGACATGGTCATCCCCCCGGATGACGGTCGTGATACGCATGGTGGCATCGTCAATCACCACGCAGAAATTGTATGTCGGTGTGCCGTCGGTACGCTGGATGATCAGATCATCAAGCTCTTCATTCGGGAACGTGATGGTTCCCTTGATCAGGTCGTCAAAAGCGGTTACTCCACCCTTCGGCGCCCGGAAGCGGACGACATACGGCTGACCGGCTGGCTGGTCGACCCGTTCACGGCAGGTCCCGTCATACTTCGGCTTGCGCCCTTCCTCCATTGCGATGGTGCGCTTGGCGTCCAACTCCTCAGACGTACAGTAACATTTATAGGCCTTGCCGGCGTCGAGCAACTTCTGGACATACTCCTTGTAAAGCGGAAACGAATCCGATTGATAAAACGGCCCCTCATCCCACTCCAACCCGAGCCACTTCATCCCTTCCAGAATCGCATCCACTGACTCCTTTGTGGAGCGTTCAACATCGGTGTCCTCAATACGCAGGATAAACGTGCCGCCCTTGTTCTTGGCCAGCAGCCAGTTAAAAAGAGCGGTACGGGCGCCACCGACATGAAGATACCCGGTTGGGCTCGGGGCAAAACGGACGCGAAGTTCAGACATGAAGTTACTCCTTTAAATGGGGTGCTGCTTCAAATAGATGAATGATGGAGACACTATAGCATTCCCGCCCCCCCCAAAAAAGCATTTTCTACCCGCCGGACGTGCTCGACAATCAATGTAGATGGCTCATCAGGTAAGCGGCACCCCTGCCAGCTGCCGCGCCGGGTCAATTCATTGACAATTGCGTACCACATCTGGTTATTCTTCAACCCCCACCGAGGGGCGATGCATATCTCCAGAGGAGCCGAACCGTACAGACGCTGGATGGCTATCCGTGGCGGAAGGAGTTCCAAAAAATCGGCAATTGTCGCGATGTATGCTTCCAGAGTCAACGGGATAAACTCCCCGCACCGGAACTGCTCCGCCAAAACAGTCCCCTCTACGGCATGAAGCTGGTGCAGCTTGATTGAGTCAATCGGCAGGCCAGCCATCAGTTCGGCAGCTTTCAAGAAATCGGCAGAGCTCTCCCCGGTAAAGCCATGTATCAGATGGGCACAGATGTCGAAATTCCGACCAGCGGCACGATTGACCGTCCCTATGAAATCATCAAGGGTGTGCCCTCGATTGATACGACCCAGAATAGCGTCATCCATCGACTGTAATCCCAGCTCCAGGCAGACATATTTTGTCTGCGCGATCTCCGTTAACAGATCAATGGCTTCATCGCTCAACGAGTCAGGACGTGTTCCGACCGAGATGCCGATTACATCAGGATGGTGAAGGGCGCGTTGATACAGATCTGACAGCAGTTCTATCGAACCATAGGTGTTGGTGTATTTCTGGAAATAAATGATGAATTTATTGGAGACGAGGCGGCGACGGTGGTACGCCATACCCGCTTCCATCTGCTCCTCAAGCGGCACGACGGCTTGGGTACCCTTGGGTGAAAACGATACGTTATTGCAGTAAATACAGCCACCGGTCCCCTTGCTGCCGTCGCGATTAGGACAGGTAAAGCCGGCATCCACGTTGACCTTGCTGACCCGTATACCGAAGCGGCGGCGCAGGTAGTTTCCGTAGGAGTTTATGTGAAGCTGCGGGTGGATTCTTGCGTCAGGGGCGTTTGGCATACTCTTCGATCTTTTTCAGCAGGGATGCGGCGGCGACACGAGGGTCGGCGGCGGCCAGTACGGCGGATATAACGGCGATGCCATGCACGTTGGCAGATAGTGCGTGGGTGATGTTCTCCTGCGTGATTCCCCCAAGGGCAACAACCGGTATCCCCAGGGCACAGACGGCAGCTGCCAGTTTTTCTACTCCACACGGCTCGCCGTAGGCCGCCTTGGAGGGGGTTGGATACACCGGGCTGAACGTGATAAAATCGGCACCAGCGACCTCGGCACGCAAAGCCTCGTCAATGGCATGAGCAGAGTAGCCGATAATCATATGCGGCCCGAGCAACCGGCGGACAGCGCCCGCCGGGAGGCTGCCGATACCGAGATGGACGCCATCAGCCTCTACCGCAAGGGCGATATCCGGACGATCGTTGATGATAAGACGGGCGCCAAATGCAGAGGTGAGCCGCCTCAATTCGCAGGCAAGGCGGTATAATTCCGCACCGGAGAGATCTTTCTCGCGAAGCTGGACGGCTCTGACACCACCTTCAAGCGCCTCGCGTACGACCTCCGTCAGTTCTCTGCCGCCGCTCTGATGACGATCGGTGATAAGATAAAGGCTTAAATCTGTCATCTGAAGAGTGCGCAGCTCAACCGATCAGACCGTCCAGCGGACTGGAAGCATTGGCGTAGAGCTTGCGCGGAATCCGGCCCGCCTTGAAAGACAACCGACCGGCAATCACCGCCAGCTTCATCGCTTCAGCCATGGCGATCGGATCCTGAGCGCCGGCAATGGCGGTATTCATGAGAACCCCGGCACAGCCAAGCTCCATGGCGATGGCGGCGTCTGACGCACAGCCGACTCCGGCATCAACGATGACCGGTACGCTGACATTTTCGAGAATGATGCGGATATTGTAAGGGTTGCGGATACCGAGCCCGCTGCCGATTGGCGCTCCCAGAGGCATAACCGCTACACAGCCGAGGTCTTCAAGCTTTTTGCAGACGATCACATCGTCGCTGCAATAGGGAAGGACGGTAAAGCCCTCAGCTACCAGTATTTTTGCGGCTTTCAGCAACTCTTCGTTGTCCGGGAACAGGGTTTTTTCATCTCCCAGCACCTCCAGTTTAACGAAATCCGACATGCCGGCTTCTCGAGCCAGACGGCAGGTACGGACCGCATCGTCAGCCGTATAGCAGCCAGCGGTATTGGGCAGCAGGGTATATTTTTTCAGGTCAATGTAATCGAGCAGTGATTCCTTGCTGCGGTCTAGATTTACCCGCCGCACCGCTACGGTGATAATTTCGGCTCCGGACATTTCCAGGGCTCGAGCTGTCTGCTCAAAGGTGGCATACTTGCCTGTGCCAACCATCAAACGAGAAGTGAATTCACGACCACCAATGATCAATTTATCCGCACTCTGTGTCATACCGGTTACCCTCCGCCAACAAATTGGACTATCTCGATTTTATCGCCATCTGAAAGGAGCTGTTTTTCATATTCTGCCTTCGGTACGATGTCAGCATTCAACTCAATCGCAACACGCTCCCGATTGATTCCAAGCTGTTGCAGCAGAGATCCGACAGTGCTGCACCCCACTGCATCCATACGCTCACCGTTCAGCACAATCTGCATATCAACCTCCATAAACGAAAATAAGCCGCAGAAGCGGCTTATTAAAATACATAAGTTTGTCGCGCTTCCCTACGCCGGCATTATCCGGATCAGGTACAAAGGGTCGCGGATACACCGCTCTCAGTCGAAACTCCCCTAGCTATTTGTTCAAGATAGAGGATAGCCGGAGCTCTGTCAATTTAATTTTGACCCGTGACGCCAGTCGATATGAAGATGTTTTTACCACGTATTGTCCTCCATTTATTGATATTACGGCAGATTTCTGGCATGCTGTCCGGCGTACGCACGAACTGAGTTATTCCAGCTCTGGCATCAAGAACGGAAAGTGTGGCAGAAAAGCGGGATATCAGACGCATCAAAAAACGCATTTCGATGGGTTACGTAAGGAGACACCACGTCATGTGCAAAAAGATATTTATAGGCGCTACGGGACAACATTGCGGAAAGACGACCATCAGCCTCTCGTTGATGCATTTGGCGCTAAAAAAGTACGCCCGGGTCGGATTCATGAAACCGATCGGTCCCAAATGGGTTGACTTTAACGGCACGATCGTTGACAAGGATGCCGCCATGTTTTCCAGTGTTTTCGGGGTTGAGGAGGATGTTGCACTTATGTCTCCGGTGACGCTGACTCCGGGGACAACACGCCGGTTCCTTGACGGATTGATTGATTCGGCGGAACCGCGCAAGGCCATACGCTCTGCCTGCGATGAGTTGGAAAGTAAGTATGATTTCCTGATAATAGAGGGTGCCGGCCATGGCGGGGTAGGTTCGGTGGTCGGTATGAATAATGCCCAGATTGCGGCTGAACTGAACGCACCGGTCCTGCTGGTGACTGGGGGCGGAATCGGGAATGTCATAGACTCTGTTGAGCTCAATCTGGCGCTTTATCAGCGAGAGAATGCCGATGTGCGCATCATTATGGCCAACAAACTGGTTCCTGAAAAGAGGTCAAACACCCTCGGCTATCTTGCAAAGTCTTTTGCCGGAAGCGGCATTATGGTCACCAGTGCCTTTGACTATCTGCCGACACTGGCCGACCCGACTCTTCTGCATGTTTCCGAACTGCTTGGCCTGGCTCTAAATGGCGACTCAGTAGAACGGAGCCGCCTCTGTCATAACATTCAACTTGGTGCGGCCTCCTCGCAGATGGTTATTGATCACCTCGAGCAGTCTACCCTCCTGATTGTGACCAGTTCCCGTGATGAGCTGCTGGTTACCGCTTCGGCATTGCACCACATCCCGGAGTACAAGACACGTCTTGCCGGCTTGATTATTGCCGGCCACGTACCGGTTTCCAATATAACCCAGCGCATTCTGGACGACAGCAACATCCCATATATCCGTATAAAGGAGACGTCCTCGGAAATATTTTATCAGCTGCGCGAACATGTTTCAAAAATTGGTCCCGAGGATCATGAAAAAATTGAGCTGATAAATGCCATTGCGGAGCGCTATATAGACTTTGAAGCGATCGATGCCATGATCTGACCGATTCCTGCACCATAGGCACCAAAAGAGTAAAAAGTTCTTGACCTTATACCGCTTTTGATATTTATAGAAAAATACTCATCAATCTTATCGGGGTTTTCATGATTGTGGTGACACGTTTGGATAAACAGCAAATGTATCTGAATCCGGATCACATTATCTGTATCGAGGAAACTCCGGACACTGTTATTACCCTTTTTAACGGCAATCGCTATATAGTCGTTGACCGGGCCAGCACCATCATAAGCAGGATTGTCTCTTTTCGTGCCAGGATTTCGCGCCGGGCCTCGGCTCCGGCAGCCAGGCGCTGTCTCGGACGCTCACCGGCTCACCGGTTTGATCGGCCAAATGATTTGCTGAAGAATTTTTCCGCTGATTCTCCGGGCGAACCGAACCACACTCCATTCCACAGTCGGGATTACTAGCGTATGGATTTAGCTACAATTATAGGTTTGGTGATGGGCTTCGGCGCTATTTTTGGTGGCGCCGCAATTGAAGGTGTCCACATATCTGCACTGATACAGCCCACAGCGGCGTTGATCGTTTTGGGAGGCACCTTCGGTGCCACCTTTGTCTCCTTCCCGCTGCCGGCAATCATTAACGCGCTTAAAAGCATCAAGATCGCTTTCCTTCCGGCAAAAGTTGACCATGAACAGGTTGTAAAGGACATTATCAACTATGCCACCAAAGCCAGGCGCAACGGCTTGATTTCGCTGGAACAGGAGGCTCAGTCGGTTCGGGACCCCTTCATCAAAAAAGGGATATCGCTGGTGGTTGACGGCATTGATCCACAGAAACTGCGCGAAACGCTTGAGGCCGATATTATGGCCTATGAAGACCATTCCAAGCATTCGATTGAATTTTATGAAGCGGCCGGTGGATACTCTCCGACGATCGGCATTATCGGAGCGGTTCTCGGTCTTATCCACGTTATGGCTAACCTTTCCGATACTTCCAAGCTCGGCGGGGGTATTGCAGTTGCTTTTGTCGCAACAATCTATGGTTTGATGGTTGCTAACCTCATCTGCCTGCCGGTCGGGGCCAAACTCAAAATACGGATGAAAGAGGAAATGTTGCGCCGCATCATGATACTGGAGGGGCTGATCGCCATCCAGAACGGCGAGAACCCACACTTCATCGAGCAGAAACTGATGGCCTTCGTAGGCGGGCACTAACCAGACATGGCAATCAAAAAAGTACCGGAAAAAGAGGGAAATCACGAGCGGTGGCTTGTCTCCTATGCCGACTTCATTACGTTGCTGTTTGCCGTCTTCGTCGTTCTCTATGCGATGGGGCAGAGCGATAAGAAGAAGGTTGAAGAGGTCATGCAGGCCATTCAGCAATCCTTCGGCATGGCGACCGCCGGTGCATCTGCTCCGAAAGTCAACGTCATCCCTTCGCAGGCTGTCACGATAATTCCATCGCTCAAGCCGGAGATAAAAATATCGCCGATGGGCCGTACCAGGAGCGGACAGGTAAAAACACGGGCGGAAGAGAAGGATTTTCGCCAGATCAAATCAGCGGTAGAAGCGTATCTTGTCAAACAGGGGGCGCAAAACAAGGTGACCCTTGAAATAACCCGGCGCGGCCTGATCGTCAGTCTCAAGGAAGCCGGTTTTTTCAACTCCGGGCAGGCAAACATCAAGCCTGAGGCGTATGATCTGATCAACACCATCGCAGAAGTGATGACCCAGTACAACAACCCGTTGCGACTCGAAGGGCACACCGATAACATCCCGATCAGCACGGCTCAATTCCCGTCCAACTGGGAGCTGTCGACGGCAAGAGCAACCAATGGCCTGAAATATCTGTTGAAGAACTTCAACATAGACCCCAACAAAATATCGGCAACCGGCTATGCCGAGTTCCGGCCGATCGCCGACAACGCTACTCCTGATGGGCGCGCCAGAAACCGGCGGGTCGATCTCGTCATGCTGTCAGGGAAAGCCGAGCGCGGCGAACCCTGAAGCAAAAACCTCCGAATACCTCACTCCATATACTTTTATCAAAAAAATGACGTATTCTGTCACATCTCCCTGCGCAGTGAAGGGTCAAGCAAATGGCGGGGGTGAACATTTGAAAGGGCTTTAAGGAGGCTGTTCTTGACATGCGGGATATCAGCCTGTAAATCCATAAGCAACTGTTTCATCCGCCTGCGTTGAAGGTCAGCACTGCCGGAGACCGGGCAGCAGCAGCAGACTACCGGCAACCCCGCCTGACGGGAAAATTCGGTTATATCTTCTTCGGCAAGATAGACCAGCGGCCTGATTACGGTAGTAATGCCATTGTCTGCCAGCATGGATGCGGACATCGATTTCAGTGAACCGACAAAAAACTGGTTCAGCAGCAGAGTCTCAATAAAATCATCCCGATGATGGCCGAGTGCCAGTTTATTGCACCCCATCGTCCTGACAGCTTCATAGAGCTCTCCCCGCTTCAGGCGCGAACAGATCGAACAGTAGGAAGAGCCGGGACGGCGTTTTTCTTTAATGATAGCATAATGCTGACTTGGCACCATCCGATAGGAAAAACCGTTCTTCCGAAAGAAATCCTCAATGACATCGGTGCGGTAACCGGGGTAACCGGAATCAATATTGACGGCTACCAACTCAAACGTCACCGGGGCCCTCCGACGCAAATCCTCCAACAGCAGGAGCATCGCATAGGAATCCTTACCACCGGAAACCGCCACCGCGATGCGGTCCCCCTCCTCGATCAGGCCGAAGTCGGCGATAGCCTTACCGACTCCATGGCGCAACTTCCTGAACAGCTTATTCTCCTTGAATTCTGCTGACGGTTTTTTCTTATCACCCCGGTCCACTTTTTCAGATTCGCTCAAGAAAACTCCGTACAAGGGGGGTGAAGGTTTCATGTTCCAGCAGAAAGGCGTCGTGACCGTATGCTGACTTGATCAGATGATATTCGGCCCTTTTGCCGAGCTCATTGAGGCAGGAGACCATCTCTTCACTCTGATAGGGTGGATAGAGCCAGTCGGAGCTGAAGGCGAAGAACTGAATCGGCGCCTGTACCTGGCTGAAAGCCTCCGCCATCGATTCATACCCCCAGGCAACATCGTAAAGGTCAAGAGACTTGGCAAGATAGAGAAAAGAGTTGGTATCGAAGCGATCGACAAAATTGTAGCCGTTGTAATTCAGGTAGCGTTCGACCTCAAACTGCCCGAAGAAGTCGAACTTCCCATCCCGGGCCGAGAAGCGCCGCCCGAATTTCGCGTTCATCGATTCATCGGAAAGAAAGGTAATATGACCGATTCCGCGGGCAAGGGCCAGTCCGTCCTTGGGATTATGCTTGTATTCACCCTTGCGCCAGGTAGGATCATTGAAAATTGCCCAGCGGGCGACGGCGTTGAGCGATATGGCCTGTGGCGAAGGGTGCGGTGTCGTGGCCAGGACAATAGCCGAGGCGATATTGTCGGGGTACTGCGTCGCCCACTCCAGAGCCTGCATGCCACCCATACTCCCCCCCATCACCGTCAGCAACCGCCCGACACCGAGGGCATCGATCAGCAGTTTCTGGGCGCGGACCATGTCGCGAATCGTGATCACCGGAAAAGACAGGTTATAGCGTTTGCCGGTTTTGGGATTGAGTGAGGTGGGGCCGGTTGAACCGAAACAGGAGCCGATGACGTTCGAGCAGATGACAAAATAGCGTTCGGTATCAAGCAGGCGGCCTGGGCCGACGATGGCATCCCACCACCCCGGTTTTGTTTCTGACTCGTTCCGTTTTCCGGCAAGATGCGCATCACCGGTCCAGGCGTGCTCAACCAGGATGGCGTTGTTTTTCAGTTCGTTAAGGGTGCCGTAGGTTTCATACACCAGCGTGATCGGAGCCAGTATTCGCCCGCTATCCAGCCGGATGCCTGTTTTAAAGGTTTTAGATTGTTCCGTGATGTAACACTCTGACATAAAAAACCCTTCGCATCAAATGAGAAGGGGCTGGTAAAACTGCACAGCACACCTCTCATCTTTGCCTTTCGGCAGGATTTAGCACCTGGCGCCATAATGACCGGTTGCTGTGGCTTCGCAGGGCCTTTTCCCTCCACCACTCTCGATAAGCAGGTTTAGTTTTGAGACGATACGAAATAACGCCGTATTTTGTCAATAAAATTGAGTACCCCGGGGCGCAGCCGCAACTCTCCTCCCGGCAATCAAATTGAGTAGAAAACAGCCCTGTTTTCTGGTATGTATGAGCTTCTACTACTACTGCATTCGGAGTTTTATAATGAAGTTATTCATCGTTGGTCTGTTTTTTACTGCCGGGACAATGCTCGGCTGTGCCCAAAATCATTTTAATATCCCGACCGAAAATTTTGCGGACAAAGTGAAGGTACTCGGGGTCGCACCGATTTTCATAGATGCCGATTCCGACATCAACCACCCGCAAAAAGAGCTTCTCATGCCGCTCATCGCCGATCTTAACCGGAAATACGAGCCGCTGCTCGTGCGCAAACTCCGGAGTACCGGCAACTTCAATGCGGTCATTCCGCTGGCTGACGAACCGCAACAGCTTTTCAGCTCACTGACGGCGCGACGGGAAAAAAGGGATGATGCCGGTATTCAGTACAACAAATACTTCTGGAAAAACGACGCCATAGACGCATACACAAAAAAGAGCCGCCTTGATGCCGTCATGGTAATCGTTGTGAGCGGCCTCACCCAGACCAGTAAAATTTTTTCCAGCAACCTGCTTTCGTCACTTGAAACCGACTACAACTATCTGACGATGACTGCCCAGATTATCGCCCCGGACGGGACTATCCTGTGGGAATATCCGAACTTCCGCGCACGGCTGCTGACCTACCATCCTCTGGTCAACCTCCAGTATCCCGATTTCAGCGAGTCAGAAGCAAACCGCTCACGCAAAACGGAGGTGCGCTTCAAATCGCTTGACGGAATCCGCCGGATCCTTGAGCAGAAAAAGAGCGACTGGTTGTTCCGGGAGACCGACGAACCTGAAATTTACGGCAGGCTGTTTGACGAAATGAGTTCGCTGATAAAGTATACCGGTGACACACAGACAAAAGGTGAGGGCGTTGAGCGCAAGCTGCTGCCATCCCCGGATGAGTCACTGAAACGAGGCGAACCGCATAATAAACCAGCCACTGCCGGACCGGCTCAAGCTCCGGTAGCGGCTGTTAAAACGGAGGCAAACGTACCGGTGCCGGCAACTACTGTTGAGACCACCGGTATTCCGACAACCGCTCCGAGCGAAATAGTTCCGGCTACCGGGAGTACCCTCTAGCCTTTTGCTTTGACATGGCAGGCAGATTTTGAGAGAATACCCCGTTTGCCGCGATTCATGCTCTCTGTACCAAAGGTCCTGCTGCAGTGAGCCGATTGCAACCGTGTGCCCAACCCTGATAAACAGGATACGTTAACGAAATAAAGGGATGCATGATACTTTCACCAAGCGACATAGCTCTCCCCCGGGGCGTAAGTGATTTTCTGCCGGAAGCGGCCGCAAAAATCGGCTCGATTGAAGATCGGTTGCTCCGCGTATTCGAATTATGGGGTTTCCGACGCATCATTACCCCCAGGCTTGAGTATGAAGATGTTCTGGCGACGGGGATGGGTGACGAGCTCAAAGGAAAAACCTACCGTTTTGACGATCGGCAGTCGGGGAGACTGCTTGCACTCCCACCCGACATAACCCCGCAGATTGCCCGTATTGCCGCTACCCGCATGTCCGCCCTGCCGTTGCCCCACCGTATCAGCTACAGCGAACGGGTGCTGCGCCAGACCGAGATTCAGGCAGGCCGCAGCCGTGAACTATTCCAGACCGGCGTCGAGCTGATCGGCCTCGATTCGCCCGAGGCTGATGCCGAGATGATAGTCATGGCTATTGAGGCGATGCAGGAACTGGGGCTCGAGAACTTTACCGTTGATCTCGGGCAGGTAGAATTCTGCCAGGGGGTCTTTCAGGCCTCCGGCTTGAGCGGTGAGCCGCTCCAACAGCTGCGTGAAGCGGTGTCGCGAAAGGACAGTTCGGCAGTAGCATCCCTGCTCAAAGAACATACGGTTCCCCCTGACTCTGCTCGTGAATTAAGCGCACTGCCGCGCCTGTTCGGTGGGCGGGACGTGCTGAAAGCGGCACAAGAAATTGCCTCCAACCGTCGCTCGCTCGCCGCGCTGGATAACCTGCGGCAGGTACTGGAAATTCTTGATATTCACGGTGTGGCAGATTTCCTTTCGATTGATCTCGGTGAAACCAGGGGGCTCGATTATCACTCCGGCATCACCTTCGAAGGATTTGTCACCGGTTTTGGCGAACCGGTCTGCAGCGGCGGCCGTTACGACAAACTCATCGGTCGGTACGGTTTTGATGCACCGGCTACCGGCTTCACGTTCAATCTTCTCAACCTGCTGCAGACGGTCGAACGCCGGCCCGATCTGCAAGGGTGCGCTGCAACTGATTTCCTGCTGTTCAACACCGGGGACGACCGGCGGAACGTTCTGCAGATTGCCCGTCAGCTGCGCTCGCTGGGGTATACGACCGCCCGCGACATCATCCGCCGTGACTATGCCCAATCACTGGAATACGCTAAGAAAATGAATATCCGCTGCATGCTTGTGGTCGGCAACGGCCAGGAGCCGTACCGGGCCGTACGCAGCCTGGATGGCTGTACGGTCCCGATCGAAAGTGGTATGATTGCTCGACCGGGACTTATGAACTATATCGAAGAAAGCCAGGGAGAAAACTGAACATGGCAAATGTAGTCGTTGTAGGCGCTCAATGGGGCGATGAAGGGAAGGGTAAAGTCGTTGATATTTACACGGAACATGCAGACGATGTTGTTCGCTATCAGGGGGGGAATAACGCCGGGCACACCCTTGTGGTCGGCAGTGAAAAAATTGTCCTGCACCTGATACCTTCCGGAATTCTGCATGAGGGAAAGCGTTGTATTATCGGAAATGGTGTGGTCCTCGACCCCGAAGTTTTCATCAGGGAGATCACCAAACTCAAGGAATCCGGCCGGATCAAGGATGATGCCTGTCTGCTGCTGTCTGAATCGATGCACATCATCATGCCGTACCACAAACAGATCGACATCGCCCGTGAAGCAAAAAGCGGCGACCAGAAGATCGGCACCACCGGCCGGGGTATCGGTCCCTGCTACGAAGACAAGATCGGCCGCCGCGGAATCCGGCTGATGGATCTGATCGACCCTGCCACGTTTGCCCGCAAACTGAAAGAGTTTCTCGTTGAGAAGAACTTCCTCCTGGAAAATTTTCTCGGGGAGCCCCCCTGCAGTTATGACGAAATTTTCGCCGAATATCAGGGGTATGCCGATGTCCTGCGCCGCTATGTCGCCGACACCTCCCTGATCCTCAGCAATGATCTCAAAGCCGGCAAGAAGGCACTATTTGAAGGGGCCCAAGGTACGCTGCTTGATGTAGATCATGGAACCTACCCATTTGTGACCTCTTCATCAACCTGTGCCGGGGGGGCTTGCACCGGTTCCGGCATCAGTCCGCGTGAGATCCACGAAATTATCGGCATATCGAAAGCCTATGTGACCCGCGTCGGTAGCGGCCCCTTTCCGACTGAACTGGAGGGTGCTGACGGCGAAGAGCTCCGCAGGATCGGCGGGGAGTTCGGCGCGACAACCGGCCGCCCGCGGCGCTGCGGCTGGTTTGATGCCATGGTGGTCCGCTATGCCGTCCGGGTAAACGGCCTGACCGGCATCGCCCTGACCAAACTCGACGTACTGTCCGAATTCGATACGATTAAAGTCTGCACCGGTTATACCTGCGGCGGAAAAACTCTGGAGACCCTCCCGGCCCAACTGGAACTGTTCGAAAAGTGCCAGCCTGTCTACGAGGAACTCCCGGGTTGGAATGAGGACATTACGGCTGCCAAAACCTTTCAAGAGCTGCCTGCAAACGCCAAGGCGTATGTGCATCGACTGGAAGAGCTGGCTGGCTGCCAGATTGTACTGGTATCGGTCGGGCCGCGCCGTGATCAGACGATTACCATCAGGAATCCATTCGCCTGATAGTGTGGGCATCAGACTGTAAAACGTTGAAAGGCCGACATGATTGTCGGCCTTTCTGCATTCAGCGGCTGCGCCAATGCGCACTTACCACGCATCATCGTCCAAATTCTTTCTGGTGGTTGGTTTGCATCAAATTAGAGACAATGATGCAAACATCTGTCTTTGTATCATTGTTTGTTTATTGGTTGCTTCAAGTGCCAAACGGCACTCTGACCATGCCCTTGCTGATAAATAAGCTCTTCAGATTCTAACTCTTTGAGAATACGATATACCTGTTATCTGCCAAGATCAGTAAACTTTCTGATGTCTTCGTTTCGGAGCGGACGCTCCTTAACAAGCGATAGAATCCGGACTTTGATGGCTTCCCTGTACAACCTTTTGGTCATGTCATAGGTCACTCCATCATTCAGGATGACAGCAGAACGGCGGGATAGTCGATAGTTAGTGCCACGTCCTGTGCCGCTGTGTTCCAACATGAGCAGGTTGGTTTCAAGAGAAGCAAGTTTTTCTTTCAGGCGTCGGTCGTCATAGGGATAAGCCTCACGTACCTCATTCCACATTGCTTCATGGCGACGACGGAAAAAGTGCAGCTAACCAGCATATCTAAGTCAGTAATCTGTTGTTAGCGGTCAGGACAGTTACGCCACAATCCTTGAAATCACGATCATGGGTTATGAGCTTAAAACCCTTGCTTTTACACAATTCAACCATCAGTTGATCGTTAAAATCCGAGTTACCTTCGCCATACTTTGCCAACAAGCTATTAATGTCGCAATCCGAAAAGCTGCTTTCTGTCCGCTGGCAGTGTTTCAATATCCGGCGCACTGATGACTCAATGTCCTTTGCGACCGGCTTAAAATCGGGAGACTGGCGGTATTCCTTGAAATTGATCGTTGAGCCTGCAGCTTTGAACAGATTATAAGCCAGGCGTGCGTAGCGGTTGATGAATTCGGATAATACCAAGGCATCAATAAAAATACGACTTTTTGCCGTGAGGATTTTTACCAGTGATCTCGAATATATCCTGGTTTTCCAATCATCCGGTGCTTGTGGTGCATAAACATAGAGCCAGATATTCGTGTCCATGAAGAGTGCGTCCGACTCAGTGTAATCGTAAGAGTCTACCTGATAAATGTTAGTCGGCATCTTTTTCCTCCAGCGCGTCTTCCCGTGCTTTTTTGAACCGCTCCGGGTCGCTGAAATACTCTTTGGCCGTTTCCACTACTCGTTTCAATAGGGCAAGATCCTCTTGCTCCATCTCTGCAACGGCAAGTGACTCTCTGATGGTTTCTTCTGAGAACTTGCCATACAGTTGGCCTATCGCTGCGTTAAGGAATGCGGAAGTAAGGCTCTCCACGTTGAGGAAAGAAACTTTTATCTTCTTCTTTTCCCGCAAGGCGGCGGCAATCTGGTCATGCACCTTTTGCCCATCATCGGAAGAAACGCAGATTCCGTTTCCAACCACCTCAAATACCATGACAACAATCTGACTGCTCATAATAACCTCTCAAAAAATGTCTTCTGAACGAATCTCGGATACTAGCCGGTACGACTTTGCATCGGCTGTGTTAATTTCGATATTGACGATCGTGCCTGGAAAGGGTTCTGAAAAAGCTCTCTTTTTTACCGTGCCCTCTGACAGTTCCCAATACCCCTTATCGGAAACAATCTGAATCCGACCCTCGTTCTTGACGATGAACTCCCGCAACAACTTCAATCCCAAACCACCGGGTATAGGTCCGGACTTGGTAGTATTCTTCCCTTCAAGCGCCCAGCTTATTGCCTCTTCAGCCGACAAGGTAAGGCCACGCCGTTCGCGGATATTGGAGCATATCCCGATTCCCAGATCGGCAACAGAAAAATCGAGTCGGTGCTTCCTGGGAAAGTACTGCCCGCAAGAAAATATGCCCAGCTTTGTTTGAGAATGAATCACTGAATTACTAAAAATCTCGTAGATGCTTGCGCGAAACTTCTTCAAGAGACCTGGTGACATTTCGGGAATACCCTTGCCGATCATCTGCTTTTCGATATAGTCGGCAAAATACCGGTCATCTTTCGGCTCGAACCGTTTGTATTCGATGGTTGAACCGTGGATGTCATTTTTTCTGGTCCAGCCGTAATTGCACAAAAACCCGTTCTTTGAAAGGATTGTTTCCACACTGGCCGGGACGTTGGTTAGCCGAATCGAATTTATATCCCGTCCCACCATGTATAGGACCGCACCTAGAGGGGCGCACATGTTGGCATCTATCCAGCCGACATGGCTCATGTCGATCTCGATATCGTCCAGAAAGCACCCAGCTGTTTGAGTGGCCAACTGGATCAGCCTAGAGAATCCTTCGTAATTGCTGTGTATTTCCTGGAGGGATATTTTCATTTCTTCCTCAAAACCAACAGGACTTCTTCGCCGTCTTCCATTAAGTCAACCAAGTCAGCGCTCGGCAAGCTGCCTTTGAATATGAGGGGTTATAAGGCAGCAACACGGGCTCCAATTTTAATAATCATCAATTACACCATTGTCTATAACATTCATATCCATTATCCGCCAAACGGTCTCACTGGTTATGCGAAATGCCATATCTCCGGCTGTTGTTTCAGCAATAAGTCGGATCGTTTTTCTTTTGGACGTTGGAATACCCTTTTCACAATAGTTCATTACACCGCGTATCATGGTAATCGAAGGTGCGGTTTCGACGATCTTGCCAATGGTAAAATCTGAAAATGCCTTTTCGCAGTAGATCCCTCTCAGTTTTGCAGGAAAAGTCTTCCACTCGTTTCCATTTATGTATTGCGACAAATAATTCCCCATTTTCCCGTAATTACACTTTCCCCAAAGTAACAGAAATTCAGCAAGGGTATACTCTGGGGTACCCACCACAAACTCATTGTTGTCTGATATGAAATTATCTTTATCAAGAATGCGTTCTATAGGTGTCCATTCTTCATGAAACTTCTTTATCTGACTCTGCTCAGCCATGGCACTGAAAAGCTCTTTCCATGTTTTCTTTGGTTCTTCAGGCTGCGCTTCCAGCAATCCATGTTCAGCCTTTATAGCCCATTCGCGTGCCGCAAAAAGTGCAGCCCATGCTTTGGCGACAACAACTTTGTTGTCATAGCCCAAATCCATTCCATGTAAAATTCCGTTCCTGTAAGGAATCGTGATTTGCTCTGCTACCGTAGAATATCTCCCCGCATTGAATATCCGTTTTAATTCATTCAAGCCTTTGCTATGTGCTGCAATTGAGTCCCACGCCTCCAGATCAGCTTCATCAGAGGAAAAACCTCGCCGCACCCCCTTCTGTTTGCCATGAATCTCGTTTACCATCCCATCAAGCAGTGCCAGCACAACCGGGACACTTGCATGATAGCGTTCCTCTGTGTAATCGGTTAACGCTTTATTGGCAAGATCCATTCTTGGCCAAAAAGCCTTAACTCCGAACATGGTGAGCAACTTCCGCTTAACTCGTTCAGGAGTATAATGATCTGTCAACTCTTGCTCTGCCGACTCCAGGCTATCATTTAAAGCTAACAATATTGCTTTTTCGGCCACCTCTAAATCCATCATTTCGTACATGATCCAGCCCTTTTTCGCAAAAGTATCATTGAATTTATCTGGAATAGTGGCCAGTTTGATTAGTTGAGGCTCCATCTCTTTCAGCTTTTCGAATTCGCCATCGATTTTGCTAACGTCAACTCTGATCAACTTGAGAATTGGACGAAGAAAAAACATGCTTTTTTGAGCAACAATAACGACTTGTGGTCGTCCAATATTTTTTTGATGCTTTGAATGTCTTTGATTTGTGGTTCATTCATGGCTTGTCACTTATTTCAAACGCTTTATTTCAGCGCCTTATTAATTCGCTCAATCAATGCTGCCCATTGTTTGGTCTCGTCTGGAGTTAGATCGGATGACTCGTGAGCCCGTGCCCAACTAAGAAATGCCTTGGCCAGCTTGTATTTCGAAAAACCTGTAACCTCTGCTGCAAACACCTCGACAATAGGCCGTGCCATCTGTTTTCCGGCTGTATTCTCAACATCCCACCCCAACTCTGACTTAGCCACTTGGACAAGCGTTTCACGCAGTAAATCCTCAATCTCCGGCTTGTTTACGGCCCCGCTATAAACATCCTTCGTTCTCAGAATAGCTTTGTTTCCTAGAGTATGAACAAGGTTTTCCTGCTGAGCGGCTTGATCTCCGGCAGAATCAGAATCAAGCAGTGCTGCCACTTTCAACTTTTGCGCATGAAGAATTGTCGCATAATAAACGACCTTCCCCGCGCTTGCTGCTGGCACCAATGCAATTTTGTCATTCAGAGTTACAATTCCACCTTCTCGTAAAAGTTGAGCGACCACGTCCAAGTACCAGTAATCAGTTAGACCTTCAAGAACAAGGTTACGTTGTTGTGTAAAGAGACTTTGGGCAAGATCATAGCCCAATGCTTCCTGCAAAGGCAGCATTGCGGCTGGATCACCTGCTGAAATAGTAGTATGTACTGTTGTTCCGACCCTCCGGTCAGTCATTTCAACAACTCGAACGATGTCAAGCTCGTCCGGCCCAACCAAAAAGGGAGAATGCGTGGTATATAGAGTCTGGTTCTTCTCAGCAAGTTTAGAGATAGTATTTCGAAACTCCCGTTGCTTTAGCCCATGCAAACTGAGGCCCGGTTCATCAAGCAACAAAATGGCATTTTCATGTTTGTCTACAGCCTCTGCGAAGAAAACAACAAAGAAGGACACCAACCATTGAAATCCTTCGGAACGCTGATCTAGTTCAATTTCTACCCCCAAATCATCCTCAACAACAACCTTCAGGTATTGGCCGTCCGCTTGGACTCTCAGACGATTTGCTTCATCTTTACTAGCGTCGGGAGACCATACCCCACAGATTTCATCAGTCAGTCGTACACTAGCGGCATTAAGTTGATAACTTCGCTTATCCAATTGATCACGATAATTTTTGAGTGCGGTTGGATTATTTGCGGGAGGATCAGCAGTTTTACCAAGAGTTGACAACTCTCTTGCGGTAAATCCGAGGAGTTTCAAGAGACATTGATTGCCATAATCATACTGCGCGTCATCAAGGACTTTTGTTTCTATTCTTGTTGCGAGGTGATCAAGATGAATAAGTGGTTTCACACGGAAATAGTTGTTAAACAGAACCAATACAGGTAGCCTGGAATTCAGTGTTGCTAATGCTTTATCGCGTCGTTCTGAGACTGTAATTGCTTTCTTTAACTTGTCAAAACGTTTTTCCTCTATTTCATTGCCCTCATCAACAAGCGGCAATATTTTATCCAGCCAACAAAGTAACAATTTTGCATTAGCACCTTCAATTTTTGTATTATCATTCCATGTCTTCGTTATTATATCTAGCAACTCGCTTGGCTTTTCAGGTTCAGGAGCGCCATCCGCAACGGCAGGTAGTCTGGGATCAATATGTGAGCAAAGCCGGATTAAATCTTTGTGTAAGTTTCCATAACTCTCGATCTGTGGGCCACCTCGCAGATCATGTATAGCTTTATTATCAAGCTTGCGCCAAAAAATGTAGGTACAATCCGCGAATCCTTCTGGCAGTTCATCAAGATCTGCCTGTTCAAGCGCAAAATGAGCCTCCACTACTTTTACGTTTTCTGGCAACACCTTATTGGTTGTTATGTCATTGAACTTTGCACGGGGATAATCTCGAAGCGCATCGAATTTAGGGACATCAGGCGGTGGATTAATTTGTTGCAAGGCTTGAAGTATCGCTGTCTTTCCCGCTTCATTCGGACCGACCATGATGGTCTTTGTCTTTTCTATATCAAACAAGCCGGTGTCGATAATACTTCGGTAGTTCTGGATTCTAGCCTTTACTAACCGCATAATACATTCTCCTTTTCATTCTTGCAGGCTCAACATGAGAGTCGTGGCTACATAATGTAGTTTGACTCAATGTCGGTTTTAGCCAGCTCTGTGATCCGTCCACTGCCAACCACCATGTACGATGCGACATTTTCGTATTTTCTATTTTTTAGGTTTCTGCGTCAATGCTGAACCAGCAGATGTTTTCGCTTTCTTACTTGAAGCACTACTGTGAAGTGTTTTAGACGCAGCGGTTGCAGCCATGGTTGATGTGACTTTTCCAGGAGCCTTTCTTTGGGAAAGGGCTGATCCCGCAGCAGACTTTGCAGTCTTGCTTGAACTCTCACTCCGAAGAACAATGGACGCTGCCGAGGCAGCCCGTCTACTTGTTACCTCTGATTTTTTCATTATTTTTTCTCCTCTATATGAGGTTTGATTTTTTTCCCAATTTCGACAGGAGAAGTATCATTTAAAACAAAAAATGCCATTATGATCAAAAAAGCCGCAAAAATTAACGCACTAGCGAAGCCTCCAGCAAGATTTACTCCAAACTGCGGCCAAAAACTGCTCAACTTTTTTATCTCACTTACAATAATACCCTCTTCAATCTCTGTTCTGATGTCGCCATTAGCCACTTCAAGCACTTCAGTTGCATAATTTTGAAGAGCATTTTCTGCGATCCCCTTTGCTCTCAATAATACACTCGCCGGTTGTTGCTCGTACCACTTTTTAATTTCATCTTCACAGGGTATTTTTCCGTTTTGGCTTTCGTAGTGCTTCATCCACTCAATACGTTGCTCTTCAATAACAGCGAATGCCACTAATCCGTATAACCAATTCTCTGGAGAATCTTCGACAAGTTCTCGGTAAATGTCAGCAGATCCAGTATATTTTGCCATTTTAACTGCTCCTATACTTCAATAATGGTATTTGAGAAGCTAATTAACATCTAATTACGACTCATCAAACGCCTCACGCAGCACCGTCTGCAAAAGCAGCTGTGCCTGTTCCTTGCGTTCAGCAATCTGTTTTTCCAGTTCATCAATAGTGGTCATGAGGCTGTCCACACGAGCAATGATGGCCTGTTGTTCTGCGAGAGGTGGCAGTGGAATAATCGTAGTCTGGAGCCGGTTTAATGCCATTTTCTGAACGCCAACTTGCTTTGTTTTGTCAATGAACTGGTTTTGGCAGAAAGGGGATTCAAAAGTGGAGTATAAATATTCTTTATTAACCAAAATGGGCGAAATTTTTGCTGCATTTTCAGTCAAATTCATATTATGAAACTTATCCGGTACAAGCCCACATTTTCCGATAGTTGCACCAACTATTGTCATATACAGGTCATCTTTGCTGATTGTATAATTTTTGATATGTTCATACGTGGACTCGTCGAGATAGCGTGTATCTGAGTCCAATATGGTACCGCCAGCCATATCTGAAACTCGTATATAAATATATGGAGTCGGGGTTTTAGTAAGGGCATGGCCAACAGGGACTCTCTTACCCCCTCTAATATCTGACAACGCTCCTAACCTGCACCATACCCATCCATCCGGCAGGTCAAACGGTTTGTCGGAGTCGGCTATCGCCGGCAGAAATTTCTCTTTCCGAATTTTGCCTTCCTTCACCATCCGCTCTATATCGCCCTTGATCTGTGCCAGAAGAGCTGCCGCGTCATACTGTAGATCGCCCTTCACCACCGGATGCTGCTTGCGCCAACTGGCGGTCAACTTTCCCTCGACCGCCTCCTGTAGAACAGCTTGACAGAGTTGTTTCAGAATCTCCCCCTGGCGATTCGTCTCTGCCAGCAGATCTCGATGTTCATCTTCAATGTGGAAGATCAGGTCTATCAAACTTTGCTGTTCGTCCAGAGGCGGCACCGGAATCTGGACCGAAGCAATCTCCTTCATCGACAAGCTGACATTAGCTGCACCTTTCATTAACGGCACTAATACGGTATCCTTAAAGTGCGAAAGGTAAAGGTGAAGAAAACGAGCCGTCAGAATAGACGGGTCTTTGGGGATCACGGCAGCCAATATGGTGCCGATAGCAAATTTACCTGACTGATAGTGAACATAATTCAGAGTTTTTTTGCCATGACCGGTTGATGACACCAGAGGGATGCAGACCGCATCTGTATCAAACTGCCATGAATCACACGATCTTCTATCTGCGCCGGTTGCAACCAGTGGATACGGACCAGGAGTCGAACTTGCCAGCCCCGTTTCGCCTTTTACTATATCGCACAGATCACCGACTCTGGCTCTTTTCCACTCAGCCACAAGCCAGCTCCTTACGAAGAGTCTGCAACAGACCATCACTTTTTTGGAAAGATTGATGCAGCAGCTCCAGCAACTCCGCGCTGGTGTGATGATAGCCAGTTTCTTTGACATGAGGGTTCTTTACGTCAAGACTAAAACCGTTGGCAATCAAAGTATCTATAGAAACCCGCCATGCCTGTTCGCTCTCGACACGATTATT
Source organism: Desulfuromonadaceae bacterium (assembly GCA_028683435.1). Classification (GTDB taxonomy): domain Bacteria; phylum Desulfobacterota; class Desulfuromonadia; order Geobacterales; family Pseudopelobacteraceae; genus JACRCG01. The sequence goes on along the minus strand of JAQUIG010000001.1, from coordinate 89,994 downwards.
CCACCACTGCTTTACACCATCAAATTCACTACTCTGAATCGGCTTGGTCTTGGAATACGATTTTACCCCTTCGAGAAGCTGATGCTCCCAATACCAGATTTCCTTGGTCGGTTCCCCTTTCGTGAAAAACAGCAGGTTGGTGGCAACACTGGCATAGGGCTGAAAAACTGAGTTCGGTAACCGTATAATAGTATGCAGGTTACAGGATTCCAGCCAATGCTGGCGAATACGCTGCTTGACACCGTCACCGGTTAGTGAGCCATCAGGAAGAACAATTGCGGCACGTCCACCATCCTTGAGATAGCGAATCATCAAGAGAAGAAACAGGTCTGCACTTTCAGTCGTCCGGTAGTTGAGTGGAAAGTTGGTTTCGACGCCATCAGTAACAGAAGCTCCAAAGGGTGGATTAGCAAGAATCACATCTACTCGATCCTTGGCACCGATGCTGGTGTATTCACGATTGAGACTGTCGGTGTAGTCCACATTCGGCACTTCGATATCATGCAGAATCAGGTTGGTGACGCTAAGCATGAACGGAAGCGGCTTGAATTCCATGCCGTGAATATTCGCCTGTAGGATTTGAAGATCCTCCACATTTTTAACGTCTTGCTTACGGATATTTTCGATAGCACAGGTGAGAAATCCGCCGGTACCGCAGGCAGGGTCAAGCACCTTTTCCCCCAATCGAGGATTGATGATGGCAGTCATGAACTCAGTTAGAGCGCGGGGCGTATAGAATTCACCATAGTTGCCAGCGCTTTGCAGATCGCGGAGGATCGTTTCGTAAATGTCACCAAATATGTGACGATCTTCGGAAGAGTTAAAATCTATCTGATTCAGCTCATTCAATACCTGGCGTATGATGGTGCCGTTCTTCATGTAGTTGTTCGTTCCCTCAAATATCTCGCGGATAATGAGAGCACGTTTGTTGCCGGTAGATATATCCAGATTATTCAGAGCAGGAAAAAGCTTCTGGTCAATAAACTCTTTCAGTTCGTCGCCGGTCATCCCCTCGGCATCGGCAGCCCAGACCCGCCACTGAACTGCCGCAGGGATAGGTGACGCGTACTCCTCTTGCAAAATCTCCAGTTCCTTGTCCTTATCGTCCAGTATCTTCAGGGTAATCATCCACCCCAACTGTTCAATGCGCTGGGCGTCGCCGGAAACGCCCTGATCCTTGCGCATTGTATTCTGCAACCGCTTGATGATTGAACCCATATTTTTCATTTATAGCGCCATCCTGTAGATTTCAGTTTCCAGTTCTTTTACTGCTGTCCGGTACTTTTCCTTACCGCCGAAGAGATTGACAATCTCTGCCGGTGTACCGATTGACTTGAACGGATCAATGGTCAAGACCTTCATCTCTTCAATATTCTCGATGCCATCTTTAGCATATTTTTCCAGAAGCGCCTGCAAGACCAGTCGGGCTTTGTCACCATACTTTGTAAAGTAATCACGCTTCTTAACCTGCTCTGCACGTTCTCTTCTGGTGAGGGCCGGGCGGTCCCAGGCTATGTGGCAGATGAGGTCGAAGAGGTCCAGGTCCTTCTTGATCTCTTCCTGAAGGTTTTCCAGAATCACGTCATGCTCGGCTAACTGGTCGATCAGTGCCTTCTTCTTTTCGGCACTATTCCAACGGGCCAGAAAGTCATCAAGAGTACGGAACTCTTGTAGCAGGCCGTTACGGGTGTACTCTTTCAGGCTCCCGGTTGTGAGCTTGCCATTGGTCCCCAGATACTGCACCCGTTCGTTGAGTACCGATACATCGATACCGGCGACATAGACCTTAGCCTGCGGCTCTGCCACAATGCCGCCGCCACCGATAATCTCGGGACGGTCATACGTCACTTCTCGCTTGTCATCCCCAAATGTAATCTCTTCACCAGTTTCGGAGTCAATTACCGGTTCATCATCCGGATGGATATCGGTATCGGTCAGCTCATCATCGGCCAGTATCTGTTTCACCATGACCGGGTCACCGTCAAAATCGGGGTCGGCAAAGTGGTCAGTTGCGTTACGAAAATCCATGATGGTAAAGAATCGCTTGCCAAATTCTTCGTTGATGCGGGTGCCACGTCCGATGATCTGCTTGAATTCAGTCGGGGAGTTGATGTTTGAATCGAGGACGATCAATTTACACGTTTGGGCGTCTACACCGGTGGTCATCAGCTTGGAAGTAGTGGCAATCACCGGGTAACGCTCTTCGGGATTTATGAAGTTATCAAGCTCCCGTTTTCCCTCGTCATCATCTCCGGTGATCTTCATGACGTACTTGTAGTTCTTCAGTACCTCTTCAGGATTGGCGTTGGCCAGAGCCTGCCGCATACGAGCAGCATGTTCGATATCGACGCAGAAGATAATGGTCTTGTCGAATGGGTTGGTCTTTTTGAGAAACTCAGTCACCTTCCTAGCAACGGTTTTTGTACGTTCATCAATGACCAGATTCCGGTCATAATCCTTGGTGTTGTAAAGTCGGTCATCTATCAGATTGCCGTCATTATCACGCGTTCCTTCTTCTGGTCGCCATCCTTCCAAGTCAACATTGATGCCGACTCGGATAACCTTGTATGGTGCAAGGAAACCGTCTTCAATCCCCTGTTTGAGCGAATAGGTGTAAGTCGGTTCGCCGAAGTATTCGAAATTGGAAACGGCCTTGGTCTCTTTGGGGGTAGCGGTGAGGCCTATGTGGGTGGCGTTCTTGAAATAGTCCAGTATCTCACGCCAAGCACTGTCTGTGGCAGCACTGCCACGATGACATTCGTCAATCACAATCAAATCAAAGAAATCGGGGCTGAACTCTCGGTAAGCGTCTGTATCCTCGTCGTAGTTGGTCAATCCCTGGTAGAGAGCAAGATAGATCTCAAAAGCCTTATCGATACTCTTTTTCCGAATGACCGTCATCCGGTCTTTAAAATGTTTGAAGTCGCCCCGTTTGGTCTGGTCAATCAGAGAATTGCGGTCAGCCAGGAAAAGAATGCGTTTCTTGGTGCCGCTCTTCCAGAGGCGGTGGATGATTTGGAATGCAGTGTAGGTCTTGCCGGTACCGGTGGCCATGACCAGCAGAATCCGATCCTGCCCTTTGGCAATCGCTTCGACAGAGCGGTTGATGGCTATCTGCTGATAGTAGCGTGGGGCGCGACCGGAACCGTCAAAGAAGTAATCGAAGGAGGCTATCTGCTCCTGTTGTGGTGAATAGATGCCTTTGTACTTCTTATAGCGTTGCCAGAGTTCGTCAGGGGTGGGGAATTCATCCAAGGTGAGATTGCGTTCAACATCGCCGGAAGATGCGGTTCGATCATGCTCCACAAAACCATCACCATTGGAGCTGAACGCCACAGGAATATCGAGTATCTTGGCATATCCAAGCGCCTGTTGCATGCCAGCCGCAACAAAATGACTGTTGTCTTTGGCCTCAATAACTGCAATAGGAATATTCGGTTTGTAGTACAGGATAAAATCCGCACGCTTGCGGCTACCACGGGCTGAACTGGTCCCTCTGACGTAGATACGGCCATCAGTGAAAAACACCTCTTCTCGCACCTGACGTTCAATATCCCACCCGACCTTTTTCAGGGCAGGCACGATGAACTGTGTACAGATGTCGCGTTCTGATAGAGCTTTTTTTGAGGTCATTTCAACTTCCCACAAGGATCAAGCTGAGTTTGGCCAAGAACCCAGTAGATGCTTAAAATTGAGTATTAATAACAGATTCAGAGAGCATAAGCCACCGGAAACCCTCTTCATTAAAGCGATTGCGGCGGTATTATCTTCAGCTGAGAGCATATCACACAACTACGTCACAATACGTCATCAGTACTCACAGCAACATACAATCGAATTGGCAATATCACCAACTTGGGGCGGCATAGATGAAATATGCAAGTTCGACTTTCAAATATCACTGTCAGTATGTACACGTCCTGCTGGGCTCTATACGCAGAAAGGCCGGCATAATTACCGACCTTTCTGCGTATTTGAACCTATTATTCGCGAATCATACCGTAGTTTTTTTAACTCTTGGAGTACGCCGGATGACAACCTTCACCGGGAGCGCCACAAATAACTGGCTACGATAACCGACATCCTGTGCCGACTTTGCTCCTTGCGTGATGGCCCGTTCCGCCGCACCTATCCTCATGGAAACTGTCCTGGCAGGGGTGGAGGCATCGCACCTTTCCAGCAGAAGGAGCAGCGTTACCCACTCACTCAACTCCTCAAAACGCTCCTTGTTGAACCATTCGATCCCGTCGTTTTCATGATCCAACAGAAAAGTTCGGCATGCTTCGAGACCAAACAGACTCTGCGCCTGTTTCAAGTTGCTCCCCGCTACAAGCCGCTCATCAGACCGCCACCACTGGAGCAGCGCCGATAGCAGTGCAACTGCGCGGCTGCTGAACTCGGGGTCTCCATCCCGCTGCAGAAAACTCCGCAGGGTATAATCAAGCCCCCGAGCGACCGGATCAAGGTGCGTCTCGCGCAGAAGCAGCCAGGCCATCAGCAGGGAATCGGCCGCCCGATCCGAGAACCCGGCAATCAGACGAAGCTGGAATAAACGGGCATCACCGGCCGTCGTCCTCTGCTCTTTAAGCCGGGTAAAGCGGGCAACCTGCTCAACCGCCTTGCTTTTTTTCTGTTGAATCCTCCGTTTAGCTTTATGCGCTTTACCCTCTGATGCCGCTATTAACTCGTCGGCATCAGCGCTCTTCAGAAACAGGTCAACCGCCCGTTGCAATTCTTTGTCCGCTGCATCGGTTTCTCCCGTTTGCCTCACTGCTGTGAGCATCTCAAAAACGGTGCGGAATGCCGCATTCAAATCTCCATACAGCATCTGTTTCCGCTCTTCCTCAAGCGATTGCACACCCGAACCGTTCAGCTCTGCATGGAGCTGTTTCCATGAACCTTCCTCGTCATCACGGATTTCCCGGAAATCCATAAAAACATGGAACTGATACTCGCCAAGCTCGACATAAAGTCCCTGTTTACAGAGCTCTCGCGCTGAACGGAGATACTCTACTCCTTCCGTTTCGTCCCTGAAAGCCAGGTAGCAATCATCTTCATCAGGAGCATCCAGCGCCGCGGCCAGCGATGTCCGGTCGAGGCGTCCACCTTCTCCCTCACCGGCGACGAGAAAGGAAACCGATTCCCTGATCCAGCCTGAGGTTGTCGCATGGCAGTTATGATACAGCACGAGCGCCCGGTGTTCACCGGAGCGGTTGGAGTAGGCGAAGACATTTTCATCGATGCTGTCACCGGCATGAAAATCATATAGCACAAAATTTTCGGAGCCTGAAAAGAGCCAGCGGCGGCGGAGCAGCGGAAAGATCCACATCTCATGTCCGCGTACCAGCCCCTCGTCGACCTGCTCGTCCCAATAAGCACGCTTGTACTCCATACCGTATTTTTCGCGGAAACCCTCTATCTGGCCATGACCGAACATCGGCAAGCCCGGCATGGTAGCCAGCAGCACGCAGGCACCGAAATATTTACCCTGCGAACCAAACTGGGCGACCGCCGTCTTTTCGTCCGGGTTGTTCATGAAATTGACGAACCGCTTGAGGATTTCGTGGTTGAATTCCAGAACGTTTTTAATGGTCGTACGGTATTTGGCATTCTCCTCGGTCATGAGCATGTTCATAAAGGCGCTGTTGTATACGCGATGCATGCCGAGCGTCCTGACAAAATACCCCTCCATCATCCAGAAGGCCTCTGCAAGCAGCAGCGTCCCGGGTGCCTCGGACGCCACACGGTCAACAACCTCGCGCCAGAACTCCACGGGAAAAGCCGCATCGAATTCTTCCTTGCTCATGCCATGTTCGGCACGGGACGGGACTCCGCCGCCAAGGCCGCGCAGCGGGAACCAGAGGCGCTGATAATGTTTCTTGGCAAGCGTCATGGCGGCGTCGAAACGGATGATCGGAAAATTGCGTGCTACGTGAAGAATAGTCTGAATGACCGCTTCGCGCAGTTCGGGTATCAGATAATTAAGCTGGGCGGTGTCGTTCCAGGGGATGCTGGTGCCGTCGTTGCCGTGATAGATGTAGCGTGTCCGACCGCTGCCACGGTCATAGTGCTTGAATACGACCGCGGCGTCACTCTTGTTCCAGTAGCCATCTTCAACCTGCAGGCAGATATTGCCGTCGCCGGAGAGATCCTCACCGGTAAATTGGTAGGTCGGAAAGGGGGGATAATCGGTCTGAACGAACCAGTCCGGGTGCTGAATCACCCAGCGTGAATAGATGCCGGTATGATTGGGTACCATATCGCTGGCGAGGCGTATACCTCGGCGGCCGGCACGTTCCCTTAAGTTTGCCAGTGCATCCCAGCCGCCGAGATCGGCAGCCACTTCGTAGTCGAAGAGTGAATAGGCCGAAGCGATGGCTTCCGGGTTGCCGCAGAGCTGTTTTATCCGCTGAGATGCGGGAGAACGCTCCCAAAGACCGATCAGCCAGAGTCCGGAAAAACCCCTCGCAGCCAGCCGATCGAGTTCTGCATCCGGCACCTGATCGAGCCTGGTTATCGGCAGGGCATACGTCCGGCTGAGCTGGTCGAGCCAGACATAGACCATCTTGGCCATCAGCACGACATGTGCCATCCAGCCGGCATCAGATGAAAAGGCCTCATACGCAGGGTAATCAAAACCGTGAAAAACCGTGCCGGCGCCGGTTGCTGTCGCACCTCCGGCGCGCCGGAACTCCAGGACAGGAGCAGGACCAGGTCCACCGCCACGCTCACGCTGCTCCTCATGCAGGATATCAAGGGCTGTCTCCACCTCATGCAGCAACTCAGGGGGTAAAACATCGTGCCACTGATCACGAAGATAGGCGGCCTGACCGGCCAGGGAGTAAGGGAAGGCGGTCACCGCAGCCATGAGAGCCTCGATCAGCGTGCACCCTTTTCCGACAAGAACTGGCCCCTCTTTCAGGGCACGATCAAAGGCAAGGGTGATGCTGGCGTATTGGGAGGATGCGGCAAGAGCACGATCATCGACGAGTTCACGGAAGCTGTCGATAGCCGGATTGGCAGCCGCCAGACGCAGCAGCAGCATTTCCCGCAGCAGTTGATGAGTACGCAGGTGGCTGTCCAGGGTATCAGCCAGCCAGCGGTCAGGTCCGATACGCCCTTCAAGAACCGGGAGCGGTGAAAACAACTCGACAAAACGCTGTCCAGTTGTCCGGAGAGCAGCGCCTGCCGGGTCAAAGCCCCCCTCTTTCAGCGCATTTACCAGGAGGGAAGATGCCGGGGCAGCGGCGACACCATCGATAAGGTAGCGCAATGTTTTCTGCAGGTAGGCATACAAGTTGAGTTCACCGGCATGCACAACAGCTGAGCCCGCCGCGCGGGTGGTATTCAGCTTGAGAGCCAGTTGCCGGAAAAATTGTATCTGGGGAATTCCGCGCTTTTTAATGCCGTTTGAAAGCGCACCGAGGCCGAGGGAGCGCCAGTGATGGGAGGAAATCTGGATGTCGTAGGGAAAGTAGGTGTCTGTACCGCTCGGATCTGTCATTATGTTTCCAGTCGCGGAATGCAGAGATGTCTAAATCTGTTCGATATCTGCAAGCGGGAAATAGTTCCTTCTGTTTTTGGCGCAGAAACCGATTCCGTTAGTGTGTGCTGAACAGCGGAGTGCAAAGCCACTGCGCCGGCCTATTTCTTTTTTGTCGGAGCTTTACTCTTGCTCTTTTTCGAGATCTTTCCCGAGCGCTTTTTGCTTTTTTTCCCCTTCACTTTTTTGCCTTTGGTTTTTTTGCTTTTCAGCGTTTTGCCTTTGGATATTTTATGCGGTTCAGGGTTGAATTCGTCACGAATGTTATTGAGCAAAACTGCGGTTTCTTCCATGGTCGGATCAGCCTTTTTCGCCGCTTCAAGCGCCTCTTTGGCTTCACTCAGACGTCCGGTTTTCATATACAGCCGGCCAAGCGCGGTAAGCGCCCTGGCATAATCCGGCTTCAGCTCAATCGCTTTTTTGTAGCTGCCTACCGAGTTGTCATACTCTTTTTTAAAGTCATAAATCAGCCCCAGCTTGTAGTGATTGACCGGATCATCCGGGTTCAACTCGACCGCCTCTTTGAGCAGGGACGTTATTTCATCGTACTGTTTGGTTTTTACATAGATTGATATGAGGGCCGTGCGCGCCTCACTGTCGTTCTTGTGAATCGCAAGCGCTTTTTTATAATGCGCAAGTGCTTTCTCGTTGTCACCCTTTTGGACGTACAGGGCTGCGATCTCGCGATTGGCATCACCATCATTCGGGCTGTAAGCCAGCACCGAGTTGTATGACGAAAGCGCCAGGCCGGCTTCCTTGCTTTTGGCAAAGATCCGGGCAAGCTTGAGGTGGATATCCGGGCTTGCGGGACGCAACCTGAGAAACTCCGAATACTCCTCTACCGCTTCCTTGTACAGGCCGCGGGAGAAGCGGATATCACCCAGCCGTAAACGTGCTTCTGCGCTGGCCGGATTGACTTTGACCGCCCGCCTGTAGACGACGATCGCCTCATCCATTTGAGACTTTTTCTCGTACAGGAGGCCAAGATTGAGGTATACGTCACTGTTAGTGCTGTTGAGATGCACCGCCTCACGATACGCATCGATGGCCTCTGCATCTTTACCGGCCGCCCGATAGAGGTCCCCGAGTTTTTCGTATGAAAGCGGATCTCCCGGATGCTCCCTGACAGTGCTCCTGAGGCTTTCTATTTCCTTGCCGGCGGCGCCCGCATCTGCTGTTTCGGCCGCTTTCTGAACGTTCTGCACCAGCTTCCCTTTGCCCCCCAGCAGCGAATGATACTCGGTCAACCTGGCATCACCCTTCTTTTCATAAAGAGCCGCCAGCATCAGGTGGATATCACGATTCTGCGGTGCAGCGGCCTCGCCCCGCTTCAATTGTTCAAGCGCCTTATCAGTGTCGCCCCGCTGCATACTGATCGTTGCGATGCCTAAATGGGCCTTCACCGTACCGGGATCGGCTGCCAGAGCCCTTCGATATTCCTCCAGAGCCTTATCAGGCTGGTTTGACACCATGTAAATCTCGGCAAGAGCGACAAATATGGAAGCATCGCCGGTCAGCTCTCGACCAGCCTCGCTGTAATGATAGGCGGCGAGCGGATAGACTTTTTGTGCGGCTAAAATTTGCGCCAGCGCCTTATGATAGAGAGGATCGGGAATAGCAGACAGGCCGCGGGCCAGCTCAACCGAAGCTTCATCATTCATTCCTTTCCGGGCGTACAGCAGCCCCAGATTCCCGCTGGCGCGAGCAAAAGATGGAGCCTGCTGCAGCGTGCGCCGGTACTCTTCAATAGCAGCATCAAAGTTACTGACCCGCTCCTGCTGGAGTGCCCCCACGAAATGGGCGGCGGCACCATCCGGGCATTGGGAGGTAATTCCGGACTCCGCCTGACGTCTCTGAGTCTCATCGCTGATAGTGGCCAGCGTGTCCGCAATTTCAAGTGCTTTTTTGCAGGGGTCAGCGTTGAATCCCCAGCTGAATCCGGTTAAAAGGAGTGCGGCACTCAGCAGCAACAGGTATGTTTGCAGTATCTTCATAACGGCTGTTTCCTCAATTTCTGTCGGTAGTGCGGCGGGATTATACACATCACCCGACACTATTTCAATAATTTAGGCTAAATGCTTGATTATTTACGACAATAGGCAGATAATCAGCGCCTCCCGAACGTGGCACTTATCAAGCGGTACCAGCAAGATTTAGCCTTAAAGGATAATATGAACAGAGAACTGGAAATAATGATTATGACCGCCAGCGACCTTCCGACCATTCCGGTTGTCGCCATGAAGGTCATGCAGCTTATCGAAAGCGAATGTGCCACCGCAGAAGAGCTGGCCAAGGTAGTTGCCTCTGACCCGGCTGTTGCCGCCCGCGTGCTAAAAATATCGAATTCCTCCTTCTACGGCTGCCAGCGCCAGATCCAGACGCTCTCCCATGCCATTGTAGTTCTCGGCTCTGCCACCCTGAAGAGCCTGGTCGTAGCTGCGTCAGTCAAGCAGGTCTACCAGCCGTACGGCCTGACCGAAAAAATGCTCTGGGAACACTCCTTCGGCGCCGGTCTTGCGTCACGCATGATCGCCAGGGAAACCCGTATGGTGAGCGAAGAAGAAGCTTTTCTGGGGGGGCTTTTCCACGACATCGGCAAAATAATCATGAATACCATGAACAAGCAGCAGTTTCAGAATGTTATGCAGAGATGCTACAATGACGGACTTACCTTCGAGGAGGCCGAACGGCAGGTGTACCCCTATACTCATGCCGAGGTCGGCGGACTGGTTATCAAAAAATGGAATTTTCCCGACATGCTGATGCACGCCGTATTGAGCCATCATACCTTCGAATTTGGAGAGGTTGAAGATTCTTCCCTGATCAGCCTGACCTGTGTTGTCGGACTTGCCAATATGTTTTGTCACAAAGCGGGAATCGGCATCCGTGCACCGGATGACGGGCTTGATCTTATGCAGACAGTGCCTGCACAGAGACTGGGGCTGGACCAGCAGCGTATGGATGCGCTGCTGGAAAGATTTGGAGAGGCATACGAAAAAGATAAGAGTTTTTTTGGCTGATTGTTGCCTGTCACGACGTTTTACACGGATTACCCCAGCAACTCTTTCAGATATTCCAGAATGTTCTTCCTTGGCTTGCCTTTCGAACGATCGCGGGCATCCTGGGATATTTCGATCAGATCGACCTGCGACGGTGCCGCCTCTTTTTTGTCATGTCCCCCTGAAAAACTGCCACCGCTGTAGCTCCCCCCTGCTGAAGGAGCCTGAGCCCCGCTTATTCCCTTGACCGGATCAGTCATCCATGCACCTCTCTGTATGCCCTTCAAGATGAAAATTGATTTTATTTTCCTGAAATAGTATCATTACACTCTATATCTTCAACGAAGGATGCGCAATGATTCGTACTATTCTCACCTACCCGAACTCCGAGCTCAAGAAAAAATCAGCCCCGATAACCATTATAACCGATCCGATCCGGCAACTCGTTCACGACATGGCCGAAACCATGTATGCCGCTCCAGGGGTCGGTCTCGCGGCGCCTCAGATCGGCGCGCACCAGCGCGTCGTTGTTATTGACATCTCAGGTAAAAATGAGCCGCCTGATCTGATCGTCGCCATCAATCCGGTCATTGTTCATGCCGAAGGAGAGGCATATGAAGAGGAGGGGTGCCTCTCGGTGCCGGATTATGCCGCCAACGTCAGACGTTACGCCCGTGTAATCGTCAAGGCGCTCGACCTCGAGGGTATCGAGCGGACATGGAAAGCGGAAGATCTTCTCGCCATCGCCTTTCAGCACGAAATTGACCATCTTGAGGGGATCCTGTTTGTCGACCATCTTTCGGCTCTCAAGCGTGAGCTGTTCCAGCGCAAGGCCCGCAAAGCGGCAGAGGAGAAGAGATGACCGGCTGGCGAACTATTTTCATGGGCACACCCGGCTTTGCCTGCCCGACACTACAGGGTCTGATTGATCGCGGGGAGCATATTGTCGCTGTTGTCACCCAGCCGGACCGCCCCAAGGGGCGTGGGCAGCGGATGATGGCGCCGCCGGTCAAGGAGTTGGCCGAAAAAAGCGGTATCCCGGTGTATCAGCCGCTCAAAGTGAGAGATCCGGACTTTGTTGACATCATCCGCGGGCTTAAGCCGGATGTTATTGTTGTTGTCGCTTTCGGCCAGATCCTCCCCAAAGCGCTGCTGGAGATCCCGCCACACGGCTGTATCAACGTCCATGCCTCGCTTCTCCCACGCTATCGTGGCGCCGCGCCTCTCAACTGGTGCCTGATTAACGGCGAGAGTGAAACCGGCGTAACGACAATGCTGATGGACGTCGGCCTCGATACCGGTGATATGCTGCTGGTCAAGCGAACTCCACTGGACGAAAACGAAGACATAGTATCCCTGCATGACCGCATGGCGTCAATGGGTGCCGAACTGCTGGGAGAAACGATCGACAGGCTCGCGGCGGGTGATCTCATCCCGCAGCCGCAGAACAGTGCCGACAGCTGCTATGCACCGATGCTGAAAAAAGAGGATGGCATCATCAACTGGCATGCCGACGCCCGCACAATTCACAACCAGGTGCGCGGCCTGGCGGTCTGGCCGGGTGCCTGCACGACCGTCGGCGGTCAGACCCTGAAAATTTTCCGCACGGCTGTCGGCAAAGGCTCGGGAGTGCCGGGAACGGTGCTACAGGCAACAAAAGATCAGCTTGAAGTGGCATGCCAAACAGGGAGTCTTTTTTTGCAGGAGCTACAGCTGGCCGGCAAGAAACGCCTCGACTGCGCCAGCTTTCTGGCCGGTTACCCCGTTGCCGAGGGGAGCCTGATGGGGACAGCGCAACCAGAGGGGGCACCGTAGTGACAAAAACCGAGGCAACGGCACCACGCAAGCGGCTCTTTGTCACCCTGATGGGGGTCACCTGCCTGATCGTTGTCGCGGTCATCTTCCTCGCATGGTGGATCCCCAACCGCGGCCTGGCCAATATACACCCCAGTCTGCCGCACATTGTCGGCATCATCATGGTGACTCTCTGCGGGATTGCCCTTCTGGGGACCGGGCTGCTGGTGCTGACGACCGCACTGGGGAGGGATATCTTCCTGACCCGCTTCATGCGCCTGGTCGTCATCAAGTTTCTGCTGCCGGTCATTGAATTTGTGGGGAAGTTGATGGGAGTCGACAGGGACCGGATCCGGCAGTCTTTTGTCGCGATGAATAACAGCCTGGTGCTGTCCCAGCGGATGAAGGTGAAACCGGATCGTATTCTGGTACTCCTGCCTCACTGCATCCAACTCGCTGATTGTGAAATCAAGGTAACCGGCGACATTCACAAATGCGTTCAATGCGGCCGCTGCAGCATCAAGGGGCTGGTCGAGCTCGGACGTAAGTATGCGGTCGATATTTCGGTGGCTACCGGAGGAACGCTCGCCCGCAAGGTTATCGTAGAAAAACGGCCGAAACTGGTGCTGGCGGTCGCCTGCGAACGGGACCTGACCTCCGGCATCAAAGACTGCTACCCGCTGCCGGTGATCGGCATCCTCAACGAGCGCCCTTTCGGACCCTGCTTCAATACCTTCGTGGATGTTGCAAAGGTTGACGCGGTGTTGGGTGAGCTGCTGGAGAAGTAACGTCAATCCCCTCCGCTTTTTTCCGAATCAGATTCAACCAGAAACAGCCGGTCAAACACATCCCGGATTTTGCCCGTTATCTCCTCATAATCACAGATCAGGGCGGCCCCCGGATTCTTCAGCTTGGGATCGTATCCGAGACGGCGCGCCAGCTTGTTCAGGTAGGTTCTTGTTCCGGAGAGATCATTGACCGAATAGTCATGAATAATCCGCAGACGGTTTTCAAGTTTGCGCAGAAATTTGTACCCGGTCAGCAGCGTTTGGGCATCTCCATCTGGCAGCAGTCCCAGCGGAATGATCTCCTTGAGCGCAACGACCGTGCTGGTGGTACGCAGTTCCGGGTAAAGGTACCCCTCACGGAGCTGCAGATATTGAACGGCAAACTCGACATCCACCATCCCCCCCCGGCCGGTTTTTATGTTGTAGCTGCCGTCTTTCTCCCGGGCCAGTTCGTTTTCCATCCGCATCCGGAGGCGGTGGATCTCCTGACGCCCATCATCATCTATTGTTGCGCCATAAATCGTATGGCGGATAATGTCATGCAGCTGGCCGGCCAGACCCTCATCACCCAGAACGACGCGTGCCTTGGTGAGCGCCTGTCGCTCCCATACCTGTGCCTCCTTGCGGTGATAGTCGAGAAAAGACTCCAGTGAGGTCACCAGCGGGCCGGCATTACCGGAGGGGCGAAGCCGGGTGTCGATCTTGTAAACGTACCCTTCACGGGTCTGCATGGTCAGGATAGATATGATTTTCTGGGCCAGCTTGGCAAAATATTCATGGTTGGAGATCTGCTTCTCGCCGTCCGTAAACCCCTGGTGGTCGTAGACAAAGATGATGTCCAGATCCGAATGATAGTTGAGCTCCCCCCCCCCCAGTTTCCCCATGGCGATAATCGCCAGGTTCGCCCCGATGGCACCCCCGCCGCGCTGCCAGGTCGGGCGGCCAAAACGGTGTAGTTCCCCAACCGCCAGCCTGAAAGCTGCTGCCAGACAGATTTCACCCAGCAGACTGAGCTGCGCAGCAACATCCCCCTGCAGTAATCGCCCCTGGATATCGCTTAGGCCGATGCGCAAAAATTCTTCATTACGGTAGCGACGCAGGATATTGAGGTGATCCTCGAAATAGTCACTCTGTTCAAGCAGTCCGTCCAACTCCCCCTGCATCGTTCCCTTCGTTTTGACAACCGAGAAACCGCGGCTGACAACGAGGCTGTCAAGCAGCTCCGGATGGTTGATTAAAATCTTGGAAAGGAATTCCGACATGCCGAACAGCCCTACCAGCAGCTTGATCGTCGGCCGGTTTTCTGCCAGCAGGGCATAATAGGATGACCGGGTGGCAACTACCGTCAGGAAGCGTTCCAGATTGGTCAGCGCCATGTCCGGATCTGGTGATTCAAGGATCTCATGGATCAGCAGCGGTGTGATCTTTTCCAGAATACGGCGGCTCCGTTCGGTCAGATTCCCTTTTACCGGTCCCCTCCGGAGGGAGGTCAGATTGTCATAGGCCCGCTCGACAGCCTCAAAGTGGTGTTCTGCCAGCATATCCTTGACCAGATCGGAATCCGCCTTGGGATCGAGAAGAAACAAGATGTGCGGATGAATCTCCTGTGCCAGCTTTTTATCCCGCGAATAGAAAAGGTTACCGTAGATGACGGAAACATTTTTGCGATGGTCTTCAAGCACTTCACTAAAACGCCCCAGGCCATCTGCGCGCAGATAACCGCTCCGCCTCGCCAGCGCGAGCATCTCTTCCTCCTTTACCGGCAGGTTGTGGGTCTGACGTTCCTGCACCACTTGGATCCGATGCTCAACCGTGCGGAGAAAGCGATACGCCTCCCGCAACTTGCGGTGATCGTCCTTGACCAGCAGGTTCGCCGCCAGAAGTGTATCCAGAGCGCGGAGTGAATTGCGTTCCCGCAGTTTCGGGTTTTTCCCGGCGTACACCAGTTGCAGCGCCTGGATGAAAAACTCGATTTCCCGGATCCCCCCCCGACCGAGCTTCAGGTTAATCTCCCCTTCCCGCGAGCGAGCCAGCGAGGCATCGATTTTCTGCTTCATCTGTTTCATATCCTCGATCAGGTTGTAATCGAGATACTTACGGTAGATAAACGGCTGGAGGGTTTTAAGCAGCTCTTCACCAAGCGCCAGCGAACCGGCAACCGGTCTGGCTTTGAGCATGGCGGTACGTTCCCAGGACTGTCCCCATGATTCATAGTAGATCTCGGCAGAACGGAGTGAAACCGCCATGTCTCCCGATTTTCCTTCCGGACGGAGGCCGACGTCCACCCGGAACACGAAACCATCCTCCGTCACCTGCGACAGTGCCTTGCTGATCATCTCCCCCAGCTTGTTAAAGTAGGCATGCAGAGAGACCACCCCTTTTCTGCTCCCCGAACCGCTCTCTACACCGGCCGTTTCCCCCCTGTCCGACTCATAGAAGTAAATGATATCGATATCGGAAGAAAAATTAAGCTCCCTGCCACCCAGCTTCCCCATACCGATCACGGTCATCTCCGCCTCGCGGGGGAGCGCTCCTTCTCCCTCCAGCAGCGGGGCGCCATGATCACGGGTCAGGCAGCGCCGACAGACCTGGTAGGCGACCTGCAGCGTTGACGAAGCAAGGTCGGAAAGTTCCCTCATGACCTCTTCGAGTGGCGCCAGTCCGCTCAGATCGCGGGCGGCAATCCGTACGATTTCCCGCCGTTTGAAACAGCGCAGCGACCTCTGCAGCGCAGTAAAGTCGGTTTTTTCATCGACACTCCCCTGTACCGCGCCAAGCATATCTTCGGCAGAACGGGCAAGATCGATGCCGTTTTCCAAAAAAAGCCACTGCACGGTCTCGGGGCATTTGTACATAAGATTGACCAGAAACGGTGATGAACCGCAGAGGAGGATATATTGAGCCAGCCGTTTCTTCCGCTTTGCCAGCTCAGAAAGTGTCTCAGGGGGGAGGATTCCCGCCAAGCGCTCGAAGGCGTTCAGCGCTAGGTCGGGAGAAGGGGTTTTGAGAGCGTTTATAACTATACGGTGCAGTGTCGGAGCGGTGAATAAAGGGCGGAGCAGCAGCACGTTGTCTGCGGAGCGGGCCCCATACTGAAAGCCATGTGACTCAAGAAATGTTGCCAACTCCTGCAGTTGCAAGATAGGGTCCGAGAGGGCAATGATGCGGCTGAACTCCTGGGAGAAGCGTTCTATATGCATGTCAGAGGCTCGCCAACTTGCGCAGGCCGGTGCGGTAGTCGCCGGTGACGATACCGTTTTCGGTGATGATCGCGCTGATATAACGGGCCGGCGTCACATCGAAGGCCGGGTTGCGGACCCGGACCCCTGCAGGGGCGATGGCAATCCCCCTGATATGGGTTACTTCATTCGCGGGGCGCTCCTCTATCGGAATGCTGCTGCCGTCAGGAAGAGAGAGGTCAAGGGTTGAAACCGGAGCGGCGACGTAAAACGGGATGTTGTTCTCTTTGGCCAGCACCGCAACGGAATAGGTGCCGATCTTGTTGGCGGTGTCGCCGTTGGCGGCGATCCGGTCTGCGCCGACGACGCAGCAGGTGATCTCGCCGCGACTCATGAAGAATCCGGCCATGTTGTCGGCAATCAGCGTCACCGGAATGCCATCTTTCATCAGCTCCCAGGCGGTCAGGCGCGACCCCTGCAGCCAGGGACGGGTCTCGTCGGCAAAGACCTGAATCTTCTTGCCGGCCTCATGAGCGGCACGGATAACGCCCAGCGCGGTACCGTACCCGGCCGTAGCCAGACCCCCGGCGTTACAATGGGTCAGGACCGACGCTCCCTCCGGAATCAGTGTTGCCCCCCACTTGCCGATGTTCCTGCAGATCGTCAGGTCCTCCTGCTCGATCAGGATCGCCTCCTTTTTGAGCGCTTCGCGGATGATCTCAAGACTCTCGCTCCGGTTCGCCTCCGCGACCCGCTTCATCCGCTCCAGTCCCCAGAAAAGGTTGACTGCGGTCGGCCGGGTACGCCCCAGCACGTCACAGACGTTGTCCAGCTGGCGGAAAAAGGACTCGTGGGTATCGGCGATGATCGACCGCGCCCCCAGTGCGACCCCCATGGCGGCTGCCACCCCGATGGCCGGCGCCCCCCGGATGATCATCCCCTTGATCGCTTCGGCAACCGACTGGAAATCGGTATAGGTGTTGTAGACCTCTTCACCCGGCAGGCGGGTCTGGTCGATTATGATGACGGCGTTGTCAAGCCATTCAATAGTGCGGAAAGACATGGTAGGAACTCCTTTTACACAATGGCTCATTATGTACCACGGAGCGCCATTCAAGGCAATTTTTTACACCCATTTTCCCTTGCTGCAAAACAATGCTTACTGATATAAATGCGCAATGCACAATTCCACGCACAAAGTACGTTTAACTGATATTTTCCTGACCTTCGTCAAAATCGGCGTGACCGGTTTTGGCGGTGGCATGGCGATCGTCGCCCTGGTGGAAAGGATCTGTGTCCGCGAGAAGAACTGGATTTCGTCGGAAGAGTTCCTGCATGGGCTGGCCTTCGGCCAGATTCTGGGGCCGTTTTCGCTGAATGTCTGCACCTTTACCGGTCACCACCTGCGCGGCATTCGCGGCGGAATTATCGCGGCCGTAGGCTTTATGCTCCCCTCGTTCCTGCTGGTGACCCTCCTCTCCTGGATTTATTTCACCTATGACAAGCTGCCCCAGCTGCAGGCCGCCCTCAAGGGGACCAATCCGGTGGTCATCGGACTGATCATCGTCGTCGCCATCGATATGGGGCGCAAGCAGATTAAAGGGTGGAGCGGCATGCTGATGGCGGTTGCGGCGTTCTGCGCATCGGTATTTTTCAAACTCAATGCCGCCTGGATCCTTTTGGGAGCGGCACTCTGGTCTCTCTGCAGCGCTTATTACCGCAGGAGATTCACCTGATGGCATCGCTGCTTTTGATCGCATGGACCTTCTTTCGCATCGGCCTGATCTTTGTCGGAGGCGGTTACGTGCTGATTCCGCTCCTCAATCATATCATGGTCGAACAGTACCGCTGGCTGACGCTCAGGCAATTTCTCGACGGGCTGGCGCTGTCGCAGCTGACTCCCGGCCCGCTGGCTATTATCGCAACCTTCACCGGTTTCCGGGCCGGCGGCTTTCCGGGTGCCTTCGTGGCCACCGTCTGTATTTTCCTCCCTTGTGTCATGCTGATGCTGATCGTCGGACGCAATTACGAACGCCTGAAGAAAATAGACCTTATCGGCAGTACCCTCGACGGCCTGCTACCTGCTGTCGTCGGCCTGGTCGCCGCAGCGGCCTGGAATCTCGGGGTAGCGTCACTCTCGGGACTGAAGGAGTTTTTGATTCTCGCAGCCGGTTTTGCGCTCTTCAAATGGACCAAGATCGCTCCGATGTTTGTTATTTTTGGTGCCGGGTTAGTCGGGCTTTTACTGAACAACTGACGGTAGCCTTTCGATTACGACCAAAATGCCGAATAATTACCTACATCAATACAGTCAACAATATTGTCCATTTTTTCTTATTTTCTGGTATGCTCCTCACAATTAAATTCAAGGAGGAATCAACATTGCTTCGTAAACTCATGGTATTAATCTGTCTCGTCTCCTTTGTCCCTGCTGCCGCCAGGGCCCAAGGGATTGTTGCTGCACCGTCCGCTGCAGAGTCGGCAATTGCTGCGCCAGCACAATCAGGTGGGGGAGTAAATTTGTCGCTACCTACCGAAAGGTCTGCTGCCGTTTTGATGGCCGCCGCCGATACATCGAAGGCGGCAACGGATTCAACCGCCCCGGAACATAAAACTGAGGCCAAACGTTCTTCTTTTAATTGGGGCAATTTTGCCGAAGTTCATCTCGGCGATTACCGGTGGGTCTGGTGGGCAGGTGCTGCCGCTGCACTGATCGCAATACATGCCGGCGCAAACTGAAAATCCCGCTTGGCACTATTGAGTGGGCTTAAAGAGCATGAACTGACCGTTAACGGTCACACTGCACCAAAAAAGGCATCCGGTTTCTCCGGTGCCTTTTTTGGTGCAGTGTGCTATGCTACCCGACCTTATGGAAACTCAATTCACCACTGATTGCCGCGCCCTGATGCGCCACGAGATTGCCGCCGCAGGCGGCAACGAGGTTTTCTTCATCGGCCGCAGCAACGTCGATGGCATGGTCTACGAGGCTGATACGATTGCCCGCGGCAGCAAAGTGGCCGTGCCCGCCATCATCACCCGGGCATCGGGCGGCGACGTCGTTATTCACAACCACCCCTCCGGCGACCTGACCCCTTCATCTGCCGATATGGATATCGCCTCCGTCTGCGGCAACCAAGGGATAGGCTTTGCCATCGTCGATAACGACTGCAACCGCTGTTATCAGGTCGTTGCCCCGCACACCGAGAAAAAAGGGGAGCTCCTTTCACTTCAAGAGATCGGCCGTGTTTTTGCGAATGACGGCATGATGGCCCATCTTAAAGGTTATGAGCAGCGTGATGAACAGCTGAGAATGGCCTTTGCCGTTGCCGAGTCCTTCAACGGTGATCGGGTGGTGCTGGTCGAGGCAGGCACCGGCACCGGCAAATCGCTGGCGTATCTGATCCCGGCTATTCTCTGGGCAACCCGCAACAACGAGCGGGTCGTCATTTCCACCAACACGATCAATCTGCAGGAACAACTGATCAGAAAAGACCTCCCCTTCCTCGCCCGCAACTCTGCCGTTGAATTCAAGGCAGCACTGGTCAAGGGGCGCAGCAATTATGCCTGCCTGCGCAAACTGGAGCATGCAGAGGCAGAACCGGCGCTTTTCCCGGATGAGTCATCTGCCGAGCTGACGGTCATCATCGAGTGGAGCCACAGCAGCAAGGAAGGGTGTCGCAGTGACCTGGCCTTCACACCGCACGGCGGCACCTGGGAGGAGATCTGCTGCGAAGCAGACCAGTGCGGGCGGTCGCGCTGCAAGCATTTCGGCAACTGCTTCTTTTACCGCGCCAGAAGAGAATCCTCGGCCGCCCGAGTCCTGGTGGTCAACCACGCCCTGCTGCTCTCGGATATCGTTCTCCGCAGGGAGACCGGCTACGATGCCACCGCCATTCTCCCCCCCTTCACCCGTCTGATCTTCGACGAAGGGCATCATCTGGAAGACGTCGCCACCAGCCACCTGTCGCTGACGATCGCCCGGAGCGGCATCCTCAAACAGCTGCAGCGACTGGTGCCACATAAAGCGGGGCGTGCGGGTCTGTTGACGATCATCTCATCCGCTATCACCCGCGATCTGCCGGAATCAGAAGAAGGGCTCTACGCCGAGTTGTCGGGACTGCTGGAGGGGCACCTTCTCCCCAAAGCCCATGATCTGGCGGGGATGACTGAACAGACGATGGATTGGCTGGCGGTGAGCGCCGAGCATGACGCCGGAACGCCGGCCGGCAGGGAGCAGAAGCTGCGGATCACCCCCGAGGTGGAGCAGACCACGTTCTGGCTTGAGTGCCGCCAGCGGCTGCACGCCTTGGCAGATGCGGTGAATGAATATACTGCGGCGCTGCGCACAATGGGGCGCCGCTCAAAGGATCTTCCGGAGAAGCTGCAGGAAAAGCTGGCTGATTACCTCCTCGACACGAGCGGCATAGAGGGGCGGCTGCAGGCGATGGCGGACGCACTGCTTTTCTTCACGACCGAAGCCGCAGGATACTGCCGCTGGATCGAGACCAGGCGCGGCAATCGCGGCGTCCAGGCGAGGCTGACTGCTGCACCGCTCGACATCTCGGCCCAGTTCAAGGAGAGTGTCCTCGACAAGCTCAAAACCGTCATCGTTACATCCGCAACGCTGACGGTCGGAGGCGAATTCGGCTACCTGAAAAAACGCACCGGTTTCGCCCTCCTCCCGAAAGAGCGCCTTTCCGAGCTGCAGCTGGCATCACCGTTTGATTATGCACGCCAGGTTTTTGTCGCGATACCGGAGGATATGCCGGAGCCGACAGCTCCCGGTTACCGGGAAGCGCTGGAGGATCATATCCTCAGGGCGGTTACGATCTCACGCGGCGGCGCTTTTATCCTCTTTACCTCCTACGACCTGCTCAATCGAGTCTTCCAGGCCCTGTCACCGGCGCTCGCACGCCTCGGGCTGACGTCACTCAAACAGGGAGAAACAGGGCGCCACACCCTGCTGACACAGTTTCGCAAGGAAGGGAACGCCGTGCTGTTCGGCACCGATTCGTTCTGGGAAGGTGTTGATGTCAAGGGTGATGCGCTGCGGCTGGTGGTCATCGCCAGGCTCCCCTTTCAGGTACCGACCGAGCCGGTCCAACAGGCCCGCGCCGAAAAAATCAAGGCCGACGGAGGCGATCCCTTCCGCGATTTTGCGGTGCCGCAGGCGGTCATCAAGTTCCGCCAGGGTTTCGGACGCCTGATCCGGAGCCGTGAAGACCGCGGTGCAGTGTTGGTCCTTGATCGTCGGGTACTTAACAAGAGTTACGGCAGGATTTTTCTCCGTTCTTTGCCGGATACGGAAATTGTCAGAGGGGATTCGGCGGGAGTTTTTGCAAGGATGGAAGAGTTTTTTGAAAAAAAACCCAAATAAACGTCAAAGTCAATTTAACACGGAGACACGGAGGAACCCAGGATCAAAAAACCAAAATCTTTGGTTTTTGATCTAAAATATTTTCTCTCCGTGTTGAAAAGTCGTTGGTTCTTATAAATTTTGCTTCAGCCGTTTTTTAGCACTGAAGTTGAAACACTGGAAATACATCAGGCAGGTCAGCAGAAACGAGAAGATCGTAGTGGCAAGCACAGGTATCGCACCGACCGCCTTCTTTGCATCAGGAGCCAGCGCGACAAAGACCATATAGAAAGCAAAACCGCAGAATTTCCACAGGTCGCCGATCAACCGTTTTTTACGGAGGGCGGCCAGCTTCTCAGGCGTCAGGTTTGGCTGGATTCCCTCGATTTCTACACCGGCATCGCGCCAGGCCAGACGGTAGACCGGATATATAAGCAGTAACTGCACGGCAAGAGCCATTATAATACTGCTGATAAACTGTCCCGGTTTGTTGAGTGCAGCAAACTGACCCTGAAAAACTATCGCCAGGACGACCAGCATGCCTGTTAATATTGTCTGCACTATACGGTAGAGCATCATCTGCCGGTTTAGTTTTTTGGAATCGGTACTAGCCATTGACATACACTCCGCAAGGTATTTATAACTCTGTTTCATCGGCGCAAATGTAGCAGAAAGCCGCTTGATTCACAAGCATGCAAAACGATACGTTATAAAGTTACATAGAAACGGCAGCTTAACCTCTGCATACTCTGCGGTAATGTTTTTTAAGGATATGAAATGAAGCTTCTCCGCCGCATCTTCCATCCGATCATGGCCTTGATCGCCATTCAGCTGGTCTGGATCACCGCTGTTGTGTTCTGGATTTATTGGTTTATCGGCAAGCAGCGCGAGTTCCGTGAACTGGCCGAGAAATACCGCCCTGAACTCCTCGGGCAGGGGGCCAACTGGCCGGTCATGGTAGAAGGGCTGGTCATGCTGGTGTTGATCCTGATCGGCGTATACGTGATCTTTGTGTACTGGAAACGCCAGTCAAACCTGTATCTGCAGCAGCGCAACATCATCTCCCAGGTTACCCATGAGCTGAAATCGCCGCTCGCATCAATCCAGCTCCACCTTGAAACGATCCGGCTGCGGAAGCCGACTGAAGAGCGCCTCGATTCTTTCGTCGGCATCATGCTTGCCGACACCGAACGGCTTCATTATCTGATCAACAATCTGCTGATGGCTGCCCGTCTCGAGCAGCGCCGCAAGCTGTCAGACCGCAGGATGACCGACCTGACGCAGCTGGTGAACGAGCATGTGGAAAGGGAGCGGGGGACACTGCCGCAGGGGGGAAGCATCTCGTTCGAAGCGGCAGTCGGGCTGAAGGCGCTGGTCGATCCGGAAGAGATGGGTATGGTGGTGCGCAACCTGTTTGAAAATGCGGTACTCTATTCGCCGCAAAGCCCGGAGATATCGGTCCGACTGGTCAAAAACGGGGCATGGCTGCAACTCTCGGTACAGGATCATGGCCGGGGACTTGACAAGAAAGAACAAAAGAGGGTGTTCGACCGCTTTTACCGCGTCCAGCCTCCCGGGGACAACGTGCGGGGGACCGGGCTTGGCCTTTATATCGTGGAATCTGTCATCAAGGGATATGGCGGCGCGGTCGGCGTGACAAGCGACGGGCCGGGCAAGGGGTGCACTTTTACCGTAAAATTTCCTGCAGCAGGAGGTGAGCTTAAATGACCGACGACAAGCCGCATATCATGCTCGTAGAAGATGAAATTCATCTGGCGCGCGGCATCTGCTTCAACCTGGAAGAAGAGGGGCACCGGGTCAGCCATTTTGAAACCGCCGAACGGGCTCTTGCAACTCTTGAGATTGAACGCTTTGACCTTGTCATCCTGGATGTCATGCTCCCCGGCATGGACGGTTTCCAGGCGTGCCGCGCCATTAGAGCGGTCGATCCCCGGGTCCCTATTCTGATGCTGACAGCCCGCTCCGACGATGCCGACCGTGTGGAGGGGCTGGAAAACGGCGCTGATGATTACCTCACCAAACCATTCAATCTGGTGGAATTTCTGCTGCGGGTCAAGGGGATGTTGCGGCGCTCTTCATGGTATCGACCGGACCCGGTCGAGGAGGGGTATCGTTTCGGCGACAATGAGGTTTTTCTTCTTTCGTACCGGGCCAGAACAGCTCAGGGGGAGATTGACCTGACCGAGATGGAAGTACGGGTGCTATCGCTTTTTTTTCAGAAAGAGGGGCTGGCCATCCATCGCAGCGACCTGTTGCAGTCCGTCTGGGGCTACAGCAGCGACACCGAAACCAGAACACTGGACAATTTTATCGTCCGGCTTCGCAAATACTTCGAACCTGACCCCTCTCATCCAAAACATTTTCTGACAGTCCGCGGTGTCGGATACCGCTTCAGCCGTGACGGTGAGTAAAACGAAGAGACGGTATTAACCAAAAAAGACAGTCCGAATAACACGGAGCAACAAAGAAATCAGGACCTTACCAAAATTCTTTGTTTTTACACCGTCGCTCTGTTGCTCCGCGTTTCAAATGTTTTTTATTAATGGTGGAAGCGCCCTTTACGTCCCTTATGCGCCGGTGTTGGGGATTTATGGCAGTCGAAACAGGCCATTTCCTCAACTTTTTTTGCTTCCAGCGGCGACTGCTGCCCCCCCAGTGAAGGCTGGTTGTACTGTGGCGTCTGGAAGGGGAGCCGTCCGCGTTCATCCGGCACCGCAGCCGGTTTGTACATCGCCTGCCAGTTGGTACTGATCTCCACGGTGTGGCACTGCTCACAGCCACCAGGCGGGGGAATGCTTTTCCAGGCGGTGAACATGGCACAGCCGCTGATCGTGACAACACATCCGGAAAGAAACAGAAGGGCATATTTCATGGAGTAGCTCCTTAGTGGAAATAATCATCCTGAAAGAGGATACTAGCACAGCAGCCGGCGGAAATACAGTCTCAAGCAGAACATCTACCCAGCCGTAGAATGCGGCGAGCATTATCCGTTGTAATTCTGGCAACATCTTCCAGCGAGACCCCCCGAACTTCCGCTACCCGCTGCGCGGTTTCCGTTATCCAGGCCGGGCGGTTGAAAGCCCCGCGATAGCGCTCAGGGGCCATGTCCGGGGCATCGGTTTCCAGCACAAGATGCTCCAGCGGCAACTCCCTGACAAGGCGCAGCGGTTTGACCGCATTGCCCCAGGTCACCGTCCCGGAAATCGAGATGGCAAAGCCGATCCGGATAAACTCCCGCGCCATCTCCACAGAACCGGAGAAGGCGTGCATGATCCCCCCCACCTGTTCGGCACTCTCTTCGCTCAGAATCGTTAACACTCTTTTAAATGCCCGGCGGCAATGTATCAGCACCGGTAACCCGAGGTTGACCGCTACCCGGAGCTGCTCCCGGAAAACAGCCTCCTGCAGAGCCAACGGCGTCTGGTACAGCGGATCGAGGCCAATTTCACCGATAGCCACACCCAAGGGGGCAAACTCGCGCAGGAGCTCAAGATTCCCGTCATTAATGCATACGGCATGCATCGGATGGATGCCGTATGCCGCTAAAACAGAGCGGTTTTCTGCAGCCAGAGCCGCTATTCCCCTCCACCCATCGGGATGCAACCCGGGGACGACAAAACAGAGTACTCCTGCAGCAGAGGCTTCCTGCATAAAATGCTGCACCCCGGAGATGAGTGGTTCCTGATCGAGATGACAATGACTGTCGATCAGTGCAGGTTTCACGCAAACCACCCGAACAGAGAGACCACCCGCTCCATTATCCGGATTAAAATACCCCGCCGCTCATGAACATAGAGCTCTACCGAGCGGGAACCGGCGATTTCATCCAGCAGCAACTCCCGAATCTGCCTGCCGAACTGCACGTTATCGACCAGACAGTTGATCTCGTAGTTGCGATGGAAGCTGCGCTGGTCAAGATTGGCCGAGCCGATGACGGTCCGCTCGGCATCGATCAGCATGACCTTGGCGTGAAGTATTTCACGCTCCAGTTCATATATCTCAATCCCGCCTTTCAGCAGCGTTGCATACGAGCTGCGCCCAAGCAGGAGCATGAACGGCACATCACTGCGGGCCGGCAGCAGCAGCCGTACCCGCACGCCGCGACGCACTGCTCGCAGCAGAGAGCGGATAATGCGCGGACCGGGTACAAAGTATGGGGTGGCGATCAAAATCTCTTCGGCAGCAGCGGCAATATTTACCTGAAAAGCCTCACGGATGTAGGAACGTCGCTGCCGTGGACCGCCGCTGATTATATTTACAGCGGCATCACCGCTTTTGCCGCAGCTCTTTCGCGACTTGCGCGATTGCTCAACCGCCACATGTGCTGCCGTGCTCTCCTGCTCTCCGTTCCAGGTATCATGAAATATCGCCTCCAGCTCGCAAACCGCATCCCCCTTGATACTGAAACCAAGATCCCGGAAGTTCAGCTTATCGGAAACACAACCGGCATACTCATCGCCAATATTGAAGCCCCCCAGAAAAGCCAATTTACCATCGATAATTGTCATCTTGCGATGGTCGCGTTTATCGAACCAGTAGACCCCGCGCTTGAAAGAAAGGACGTTGAACGGAAGCAGCTTTACCCCGTTTTTGACAAGATTTCTGAAATAGGCGGCGGGCGTGTCAAGACAGCCGATATAATCATAGATGAGCTTGACCGTAATCCCGCGCTGAACGGCGGCTTCCAGTTCTTTGGCCAGACCGGAGCCGAGATGATCGTGGTGTATGAGGTAATATTCCAGCAGGATGGTATGCTCAGCTGAACGGATTGCGGCAAAAAGCGCCTCAAAAAACGGTCGCCCCCCCTGAAAAAGGACGACGCTGTTATGACGGTGGGTGACCGGCATCTCGCGGGGACGCAACCGCCGCAACAGCCGGATAAAGCGGCGAAAACGCTTTTTATGCTTGTGGTGTTTGCTCCGCATGGTTTTCAGGCTACCGATATCGTCAGACGCCCCACCGAGGCGATCTCCGCCGTCATCACGTCACCAGCCCTCACCGGACCTACTCCGGCGGGGGTACCGGTCAAAATAACATCCCCCGGCTCCAAGGTAAAGATGCCGGAGATATAGGCTAAGATCTGCGGCAACCTATGGATCATATCCGCTGAACTGCCATCCTGACGCGCTTCGCCGTTAACCGCCAGTTTCAGGTTGAGGCTATGCGGATCGGCCACCGCAGCGGCCGGGACAAAATCGGAGAGAGGGCATGACGTGTCAAATCCTTTGGCTATCTCCCACGGCAATCCCTTGGCTTTGAGCTGATTCTGTACGTCACGCAGCGTCATGTCGATAGCCACGCCGTAACCGGCGACATATTTCATGACATCTTCTGCCGAAACGCTCCGGCACTGTGTGCCGATCAGCACCGCCAGTTCGACTTCATAATGGCATTCCTGCGAATAGGCGGGGATCTTTATCGCTTCGCCATCGCCAACCACCGACGATGCCGGTTTCATAAACAAAACCGGCGCCGCCGGGGTCTCGTTGCCCAGTTCCCGTGCATGCTCGGCATAGTTGCGCGCCAGGCAGACGATCTTGCCGATGGTGAATTGCTGGTTGGTTGCAATAAGTTTTCGTGTAGCCATCATACCCTCCATAGGGGCGTGGTCCGTGACCCGCCTGTTTTTGATCTTGGTTTTAACAATGCAATCTCCAATATTTTTACCCATTGCAATCAGGGCGGGTCTAGGACCGCGCCCCTACAACGTCAAAATTTTTCATCATGCGGCTGACCACCTCTATACACCACATTCCACCAACTGCGCCACCAATAACCAACAGCAACACCACCCACAAAAAAGCCGCCCGATCAGACAAACGCTGAACCGGACGGCTTTAAATTCACCATCAATATGCTGCCGCAAGCATCACAACAGACTCTCCCCACTCATCTCCTCCGGTTGCGCCAGCCCCAGCATCTTCAGCATCGTCGGCGCAACATCAGCCAGACGGCCACCTTCGCGGAGTATAGCACTCTTACGACTGTCATCCACCAGCACCAGCCAGACCGGGTTGGTTGTATGGGCGGTGAAGGGGGCGCCGTTTTCATCCGCCATCTGTTCGGCGTTGCCGTGGTCGGCAGTAATCAGCACCGCGCCACCCATTTCCCGAACCTTGGCGACAATCCGCCCGGCACAGGCATCGACCGTCTCAACCGCCTTGATTGCCGCCGCCTCGACTCCGGTGTGGCCGACCATGTCGCAGTTGGCAAAGTTGAGAATGATCACGTCGTAGCGGTTGAGGTCAAGCCGCGCCAGCAGTTCGTCGGTCACCTTAAAAGCACTCATCTCCGGCTTCTGATCGTAGGTGGCAACCTCTTTCGGTGACGGGATCAGGGCGCGGTCCTCACCCGGGAATGGGGTTTCTACTCCGCCGTTGAAGAAGAAGGTGACGTGGGCATACTTCTCGGTTTCGGCTATGCGCAGCTGCTTCAGCCCGGCATCGGCCAGCACGCCACCCAGGATATTGGCCAGCTCCGATGAAGCAAAAGCGATCGGCAGGCCGAAGGTTGCGTCGTATTCGGTCAAACAGACATAGCCCGCCAACTGCGGTCTTTTCCGACGCTCAAATCCATCAAAGCCATCCAGGGCAATAACTCTCGTGATTTCACGAGCCCGGTCGGAGCGGAAGTTGAAAAAGATGAAGCCGTCGCCATCACCCAGCGTGGCATTCGGGACGATAACAGCCGGCAGAACAAATTCATCATGTACACCAGCGGCGTAGCTCTGTTCAATCGCCTCTTTTGCCGATACACGCTTCTCGCCTTCGCCGCAGACAATGGCGTTGTAAGCCTTCTCCACCCGCTCCCAGCGATTATCACGGTCCATGGCGTAATAGCGTCCCATGACCGTCGCGATTCTGCCGACGCCGATCCGCGTTATTTCAGCTTCCAGCTCCGCCAGATATGCGGCACCGCTCTGGGGTGGAGTATCACGGCCATCCAACAGACAATGTATGAAGACTTCTGTCAACCCTTCCCGCTTGGCCAGCTCCAACAGTGCATACAGGTGTGTATTATGGGAATGCACCCCGCCGTCCGAGAGCAGCCCGGAGAGGTGGAGTCTTCCCCCGGACGCCTTGACCTTCGCGATACAACGTAGCAGGACCGGGTTGGTGAAGAAATCGCCATCCAGGATGGACTTGGTGACACGGGTCAACTCCTGATAGACAACCCGCCCGGCACCGAGGTTAAGATGCCCGACCTCGGAGTTGCCCATCTGCCCCTCAGGCAGTCCGACCGCCATACCGGAGGTGCGGATCTGTGCATGCGGGTATTCATTCAAATATGTAGTCAGGTTGGGGGTTTTAGCCAGAGCAACGGCGTTGTGGAGAGGATTGGGGTTGATCCCCCAGCCGTCGAGAATCATCAATAGCAGTGGTTTTTTCATTGGATACCCCTTTCGGATCAATGATGATACGGCTCGCCGTTCAGGATCGTAAACGCCCGGTAAATCTGCTCCAGCAGGAAGGGACGTACCATCTGGTGGGTAAAGGTCATTTTTGACAACGCCAGCAGCTTGCCGCGGCAACGGAATTCTTCGGAGAAGCCGTAGGCGCCGCCGATGACAAAAATCAGCTCGCCGACGCCGCTATCGCGTTGTCTGCCGACAAAAGCGGCAAGGCCGGGTGAATCCATCTGCTCACCCCGCTCGTCCAGCAAGACCAGAGTCGCACCGGGGGCGATCTGCTTCTCCAGCCGTTCGCACTCGCGACCGCGCATATGCTCGGCGGCAGCCCCCTTCTCGTCGCGGATATCGACCAGTTCCAGAGGTAAATAGCGCCTGATGCGACCGGCGTATTCGTCGATCGCATCCTTGACCCACGGATCGCGGCTTTTTCCCACCCAAAGCACTTTTATTTTCAATAATCCGCTTCCTTGCGCGCCGCTTTGATTTCTTGCGGCAACTCAAGTTCAGGCGCCATGCCCCAGATGCCGTCCAGATCGTAATAGCGCCGGATCTGGTCATGGAAGATATGCACCAGCACATCACCATAGTCCATGACTATCCATCTGCCATCTTTGGCGCCTTCAATATCGTTGACTTTGCCGAATTTTTTCAGGCCGCTGCGGATATTATCGGCAATGGCCTGGTTCTGTTTGTCCGAAGAGCCGGAGATTATCACCATATAGTCGGCAATCGACGAGACCCGGGAGATATCGCGTACAATGATATCATACGCCTTTTTGTCATACGCCAGTTCAGCGCATTTAAGTGCGCGCTCAGTCGCGCTCAGTGTCATCTTTTCAGTAGTTTCTTCATTTTTTACTGGCATTTGTCGTAGATCCTTTGCTGCGAGATATATGCTGCTACATTTGGTGGTACATACTTGGTTATTTCGGCGCCAGAGGCGGCGAGCCGACGGATTTCTGTCGAAGAGAGATCCAGCGACGACCCTGTGATAAAGAATATGCTCGTTCCGGAGTGGTGTATCAGTGAGCCGGTTTCAGCGTCAGGCATGAACTCCATCCTGACAGCAGCGGGAAGCGCTTCAAGCCGGTTGACAATCGGACAGCCGGGACGCTCGGCAACGATCAGATTGCACAGAGGGAATATCTCGGCATAGCGATTCCATGTGCCTATCTCCAGAAACGAATCAGCGCCGATGATAAAAAAAAGTGCATCACCCGGAAGCCGCTCCCCAAATGTACGAATCGTGTCAACCGAATAGGACTTGCCGCCACGCTCCGCCTCAACCGTTGACATCTCGAAACCGGGGCTGCCGTCGATCGCCATGCTGACCATCTTTGAGCGATGTTCAAATGAAACGTTGCCCGCCAGCGGTTTGTGCGGCGGATCAGCAGCCGGGATAAAAATGACCCTGTCAAGCTGGCAGGCGCCCCGCGCCTCCGCGGCAATGCGCAGATGGGCGTTGTGAATCGGGTTGAAGCTTCCACCGAGCAAGCCGATCCTCACCTAAATAATCACCGGTTTCAGCAGCGTTCCCCTGATCGGGACAGTGTAGACTCCAGGAGAAGTCATAAACCTGGCCAGCAGCATAAAAACCAGCTTCTGTTTTTCCAGAAACTCCGGCTTGGGCATAATCTCCAGACTCATGTTAAGTGGTGTTGCAGCAGCATCGGCACCAGTCGGGAGGTCACCCGAAAGGCGCATGTAGATGCCATCCCCTGCAAGCGTAAAACTCTCCAGGCGGGCTTTCCCGCCACTGACTCTTATCATCCCCTGTGTTTTCATACCTGCAGCATCCGGAAGCGGGAAGGCTCCCAGTTTGACACCCGAAAAGCCAAGCTGCTTTACCTCAAGTCTCAGGTCTCCGCTCAACCCATTCGCGCCGCGCTGCAGCGTCCCCTGGCTCCAGAGATTGCCGGCCGCTTTAGCATTAAGGACACTGCTGAAAAAGGGGATGTCGGCAAGCGCTATGCCATCGGCATCAAGATCCAGGGCAGCTTTGCCGTTCAGAGCATATCTGACATACAGATGCCCCTTGCCGACCACTGCCTTTCCGGAAACAACAGCCCGCCCGACAAGCAGAGGGAGCAGCAGCGGCCTGACCTGCAGTCGCCGGCAACTGAGTAGTGGCCCCTGTTCTGACGAAAGCAGCAGATTATCCCACGCAAGGCCGGGGAGCAGCGTTTTGTGCACCGCCGGCGAGAGGGTCAGCCCCTGTCGAGTCAGGACCCGGGCAACTACGGCATCGATCTTCCCTGTGGGGAAAAGCAGGTAAAAGAACAGCAGAAACAGAACCAGCGTTGCGGCCAGTATGGCTGTCCACCGTGCCAACTGTGCATTTTTCAAGGTTTCTCCTGACCGGGTGCCGGCTTGAGCAGTGCCATAATCAGACTCAGATCACAACGTGAGGGATCGTCAAACCGGGTTCGCAGAGAGCTTTTTTTAATCAGCAACGGACGACTCCCTTTTTCAAGTCGATACAGCAGATTGACCGCTTCATTGAGCGTCAGACCTTCGATACGGATATCAGCGGCATCCTCGATAAAACCGCTCCGTTCTTCACCTTTGAGCGGGACTATTTTAATAGATTTACCTTTGATACCGGTATCTTCAATGATTTTGGCCGGTGAGTCGTCCGGGCGCAGAGTAGCCATACGGCCTCTCAGCTGGTCGGAAGAGTGCCGGGCCGACAGGTAAGCCATTTTGAGCGGCAACAGCTCTTTCAGCACCATTTCACGGGCGGAGCGTTTCTTTTCAAGCGCTTGCACTCTCGCACTCAGAGCCGACCAACCAACCGCAGCGGCCAGCAGGATGATCAGGGCGTAGCCGCTCCAGAGCCGCGTCCGGTCGTCAAGACTCTGCCACCAGTCGCGAATGGTGTGGATAATCTCCAGAGGCCTCATTTTGTCCCCTCCTTAAGCGTCCCTGCCAGGCGAAAAGTTACCGTGCCATCGGGTCGGCTCTTGACTTCACCCAGCTCGGAAGCATCAAGCAGAGGGGCGAGCGCGGCTTTGAATTCATTGACCGACTGAGCAGAGCGGGCATCCCCTTTTATCCGCAGGCTACGCCCCTCGAGTTCGGCTTCATACAGACCGTTTATGCTGTTCCCTTTGGCTTCAGCAAGCTTTTTCAGCAGATCGAGATACCCGCTGGAGCTTTCGACACCCGCCAGTTTCCTGATCTCCCCCTTGACTTCAGAAATTTCATCAACCGCTTTGGCCCGGCCCGGGAAAATCTCACGGTAGATCACCGAGATTGATTTGTTCAGAGAGGAAATATCAGCAACGGCAGCACGGTACTGGAAACCTTTGCTTATGAACAACAGCAGAATTAACGCCGCGGTCAGTACTCCGGTCAGGACCAGCTTTCTGCGCAGCCTGGCATCCCCGACTGTCCAGGCCAGTTCTCCTCGCCGGAAATCGGGGAGGGTTCCGGCGTAGCCGGCGCGCGCCACGGCATAGAGACCTCCCAGCTGGTGGAAGGTCTCGTCGTTCTTGAACAGATGCCCCAGTCCCGGCGGGACCTCTATCGCTTCAACCGGTAACGGCAGCGTATCCGCCGAGGCAAACCCACCGGTCGCCTGCCCGATGAGGCATATCCTCGGCGGGAGTGTTACTCCGGAGAGTTCCAGTGCTGAAAGCGTGGCCGCTATTACCGGTGCGGTCAGAGTACAATCTGATGCACGGAAATAGGTCAGCCTTCCCCCGTTCAAAAGCGCCAGCGTATTTTCGTCACATACGACACAGTCAGGTGGGACACCAGGCAGTTCGGCCAGTGCGAACTGCAGTGACGTGACAATCTGAGGCTCGATACCGGCCTCCCGGAACTGCCCGATCGCCTCGCTGATATCGTTCTTGCGAGCCCACAGGGCAAGAAACTGACCTTCCCCAGCCGGCAGCGCTTCCAGCGCAAGTTCTTCAATCGGTATCGCAACGTCACCCTGCAATTGAGCCGGCAACACCTCACGCACCTTGCGCAGATCTGAAAGCGGGAGCGACACGTGACGCTGCGCGAACAGTGACGCCGGAAGGCAGAGCACAACCCGCGGGGAACCGGTCATATTTGCAGCTATTTGCCGGAGAGCGTCAGCGAGAGGCATCTCTTCGTTCAGCACAAACGATGCGGCTCCTATCAGTTCCGTGGAACGCCTCGATATCCCGAAATGGGCAACAGTCAGCTGTTTTTCTTCACTATGTAGAATCAGATATTCCATGGTTAGCTGTACCCTCACCCGCTTGATGGATTTATCCAGTGGTCAATATTCCTGCCACGACAAAAATTCCGGAGTTCCTCCCGACAGGCGTACAACCGCCTCAATCCTTCGCCCGGAATCCTTTACTCTCCCTACTGAAGTTATTCTGAAGAGATTCCCTTTGACGCTGATCTTGCCGACCAGGCCGATGGCGACCGTATCCAGACCGGGAACCCGGGAAAGTTCCGCCGGAGACCTGAACGGCTGTAAGCGCCGCTCCTCCATGATTCTCTCTGCCATCCGGTCGTCGATACGATCATCAAGCGCGGCAAGAATCTCTTTGGGAGCAGTATTTATGTTTATCAGATTAGAACCGGCCTGATCTGAAAATATCGTCAGGAATGGACGCAGCTTATCAAGCGATTCAGGCATCATCCCCTTGACGAGCGAGAGTTCGTTCAGCGTCATCAACTTGCCGTTACTGGCGCTGTATGCCGGTTTCAGTGAGCGGTAATAGTTTGTTTCAACGCCGCCGGAGCGGGGCAGATCATCGATGTCGATCCAATCTGCAGTCGCGCTCCAGACTTCTCCCGGAATCTCCAAGCGCGTGCCGAGTCGCTGCAGTGTCGCCAGCATGAACGGCTCATATTCTCCGTTTGGCAGCACCAGAGCATTGATGTTGATTTTACCACTTTCCTCGCTGACCGTAATCTCCAGCGAACCGGCCTCGTCTTCCAGTTTGAGTGGTGTAGACCAGCTGTCGGAAAGTGATGTGTATGATCGACCTGAAAGCCCCATCTGCAGAAGCTTTGCGCCCCCAGTCGCACCTGATTCGGCAAGTATCGAAGCCTGCTGCCCATCACGGAAGCCGCGACTGAGTGACGTGTCCACATACACCTGGTGGATCATTTCGACTACGACCGCTACCATGAGCGACGTTATGACCAATGTCAGAATCAGGGCGAACCCGGATTCGTTTTTAAGCCGCCCGGTCATAAGCCGTTCACACGCGGAGCAGAGAGCATTGTGAACGATACCGGCTTTCCCTCCTCCTCGACCTGGACAGTTACCCTCACACTCGTGGGCAATTTATTATTTATCGCAGTATCCCAGCTTTTAACCCATTTAGACCCGTCGTAACACTCCACCAGAAAAGCGCTGATCAGCTCCATCTGAGGATAAGCGGGGATTACCTCCTCTTCGGAGAAGATATCGCGTTCCTGTCGTGTTAAAGTCTGTTTTTTATCTTTTTCAGCCATCCGATACGTAACATCAATGATACCCGACTCGCGGCGGGTCGTCTGTCCGGAGGTGGGTGCCAGAGACGTCAGCGCCAGTGTCGAAGAGTGCGCGCCAAAATTGTCGCGATCCTCCACCACAAAACGGAGCCGCTTATTACCACGCACAAACAGCACCGCTGAAACTTCACGGCGTATCAGGTCAAGGGTGGCACCGAGTTCCCTCCGTGACTCCATACCGGCAGAAGCGCTCTCCCTGGCCTGAATGACACCAAAATAACTGGCATAGAGCGCCGCAGAGAGGATGCCGAGCAGTACCACCGCAATCAGAACTTCCAGCAGCGTGAAACCTCTATTTTTGGAGATACCTGACAAGGGTAACCTCCCTGCCGTCACTGCCGCGTCTCACCGTGACAACCAGCTTCTGTAGCCCTGGCAGGTCGGCCGGCAGCAGATCGGCTTTCCAACTCAGTTCCGGATGGGAAGGGGCGAATGTCCCTTCTCCCTTGACCGGTGCCTGTTCCATCTCTGCGATCCGGTTTCGTGCCAGCAGCGTCATGGTAGTACTATCGCGCTCGCCCGCGATGATCCCGAGATGATAATTCACCGACCCCAGCAGGGTCACGATGACACCGGCCATGATAGCCAGAGCCACCATGACTTCAAGAAGCGTAAAACCTCTCATGGTGGATCCTCTAGATATCCTTCGAACACCTTTACCTTGCCCCCCGAAGGAAACGCCATCACCGTCCAGAATTTACCATCCGCAGAAAGGAGATGAATGGTGACAAAGTCGCGGATCCCTCCCATGCCGACATCCAACCGTAGTTGGCCATCACTGACTTTGCCCAGCCGGGGTATCCGCACATCGGCGACAATTATACCATCTTTTACCGGCGATTTCTGCAGCAGCGGGTCGGAAGGCTCCTTGTCGCTGCCGTCCGCGCCGATCTCGAATATTTTCACTGACTCTGTTCCCGGTGCCAGAGCCAGATAATAACCGGTGCCGGAAGTGATCGCCCGTTCCTGCAGGTAACGAAGAGTAGAGGCGAGAGTACGGGCGGAAATCTTCAGGTTTTCCCCGTCTGACGATGGGAGGCGCGGGAGCACCAGCAGCGTCACCATACCGATAATAACCAGCACTACCGCTATCTCGATCAGTGTAAAACCTGCCCGGCTTCCCTTCCCGCGCACCAGCGATGCTACATACGCTCCGCTGACCGAATCGCCTGTCATCACCTTAGGCGGTTGCAAGTATGCGTGCCATTTCTGCACCGAAGAGTCGCTTTTGCCACTCCCTCATCCCGGGAATAACGGAAAGCTCTTCTGATGAGCCGCTTTCCGTGTCGGCAAGCGCTTCAAGCAGCCAGTTGGGAGCCAGCACCCCCGGATCGATTCCCACCTTCAGGCAGTAACGCTCCCGCCACGATTTAAGGTTTTTAAGCCGTTCCTTGGCACGTTCCTGCACCTCTTTTTTCCCATTGCGCGGGAAGCAGGGGAGCATGTCTTCAGGGGTTGCCACCCCACGTTCGACAGCACGCAAAATACCGGCACCATGCCGCTGGAGCTGCCCGGAGGTCATTCCTTTGACAAGCGACAGATCGTACATTGATTCCGGCCTGCTCTCCGCAACCTCAATCAGGGTATCAGCCGACAACACCTTGAATGGGGGGCGATCCAGAAGCTCCGACTGCTGATCCCGCATCTGCAGTAATTCATCCAGAATAGCGAGAGTGTGACCTCTCAACTTGCTGGCACCCTTGCAGTAAAGGAACAACGGCCCTTCTTTCTCAGATACCCGTGCCTGGCATAGCAGCCGCCCTTCTTCTTCGACCCACGCCAGCCTCTCTTTCAGTACCAGTTCCGATCGGAACTGGTCATACAGCGGCAACAGGTCAGAGGTGTCAGCTGTGGCGTAGGCGCACATTTCCCGGCTCAAGGGGCGCTTGCTCCAATCAGCCTTCTGGTATTTTTTGTCCAGTTCAATGCCAAAGCGTGCTTTCAAAAGGGCTGCAAGACCAAAATCCGCTATCCCCAAAAAACGTGCGGCGATCATCGTATCAAATAGATTGGTGACTTCAATGCCGAAGTCACGATGCATGGAGCGAATGTCGTAATCAGAACCATGCATGACAACAACGATTTCCGGGTCGGCAAAGGGAGCAGCCAACGGCGCGAGGGATTCAAGCGCCAGCGGGTCTATCAGCCAGCTCTGCTGACGGGTTGAAACCTGGATGAGACAGACTTTATCACGATAATGGTGGAGAGAATCCATCTCCAGATCAACTGCGATGTCTGCCTGTCGTTTAAGAATATCGGCAACTTCGGTTAACCGTTCCGCTGTGGTGATGATTTCGCAGGTTCCACCCTGCCTATGGAAAGAACTCAAAACGTAAACTCCTTAATGATGGAATATGTTGTGGTGCGTTGAGCCGCCCGAAAGCCGGCATTATGTATCAGGGTTATCATCTCTTGCTGCGACATGCAAAAACTGCAGCCGGCTGCGGCTACTACATTTTCCTCAAGCATTGTGCCGCCAAGGTCATTAGCCCCGAAAGAAAGCGCCACCGAAGCCACTTTTGCACCTTGTGTCACCCAGCTGGCCTGAAGATTGGGGATATTATCCAGTACAATCCGCGATAACGCCAGCACCTTCAAATAATCCACACCAGTGGCAGTGGTGCCGCCCAGCTCGGTATTACCCGGTTGGTAGCTCCATGGAATAAAGGCCGTGAACGACCCGCCCTGGTCCTGAATCTCGCGCACCCGAAAGAGATGTTCGACGACATCTTCCGGTTTTTCACCGCTACCAAACATCATCGTGGCGGTTGTCGGCATGCCAAGACGGGCGGCTTTCAGCATGACCTCCCCCCACTGTTTCCAGCCGATCTTTTTAGGAGAAATACTGTTGCGCACTTCGTCAACGAGGATCTCGGCCCCTCCCCCCGGAATTGAATCGAGACCCGCGTTTTTGAGACGCAGCAACGTTTCGTCGAGCGTAAGACCCGAATTGGCGGCAATACAGGTTACCTCTGCCGGAGAGAGTGAGTGATTCTGGATTGTCGGGAAACGTACCTTTATTTCCCGGAAGAGCTTCTCAAAAAAGTCGATTTTCAAATCGGGGTTAAGTCCCCCCTGCATCAGCAGCTGGGTGCCACCCTGCATGGCAAGCTCGGTTATCTTTTCATAGATCACATCACTTGCCAGAACATAGGCATCCGGCGCGTCTTTATCCCGATAAAACGCGCAAAAGGAGCATTTAGAATCGCAGATATTGGTATAGTTTACGTTGCGATCTACAACAAAAGTAACCAGACCGCCGGGGTGAAGTTCTCTCCTGATTTTATCGGCTCTCCTCGCGAGGGCAAGCAGATCTCCGTTGAGTAGCAGATCAAGAGCAGCAGCACGCTCGATTCTCACAGCGGCTGTGCTATTCATGGCAGTACACAAAATACTTTCATGCAGCATTCTCCATTTCCGCTTCGAGCATTTCACGGATTTCCAGCGGTATCCGTCGCGCTTTCAGTGTTGGTCCCATGCACGCCAGTGTTACCAACCCTTCTGTCAATAGTTTGCCGTCATTCTGGCGTGAAATTTTTTGTCGGAGGGTGACTGATGACCCCCCTATACGAGTAGGAGAGGTTGTAACTGAAATAAGATCATCATGAAGGGCCGGAGCTTTAAAATCCATTTCCAATCTTACAACCGGAAACAAGAAGCCGTTTGCAGCAAGTTCAGACACAAAGAAACCGTGGCTGCGAAAATATTCCGTTCGTGCCCGCTCCATATATTTGATGTAATTGGCATGATAAACAACACCGCCTGCATCGGTATCTTCATAATATATCCGGACGTCCATTGACTGTCACATCTCCATAAAGTATTTTACGACGTACCCCGGTAAATGAGCTACTCTAGTGCAGATTCTATTCATCTGCAACTTATTCCCGGCATAGTGGAGACAAAAACAGCTATCTGCCCCACAGCGGCCCTATAACCGCCCATAACAAATAAACCCACAAAACACAGGCCGCACTATTCGCTATCTTCAGCTTAGGCTTCAGAAGCTGTTTTTGAAGCAACCCCTCTTAGCCCCTTGTTACATGGGGCTTTGCTCTGTTTTATAAATGTCAGCACCCGCTCACCCATCCCCAGCGGCAGGGTATATCGACGTGACGATGCCACCCAAAGACCTCCGGCGTTTGCTATCTCATCACCTGCGGCAACTTCCCCCTCACTCCCGTATCCCTTCATGGCGATAAGCAATCCGTTCTCTGCAAGCAGCGGAGCGGCGAGAGATATGAACCGATCCAGCCGGGTAAACGCCCGCGATGTAATGATATTGAATGAGCCGCGATGAGTGTTATGAAGGTCCTCGATTCTAGCATGAATTGCTTCAATATTATGCAGATTGAGTGTGCGGATGACGTGTCGCTGAAAATGTATTTTTTTTGCAACGGCATCAACAGAGACCATCGCTATTTCCGGTTTGATTATTTTTAAAGGGATTATCGGGAGACCTGCCCCTGATCCGATGTCAAGCAGGCGATCTGATACCGTTATGTAGGGGGCAAGGGTGAGTGAATCTATGAAGTGCTTGATTGCGATTTCTTTATCTTTAATTATTGCGGTCAGATTAACCTTGCTGTTCCATTTTT
The DNA here is from genome assembly GCA_028683435.1 of Desulfuromonadaceae bacterium. Taxonomy (GTDB): domain Bacteria; phylum Desulfobacterota; class Desulfuromonadia; order Geobacterales; family Pseudopelobacteraceae; genus JACRCG01. Next base: position 50,815 of record JAQUIG010000001.1, on the reverse strand, counting down.
TAAGTTCGACAGCGTAGCGTTCGAATGAATCTATTTCGCCGGTTGAAAGTGACACCCCCATTAATAGCGCTTCCTGTTCTACTATGTCGCCAATTATGGAACGCATTACTGCCCATTATCCTTCCAGGATGCGGACTTCAAGGCTATCGCCAGGATCGAAATAGCCGCCGGCGTAATACCAGGAATGCGGGACGCCTGCCCAAGCGTATCTGGCCTGTTTTTCGAGAGTTTTTCACGCACTTCCGTCGTCAGACTTTTTATCGATGCATAATCAAGGTTTACCGGAATACGGGCAGTTTCCAGTTTTTTAGACTGTTCTACCTGTTCCAGTTGCCTATCAATGTATCCCTTATATTTTGTTTGTATTTCTACCTGTTCACGTATTTGCAGGGGTGTTTCACGTGAAACAGGATCCAGTTCGGCTAAGTCGGCATAACTAATTTCGGGACGTTTTAGCAGATGCTCCAGAGTCGTCCCTTTCTGAATATTTTCAATGCCGCGGCTGGCAAGAACTGTCAGCTGGCTGCTGGAGTTTACCAGGCGCGTGCACGCAATACGCTCCATCTCTTCAGTGATCATTCGCCGCTTTTCGGTGAAAAGGTCAAACTCGTCGTCTGACACGAGTCCCAGTTGGTGCCCTATATCACGAAGACGAAGGTCAGCATTGTCTTCACGCAACAAAAGCCGATATTCAGCACGCGATGTAAACATCCGATAGGGATCTTGCGTGCCGAGCGTAACCAGATCATCAATCATAACCCCGATGTAGGCCTGACTTCTTGTCAGAACGAGCGGGTCCCTGCCTGTTACCCGGAGAGCGGCGTTAATGCCGGCGATGAGCCCCTGTCCCGCCGCCTCCTCATAGCCGGAGGTGCCATTAATCTGACCGGCATGATACAGGTTTTTTATCACCTTGGTTTCGAGTGAATTATGCAACTGGATGGGATCGACATAATCATATTCAATCGCATATGCCGGACGCATTATTTCAACACGCTCCAACCCGACAATAGAGCGGTAAAAAGCTATCTGGATATCAATAGGGAGCGATGTAGACATGCCACTAGGATAAACCTCAGTCGTATTAAGCCCCTCAGGTTCGATGAACGTTTGGTGGCGGTCTTTTTCAGGATACCGCACGACCTTGTCTTCAATTGAAGGACAGTAACGAGGGCCAACCCCTTCAATAATGCCTGAATAGAGCGGAGAGCGGTCAAGACCGGAGCGTATGATATCATGTGTACGTTCATTGGTGTATGCGATGTGGCAGGGAACTTGCGGCAAGCAGATTTTTTCAGTCGAAAGAGAAAACGGTAGCGGACGATCATCACCAAACTGAGTCTCCATCTTGGAAAAATCAATGGAACGGGCGTCAAGTCGCGCCGGCGTGCCGGTTTTAAGCCTCCCTACGTTAAAACCAAGGACCCTCAGTTGATCCGAGAGGCCAACTGAGGGTTGGTCACCAGCCCTGCCGCCAGGATAATGATTAAGCCCTATATGAATCAGGCCACGCATGAATGTCCCGGTCGTAACAACGACCGTTTTTGAGAGGTATCTGATACCTGATTGCAACTCCACGCCACGCAGCTCACCACTCACTATATAAAGAGAGGTAACTTCTCCCTGTTTAAGGTCGAGATTTTCTTGCTGTTCAAGGACCCGTTTCATTCTAATCCGGTAAAGTTGCTTATCCGCCTGGGCACGCGAAGCCCTGACAGCAGGACCTTTTTTGGCATTAAGGATGCGAAAGTGGATGCCGGTGGCGTCTATATTTTTCGCCATTTCACCACCCAGGGCATCAACCTCCTTGACCAGATGCCCCTTGGCCAGGCCGCCTATTGATGGGTTGCAGGACATAAGAGCAATCGCATCCAGGTTGATCGTTACCAGCATCGTGCGACACCCCATACGGGCTGATGCCAGGGCGGCCTCACACCCTGCGTGTCCGGCGCCAACAACAATTACATCGTATATCTGATCATAAGTTACCATAAGAGGAATCCATTACCTGTAAAGCGTTTCACGTGAAACATAACATTATTTTCCAATACAGAATGAAGAGAATATAAGGTCGAGAACCTCGTCTGTAGCCGTTTGACCGGTAACAGCACCAACAGCCTGAAGCGCCCCCCGCAGATCCAAAGCAAGCAGCTCCAGATTGCGATCCGATAGTCCGCTGTAAAATTGGCACAGACACTGCTCTGCAGACACAAGCGCGTCACGGTGACGCGCACGGGAAAGCGCCACTAATTCACGAGAATCGGTATTTCCCGAGTGGAGGAACTGCTTACAGACCGTTTGTTTGAGAAGATCAGTGCCATCCCCTGAAAGCGCGGCAATCCTGACGATGGCGACGAAACGTTCTTCGTCAGGGAGTAAGAACCGCTGCTGCAGATCCGTTTTGTTTAATACTGCGACCGTCCTGCGATCAGCCAGCGCATCGAGAATCAATTGATCTTCCTGGCTGAATTCCCGGGAAGCGTCAAAAACAGCGAGAACAAGATCCGCCTGGGGAATTTTTTCAAGAGCCCTGCTGATACCTTCCTGCTCCACGAGGTCATCGGTATGGCGAATGCCGGCCGTATCAAGTAACCGGACGGACAAACCATCAAAGTTAACCGTTTCCTCGATAATGTCTCGGGTTGTACCTGGGATATGGGTTACGATCGCACGGTTCTCATTGAGAAGTCGATTAAGCAGGCTTGACTTGCCGGCGTTCGGTTTGCCGACAATCAGGACCGACACACCGTCCCGCATGACCCGCCCCTCTTCAAAAGTGGAGAGCAGACCTGCTATCACGTTCTGGGCCTCGTCGACTGAAACAAGGATTGCGGCAACATCGGTCTCACCAAGATCGTCGTCAGGGAAATCAATATACGCCTCAACCAGAGCGAGCGCCTGGAGCAGGCAGACCCGGACGCCATCGATACGCCTTGAAAGTGCACCTTCGCGCTGTTTCTGGGCCAGCTGCAGGGCAGATTCACTCTTTGAAGCGATGATATCCATCACCGCTTCCGCCTGAATCAGATCAATGCGCCCGTTAAGAAACGCCCGCCGGGTAAACTCGCCCGGATCTGCCAGACGTACTCCGCACGAAAGAACGAGAGCCAATACCCGCTCAACAACCAGCCAGCCACCATGACAATGCAGCTCCAGGACATCTTCCCGGGTATAGGAACGGGGGGCGCGCATATACACCGCCATAGCTTCGTCAATCTTCTCGCCTGTTGCCTTGTTACTGATCGTACCAAAAGAAAAACGGTGGCTCACGAGGCCACCGTCATAAACAGGTTGAAAAATAGTGTCTCCGACCGCTGCGGCATTGTCGCCACTTACCCGAATTATTCCGATACCGCCATTACCCGGGGGGGTACTGACAGCAGCTATTGTATCACGGATATACATAAAGGTTACCCCGGGAAATCAGACTAATCTTTTACCAGTTTATTTATGTACATCTGCTGGCCGATAGTAAGAATGTTATTTACCAACCAGTAAAGAACCAGTCCGGAAGGAAAGCTCAGGAACATGAAGGTAAAAACAACCGGCAGGGCCAGCATCATCTTCTGCTGCATCGGTTCCATGTTGGATGGTGTCATTTTCTGCTGAAGGAACATCGTGATACCCATAATAACAGGAGTAACGTAATACGGGTCTTTATCAGAAAGGTCAGTTACCCAGAGAAAAAATGGAGCATGCCGGAGCTCAATGGAAAACATCAGCGATTTGTATAGCGCAAAGAATACCGGTATCTGCACAACCATCGGCAGACACCCTCCCATAGGGTTAACCTTGTGTTCGCGGTACAACTCCATGACCGCCTTGTTCATGGAATCTTTATCGTCTTTGAACTTTTCACGAAGTTTGGTCATTTCGGGCTGTATTTTCTGCATACCCTTCATCGACTTGAAACTCTTGTGGGTCAAGGGGAAGAAAAACGCCTTGAGAATAATCGTTATTATTATTATTGCGATACCGTAGTTGCCTACGTATTTATAAAAGAATTTCAGAGAATAGAGCAGCGGTTTGGCAATAACCGTAAACCAGCCAAGGTCGAGAGATTGCACCAGCGAATTGCCCTGTGCTTTAAGGATATCGATATCCTTAGGGCCGACAAAGAGGCTGTGTGCAACAGTAATAGACTTACCAGGATTGACGGTAAACTGGGGAGAAGAAACGACCGATTCAAAAAAACCGGCGCTATTCTTTTTTAACTCTACAGAAGCAATACTGTTTTTTTCGGTGAGAATCGCGCTGAGAAAATATTTATCAGCAAAACCTGACCACAAAATAGATTTGTCATAACGCTTTGAGGCAGTGGAAACGTCTTTAATTTTATTGGACTGAAGACTGTTGTCTGAAAAGAGGTAAGCTCCTGCAGTGTCAAAACGGTTATTCTTTACCTTCGGCACTGCAGGGTAGGTCATTACCTGTTGAATGGTCCCGACTAATGGTGCCGCAGAGTTGTTAAAGACCAGGGTTTCGAGTTTGATACCGTACGCCCCCGGGGTAAAGGTATAGATCTTACGGATAGTATACCCCTGTCCGGAAATATAGTTGAAAGAAAGATGCCGTGAGCCGTTTTTATCAACGGTGAGCCGGTCGGCATCTGGTGTGAATAGTGTGTTGTCAGGCAGATTAAATCCGGTAGCTCTCGTTGAAAATGAAAATATGTTTGGATCTGAGTCATTTAGAAGAGTAACTTTTTGTGCTGAGGGAGTATTTTCCTCTCGATAGTTTTTGAGAGTCAGGCTCCTGAGACTCGCGCCTCGAGAGGAAAACACCGCCGTATAGAGGTCCGTTTCGACGCTGATATCCTTTTGCGCGACATTAGCCTTGAGCGGTTGTTCCGTAACGGGGGAAGAATTCTGGGGTAATAGCGGCGGCTGGCTCTTCATAGCCGTGCTATCAAGCGCCGATGAGACACCCTGAGGGTTGGAAGGCTCAATCTTTTGTTTATCTGGGCCAAACAACATAGAAAACAGATAAAAAACAGCAATTGAAAGACCTACAGCTATAAAAGCGCGCTTTTCCATCGAGGCTCCTGAATACTATACTTTGTGTTAGGGTACCGGATCGTGGCCGCCCGGATGAAACGGATGACACTTACATATTCTGACAACGGTAAGCAACATACCCCTGGCAACACCATGCCGAATTAATGATTCACGGGAATACTCGGAACAGGAGGGATAAAAGCGACAGGTCTGAGGAAGAAGAGGCGAAAGTATCTTCTGATAAAACCTGATTACAAGGAGCAAACTGCTCTTGAACATGGGGATATACCTATATACCGGAAGGCTTTAGTGAGTTCCCGCTCTATATCAGGATACGTCATTTGAGCCGAATCTCGTCGGGCAATAATATTAATATCCACGGCTGACATCCCAAAGTTATTATGCCTGAAGAATTCGCGTAAATATCGTTTAACCCGGTTACGAACAACTGCACATCCAATTTTCTTGCTTGCTGTTATACCGAGGCGAGCCGATTGAAGGTTATTTTCACGCCACACAATTAGAAATCCACGCACAGAAGTTTTATGTTCTGCGGAAACGAGCTGAAGAAATTCAGCTCGTTTCCGCAGGCGTGAAGTTTTAGGAAATGTGGCTGGAGTGTCAACAATCACACAAAAACTTTGAATTATTTGGCTGCAATTTTTACGGAGAGAACCTTACGCCCTTTTGCTCTTCTGCGTTTAATAACAAGCCTGCCATTCTTTGTGGCCATCCGTACGAGAAAACCGTGGGTACGCTTGCGTGAAGTATTGCTTGGCTGATACGTTCTTTTCATGGTTGTTTACCTCTACAAAATTATTTTTCAGGAAATGAGTTATTAAACACAACTCCCCAGCCGTGTCAAGTTTTATATTATATTCACCAATGGCACGGCTAACATGATTTGCCTTGAAAAAGAGGGTCGCCTCTGCTATTCTCCAGCACCCTCAATACGATAAATACTATCCGAAACTTACGTCAACTTGCCGTTTTATTTATATAAATAGTTTTCCACAGCTGTTGACAACATTGTTGATAACTATTTTAGATAATTACTACACAAATAAAAATACGTTTAATATTGTACCAGTTACATGACTATTTTAATATTAATAACCAATACCTACTATGATTGTGATTTTTCCTGATGTTAGATTCATGGCGACAAGCAACTGAAAATATAGAAAAAATAATGTCTGAAGCCGATTTTGATGCTTGGGTAAAACCGGTTCATTACAGCCATCATGACGGCAGCTCCGTTTTTTTATCTGTTCCCAACTCATTTATAAAAGAGTGGCTCGAAGATCATTATCTGAAAATTTTGACCGGAGCACTCTCTGCAACTTCAGGATATACCGTTTCACTTAATTTTATTATTAGACCCGATGAAGAACACCAGCCATATATTTCAGAAGATTTTATTGTAAAAAACGAATCTGAGCCTGCCGCAGGCAAAAATACCCCCCTTGAACAGGTATTCACCCCGCTTAACCAAAAATATACGTTTGATCTTTTCGTAAGCGGGACCGGCAATCAATTTGCTCATGCAGCAGCAATGGCGGTAGCCAACAACCCTGCTGACACCTACAACCCGCTTTTTATCTATGGCGGCGTCGGTCTCGGTAAAAGTCACCTGTTAAACTCGATCGGCCATACTATCCGTACCAACTCACCGGAGATGAATGTCTGCTACTGTTCCGCTGAAAAATTCATGTATGAAATGGTCAATCACCTCCGCTTGAAAAAGATGGATGTATTCAGGAACAGATTCAGAAATGTAGATGTACTGTTAATTGACGATATCCAGTTTATATCCGGAAAAACCGGAACACAGGAAGAATTTTTTCACACATTTAATGCACTGCATGATGCCCATAAACAGATTGTGATTACGTCGGATAAATTTCCTCGAGAAATTTCCGACCTGGAAGAACGTCTGAGATCCCGGTTTGAATGGGGGCTCATCGCAGATATTCAACCTCCCGATGTGGAAACAAAAATTGCCATTCTGAAAAAAAAATCCGAGGTGACGAAGGTCTTTTTCCCGGAGGATGTTTATTACTTTCTCGCGTCAAGTGATACCAGAAATATCCGTGAACTAGAAGGAATGCTCATACGACTCGGGGCGTTCAGTAGTCTTCAAAATATTCCGGTTACACTGGAAACAGCGAAGGAAAACCTTAAGGATATTCTAGGGGACAGGCACAAAGAAATAACGGTTGAATTAATCCAGAAATCAGTTGCTGAGTATTTTGATTTAAAGGTCGTTGACATAAAATCGGAAAAACGATTAAGAAACATCGTGCAGGCTCGGCAGATAGCAATCTGGTTTTGCCGAGATATGACCAAATCTTCTTATCCTGATATAGGATTAAAATTTGGCGGCAAAGATCACTCTACGATCATACACTCCTATAAAAAAATTGACAAAGCACTGCTAAATGAACCTAAACTATCTAAAATTATTAATGAAATAAGAAGTATACTGCTGAAATAAGGAAAAACTGTTGATTCACTGTTGATAACTGTTGATAATTTTTTACGCTGTGTAAAAGCAGGATATAGATGCGTCAGTATGCACAGCCAAAAAATTACCGTTATCCGTTAAAAAAAGGCCGGTTACATGGTTATACCTATTTTCCACAGGACCTACAATATACTACAAGGTTTTAAATCTTTATAAACATACTACTAGTAATGAAGAGGGGGCTTAGATGGAATTTAAAATTGAAAAAGAACAATTCCTGAAATCACTGCAAAAAATTCAGGGTATTGTTGAAAAAAGAACTGCAATGCCGATTTTATCTAATGTGCTTCTTGAAGCTACTGAGACGTCTCTTATTGTCACTGCAACTGACCTGGAAGTGGGAATGAAAAGCAGCTATGTGGCAGAGGTTGTCACCCCTGGAAAAATTACTGTTTCTGCCAAAAAATTGTACGAAATAGTAAAAGAGCTTCCTAATCAGCCAATTTTGTTTTCTACGAAAGATAATGATTGGGTAGAAATAAAGTGCGGCAAGGTCCAATTTAATATTGTCGGTCTCTCACCGGATGAATTCCCTTATTTTCCTGATATTAAAGAAGAAAATCTCTTTGAAATTGAAACGTCCCTGCTGCGCGGAATGATTGAACGAACTTCGTATGCAATCTGTACCGATGAAACAAAATATAATCTCAACGGAATTTTTATTAAAGTTGAAGTACGTTCAGACGGCAGTAACGCTCTTAAAATGGTTTCCACAGACGGACATCGCCTCTCGATAGCTGCAGGAGATCTCAAGGGAACAGCCGGCCCGGAACTCCTGAAAGGTGTCATCCTGCCGAAAAAAGGCGTCTATGAGATGAAGAAGATTACCGATGAAGAAGGTGGAACCATGCTGTTTGGTTTCATGGACAATAGCGCCGTAATCAAGCGTGGCGATTCATACATGGTCATGCGCCTCGTTGATGGAGAATTCCCTGATTACAATCGCGTCATCCCTACCTCCAACACCCAGATAGTAACGGTCAACAAGGAGGAATTCAGCCATTCCGTGCGGCGTATGGCGATTCTTTCAAGTGAAAAATTCAAAGGAATCATGCTGGAAATTTCTTCGGGGGGAATTAGAATTTCTTCCAGTAATCCTGAATTAGGAGATGCCATGGAGGAAATTGACGTAGCCTATGACGGAGAACCTATATCGGTCAGATTTAATGCCCGCTATCTGCTGGATGTTCTTTCTGTAGCTGAAACAGAACGGGTTGAAATGAAATTTAAAGATGAGCTTTCACCATCGATCATTGTTCCGGAAAATTCCGATACTTTTCTTGCTGTTATTATGCCGATGAGGCTCTAAAAGCGGCTGATGCGTATTTGCTCCTTGGCGGTTGCCGATTTCCGAAACGTCCGTACCGCTCAGATAACGCCGGGCGAACGTTTCAATCTGCTCTATGGCCTTAATGGTCAAGGGAAGACAAACCTGCTGGAAGCGATCTATCTGCTCGGAGCTCCACGCTCATTCAGAACCTCCCGCTTGCCTGAACTTGTCAGCCATGGTGAACACCGGGCAGAGATTCTTGGTACGGTTGAATCTTGTGGTGTTGAAAACAGATTACGGCTGGTTATTGAAGCGGGTGGCCGCAAGGTTGAAATAGACGGAAAAGCTGTTTACAGGGCCTCTGAACTGCATGGTCGGCTGAATTCAGTGGTGTTTTCACCAGATGACACCGGAATGGTCAGAACGGGACCAGACTCCAGGCGTCGGTACCTTGACCGGGCTGTTTATATGGGAGATATTGGTTATCTCCACTGTTGGCACTCCTACCAGCGGATCCTTAAGCAGCGTAATCAGCTGCTTAAAAGTGCTGACAGAAGCGGCCTTGATATATGGACGGAAAAACTGGCGGAAACCGGGGCAGAGGTTATCGAAAGGAGGCTCAGGTTTGTTGCCATACTGGACGGTAAGCTGCAGAAGTATTATGCCAGGATATCGGGCGGCAGCGAAACATCCAGCCTCATCTATCGTCCGGACGGGGTAAAGTCTAGTGAACGCGAACAAATACGGGAGGAACTGCTGGAGCTGTTCAACCGGCAGCAGCGATCAGACGAGCGCTATGGTACCACAACTGCCGGGCCGCATCGTGATGACCTGACGTTTATGCTGGATGAACGGCCGCTCAAGGCATTCGGCTCTCAGGGACAGCAGAAAAGTTTCATCCTTGCGCTTAAAATGGCGGAGATGGATACCTTGCATCATACCTTTGGTGAAGCGCCGCTGCTGCTACTGGATGATATGAGCTCCGAACTGGATGCGCGGAGAAACAATAACCTAATGGAGTTTCTGACGACGAGAAAAATTCAGGTATTCATCACAACCACGGAACGGTCTCCGGCTCTGCTGGAGGCTGCACCACACTGCGCCGTTTTTCATGTTAAAGACGGCAATCTGACGTTTGAAGGAAGTTAACCGCATGAGTGAACAGGAAAACATAAAAACAAATGGCTCCGAAGAGTATGGCGCCGAGAATATCAAGGTTCTGGAAGGGTTATCGGCAGTACGCAAAAGGCCTGCGATGTACATCGGCTCGACTTCGGCCGCCGGCCTCCACCACCTGGTATATGAAATCGTCGACAACTCCATTGATGAAGCGCTGGCCGGTTATTGCAACGAAGTTTCAGTGACCATTAATGTCGATGGCTCGATAACCGTCGTCGACAACGGCCGTGGCATCCCGACAGACATAATGGCTCATGAGGGGAAATCGGCGGCCGAAGTCGTCCTGACGGTACTGCACGCCGGCGGCAAATTTGACAACGATTCCTACAAGGTGTCCGGCGGTCTCCACGGCGTCGGCGTATCAGTCGTCAACGCCCTCTCCAAATGGCTTGAGCTGGAAATCCGTCGTGATGGCAAGATCTTCCGCCAATCCTATCGTCGCGGCGATCCTCAGGCTCCGCTTGAGATGACCGGTGAAACAAAAAAACGGGGCACCAAGATAACCTTCATGCCGGATGAGGAAATCTTCGAGACAACCGAATTCTCCTTCGACGTCCTTTCCCAGCGTATCCGCGAAATGGCCTTCCTTAACGCCGGGGTGAGGATCAAGATCAGCGACGAACGGGTCGATGGTAAATCCCATGAGTTTCATTACGAAGGGGGGATTAACTCTTTTGTCGAATATCTGAATCGCAACAAAGCAGTGGTAAACCCGACTCCGATGTACTTCAAGGGTGAAAAAGGGGGGGTGGAGATGGAGGTCTCCATGCAGTACAACGACTCCTACGATGAGAAAATCTTTGCCTTTGCCAATAACATCAACACTCATGAAGGGGGGACCCATCTGGCCGGCTTCAAGGCTGCCTTGACCCGTACCATGAACTCGTACGCGGCGGCCAATAACCTGCTCAAAAACGAGAAGGTAACGGTATCCGGCGACGACCTGCGCGAGGGGCTGACCTGCGTTATTTCGGTCAAGATCCCGCAGCCGCAGTTCGAAGGGCAGACCAAGACCAAGCTGGGTAACTCCGAGGTCAAGGGGTATGTGGAATCGCTCCTCAATGAGCGTCTGGCGGTCTATCTCGAAGAAAATCCGAAAATTGCCAAAGATATTCTCAACAAGTCCATTGAAGCTGCCCGCGCTCGTGAAGCTGCCCGTAAAGCCAGAGACCTGACCCGCCGCAAAGGGGCTCTGGACATGGGGGGGCTGCCAGGTAAACTGGCCGACTGCCAGGAAAAGGATCCGGCACTCTGTGAACTGTACCTGGTCGAAGGTGATTCGGCCGGCGGTTCGGCCAAACAGGGGCGTGACCGGAAAAATATGGCGATCTTGCCGCTCAAGGGAAAGATTCTCAACGTCGAGAAGGCCAGATTCGACAAGATGATCTCCTCGCAGGAGATCCGCACCCTGATCACGGCACTCGGCACCGGCATCGGCAAGGACGACTTCAACATCGCCAAGCTCCGTTATCACCGCATCATCGTCATGACTGACGCCGACGTCGATGGTCAGCATATCCTGACGCTGCTGTTGACGTTCTTTTACCGCAACATGCGTGAGCTGATCGAACGAGGGCACCTCTACATCGCCCAGCCGCCGCTCTACAAAGTCAAGCGCGGCAAAAGGGAACAGTACCTGCTGGATGAGCACGCCATGCAGAATTTTCTGCTGGAAGAAGGGTCCGAAGATCTGACTTTGCGCCTTGAAAAAGGGGATCGTACCTACAACGGCAAGCAGATCATCCCGGTTATTAAACAATTTATCGAAAACCGGGCCATTTTTAACAAGGTTGTCAAGAAGGGGATATCCCCGGAACTCCTTTCAATTGTCATCCGCAGTAACGTACCGTCCGGTTTCGAAGAGCTGACTGAGATTGTGCCGTACCTTGAGGCGATGAAACTGCTGGCTGAAGGGTCAGACTACCAGATAGAGGAGCAACGTATCTCCTTCCGGATCGGCAATATCCGCTCCATCATCGACCAGCAGACGCTGGCGGTACTTTCGACTCGTGAATACGAGCTCCTGGTGGACAACCATCGCCGGATCGTGGAAACCATGGCTGATGGCCGGGCCTTCGTCGAGCAGGAAGGGAAAAAGGTACTGTTCGAAACTACTAACCATCAGGACCTGCTCGGTTTCTTCCTTGAAAATGCCAAAAAAGGGCTGACAATCCAGCGCTATAAAGGTCTGGGGGAGATGAACCCGGAACAGCTCTGGGAAACCACGATGAACCCCGAAAACCGCGTGCTGCTGCAGGTCAAGATCGAGGATGTCGTCGAGTCGGACGAAATTTTTACGGTTCTTATGGGCGATCAGGTTGAGCCGCGGCGTGATTTTATCGAGAAAAATGCGCTGAACGTTATAAACCTGGATATTTAAAAGCAATCATTTATAAAATAACTTTCTCATCGTACCGACGAGAAAAGCAGATACGAGGTACCAATGCAGATTCCAACGGAAATTCCAGCCAACAAGATAGCGGTTAATATTGAAGATGAGATGAAACGCTCCTACATGGACTACGCCATGTCGGTCATCATCGGACGGGCACTGCCGGACGTGCGCGACGGCCTCAAGCCGGTTCACCGTCGCTGCCTGTACGCGATGTACGACATGGGCAACGACTACAACAAACCCTACAAGAAATCCGCCCGTGTGGTCGGTGATGTTATCGGTAAGTACCACCCCCACGGCGATACCGCCGCCTACGACACGATCGTCCGTATGGCCCAGGATTTTTCACTGCGCTACATGCTCGTGGAAGGACAGGGTAACTTCGGTTCGGTGGACGGCGACCGCGCGGCCGCGATGCGTTATACCGAAATCCGCCTGCGCCACCTTTCCCATGAACTGCTGGCCGACCTGGACAAAGAAACCGTCAACATGGCGCCCAACTACAACGACGAAATGCTGGAACCGACGGTACTCCCCGCCAAATTCCCGAACCTGCTGATCAACGGCTCGACCGGCATTGCGGTCGGCATGGCCACCAACATCCCTCCCCACAACATCGGGGAGATCATTGACGGCATCATCGCCGTGATCCGCAATCCCGAGATCGGCTTTGAGGAGTTGCTGGAAATGATCCCGGGACCAGACTTCCCGACCGGTGCCACGATCTACGGCCGCCAGGGGATCAGGGATGCGTACAGTACCGGCCGCGGCATCATCCAAATCCGCGCCAAGGCCCATGTCGAGGCATCCAAACGTTCGGAGCGCCAGGCGATTATTGTTACCGAGCTTCCTTACCAGGTCAACAAGGCCCGTCTGATCGAGAAGATTGCCGAGTTGGTCAAAGAGAAGAAAGTTGAAGGGATTACCGAGATCCGCGACGAATCCGACCGTCAGGGAATGCGGATCGTCATCGAGGTCAAACGGGACGAAAACGCCGAGGTGCTGCTCAATCAGCTCTACAAGCAGACCCAGCTGCAGGTCTCTTTCGGCATCATCATGCTGGCAATTGTGCATAATCGCCCCCGCGTACTGACTCTGCGTGAGATGATGGACTGCTTCGTCGAGCATCGCTGCGAAGTCGTCACCCGCCGTACCAACTTCGAGCTGAAGAAGGCGCTCGCTCGCGCCCATATTCTGGAAGGTCTCAAGATCGCCCTTGACTGGCTGGATGCGGTGATCGAGATGATCCGTGAATCCAAGACCCCCCCTGAGGCCAAAATCGGGCTGATGGAGGGTAAATTTGCCGATCCTGAATTTCTGACGCGTCTGGGCCTTCCCAGTCCGGCCGGTTTTGAGAATTCCGTACAGCTGTCAGACATCCAGGCGCAGGCTATTCTCGAGATGCGGCTGCAGCGCCTGACCGGCCTCGAGCGGGACAAGATCCTTGCCGAGTACGAAGAGATCATGCGATTGATCGCCCGTCTGCGGGAGATCTTGGCGTCCGACACGGAGATCCTCAATATCATCGTTGGCGAACTGACCGAGATCCGCGACCGGTTCGGCGACAAACGCCGCTCCGAGATCGCCGACAAGAGCGCCGATATCTCGCGTGAGGACACCATCGAGGACGAAGAGATGGTCGTCACTATTTCGCACACCGGCTACATCAAGCGGAGCGCCGTTGACCTGTACCGTTCCCAGCGCCGTGGCGGCAAAGGGAAGACCGGCATGAAGACCAAAGAGGAGGATTTCGTCGAGCAGCTCTTCATCGCTTCGACCAAGGATTATCTGCTCTGCTTCACCGATGCCGGGCGGATGTACTGGCTCAAGGTGTATGAAATTCCGGAGGGGAGCCGCACCACCAAAGGGAAGGCGGTGGTCAATCTGGTCAACGTCGCGGCCGGAGAAAAGATTACCACGATCCTGCCGGTCAAGGAATTCAGCGAGAACACCTACCTCTTCATGGCCACCCAGAATGGTGTCGTCAAAAAAACTTCGCTGGTCGATTACTCGAATGTCCGTGTCGGCGGCATCATCGCCGTTAATCTTGATGACGGTGACAAGCTGATTTCGGTCGCCCTGACCGACGGCAGCAAGGACATCTTCCTGGCTTCGCGCGGGGGTAAAGCGATCCGCTTCAACGAGGAGGATGTCCGGCCGACGGGACGTGCCACCCGCGGTGTGCGCGGCATGAACCTTGGCAAAGATGACCGGGTGATCGGCATGGAGATCGTTGACAACACGGCGGTCGGCTCGACGATCTTCACCGTCTGCGAAAACGGCTTCGGCAAGCGCACCGACCTGGATGAATACCGTGATCAGTCGCGCGGCGGCAAGGGAATCATCACGATCAAGACGACCGAGCGTAACGGCTCCGTGGTCAATGTCATGCAGGTCGCGGACGATCACGATCTGATGGTGATCACCGATCAGGGCAAGATCCTGCGGGTACCGGTCTCCGGATTCTCGGTCATCGGCCGCAATACTCAGGGAGTCACGCTGATGAATACCGAGGAGAACGAGAAGGTTGTTGCTGTCGCCCGTCTCGCCGAGAAGGATGAAGACGAAGGTGACGAGGAGATGGATGACGTAAGGGTCGAGGAACCGGAAGTATAGATGACGCTGCCCATCAAAATAGACAAAACATTGCGCGAACGTCGCCGCATCAACCGGCTGCTTGATTTCCTCAAGCGGGATGATCTGACCGGCGAACAGATGGAACGGATCGGCCGGCGGCTGCAGAAGTCCGGCAAACGTGCGCTCTCACCACTCGTGCGCAAGCTCTGGCGCGAGCAGAACGGCACCGCCATCTACCGCTACACCTGCATGCTCGATTTTTTCGATGCCTCCGCCTGGATGGACCAACTGATCCAGATTACCCTGAAGCGGAAGGATCTGGAGGAGGATGGCAAGTTGGCCCTGCTGGATGTACTGCACGACAGCGGCATCGATGTCACCGTCCCCCCGTTCGCAGCCATGACCGGCTATGGTTCCCCCACGCTGGAAGGTTTTGTTGATGACTGCCTGGGTGACCACGAGCGCGGGATGGTCCGCTTCATCGACAGCTTTCTCGATGTCGCGGACGAGTTCCGCGGACGGATGATGGGTCGCCTCGGCGAGGCCGGTTCCGCCGAGGCCGCGGCGCTCCTGGAGATTCTCCTCTCCTTCGAGAAGGAGGAGATCGTACGCGAAGCGGTACAGGCCCTGGGGCGCAGCAGAAGCGGCTATGCGCGTGATGTCCTGGAGCGTGCCGAACTTCGCCATGAAGGGAATCTGGCGGCTTTGATCCGGCGCAGTATCCTGCGGCTCTCATTCACCGGGATCCGCGATGCGGTGGCACTGCCGCGCACTTTCCAGCAGCCGCTGCCGTTCTTTGAGGTATATGCCGGGCCGGTAGATTTCTACGGCTCCCGCACGCTCTGGTTCTCCTGGCGGCTGGATGATCACGCCTGTGCCGCCATGCTGATCCTGACCAGCGAGACGGATGGCATGCTGAACGCCATCAGCTACCGCATGAAAGACGAAAAAGAGTACGCCCATATCCTGAAAGATGTCGCCGGCGGTGAGATGCTGACGCCGGTGGAACATGACTACGCGCTCGCCGCACTGCGTGACGCACTGCACCGCAGCAGGGAGGGGGGCTTTTACCTTCCCCCCGATTTTTACGTCGATATGCGGCTCTTCCGCCCTGATGCACTGAAACCGGAAGCATACATTCCCCGTTTCAAGCTCAAGCACCTTGAAGATATCGTCGAGAAGATCCCTGGGTATGTTGCTGCCAGCAATGAGCTTTTTGACCAGCCGGGACTTGAAGGGTGGGTGCTGACCGAGACGGCGCTCTATGATGCCGCCGACCGCTTTAATGCTCTGGAAGCGATCGGCGGGGCCGATTCCATGCCGCCGGAGGCTCTGGAAGCGGAAATTTCCCGCTGCTGTGAAGAGCTGATCGTGCCGCGCCGCGCCGATATCATCAAGCGGCTGCTGTTAACCGCCGATTATCTCCAGCAGAGCGAGGGAGACGAAAGCGTGGTGCAACGTACACTGGCTACCGCACTCAGTCTCGTCGGAGGTTTTTTGCCCGACTGCCGCCACCCCTTCATCCGGCGCCTGCTGCTGGACAGTGTGGACGCAGCCAGGCAAACCCTTGCCGAAGGGTATGATCCGCGCCTGGAGGAAGGGTATGATGACGATGACTATGATGATTAACGAGACGAATAATGCGCCGGTCGATATAACGGCTGCAACCGAGCGTATTGCCGTTATCGGCGGAGGAAGCTGGGGAACAGCCCTGGCGGGCCGATTGGCGGCCAACGGCAATGACACGCTCCTCTGGGCGTATGAGCCGGAACTGGTGGCGGAGATCAATTCCAGCCACACCAACACCCCCTATCTTCCCGGCATCACTCTGCACCCGACTCTTGCGTGTACCGGGAGCCTGGAAGAGGCGGTGGCCGGGCGCAGCATCATCTTGCTGGTGACACCGGTACAGGTTATGCGCGGTGTCCTGAAACAGCTCGCCCCATTCATCGACAAAAATGCGATCATAGCCAACGCCTCCAAAGGGATTGAACTCGAAACACTCCAGACGGTTTCCCAGATCTGCGGGGGGGTGCTTGGTGATGCCGCTCTGGAACGCTACGTGGCGCTCTCAGGCCCGACCTTTGCCAGGGAAGTAGCGCAGGAACTCCCCTCTTTGATCGTCGCCGCATCCCGCAATCCCGCCGCCGCCGAGCGAGTTCAGGCGGCCTTCAGCTGCCCCTGCCTGCGGGTCTATACCAACAGCGATGTCATCGGCGTTGAACTGGGGGGGGCGGTCAAGAATGTCATCGCCATCGCCGCCGGGATCTGCGACGGGCTCGGCTTCGGCCACAACGCCCGGGCGGCCCTCATCACGAGAGGGCTGGCCGAAATGAACCGCCTCGGTCAGGCAATGGGGGCGCAGGCCGCCACCTTTGCCGGCCTGGCCGGCATGGGCGATCTGGTGCTGACCTGTACCGGCGACCTTTCCCGCAACCGCACCGTCGGTTTCAAACTCGGTCAGGGGATGAAATTGACTGACATTCTGGCCGAGATGCGCATGGTGGCTGAAGGGGTAAAGAGTGCCGAATCGGTCTACCAGCTTTCCCTCCGCCTTGGAGTCGAGATGCCGATTGTGGAGAATACCTACCAGATCCTTCACGAAGAGAAGCCGGCCCGTCAGGCGGTGACAGAGCTGATGGCGCGGGATCTGAAAGCGGAAGGGTGATCGGAAACGGCTGCCGGTATCCGGTTTACGTGGTGAATGAACCAAAAACAGACAGGGATGAGCGGGATACAGCGGATATAGTTAATCCAGACAATCCCGGACATCCCTGTTATTTTTTTATCTGAAAGGGTTTGCGTATGCGCATAGGGCACGGCTATGACGTCCATCGACTGGTGGAGGGAAGAAAACTGATCATGGGCGGGGTGGATATCCCCCATGAAAAGGGGCTGCTGGGACATTCGGATGCCGACGTGTTGCTGCACGCCATCGCGGACGCCATTCTCGGCGCTCTCGGCCAGGGGGACATCGGCAGGCATTTTCCCGACACTGACCCTGCCTTCGCGGGGGCCGACAGCATGAAGCTTCTGGCCCATGTCATGACGCTGGCTGACGAGCGCGGTTACACGCTCGGCAACCTGGACGCCACGATCATTGCCCAGCGCCCCAAGATGGCGCCACACATACCGGCCATGTGTGAGAATATCGCGCGAGTGCTGAACAGTACGGTCGGCCGGGTGAATGTCAAGGCGACCACCGAGGAGGGACTCGGCTTCACCGGTTCGGGGGAAGGGATCTCCGCCCATGCGGTAGCCGTGATACAGAAAAAAAGGTAATCTGTTTTGATGTTTCTGCCGATGTATATGTGAGGAGAGACTTGATGAAATATATGCGGACAGAATTTGTTAAGAGAGCCTCGATAGTATCGGCTTTTATAATGTCGGCGGCGTGCAGCGCTGCATATGCTGCTGACGGAGCCGGCGGCGTCCTCCGGCAACTTGAAAAAACCGATACGATGTACATATTTAAGGATCATGCACTACCGGTGGTGGAAAAAGAGGAAAAGAAACCGGCCACGGATCAGCTGCCGGGGAGCATGAAAGTTTTTGTCAAGAGATTTCGCCTTGAAGGGAATACCCTGATCGGCGAGAAGGAGCTCATGTCAGGGGTTGCGCTTGGCACCGGTAAAGAGATGTCACTGGACGAAATCAAAGGTGTGGCTGACATGATTACGGCCAAATACCGTGAAAAAGGGTTTCTTATCGTTAATGCGCATGTGCCGTCACAAAGCATCTTCGACGGGGCGACCTTGATAAAAAGCAAAAGCGGGTATGTTCTTGTAAACGCTTTTGGAGCGGTAACGATAAAGGTGGTTGAAGGGAAAGTCGGGGCGGTTTCCGTCGTCGGCAACGAGTATTACAAAAGTTCATTTGTCGAACGTCACCTAGAGGCGGTCAGAAAAGACCCTTCGCTGAAGGAGGAGGCCCTGGAAAGGGCGCTGCTCCTCCTGGGGGAGTACCAGTCGTTATCGGTAAAAGCGACGCTCCGCGCCGGAAAAGAGCCGGGAACGACGGATATCATCGCTACCGTAGCCGATAAATATCCGCTGTCCGGCACCGTTTCCTATGACAACTTTGGCGTTACCGCCACCAGCAAAAATCGCCTGTCAGCATCGCTGAACGCCGGTAATATGATCACAAGCGGAGATCTGGTCAAGCTGAACGGTATTATCGGGCTGGATGAAATGGACCCGGACAGGCTTTCATACGGGCGTGCGGAATACATTGTCCCTGCGGGGGGGGGAGGAACACAGGTCGGCGCCTATTATTCCAACACCGTGTACAGCGTTGGGGGGGCAGATTCGTTTGCCGTTTTGGGGCTCAACGGTAAAGCCGATGTTGCCGGCATCTATGTGACCCATCCGGTAATAAAGAGGCGCGACGAGTCCCTTAATGTAAGATTCGGCGGCGAATATCTCTCTCTGTACGATACCCTGCTGGGGAATACGATAAACAACGATGAAATCCGTAAGATAACAACTGGCATATCGTACGAATCGGCCGATAGGTTTATGGGGAGAAATTTTATCAGTGCAGGATATGCTCGGGGGCTTGGCACCCTCCTTGGCGGCACGGAAAAGGGAGCGCTCTATCCGAGTCCCAGCACCCCCGGCGCCGATAACATATTTAATAAATTCAATCTGGATGCCATGAGGTTACAGAAATTGCCGGGCTATAATTATCTGCTGGCGAAGGGGAGCTTCCAGTACTCACCGGATCGACTGTTTTCCGCCGAAAGAATGCAGCTTGGCGGCGAGGGTTCCGTAAGGGGGTTCAATCCAGCCACTGCAAGTGGAGACAGCGGCTACTTCACGTCGCTCGAACTCCTGGTATCCCCCCTCTACCCCGAAACAGAACTGTTCAGGCAAAAGATAGGCAACACGCTAAAGTTCGCCCTCTTCACCGACTACGGCGGGGTAAACAATACGAGTCCGCGCCCTGCCGAAAGATCTTCTACCACTCTTTCCAGCGTTGGGGCCGGGTTGAGATTGTACGGCGGCAAGATGTTCTACGGCAAGCTGGATTGGGCGATCCCAAGCAGACGTGGTGGCTACCACGGTCTTAATGTAAATGACAGCCAGTTTTATCTGCAGACCGTGGTTTCGTTCTAACATACTGAAGGTGTAGGTGATTCAGGAGTAACCTCATGAAACAGCACCATAAATCTATTGCGGCCGGCACGGCAGTATGTGCAATCACGCTTTTGTCCGGATTGACAGCCGCCCCTTCCCATGCCCTGCCGCAAGATGGTGCTGTTGTCGGAGGCTCGGCAGCCATTTCGCAGCCGAACCCGACAACCATGAATATCAATCAGACCTCCGGCACTGCCATCATAAATTGGAGTGGCTACAGTATCGGCGCCAATGAATCGGTGCATTACATTCAGCCGGGGAGCAGCTCCATTGCGTTAAACAGGGTCACCGGCGTGGACCCTTCGTACCTTTACGGTCTCCTCTCGGGGAACGGTCAAGTCTGGGTGATTAATCCCAACGGCCTTCTCGTCGGTCCCGGGGCGACCGTGCAGACCGGCAGCTTCCTCGCCTCAACCATGAACATCACCAATGAAAATTTCCTTTCCGGAAAACAATTATTCACCAATACGCCTGGTTCTCAGGGATCAATCATTAACCGGGGAACTATTTCGGCCGCAAACGGCGGCTATGTGGTTCTCGCCGCCCCCTCGGTGACTAATTCCGGCAAGATAGTAGCAAACATGGGCACGGTTCATCTCGCATCGGGCGACGCAGTGACTCTCAGCCTCGATAACGGCAGCCTCATCAATGTAGCGGTAAACGGCGATATCGCGGCCAATTCGCTCGGAGTCACCAATAGCGGAGTCATAACCGCCGCTGGCGGGAAGGTCGTAATGACCGCCAGGGTGGCCGGCGACATCATGAAGAATATCGTCAATAACAGTGGGATCATCGAGGCTCAATCCATTGGAGAGAGAAATGGCGAGATCACCCTTGACGGTGGCGACTACGGGATCAGCGCCAACAGCGGAACCCTGGATGCATCGGGTAGGAAAAGCGGCGAAAGCGGCGGCACGATTAAAATTGTGGGGGACAGGGTCGGGCTTTTTGCCGGTTCCGCAATTGATGCTTCCGGCGCTGCCGGAGGCGGCACAGTACTGATCGGCGGAGATTTCCACGGGGCCGGTCCGGAGAAGAACGCCTCGATGACCTATGTGGATACAGATGCTGCGATAAAGGCGGATGCGCTTGTCAGCGGTGATGGCGGCAAGGTGGCGGTCTGGTCGGACGATGCGACCCGTTTTTATGGCGAGATATCTGCGAAAGGCGGGGTCCAGGGGGGTGACGGCGGTTTCGCCGAAGTGTCCGGCAAGCGGAATCTTATCTATGCGGGGAATGTCAACCTCGGCGCGCCAAAAGGCGTGACAGGGACGCTGCTACTCGATCCGGATGACATCACCATTATTCACGCTGATGTTATAGGCTCGGATACAGCAAACAACATACCTCTCGACGCACCGTTTATTAATTGGGACAGCACTGCAACTCCCTCAAATATATCCGACTTCACCATTAATGCCCAGCTCGCAACCCCCGCCAACGTCACGGTGCAAACCTCAACCGGCAGCATCTCTTCCGACCCTGGCGTGGTTATCGACCTCAACAGCAAAATTCTGACGCTTGACTCTGCGAAAGACATTACCCTTGGCGGCACCTACAACGACACCGGCGCATCAGGCACCCTCGCGCTGAAAATCGGTCAGAGAGTCAGTGGCGGGACATTATCAACGATCCCCGGCGCTGCAACGATCAACGCGCATACCGTGGACGTTACCGGGGGAAGCGGTAGTGATACCATCGACGTTGGTGGTTTTGGGGGGGCTGTTTCGATCCATGACACCATTGGCGGGGATACGTTAACCGGCAATAGCACCCATACGACCCTCATCGGTTCAAATGCCGGTTCGGTGTTCACAATCTCTGGGCCTAATGCCGGCACACTGAACGGCAGCACAACCTTTTCCGGGATCACAACTCTGACCGGCGGCTCGAATGCTGATACTTTTACCCTCGGTGCAGGGACAACCACTTTCACCGGTTCAATTGCCGGCGGTGGTGGTGCCGACACGCTGGCGGCAACCGACGGCAGCAACAGCTGGCAGGTGACGGGGGCTAATGCCGGCACGCTGAACGGGACCACAGCTTTTTCGGGGATAACGAATCTTGCCGGCGGCGCGGGCGATGATGCGTTCACGTTGGATGTGCCGGCTTTCAGCGGCTCAATCGCCGGCGGTGGTGGTGCCGACACGCTGGCGGCAACCGACGGCAGCAACAGCTGGCGGGTGACGGGAGCGAACGACGGCACGCTGAACACAACGACAACCTTTTCAGGGATAACAAATCTGGCAGGCGGGTCGGTGGCAGATACATTTTTGTTGGACGCGGATGTTCCGACGTTCAACGGCACGATTACCGGCGGCGGCGGCACCGATACTCTGCACGCTGGCAACGGCACCAACACCTGGCAGACAACCGGCACCAACAGCGGCACGCTGAACGAAAGCACGCTCTTTTCGGGGATCACGAATCTGGCCGGCGGTTCGGGTGGGGATACAACCACTATTGGCATTCCGGGGTTCATCGGCACGATTACCGGCGGTGGTGGCAGCGATACTCTGCTGGCTGCTAACGGGACCAACACGTGGCAGGCAACCGGCAGTAACAGCGGAACACTGAATGGAAGCACGCTCTTTTCCGGTATAACGAATCTTGCCGGCGGTTCGGGTGCCGATACGCTGACGGGGCGTAATGTATCCAATGTATGGAGCATTACGGGTACCAAAGCTGCGACACTCGACGGCATGAACGCGACCGGGATGGATGCACTGATCGGCGGTTCTGGCACCGATATCTTCAGGTTGGGTACCGGGGTATTGACTTTCAACGGCTCGATCACCGGTGATGGCATCAGCGACACGCTGGCTGCAACCAACGGGACCAACAGCTGGCAGGTGACGGGGGCCAATGCCGGCACGATGAATGGGTCCACACTCTTTTCCGGGATCACGAATCTGAGCGGCGGTACGGGAGCGGATACCTTCAGGTTGGCTGCGGATATTCCGGCTTTCAGCGGCGGGGTTACCGGCGGTGGCGGCAGCGACACGCTTGCCGCTACCAACGGCACCAACAGCTGGCAGGTGACGGGAGCAAATGCCGGCACGCTGAACGGCTCCACACTCTTTTCCGGCATCACAAATCTGTCAGGCGGCAGCGATACCGACACGTTGACCGGTCAAAACTCGGCAAATACGACCGGATGGAGTGTCACCGGCGCCAATGCCGTGACTCTGAGCGGCATGAACGCAACCGGAATGGATGGGCTTGCAGGCGGCACGGGCAAAGATATCTTCACGCTGGCTGAGGGAGTGCCGACTTTCAACGGCTCTATCACCGGTGGCGGCAGCGACACGCTTGCCGCTGTCGCCGGGACCAACAACTGGCAGGTGACGGGGGCCAATGCCGGTACGCTGAACGGGACCACAACCTTTTCAGGGATCACAAGTCTGAGTGGCGGTACGGGCGCGGACACCTTCAGGTTGGCTGCGGATATTCCAACGTTCAGCGGCGGGGTTACCGGCGGCGGCGGGAGCGATACGCTTGCCGCTACCAACGGCACCAACAGTTGGCAGGTGACGGGAGCAAATGCCGGCACGTTGAACGGGACCACAACCTTTTCCGGCATCACGAATCTGAGCGGCGGCGCCGATGCCGACACGCTGACGGGCCGTGACACAGCCAATGATTGGCGTATCATCGGCCCGGCTGCAGCGACAGTCGACGCCATGAGCGCAAACGGGATGGATGCACTGGTTGGCGGTATGAATGCTGATACCTTTACGCTGGGCACGGGGGTGTCAACTTTCGCCGGCCCGATCAGCGGCGGTGGCGGTGGCGGCAGCGACACGCTCGCCGCGACCAACGGCACCAACAGCTGGCAGGTGACCGGAGCTAATGCCGGCACGCTGAACGGAACCACGCTTTTTTCAGGGATCACGAATCTGAACGGCGGCTCGGATGCTGACACCTTTACGCTGGACAGCGGGATAAGCAGTTTCAACGGATTGATTGCCGGCGGTGGCGGCACAGATCTGCTTGCGGTGACTGACGGGACCAATTCGTGGAGGCACAGCGGAGCGAACGCCGGTACCTTGAACACGACGACCGTTTTTTCCGGGATTAGCAACCTGAGCGGCGGTGCCGGTACCGACACCCTCACGGGCACCGCCCAAACATACACGTTGGACGACAGTATCGTGGACAAGGGGAGCAACGGCAGCGAAAATTGGACATCAATGGAGAGCCTGACCGACACCGCTGCGGGTATCTTCAGATTTGGAACGGCCGGCGGTGTCTCCGGTAACATCACCGCTTCCGGTGGCATATTGGATTACGCCGGTCACACCCCCGATGTACAGATTAACCTCGCAACCAAAACCGCTACCGGCATCGGCTCCGCCTGGAACGGCATAGCCAATATAAGCGGCAGCAACGGAAATTCGGACACGATAGGCGGCAGTAACACGACCTACAACCTGACTGAGCCCCATGCCGGCACCAGCGGCGGCGTATCCTGGAGTTCGTTTGAGAAGGTTGCCGACATCGGTACCGGCACGATAGCGACGACAGGCGGCCAGACATACACCCTGACAGGCGCCAACAGCGGTAACGTGGCGACACTGCTTCCGGGTGGCTATACCGGCATAGGCTCCCTTTTCGACTCGGGCGCATCCACCTTCAGGTTTGCCGCAGGTGGAGCCGTGACGGGGAGCATCACTGCGACCGGCGGCACACTCGACTATTCGGCGGGGATGGCAGGACCGGTGGCGGTGGAGCTGGCGGCGAAGAAAAGCAGCGGCATCGGCGGCACCTGGAGCGGCATCACGACGATGGTCGGCAGCGGGGCGTCCGACACGATAGGTGGCGCTGATGCGACCTATAACCTGACGGCTGCCGGTGTCGGCACCAGCGGCGGCGTGTCCTGGTCCTCGTTTGAAAAGGTAGCCGACAGCGGCACCGGTACGATAGCGGCGACCGGTGGCCAGACGTACAACCTGACAGGCGCCAACAGCGGTAACGTGGCGACGCTGCTGCCGGGCGGATACACCGGTATTGGCACTCTTACGGATTCCGGCGCCGGGAATTTCACGTTTGGACCGGCCGGTGGAGTCTCCGGTAATATTAATGCCGCTGGCGGCACACTGGACTACACCGCTCGCACCGCAGCAGTAAACGTACATCTGGCGGACAATACCGGCAGCGGCATCGGCGGCGTCTGGAACGGCATCACCACGATGATCGGCGGCGGGGCATCGGATACGCTGGGCGGCAGTAATGCGACCTACAACCTGACCGGGGCCGATGCCGGCAACAGCGGCGCTGTATCCTGGACCTCGTTTGAGAACCTGCATGATACGGCGGCCGGAATATTCAGGTTTGCGGATGCTGGCGGCGTGTCGGGCGGCATCACCGCAACGGGCGGCATGCTGGACTATTCCGCCCTGGCAGGACCGGTAACGGTTGATCTGACAGCCAAGAGTGGTCCCGGCATCGGCACGAACTGGAACGGCATCACCACGCTGGCCGGCAGCTCAAACGGCTCCGATACGATTGCCGGAAGCGGGCAGACGTTCAACCTGACCGACCTCGACGCGGGGAATAACGGCGACACCAGCTGGAGTTCGTTCGAGAACATCGATGGAGCGGGAGGAAGCAATTCATACAGCGGGGCCGCCGGCTCTGCTCTCTCCGGCGCGATCATCGACAGCGGCAGTGACGCAACCGTGCAGGGATCGATACAGAGCGGCGGGGGGCAGAGCTATGCCGGTCCGGTAACGCTTGCAGGTGCGACGACCCTGACTTCAAGCGGTTCCGGCGCCATCACCTTTGGCAGCACGGTGGCGAGTGACGACACCCCCCGCGACCTGACGGTCGGCACCGACGGCGCTATAACCTTTGCCGGGGCCGTCGGTGCCGCAGCGCTGAACAGCCTGACGATAAACTCCGGAGGTACGACCACGATCACCGGCGGCTCGGTCACGACGAGCGGGGCGGCCGGGCAAACGTACAACAATGCGGTCCTCCTTGGCGGCGACACCTTGCTGAATGCCGGTCCCGGGGCGATTGTCGAGGGGAGCAGCGGCTCCATGACGGCTGCCGGTCTGCTGACGACGCGGTCAGGGAGCGGTCAAAACCTCGTCGGCAACGGCACCAACTCGGTTGCCGCTTTCAATGCCGCCAACAGCACTAGTGGCGACATCAACCTGGCAAACACTTCGCCGCTTTTGACCATCACCGGCATTAACCAGAGCGGCGGCGGAGTGACCATTACAAACAGCGGGGCAATTACCAGCTCAGGTCCCCTGGCGGTCAGCGGTACAACGTCGATAAACGCTGCCGGCCAGCCGATTACCCTGACCGATAGTGAAAACGATTTCGGCGGTGCCGTGACAGTGGTCGGTGCCGCAACCAGTCTCACAGACAAGAACGATCTCACTGCAGATCTCAATACGACCGGCCCGACAACGCTGGAGGTGGGGGGCGGACTGACTCTGTCCGGAACCAGCACGGATGCTGTTTTAGCAACAGCGGGCGACAAGGTGACGTTATCCGACCCGACCGCTTCAACCTTGTCTGTAACCGGTGATACAATCGTCGGGACCATGAACAACCGCACTCCGCTTGACCTTACCACAACAAGCACTCAGGAGCCGATTACCGTCAATCTGACGGGGACCCTCCCCTTCCTCACGACTACCGGTGATGTTAAAACGCAAATCAGGAGTCTCGGTTTATATAACGGGGCGGTCGTGATGGGAAGCGAGCTGGATCATTATAATGCGACGATTGATTCGAGAGCGGCGACAACAGATCTGGCCCTTAATGCGGAGCGGTTCGGGACGATGGGGATGCTGGCACATTCAGACGACTTTTTCAACACCGCGCCAATGGAGTCACACATAGATTCCAGGGGGGCATTTATCCTCCCTGAGGAGGAGCCAACCCTCATTAACTTTTGATTTGTTTGCCAGGGGATATTCTCAAGCTCCCTTTACAGCGTTTACGCTTAGATGATATAAGGGCTAAGGTCCATGCGAATCCGGGGCTGCAACCACGAGCAGAGAGACCAAAGGAGAACACCATGAAAACAGTGTTGGGAGTCATGATGGCCCTGTCCATTATCGGCCTTATTGGCGGCTGTGCAACGCATACCGTTACCGACGGCAACGCAGCAATAGAAAGCAATATCGATCTTCCCCCTGTCGGTGATTTTAACGACAAAATGAAGAATCTCGCCGATCAGCTGGACAAGAATGCCGCCGCCGATAACCTTTCGAATACCTACGTCGTCACAAGTTTTACTAACCTGGACAAAATCGACGATACGACGGCGCTTGGCCGTTTGATTTCGGAAAACCTGATATACGGCCTGCAGATGCATAAATGGCGGATAATCGAACTGAGACTGTCTAAAGGGGTGGATGTCAATGCGGCAGGGGAATTTTTTCTCAGCAGGGATATCAGCAAACTGCGGGATGAATACAAGATAAGCGGCGTTGTTACCGGCACATATTCTGTTGCAGAAGGTAACCTGACGATAAATGCCCGCGTTATCGACGTAAATACCGGCCTGGTAATCTCCTCGGGGCAAACGTATCTGCCGGTAAAACAGCTGCCTAAGACGCCAATCGAGCAGGTGAAAAACAGTGCGACAATGAAAATTGTCAGCGACGGGATAAAATAATATGAACATAATCAAAACTGCACTGGGGGCTGTCTGTCTGGCGATATTCCTTACCGGCTGTGCTTCCCAGAACCCGGTCAAACGTTATAGCACCTGCTCCGGCAAATCGTTCAACCAGCTTTTGGAGTCAACCGAGTTGAAACCGCTCTTCAATGATATTGCCCGCGAATTTTGTACAGAGCCATGTGCTGCGGGAGCGGGTACGCCGCCTGAAAGCATACCCACATGTTCCGGCGCAAATGACAGCACTGATTATTCTATCCTGGTTACCGACTTTGTTGACATTCAGTCATTTACCCCCGCGTCACAAGGTTTGCTCATGGGTGAGTTGATGCGCGGCAGCCTCAGTTCGGTCTGCAGCACAAAAATAACGCAGGTCGAGTTTGCGAAATTCTTCAATTTGAACGAGAAGGGTCTGGTGGTGCTTTCGAGGAAGGTCTCCGAGATAAAAAAGGATGAGTATGACCAGACCGAGGCTATCGTCGGAACGTACAGTTATCTCAACAATAAAATCGTCATATTTGCGCGCAAAATAAATGTCGTGTCCGGCAAAATATCGCGGATGGTCACGCGCGAGATCGATTATAATTGTGCCGGCGGTACCGTGAGCTACAGCGTTAAATGACCACCTGGCGGGTTGAATAGTGCCGGGAATTACAGCCCCTTTCCCGCCAGCTCCTCCACCAGTTTTTTCTGCTCACCGTTCAATACCTCAGGAATATGCACCCCGATCTTTACATACAGATCCCCTTTCGCATTTGAGCCGAGCGATTTGATGCCGCACCCCTTCAGCCTGATCTTGGTGCCTGGCTGAATGCCGGCCGGCACCTTGATCCGCTTGTCACCCTCCAGCGTCGGTACGTCGAGAGACACTCCCAGGCAGGCAGCACTGAACGGAATGGAGCGCTCAACAAAGAGATCGCCGCCGTCGCGGGTGAAGACCGGGTCCGGGAGCACATGGATGATCAGGAAGAGGTCGCCGGTTGGTCCGCCCCCCTCACCCGCGGCGCCTTTGCCGGAAATCCGGATCTTGCTGCCGTTATCGACCCCGGCCGGGATCTTTACCCTCAGTTCCTCCCGCACGCCGCCACGGCGGAACGCGATCTGTTTTTCGGCGCCCTGGGCCGCATCACGAAAACTGACGGTAAGTTCCATTTCGTGGTCAGCTCCCTTCTGCGGGGCCGAGCGATAACCGTTTCTCGAGCTTCCCCGCCCGAATGAGCTGCCGAAGAGGCGTGAAAAAATATCCTCGGCACCACCACCGCCAACGCCCCCCCCCATATCCTTATAGGCATTGCCGAAATCGAAGCCACGGAAAATATCCTCCTGGCTGTACTGTTTATGAAAGCCGCTGGAGCCGAAGGTGTCATACTGCTGTTTTTTCTCCGGATCGGAAAGCACGGCGTAGGCTTCGTTGATCTCCTTGAACTTGTCCTCGGCCCCCTTGTTATCAGGGTTGCGGTCGGGGTGATATTTTACCGCCAGCTTGCGGAACGCTTTTTTTATCTCCTCCGCCGAAGCCCCTTTTTCGATCCCAAGCGCCTTGTAATAATCTGCCTGTGCCATAACGTTCTCCATAGTTAATTATTTGAAGACAATGTAAGCCCTAACAGCTGTACTGTCAACTTCGTCAGCGGTGTATATCTTGACAGAGGCGGCGGCCATACGTACTATCAGCGGCATTTCACACCTTTAATTCGGGGGGGACCCATGAAAAAAATACTCATCATCGGCGGCGGCATATCCGGCCTGGCAACAGCCTGGCTGCTGCGGGAAAAGGGGCGCGCTGCCGGAAAAGATCTGGATATCACCCTTCTGGAGAAGGAAGAACGGCCGGGGGGGAAGATCCGGAGCATCAAGGCGGAAGGGTACACCTGTGAATGGGGACCGAACGGTTTTCTCGACAGCAAGCCGCAGACGCTCGATCTCTGCAGGGCGCTCGGAGTAGAGCAGAACCTGCATCGCAGCAACGACAACGCCCGCAGGCGCTTCATCTTCTCCGGCGGCGAGCTGCACCAGCTGCCGGATGGCGCCGCCGCTTTTTTGCGCAGCCGCCTCATCTCCTGGCCGGGTAAACTGCGGCTGGCGCTGGAGCCGACTCCGTTCATCGCGGCACCTCCCGCCGGGGTGGATGAAACCCTGGCCGCCTTCGGGCGCCGCCGTTTGGGGGGTGAAGCGCTCGACAAACTGATCGCGCCGATGGTTTCCGGCATCTTCGCCGGCGATCCTGAAACCATGTCGCTCGTCTCCTGTTTCCCGCGCATCGCCGAACTGGAGAGGGAATACGGCGGGTTGATCCGCGCCATGATACTGCTGGCCAAAAAGAAAAAACGGGACCAGGCCGAGGGAAAGGTCGTCTCCAGCGCTGCCGGTCCGGGAGGAACCCTGACGTCATTCCGTGAAGGGATCCAGTATCTCCCCGATGCCTTGGCGGCCTCGCTCGGGGATATCGTCCGTCCCGGTTCCGCCGTTATAACAGTAGAGAAGAAAGGCGGTTCCCCTTATCTGACAACGTGCAGTAACGGATGCGAGCTTGAAGCCGACCTGGTCATCATGGCTTCACCCGCCTTTGCGGCGGCTGAGATGCTTGCCGGTCTGGACGGGTGCATTGCCGGAACCCTCCGACAGATTCCCTATGCGAGCATGACGGTCGTCTGCTTCGGCTACAGTCACGGGCAGATAGGGCGCTCGCTGGACGGCTTCGGCTATCTGATCCCGAAAAAGGAGGGGCTGAGTACACTCGGCACCTTGTGGGATTCAAGCATGTTCGAGAATCGGGCCCCGGAGGGTAACGTGCTGCTCCGGAGCATGATGGGGGGGGCGTGCTTTCCGGAATACGTCACATTGAGTGATGAGGAAGTAGTGGCACGGGTCAGGAAGGATTTGAAATTGACGATGGGAATAGATGCTGCCCCGGAGTTTATCCGGATTTTTCGCCATCCGCAGGCGATCCCGCAGTACACCGTCGGGCATGGAAAGAGGCTGCAGGGACTTGACGTTGCGTTGAAAAAACACCCTGGGTTGATCCTGACCGGCAATTCCTACCGCGGTATCGGGCTGAATGATTGCGTAGCAGCGGCTGAACGGGCTGCAGATGAGGCGCTCAGTCAAATATAAACATTAACGCAAAGACGCAAAGACGCTAAGTCGCAAAGAAAAGCTTAAAAGATTTGTGGTGTTAAACCAAAAAGCGCTCTGTCTTTGATTCTGTTTTTACCTTGCGTCTTTGCGCCTTCGTGTCCTTGCGTTAAAGAATTTAAGATTCCGGATCAGACCGTTTTCCAGCATTACAGCAACCCCCGCTCCACAAAACTCAGGTACTCTCCATCCCCGACGATGATATGATCAAGCACCTTGATCCCCATGATCTCTCCCCCCTCCTTCAGCCGGCGCGTGATCGCGATATCTTCCGGGCTGGGGGCCGGGTCGCCGGTCGGGTGGTTGTGTACGAGGATCACCGCGGCGGCTGATTCCTTCACCGCCGGGGCAAAGACCTCACGCGGATGGACGATGCTCTGGTTGAGGCTCCCCTCGGAGATCTGCACCCTCCTGATGATGCGGTTTTTGCCGTCCAGCAGCAGCACGAGAAAATATTCCTTGCGGCTGTCGCGGAACTCGTGGTGAAAGTAGTCGAAGACCTGCTGCGGAGAGGTGAAGCGGTCGAGCCGTTCCAGTTTTCTCCCCTGAAAACGTGAAGCCAGCGTGAAGGCTGCCTTGATGCCGGCTGCCTTGGCCAGCCCCACTCCCTTGATGGCGCAGAGTTCGGCTATGCCGGCGCTCCCCAGCTCGCGCAGATTGCCGCTGAAGTGCGTGATCAACAGGCGGCCGAGATCGATAGCACTCTGCTTGCTGCCGGAGTCGCCGCTTCTTATGACCAGTGCCAGCAGCTCGGCATCCGAGAGGGTCGCAGCCCCCCTCTTGAGCATTTTTTCGCGCGGTCGTTCGTCTTCGGGCCATTCCTTGATGCCGCCGGCCATAAATCCCCCCTACCCTTTACATCCCGCAAGAATCGCGATCATCAAACCGCAGCCGACAATCACCCGGTACCAGACGAACGGTGCAAGGCTTCTTTTCTGCACAAAACGGAGCAGGAAGGCGACACTGATATAGCCGGTGACGGCGGAGACCGCTATCCCGACGAGCATCGGCACCCCTTCACCGGCCGGAATGCCGGTTTTGAATATCTCCACCGATTTAAGCAGCGCCGCTCCCGCCACAATCGGCAGCGATATCAGGAAGGAGAAGCGTGCGGCGCTCTCGCGGGTAAAGCCGAGCATCAGTCCGGCGGTGATAGTGATGCCGGAGCGTGAAACCCCCGGGATCAGCGCCAGGCATTGCATCAGGCCGACAGCCAGAGCGGAGTTCAGAGTGGTTTCGTCCAGAGCGGCACGTTTGCGGCCAAGGTAATCGGCCAGACCGAGAATAACTCCGAACAGGATCATAAACAGTGCGATCAGCAGAGGATTGGAACGGAACATCGCCTCGATCGGTCCTTCAAGCAGCTTGCCGACGATCGCGGCCGGGATTGTGGCGGCAATGATCAGAAACGGCAATCTCCTGGCAGGCGTGTCCAGCCTCCGTGTGACGGCGGCATCAAAGAATGAGAAGGTCATTTCGGTAATGTCGCGCCAGAAATAGAGTGCCAGCGCCAGAAAAGTCCCCAGGTGGAGCGCAACATCGAACGTCAGCCCGGATTCGGGCCATTTGAGCAGCCAGGGGATCAGGATCAGGTGGGCCGAACTGCTGATCGGCAGCACCTCGGTAAACCCTTGTATGGCGCCAAGAACGGCGGCATGTGACAACTCCATCTCAGACTCCTTTGTGTTGAAAAGTCCCAAGGATACTGCAACCGGTCGGCAAAGGCAATCGCTGTTGCTCTGTTGGGTGGCGGTAACGGTAAATTTACCCTATATACGGGGTAAAAAGTGTGCTATTAATCGAAAGTTTTAAACGGAGTCGGCACGACATTAACGGAGGCTTAGCCATGTTCGGATTGATACCCAAGGAAGAAAAATTTTTCAAGCTTTTCAAGGAGATGACCGAGAACATCATCGAAGGAGCCAAACTCCTCAAGGAGATGCTCGACAATTTTGAAAACCCGGCTGAAAGCCAGCGCAGTATCAAGGAATTGGAGCATAAAGGTGATTCGATCACCCACGAGATCATCCAGACGCTGAACAAGACCTTTGTTACGCCACTGGACCGGGAAGATATCTACTCGCTCGCTTCCAAGCTGGACGACATTCTTGACCTGATTGACGCCTCCGCCCAGCGGATCATCATGTACAATGTCGAAGCGATCCCCCCCGAAGCGAAAACGCTCGGCTTCATCATTTTGCAGTCCTGTTATGCGGTTGACAAGGCGGTTGCGATGCTGGGGAAGAAGACCAACGAGCAGATCTTCGAGGCGTGTATGGAAATCAATACGCTGGAGAATGAAGCGGACCGGGTTTCACGTGAGGCGATCAGCCGCCTGTTCGACGAAGAGAAAGACCCGATCCAGCTCATCAAATGGAAGGAAATCTACGAAACGCTTGAAAAGTCGACCGACAGGTGTGAAGACGCCTCCAATATCCTCGAAAGCGTGGTGGTAAAGAATGCTTGATCCGGCCTTCCTGATGCTCTGCCTGGTGATCCTGGCGGCGCTCCTTTTCGACTACATCAACGGTTTTCACGACACGGCCAATGCCATCGCCACCTGTATCTCGACCCGTGCCCTCTCGGTCAGGGCGGCCATCATCATGGCGGCGGTGCTCAACTTTGCCGGTGCGATGATCTCGACCAAGGTCGCCACGACGATCGGCAAAGGGATTGTTGACGGCTCCAATGTGACCCAGATGGTTGTGCTGGCCGGCATAGCGGGGGCAATTATCTGGAACCTGATCACCTGGTATTACGGGCTCCCCTCCTCCTCTTCGCACGCCATCATCGGCGGCATCATGGGGGCCGTATTTGCCCATGCCGGTGCCGCTGCCCTGAAGTGGGAGGGACTGCAGAAGATCGTCATGGCGCTGGTGCTTTCCCCGATTATGGGGACCATTGTCGGCTTCATCTTCATGCTGATCCTCTACCGGATCTTCCGCAACAGCGCCCCCAGCAGTCTCAATAAGCACTTCCGCCGGCTGCAGATCGCATCGGCTGCCTTGATGGCCTTTTCGCACGGCACCGCCGATGCCCAGAAGTCGATGGGTGTCATCACCCTGGCGCTGGTCAGCTACGGGACTCTCAAAACATTTGCCGTACCGTGGGAGGTCATGGTGGCCTGTGCGACAGCGATGGCGTTCGGCACCGCCGCCGGGGGGTGGCGGATCATCAAGACCGTCGGCCGCGACTTCGTCAAGCTGCAGCCGGTACACGGTTTCTGCGTTGAAACCGCCTCGGCCGGCGTCATCCTCGGGGCTTCAGCCTTTGGCATGCCGACCAGCACCACCCACGTCATAACCTCGACCATCCTGGGGGTCGGATTGTCCAAGCGCCTGACAGCGGTCAACTGGAACGTCGCCAAGCGGATTCTGATCGCCTGGATTCTTACCATTCCGGCTTCGGCGCTGATGGCCTACCTGACCTATCAGGTCATGAGCCCCCTGCTGGGGAAATGAAAGGCGTTAAATAAGCAGAGACGGAGTCAAAGGAATAACGCAAAGGCGCCAAGCTGCAAAGACGCTAAGAACGTCAAAAACAAAGAATTATCATTTTATCCCAATGGCTTTTGGCTCTTTTTTCTGGTTTCCCTTGCGTCTTTGCGTTATAGCGCCCTTGCGTTAAAGAATTTAAGATTGAAAGACGAAGGAAACTACCGATGAAAAAAGCGCTTATTACCGGCATCACCGGCCAGGACGGCTCTTATCTCGCAGAACTGCTCCTCGCCAAAGGGTATGAAGTGCACGGCATGATCCGCCGCTCCTCATCGTTCAACACCGGGCGCATCGACCACCTTTACCGCGACCCGCACGAAAAAGATGTACGCATGTTCCTCCACTACGGTGATCTGAACGATGCCAGCTCGATCAACATGCTCCTGCGGGCCATCCAGCCGGACGAGATCTACAATCTCGGCGCCCAGAGCCATGTCCGGGTCTCCTTCGACGTTCCCGAATATACCGGAGAAGTCGACGCCCTGGGGGTGGTGCGCATCCTTGAAGGCATCCGCGAAACCGGCCTGAACACCCGTTTCTACCAGGCGTCATCATCCGAACTGTATGGCAAGGTGGTCGAGACCCCCCAGAGTGAGACCACCCCTTTTTACCCGCGCTCTCCCTACGCCTGCGCCAAGGCATACGCCTTCTATATCACCCAAAACTACCGCGAAAGCTACGGCATGCACGCCAGTAACGGCATCCTCTTCAACCACGAATCACCCCGCAGGGGCGAGACCTTCGCCACCCGCAAGATCACCCGTGCCGCCGCCCGCATCAAGCTCGGCATGCAGGAATGCCTCTACCTCGGCAACATCGACGCGAAAAGAGACTGGGGCTTTGCCGGCGATTACGTCGAAGCGATGTGGCGGATGCTGCAGCAGGAGGTGGCGGAAGATTACGTCATCGCCACCGGTGAAACCCGCATGGTACGCACCTTTGCCGAAAAGGTCTTCGCCCGCCTCGGCATGGGGCTGGAGTGGCAGGGGAGCGGCGTCGATGAAACAGGGGTCGACAGCAGAAGCGGCACGGTCGTCATCCGCATTGACCCGAAATACTTCCGTCCGGCGG
This sequence comes from Desulfuromonadaceae bacterium, assembly GCA_028683435.1. GTDB lineage: Bacteria > Desulfobacterota > Desulfuromonadia > Geobacterales > Pseudopelobacteraceae > JACRCG01. The sequence goes on along the minus strand of JAQUIG010000001.1, from coordinate 15,384 downwards.
AGGTCGACCTGCTGCTCGGCGATCCGGCCAAGGCGAAGAAACAGCTCGGATGGGAACCGACGACCAGCTTCGAGCGGTTGGTGGAGATGATGACCGATGCCGACTTTGCGCTCGCCGAACGTGAGAAGCGGGCAGACGGGTGATACTGACATACCGCACGCGGAAAAGAGCAACCGGGGACTGGCCCCGCAACGGCCTCTCCCGCTCGGATGCCGGCTGAGCAAACCGCCGCTTGAACGGGAGAACCCGTCCCTCGCCTTGACATTCACCACCTGAGTATTTATCTTTTGCACTGACTCACATCAACTAGAAAGAATCAAGGTTCCCACGTGCGCTTATTTCTTCGCAAGTTTCTCCCCTTCTTTGTTGCCGCAGGCGTCTTCAGCTTTTTTATGAACATGCTCCTCCTGACCCCGTCTCTCTACATGCTCCAGGTTTATGACCGGGTGCTGGGGAGCCGGAGTGTCGAAACGCTCTGGTTCCTCTCTCTGCTCCTCCTTGCCGCTTTGATGGTCATGGGCGCCATGGAGCTGGTCCGCTCCCGGCTGCTGGTGCGCGCCAACAACGCCATCGATGCCCAGCTGGCACCGTATCTGCTCCGCAAAATGGCCGAAGGAGCAACCTCTCCCGAAGGCAATCAATACTCCACCGGCCTGCGGGACTTGAACTCCATCAAAACATTCCTGACCGGCACCGGTATCATGGCGATGTTTGACGCACCCTGGATGCCGATCGCCATGATCATCCTCTGGTACATGCACTTTTACCTGTTTCTGGTAGCACTGGTCGGAGCGGTACTGATGATCGGGCTGACGATCCTCAATGAGATCCTGACCCGCAAGCCGCTGATGGATGCCAACGCAGCCGGTCGCGCTGCCGGCCGCCATGTCGAGGTCGCCCTGCGCAACGCCGAAGTCGTCAATGCCATGGGGATGCTGAAAGGGGTCGCCGCCCGCTGGGCTGGATTGAATGACCGGGTTATCGCCCTGCAATCGAAGGCGAGCGAACGTGGCGGCAACATTTCCGGCGTGACCAAATTTGTCCGCCAGGCGATCCAGTCGCTCGGACTCGGGGTCGGCGCCTATATCGTTCTGCGTGAGCCAACCTTTACCCCCGGCATGATGATTGCGGGCACCATCGTGCTCGGCAAGGCGCTGGGGCCGATCGAACTGATGATTGCCGGCTGGAAAGGTTTTTTGGAAGCGCGTATCGCCTACGCCCGTCTCGATGTCTTTATGAAGGAGCAGCATCTGGAGATCGAGCCGATGGAGCTCCCCCCTCCCAGCGGCCAGATTGCGCTGGAGAAGGTCACCTTCGGCATCCGCGCCACCAACAAGGTCATCCTCAAAGACATCTCCTTTGCCCTGGCAGCCGGTGAATCCCTCGGGATCATCGGACCGAGCGCCGCCGGCAAATCGACCCTCGCCCGGCTGCTGGTCGGGGTCTGGAAGCCGCTGCAGGGGACAATCCGCCTCGATGGCGCCGACATGGCATCCTGGCCTCAAGAGCGCCTTGGTCCCTACGTCGGCTATCTGCCGCAGGACATCGAGCTGTTTGCCGGCTCCATCGCCGACAACATCGCCCGCCTTGACGAGCCTGATTCCGACAAAGTCATCCGCGCCGCTCAGCTGGCCGGCCTGCACGGCATGATCCTCAACATGCCGAAAGGGTACGACACCTATATCGGCGACAACGGCGCGGTCCTTTCCGGCGGGCAGCGCCAGCGGATCGGACTGGCCCGGGCGCTCTACGGCGATCCCAAACTGGTCGTCCTGGACGAGCCGAACGCCAGCCTGGACGACGAAGGTGAGCGGGCCCTGCTGCAGGCGATGGCCTATCTCAAGCAGCTCGGCACGACCGTCGTCGTCATCACCCACAAGGTCAGCCTCCTGGCCGGCGTCGACAAGCTGCTGGTCATGCAGGACGGCGCCCTGGCGGTATTCGGGCCGAGGGAGGGGGTGCTGCAGCATCTGCTGCAGCAACAGCAAAAACAGCAGCAACAGCTGCAGGAACAGCAGAAACAGCTGCAGGAACAGCAGGCAGCCGCACAGCAGCAACAACAGCAACAACAGCAACAACAATCCGCTCCGTCTGACGAGCCGGAAGAGGCCGCAGAAGAGGCCGCAGAAGAGCAGCATGCCGCCAGCGGCGAGGAGGTGCCACGTGGCTAAGATCAAACAAAACGCCATTACAACGGATGCCCCCACACGGGACACCCGCTTTTCCCCCACCCCGATCATCACGACCGGAATTATTATCCTCGGGCTGTTTTTTGGTTCCATTGCGCTCTGGGGGTTCGTGACGCCGCTCGGTTCTGCCGTCTTTGCCCAGGGTGAGGTCGTATTCCAGAACAAACGCCAGGCGGTACAGCATCAGGAAGGGGGCATCGTCAAGCGGATTCTCGTCAAAGATGGTGATCAGGTCACGGCGGGACAGCCGTTGGTCATCCTGGAGGATGATCAGGTCAAGCCGATCGTCGATATGTTCGAAGGGCAGGCCGTTGCCGAGGGTGCGACCATCATCAGGCTGGAGGCGGAAAAGAACGACCTCGCGGCGGTGCACTTTCCCACAGGGATTCCGGCAGCGGTCGTCCAGACAGAAACGAGGCTGTTTAACGCCAAACGGGAAGCGTACCTGAAACAGATCGACGTGCTGAAAAGCCAGATCGAGCAGACCAGGGAGATGATCAAGGGAGCCGGGGATCAGCAGGCATCCAAGCAGAGGGAAACCGCATCCCTGAAGGAGCAGCTGGCAGCGAACCAGTCACTGCTGAAAGAAGGGTACGTCACCAGAACCATAGTACTGCAGCTGGAACAGCTGCTGGCGGAAAAAACCGGCGAGCGGGAGCAGATAACCGCCAATATCGCCGCCAACAGGCAGCGGCTGGCCGAGCTGGAACAGCGGATACTGGCGGTCAAGGCAGAGCGTGTCCAGCAGGCCGCCAACGAGATCAGGCAATCATCCATGAAGCGGCTTGAGCTGGAGGAGCGGGTCCGCCCGTCCCGCGCCATGCTGGCGCATCAGATCATCCGTGCCCCGGTTTCCGGCAAGGTCGTCGGACTCAAAATCGCCACGGTCGGCGGGGTGGTAACCCCCCGGGAGCCGCTCATGGAGATTGCCCCGCAGAAAGATCAGCTCATCATCGAGGGGAAGGTCGGCGTCAACGATATCAGCGATGTCAGGGTTGGGCAGGAAGCAGAAGTAACCCTGACTTCCTACAAAAGCTACACCGTCCCGCCGCTGAAGGCGAAAGTCACCTATATCTCGGACGACCGACTGACGCTGCGCACCGGACAGGGTGAGATGCCGTATTACCTCGCCTATCTTGAACTTGACCCGGCCGCCGTCGCCAAAATTGACAATCTGCAGCTCGTCCCCGGGATGCAGGCACAGGTCTCCATCGCCACCAAGCCGCGTACTGCGTTTGATTATTTTATCGGACCGCTGCGCGACCGGATGGGAAGGGCTTTCCATGCGAAATAACCTGAATTGCCGCCTGAAAATAATCGGCATCGCTGCACTCTCCCTGGCTCTGTACGCCGCTCCCGCCATCGCCCGGGAGCGGGACCTGCTGGAGCTGTATACCCTCGCCAAAACGAGGGACCCGGCGGTTGCCCGCGCCGATGCCAGGCTCGAAGCGGGAAGGGCGGACAAGGATATCGCCTGGGCCGCCGTTATTCCGCGCGTCAGCGCCAACGCTTCGGTGCGTCAGCTCTGGACCAATGTGACCGATTATACACCCGAGCCGATCACCGGCCGGTACACCGGGTACAGTTACGGCATAGGCACCGGGATACCGATCTTCAACATGCCGGCCTATTACCAGATAGCCGCCGCCGGCACCGGTATCACCAGCGCCGAAACCGGTGTCCAGGCTGCGCGCCAGGATCTGATCGTCCGGCTGCTTGATGGCTACGTGCGCTACCTGAAGGCACAAGCGGACGAAAAACTGTATCGTGATGAAATGGGGCGGGTAGGAAAAGTGCTCGGACAGTCTGAGGCCTTCCTCAAGGCCGGTACCGGAGACGTCATTGCCGTCTACGAAGCCAGGGCGCGTCTCGACAGCGCCGCTGCCGACCTCGTCAAGACCGGAGGGCAGCTTCGCCTGGCGCAGCAGAACCTCGCCAGTCTGACCGGAGTAGCGGTTGACGCGGTCAGGGACATGACGGTCACGGCGGCAGGCCCCGAGCCGGCTGAGATGGAATGGTGGCTGGAGACCATGCGCCAGCGCAGCCCGGCGCTGCTCCAGGCACGGGAAGATCTGCTCCAGAGCGAGGAGCTTCGCAAGGGAGCGGGTGCCGGCCATTATCCGACTCTTTCCGGGAACGCCGGCTACACGGTTGACAAAGGGAGCACCTTTCTCCCCAAGGTCGTCACGGAGCAGTGGTATGCAGGGGTCCAGTTAAACGTACCGATCTATTCGGGAGGCGACACCAGCGCCCGTACCCGCCGCGCCCGTGCCGGCGAAGCGGAGCGGCGCGCCATGCTCGATGATGCCCGGGAACAGGGGATCAGGCGTCTTAAAGAGGCATATCTCAACCTGCAGTACAATGTCAGCCTGCTCGAGGCCTACCGGCGCAAGCAGGAATCAGCCGAACTGCAGCTCAAAGCGGTGCAGAAGGGGCGCGACATCGGGACGAGAACCGCCATCGACCTGCTCAACTCCGAACAGACGTATGCCATCAGCCGCAGGGACCTGACGGCTGCCATGTACGATAACCTGCAGCGGCGGCTTGAGTTGAAGGCGGCGGCCGGCATCCTGGCTGAGGACGATCTCCGTGAGCTGAGTGGGATGCCGGTGAAGGATAATAAATAACGGGACATCCCATCCGGAAGGTCATCTCGTTCCGCGTGCTGAAATGTAAAGCCGGGGAATAGTCCCTGGTTTTAACCAAAGACTAACCCCTCCCAGCCTCCCCTTAAGTCAAGGGGAGGGGCTAAAAACATGGTGTTAGCTCCCCTCTTAAGATAAGAGGGGTTGGGGGAGTTAGA